>JBMNGO010000003.1:0-8264 GCA_050949885.1 Syntrophomonadaceae bacterium | reverse complement strand
TAATCGGTATTTTTTTTTTATCAAAAAAGAGGAAAAGGTAATTGCCAAAGAGAATAATGTGGTGTAAAGTGGAGCAAAGTGGGATATGATCCCACCAGTAAAAAAGAAAGGGCCTATTTATGTTTCTGGGGGAATACCAGCACGCACTGGACGCCAAATCTAGAATAACCATTCCCGCCAAGTTTCGTGAAGAACTGGGTGAACGATTTGTTCTGACCAAAGGGCTGGATAACTGTATTTTTGTATATTCCATGCCTGAATGGAAAAAGCTAGAACAGAAGCTTCAATCTCTGCCGGTTACCAGAGCAGATGTCCGTTCCTTCGCGCGCTTTTTTTTCTCAGGAGCATCTGAAATTGAAATTGATAAACAGGGTAGAACCGTATTGCCATCCAACCTTAAAGAGTATGCTGAAATCGACCGGGATATAGTTATAATAGGCGTAGGATCCCGGCTGGAAATATGGGCTCTACAACGGTGGGCAGAATATAACCAGAAAGCTTCGCTATCCTATGAACAAATTGCGGAGAACCTTGTCGACTTAGGTATTTAGTACAGGAGATTTAAGTGCATAAACCTGTTTTGTTAGATAAGACCATATCTTATTGGGCAGGAGACCCAAAGGCAACCTATGTTGATTGCACCCTGGGGGGAGGGGGTCATCTTAAGAAGCTGTTGGAGGTTGTAGGAGAAGATGCCTCAATCATTGCCATTGATAAGGATGATCAGGTCCTTCAAGCCACCCGGCACCAATTTTCTAATCCCAGGATAAGGTTTGTTCATGGTGATTTCAGAAACCTGGGGGAAATACTATACAGCTACGGTGTTCAGGAAGTGGAAGGTATTCTTATCGACCTGGGGGTATCTTCGTTTCAATTAGATGTTGCTGAACGAGGTTTTAGTTATCATAAAGATGCATTGCTGGATATGCGCATGGACCAGCAACAGACACTGACAGCATGGGAGATAGTAAATCACTATCCCGAGGAAGACCTGGCCAATATACTCTTCCATTATGCTGAGGAAAGATTTGCTAAAAGGATAGCCCGGGGTATTGTTCAGTATAGAAATAAGGGCAGCATTGATTCAACCCTGCAATTAGTGGAGATAATCAAAAATTCTGTACCAGCCAAGTATGCCAGGGAAAAACATCCAGGGCGTAAAACCTTTCAGGCACTTAGGATTGCTGTCAACAGCGAATTGGAGGCATTGAGAGAAGTATTGCCTCAAGCTGTTGCAGCCCTTAAGCCAGGGGGAAGGTTATGTATTATAACTTTTCATTCATTGGAAGACCGTATGGTAAAGGAATTTTTTAAAGACCGAGCCAGAGAATGTATATGTCCTCCGGGTATGCCCATATGTACTTGCTCCCATCGTGCAGAACTAGAAATCTTGACTCGGAGGCCAATAGTTGCTGATGAAACTGAATGTGAAGAAAACCCAAGAGCGAGAAGCGCCAAGCTAAGAGTAGCCAAAAAAGCAGTTCTACATTTGGGGGAGGCAGAATAGTATGGTACAGGCGGGATACGATTACGCAAGGGACTTAAACCAATCAGTACCAAAAACGCAAACCAGTCAAAGAATAATCAAAAGAACTATCAGGAAAAAACAATATGGCAAAGCCATTCTTTTCAAAGCGGCTGTGTTTCTCTTTATTTACGCTGTTTTGCTGGTTACTCTGTGTGTTAAAGGGGCTACCCTGGGATACCAGATTGTAGCCTTGCAACAAGATGTTAATAATCTTCAGAGTGTAAACCTCAGGTTGCAGTATCAAATTGGAGCCAGCAGTTCCCTGGAGCGGATTGAACAGATTGCCACGGCGGAATTAGGAATGGTAAAGGCCAACGAGAGCTTTGAATATGTTTGCCAGTTGGCAACAGCTACTGGTGAATACGAAAGGGAAGGTCAACAGGTGACAGATAGACTCGTTGAAAAAGAAGAGAAACCCATGGAAAAAATCTTTTCCAACTTGATGCTTCTGGCATCAATAAGTAATCGATAAAAAGAGGTGGCAGCAGTGCAAACCACCGCTTTAGTGGTAAGAAAGCGTATTGCAACGCTTTTTTTGCTATTTTTTGTGGTATTTTTCTCTCTTATAGGAAGAATATTCTGGGTGCAGTTTGTGAGAGGAGCCGAACTTTCGGAAAAGGCCATGCAAAATCGGACCCGAGACGTACCTGTGGAATCCAAAAGAGGTACCATATATGACCGTAACGGAAAGGAACTGGCTTTATCAATAAGTGCTGATTCTATTTATGCTATTCCTGCGGAAGTTCTTTATTCCGGGAAAGAAGAAGAGATCGCCGCCAAGTTGGCTGAAGTTCTTAATATGGATGAAGAAAAGCTGCTTCAGCGGATTACCCGGCAAAGTTCCTTCGAGTGGATAGTAAGACAGGTGGAACCTGAAATTTCTCAAAAAATCAGGGAAATGGATCTGCCCGGGATTAGCCTGACTGAAGAAAGCAGGCGGTATTATCCCAAGGGTACATTGGCCAGCCATATTCTTGGGATTTCTGGTGTTGATAATACCGGGTTAGAAGGTATAGATCATTATTATAATGAGTTGGTTGGCGGAACCAAGGGGCGTATAATTATTGAACATGATGCAGCCAATCGGCCTATTCCCGAAGCCATTCATAGCTTTGTACCCCCTGTAGACGGGGCTAATCTTATACTTACTTTAGATGAAACCATTCAGTATATTACTGAAAGAGAGCTGGATAAGGTTTTTCAGGAGCGGGGTGCCAAAGCTGCAGCTGCTATTGTAATGGATCCCTCCACAGGAGAAATTCTGGCTATGGCTTCCCGTCCCACTTTTGATCCTAATCACTTTAGTGATTATCCGGATAAAAACCGGAGAAATTTTGCCATAAACGATGTTTATGAACCTGGGTCAACTATGAAGATAACTACGGCTGCAATGGCTATTGAGGAAAAGGTGGTTAATAATGACAGCCAATTCTTCTGCCCCGGATATGTTAAGGTTGGCAAGGAGACTATCAGATGTAATAATTCCAACCCCCACGGCAGCCAAACATTTAAAGAGGTGGTAGAAAATTCCTGTAATGCTGGTTTCGTTAATATCGGATTGGAACTGGGCATAGAAAATTATTACAAGTATATTAATGATTTTGGATTTGGCAGACCTACCGGGATTGATCTTCCTGGAGAAGCTGCAGGGATTCTGGTTCCTAAGGACCGGGCCAAACAGATTGACCTGGGAACCATGTCTATGGGGCAGGCTAATGCGGTTACGCCTATTCAATTACTCACAGCCGTATGTGCAGTAGCCAATCAGGGTGAACTAATGAAACCTCATATAGTTAATAAAATAATTGATAATGAGGGGAATATAATAAAAGAGATTAAACCGGAAGTAGTAAGAAGGGTTGTGTCAGAGAAGACCGCCAATGAACTTTGCCTGGTTTTAGAAGGCGTTGTAAGGGATGGAACCGGAAAAAATGCTTATATAGAGGGCTACCGGGTGGCAGGCAAAACCGGGACTGCACAAAAAATCTCTCCGGCCGGGGGTTATATGGCTAATGAATATGTAGCATCATTTATTGGTTTTGCGCCTGCTCATGACCCTAAACTGGCTTGTATAGTTGTAGTTGATGCTCCTCAGGGATACCCATATTATGGGGGGTGGGTGGCTGCTCCAGTTTTTCGGGAGATTATGAAGGATTCTCTGAAATATTTGGAAGTGCCGGTTTTAGTGGATAAAGATATAGATGAAGACGATACACCACAACAAATGGTGGTTCCCGATGTGATCAATTTGCCTCTGACAGAAGCAACAGCAGAAATCAGCAGCAGGGGTTTTAAACCTAAGGTAAGCGGCAGCGGCAGCTTGGTGTGGCAGCAAACTCCCAAACCTAATACCAGGCTTAATAAAGGGTCAGAGGTTATAATATATTTATCTCCTTTTGAAGAGAATAGGGAAGAAGGAGAAGTAACGGTTCCTGATTTGCAGGGAAAATCCATGCGTGAGGTGGCGAAAATTCTTTCGGAATTGGGATTGCACCTGTTACCGGAGGGATATGGCCTGGCTTACCAGCAATCACCGGAGGCAGGAAAAGTGGTGGCTTTAAATTCCAGCATACGGGTCAAATTTCAGCCGGTTGGGGATGATATTGAGTCCGACTAGGTGGGTTCATTAAGTGGGAAAGGAGGAGGCAGGGAAATGCAACTGGCAGACTTATTAAAAAATGTAGATTTCCGTTTATCCAGCGGATCGCTGCACACTGATATTTCAGGTATTTATTATGATTCCCGCAAAGTACGTGCCGGGTCTCTCTTTGTATGTATTGCCGGATTCAAAACTGATGGTCATGATTATGTGGAGCAGGCTTTAGAAAAAGGGGCTGTTGCCATCTTAGGGGAAAAACAGGTTCCTGTAAGTGCCAACACAACCTTTATCTTGGTTGAAAACAGCAGAGCTGTACTGCCTATTTTAGCCTCCAATTATTATCAGAACCCTTCCCAACACCTACGGGTAGTAGGGGTAACCGGTACCAACGGAAAAACTACCACCACTCATCTAATAAAAAGCATCCTAGAAGAAGCCGGGAAAAAAACTGGAATAATGGGTACCCTGTATGCCAAAATCGACGACACCAAAAAGGAAATGGGGCATACTACACCTGAAGCTGTTGAAATTGAAGAATTTATGAGCCTCAATCTCTCTCACCGGGCCAGTTATGTGGTAATGGAAGTGTCTTCTCACGCCCTTGATCTTAACCGGGTGGACTGGATCGATTTTAACTACGCCATATTAACTAATATAACCCAGGATCACCTTGATTATCATCAGACTATGGAAAAATACCTGGAAGCCAAAAAAAAGCTTTTTTCTATGATTTCCAACCAAAATAATAACTCGGTTATTATAAATGCTGATGATGCTTATGCCAACGAGTTTTTGGGCAGAGTCCAAGCTCCCTCTACAACTTATGGAATAAAAAATAATGCGGATGTTCGGGCAACCGATATAAAGACTGGTTTACAGGGAAGCCATTTTACTGTTCAATATAAAAATCAAAAATTCTCCCTGGATATTAATCTAATTGGGCTTTTTAATGTGTATAATGCTCTGGCCGCCGTTACTTTTGCTCTAGTGGAAGGAATTGGCATAGCCACCATCAAAAGAGCCTTAAAAAAAGTGCAGGGGGTCCCTGGCCGTTTTGAGCAGGTCAATTGCGGGCAGGACTTTACTGTAGTGGTTGATTATGCTCATACTCCCGACGGTTTGGAAAATATCTTAAAGACCGGGCGAGCCATAACCCAAAACCGGATGATTACTGTTTTCGGGTGCGGAGGGGACCGGGATCGATCCAAGAGGCCGATTATGGGTAAGATAGCAGCTAGTTACAGTGATTTCTGCGTTATTACTTCAGATAACCCTCGCACCGAAGATCCAAAGGACATCATTAGAGACATTGTACCCGGCCTGGACAGGGTTCCCAATTCTCGTTATGCTATAATTATTGACCGCAAGGAAGCGATAAAACATGCCCTTTACCTGGCCAAAAAAGGTGATTTAGTGGTAATTGCAGGAAAAGGCCATGAAACTTATCAAATCATAAAAGACCAAGTATTGGATTTTGATGATCGGGTTGTTGCTTCCGAGATATTGAAAGGAAGACCTGATTTATGAGATTGGATCTTGATACCATTTGCCGCCAGATAAATGGTGAATTGATGGGAGATAACCGGGTTGTAGTGAATGGGATTAGCACTGATAGCCGTTTAATCTCTCCCGGAAGTTTATTTGTTGCTCTAAAGGGGGAGAATTTTGATGGGCATGATTATGTTGCCCAGGCTTTTGCTAAAGGTGCTGCGGCTGCGGTTGTGGAGAGAAATGAAACCTGGACCCCTGAATCTTTACGGGGCAAAGGATTAATAAAAGTACCTGATACTCTTCTGGGACTGCAAAAAATAGCTGCCTGCTGGCGGACCAACTTTGCTATTCCGTTAATAGCCATTACCGGAAGCGTCGGTAAGACTACTACCAAGGATTTAATAGCCAGCTGTCTTGGCATTACATATAATACATTGAAAACCCAGGGAAATTATAACAATGATATTGGTTTGCCTTTAACCCTGTTAAGACTTAATGAAGAACATCAAGCAGCCGTGGTGGAAATGGCTATGCGCCAAAGAGGGGAGATAGGCAGGTTAAGCCGCCTAGCGAAGCCAACTGTGGCTGTAATAATAAATGCGGAACCTGTTCATCTTGAGACACTGGGCACTATAGAGAATATAATCCGAGCCAAATGCGAAATACTTGAAGGCTTGGCGAAAGAAGGTTTTGCCCTGGTTAACGGTGATAACCCTGAACTGGTTAAAATTGCCCGTTCTCTTTGTAGCAGGGTATTAACCTTTGGCCAGGAACCCTCCTGTGATTATCAAATTGTCAAAGCCGAGGCAGACATTCAGGGCATGACCATCTCAGCTCGATTAATTGATCATCAGATGGACTTTCAGATGCTGCTGCCATCATTAAGACTGGCTCATAATGTTATTGCTGCTGTTGCTGTAGCCCATCAGCTAGGATTGGGTTACGAAGCTATAAAAAAGGGAATAGCAAAGTTTTCGCCCACCGGCAATCGGCTTAATATCATTAAAACTTCCCAAGGGGGGCTGGTTATTAATGATACTTATAATGCCAACCCAGTTTCCATGGCCAACGCACTGGAGACGGCTCATCAGTTGGACAATGAAAATCGGCTGGTGGCAGTGCTGGGAGATATGTTTGAATTAGGTAGTTTTGAAACCGAAGGACATCTAAAAGTAGGGGAAAAAGCTGCTCTATGCAACCCCAAAGCCTTAATCGCCATCGGCGAAAGGGCCAAAATAATTGCTCAGGGAGCAATACAAGCAGGTATGCCCCGAGAACAGGTTTTCTGGTGTCATTCCAAGGAGGAAGGCTTAAAAGTTCTAATTAATCTGGCCAATGCAAAAGACATTGTCCTATTTAAGGCGTCCCGCGGCATGCAGATGGAGACCCTGGCCCAGGAGTGGATACGCAGGAATAACGGGGAGGCATGACAATAGTAATGCATGCATATGTTATCAATACATTTTTGGCAATGATTATTGCTGTTATCGTGGCTTTGGCTATGGGCCCTTTCATGATACCCTTCTTAAAGCACCTGAAAATGGGTCAAAACATACGGGAAGAAGGTCCACAGAGGCATTATAAAAAAGCTGGCACTCCCACCATGGGAGGCATTATTATAATTACTGCAGTTATGGTGGCTAGTTTCCTCATGGCCGGTTCCAGTCCGGAGACCCTGGCTGCGGTTCTGGTTATGCTGGCCCTGGGCGGCATAGGTTTCTGGGATGATTATATTAAAGTGGTGTTAAAACGCTCCCTGGGGCTGCGAGCTCGGGAAAAACTGATTTTGCAGTTACTGGTCGGAATAGTATTTGGTTTATTACTCCTTTTTTATTTTGACCGGGGAACAAGTATTGTTTTACCTTATTTTGGGGCCCAAATAGATCTGGGGACTTTTTATATTCCTTTTCTAGTGATAGTAGTCCTGGCAACCTCGAATGCCGTAAATCTTACCGACGGTTTGGATGGGCTGGCCGCTGGAGTTACCTTTTTTGTTGTAATGGCATTGGGACTCATATGTTTTATGACTTCTCACTATAATTTGGCTATTTTTTGTGGTGCCGTAGCTGGAGCATGTCTTGGATTCCTGTTTTATAACCGGTATCCGGCCCGTATTTTTATGGGAGATACTGGATCTATGGCTCTGGGAGGAGCTATTGCCGCCATTGCAGCTTTTACCCGATCAGAGATTGCTCTTTTAATAATCGGTGGTGTTTATGTGTTAGAAGCCCTAAGTGTGATTATCCAGGTAATGGTTTTTAAGAGTACCCGGAAAAGAGTATTTCTTATGGCGCCTCTGCACCATCACTATGAATTAAAAGGCTGGTCGGAGAAGAAAACAGTACGGTTTTTTTGGTTATTATCTTTGGTTTTTGTTTTATTAGGTCTCTTAGGGTATAAGAATATTGGATAGGAGGTGCTGTTAGATGGAATTGAAAGAAAAAAAGGTTCTGGTAATAGGAATGGGCAGGAGTGGACTGGCAGCTGTAGATCTGTTGCATAGAAAAGGTGCCAGAGTTACTGCCTGTGATATCAATAAAAATGACAAGACTATCGAAAAAACCAGAGAATTTGTGCAAAAAGGAATAGAGGTATTATTAGGAGACTATCCTTTAGTAACCCGAAAGAGATTTGATCTCCTGGTTG
>JBMNGO010000002.1:0-449704 GCA_050949885.1 Syntrophomonadaceae bacterium | reverse complement strand
ATATTTTATCATATTATTGCTTAATATCCCATAATTAGTAATAGGAGGTGATTATTTTGTCCATTACTGAAACGGCAACCTTTATTTTTATGGGGGCCTTTTTAGGTATGGTTGGTCATGTAATTCTGCGTCCCAAAATCCGGCCCAGCCAGGGTACGGTTAGAGTAATAGCTCCTTCTGGGCACACTTCCTGGCAGCAGTAGCAGCGGATACAGGTGGCATAGTTATACTGGGGAGGCTCGTCCTTGCCTGCTTGCGACCAGTCTACGGCCGGGGGACGCAGGGGGCAGGCGTTGATGCACAGGCCGCAGGTTTTGCACAATTCGACATGAATCTGCGGGCGGGGTACGATCTGATTGCGCAGCCAAATGTTTTTTACTGCGAATCCAGGCAAACCTATACCCAGATTGAAATCCTTAACCATAAGTTCGTCCAGATTATCACCCAAAAGCTCTATGTCCTCTAAGCGGTATACGCCTAAGCCGCTTTCTTGACCAGCCTGATTGGTAGGCACCTGGTCGGGTTCCAATCCCACCAACCGGCTGGCGGTAGCATCCAAAGCTACCGGATCAGCTGATATCATCAGTATCCCAGTCCTGCGAGGGGCTCCCCCGCGGGGACCATTGCCTTCCATGGATACGATGGCATCTAATATGTACAGCCTTGGTTTGAGAAAAAGGTTCAGATCCACCAGCATAGCGGCAAAATGATCCACCTGGGGGTGTTTGGCGTGAAACATTTTCTTGTTTAATCCCACTACACATCCGAACTGGTTTTTTACTGCTGCCGTTAGACGCATAAGGGGGTGGGTCTTAAACTTAGGCAGGCTGATCAACCCATCGCTCTCCAAGACTGCCTGAGCTATGGCAGCTTTGTGACGGTGATAGGCTCCTTCAATATCCACAACCTCCCCTTCTCTGAAAGGGGCTAAACTAATGCCCAGTTGGGTTGCCACTTCTGTCAAACCGGATTTACGTGCCGCAGCTTCCACAGTTCCATTGGAAGGAGAATCTCCATAGGTCAGTTTAACCCCAAACTGCTGCAGACTTTCCGCTACAGCCTGAAAAACAGCCGGATGGGTAGTAACCGCCTTTTCGGGAGGATCAGGCGCCAGCAAATTAGGCTTCAAAAGAATGTTTTCCCCGGGTTTTACCCACTTCTGCCATCCTCCCAGAAGAGCAATGCCCCGTTCCAACTGGGTCCGCACCTCTTGAAGGTCATAGGTTTCACAGCGGAGCAGAGCTACTTGGGATTTATGGTTTGAATCAGTCATTTCTATCACCCCTTTTGGCATTGTCTTAGTTTCATTAAACAGTATGATGGGCAGGGTTAACAGATATTACATAAAAATAGAAAGGCCGGTTCAGACCAAAAACTCTGGCGTGTTCTTGAGGAATGATGGTTTCCATAATTAACAGCTGTTCATCTTCAAGACCGGCTTCCGCCCATAATTTCTTGAACGACCCGGGAGAACAGCCGAAAAGTATAGCATCTGGCAGAAGGTTTTGCGCTTTCTGATAATCATGGCGTATGGCAGCGATGATTTCCTCCCGGCTTTTGGTGTGCAGCTGTCCGGCTAAGTGAGGCTTTAGGTGCAGATCCCAGAAAGTAGTCCGCGGCGTTACAGGTAGAGGCAAAAAGCGGTGACCCAATAATAGGCCCAGTAATAGCAAAGCGGTACGGGTGGAAAACTGCAGTTTTATCAGCTTAAATCCGGCCCGGTAGTTTATGGAAATATTGATAACCACCCAGCTTAGGAAAGCCAAGACCATAACCAGTGCAGCGAGGCAATAAGCGGTCAAAAAGCTTAATTCCAACAACAATAGAAAAGGATATACAATAGCAGCCAGGCTGACTATGAGAATGTGAAAGATACCTAGAATAATTAATAATGCCGGCAGAGTACCATACAGATTTACCAGCTGCCAAAAAAACGGGATGATAGTACCTACCAGTGAAGGAAGAATCCTTAAACTACAGGCATAAACCAACCCAACGGTGAGATGTCTTCCCACCAGCTTCATACCCTCCACCGCCTTTTCCATTCCTCTTTTAACTGATTTTATCATGGAAAACTTGACAGCACTCATTTAATTAATTACCCCCTACCTAATTCCCGCTGCCTTTAAATGTAACCCCGGCTTTGAGTGCGGACTCAAACACTAATAGTGAGCTATAGCGAACATGAGGAGTACTTTAGGGCTGTAACAGGTAAGGTGTACTTAGAATGCCAGGCAAACCATTTTATATCCTAAAGAAGCTAACAAATTTTAGTTGATCTTGGTTATAATAGCTAATAGGTTGTAAAATAATACGAGGAGTGGTAGTATGGCCGCAGATAAAGAGTTAATTACCGTCCGAGCTATGGCTGAAGCTTTGGGTTTTTCTGAGGAAACTATTAGTAGGTATATTCGGGAGAATAAAAGCAGGAGAGACTATCGGTATAAGCTGGATGAGTCAATTAAAGCACTCCAGGCTAACGTCATTGGAGAGAACACTCATCCACATGAAACCGAGCCCAGCAAAAAGCTCACATAGCAGGTCTACCCAGATACACCGCAAAAGTACGGCAATCGCTCTGAAATCATAGGCGGGAGGTTGACAAAAGAACCCTTAGCCAGGGTAATATATCAGAGTCTCGCGCTGTTTGCATTACAATAGTAATAAAAATATCCCTGTGTCATAGATGTGTCAGGCTGGTATTTTAATTATAACCTCATAAATAAGCCCCTCAACCTCGGAGGGGCCTCGCTTTCAAGTGGAGCCGATGGCCGGATTTGAACCGGCGACCTGCTGATTACGAATCAGCTGCTCTGCCGCTGAGCCACATCGGCATAGTTTTATGTGCAAAGTAGATAATATCAGGATGTGTGGTCAACGTCAAGGGCAGGGTTTACAATTATTGCTTGTCTTCCTTATCTGCCCTATTCATCAATTCCCTTATCATGTCATACCAGTGACGGGCTGTCCGCATACCTTCAATATATTTGGGGTCGTCTTTTTCACAGGCGAATTTAAGCATCATGAACTCAAAAACATAAAAAGTCGCATTAGGGTTGTTTACCAGAATACAAATGAAAATGGTATTCACCTTTGGTATGGACTTGGCTATATCCTTGGGAGCATCTCTCCCTAAGGCCAGGCTGGGTTCTCTCTCAGCCAGATTGTTTAAGAGGTCCTGTCCGATTTTGCTCTGCCGCGAGGTATACTCTACAATAGAGTAGTTCTCAAATATTTGCACTTCCAGGATTTCTTTGTAATCAATAATCTTTATTTTTATTTGATTTTCGGCTTTAATAGGCGTATCGGTACCATAGGCCAGGCATATTTTCCCCGCTGCTTGGTCAATGGCTATGGCTGCATCGGCCTTAAATGTTTGGTATTCCAGGTCAGGATTAAACCCTTCTTGATTATGGATTACACTGGTTAAGAGGGACCTTGACTTATTGGTAACAGACATGCCCACCCGGTGGAAATAATAATATACTATCGAAGCAATAATTATTATTCCTAATAACGAACCTGTCATCAATATCCCTTCCTGTAAAATCAATTATCGGTTTCCGGGGCTTTAGCGGCATAAGCTTGCAGGGCTTGTATTTCCTGCTCTGCCAGTTCACCGATTTTCTTTACCGCATAGTTAACTATTTCTTTTTTTTCTCCTTCCAATTCATCCCGGCAAAGCTGCCTGAAGGGAACACCTTGCAAGCGTTCTAGCGCTTCTTCCGGTTTTAACTTGGAAAAGAAACCATTAAATATTTGCATAAGACTGCTGAAAAACGATTCTGTCCATTGGTCTAACTTTTGAAAGTCTATTTCTCCATCTTTTTCGAAATTGGGTTTACGCCTGATAATTTTGCTTCCCCCCTTGCTTCCCCAATTATTATATCGTTTTTGGCATGATTTTAAAGATATTAGGCTCAACTTTCTATATGTTGACCACCCTGACCTGCTTGACAAATGCGGAGCACTGCAGGGCCATTTGCTGTAATTCTTCGGCGCTAAAGGGAACTATCTTCCCAAAAGAGGGATTCAGTGTAATCTCCGGCCGGAATTGCTGCAGGGTATATAGACTGGCTCCTTGAATCTGCCGGGCTATATCGATTATGTCCTTAAGGGTATGGAGGCCGGGTACTACTGTTGTCCTAAATTCCACCGGAATAGGTGCCTCTTTTAGCATTAGTATGGTATTTCTTATATTAAGAAATTCCCGAGAGTGCAGTCTTCCGCACGCTTTGTGGTATTTGGCCATATCCAGGGGGGCTTTTATGTCCATCGCTATATAATCTACAAGCTCCTCCTGTAACAGTTCCCTCACCATTTCGTAGCCCGTTCCATTAGTATCCAGCTTGACCAGATAGCCCATTTCCTTAATTAATCTAATGGCACTGGGCAGCCCCGGATTGAGAGTAGGTTCTCCGCCGGTTATCACTACTCCGTCCAGGAAGCCTTTTCTTTCCTCCAGCAGTTTCAATACATCTTTTAATGACCAGCCTTGATCTCCAGTACTCCTTCGGGCCCCCAAAAGATGAGGATTATGACAGAAAGGACAACGCAGGTTGCAGCCCCTGGTAAAAAGGACAGCTGCAATCCTGCCGGGATAATCACTCAAGCTTTGTTTGGTAAGTCCTGCAAACTCAATCATTAATGGCTCTGTCAAAGGACTTTCTCCCTTTAAATTCTGCCTGTTTTCCTGCATTCCACTGATCAACCGGCCGCAGGTAGCCTACCACCCTGGAATATACCTCACAAAGGGTCTCCTGTCCTGCTGCTTCACACCGGGGACATTTAAAATGCTCCCCTGCAATATACCCGTGGCTGGGGCAGATACTGAAGGTTGGAGTTAGTGTGAAATACGGCATGCGGAAACGGGAGCAGATTTTTTTAACCAGGTTTTTCGTTGAATCGATAGAGGGTATCGCCTCACCCAGGAATACATGGAAAACCGTTCCTCCTGTATACTTGGTCTGCAGCTGGTCCTGGGTCTCCAGAGCTTTAAACAGATCATCTGTATAATTGACCGGAAGTTGAGTAGAATTGGTGTAATAAGGTTGGGCACCCCTACGATAATCAGCTTCATTAGCCACTATTATGTTGGGATAAGCAGCCTTATCCTTACGGGCAATGCCGTAGCTCACCCCTTCTGCCGGGGTTGCTTCAAGATTGTATATATTACCGGTTTCCTCCTGATATTGTCTCAGGCGTTCCCGCATAAATTCCATTACTTCCAGGGTAAAGTTAAGGCCTTCCTCACTGGCAATATCCGAGCCCAATAGATTGAGGCAGGCTTCATTCATACCTACCAGGCCAATTGTGGAAAAGTGATTTTTCCAGTAAGAACCCAACCCCTGTTTTATATTGCGCAGGTAGAATTGGGAATAGGGATATAATCCGGCATCAGTAAGGTTTTCCAGGACTTTGCGCTTTATTTCCAGGCTGTTTTGGGCCAGATCCATCAACCGGGTCAGGCGCCTCAAAAAGTCTTCTTGGTTTTCCGCCAGATATCCCAGGCGGCTCATATTGATAGTGACAACCCCGATGGAACCTGTCAGCGGGTTAGCTCCAAAGAGTCCTCCCCCTCTTTTTTTCAGCTCCCGGTTGTCCAGGCGCAGGCGGCAGCACATGCTGCGTGCATCCTCGGGATTCATGTCAGAACCGATAAAATTGGAGAAATAGGGGATGCCGTACCTGGCTGTCATTTCCCAAATACGGTTATAGTTAGGGTTGTCCCATTCAAAGTCCTCAGTAATGTTATAGGTAGGAATCGGAAAAGTAAAGACTCTTTCCTGGGCATCGCCTTCCATCATCACCTCGGCAAAAGCCTGGTTAAATATATCCATTTCTTTCTGAAACTCTCCGTAAGTGGCGTCCATGAACTTTCCGCCGATAATTACCGGTTCATCTTTCATAAAATCAGGGACCTTTAAATCCAGGGTCACATTTGTAAAAGGGGTTTGAAAGCCCACCCTAGTCGGCACATTCATATTAAAGACAAATTCCTGCAGCCCCTGTTTGACCTGGCGATAATCCAGGTTATCGTACCTTATGAAAGGAGCCAGCAGGGTATCAAAATTGGAAAAGGCCTGAGCCCCAGCCGCTTCTCCCTGCAGGGTAAAGAAAAAATTGACTATCTGCCCCAGGATGGAACGGAAATGGCGTGCAGGCCCGCTGGCAACTTTGCCCCGCACCCCTTTAAAGCCTTCCAGCAGGAGATCACGGATATCCCAGCCCACACAATATACCCCTAGTATCCCCAGGTCATGTATATGGAAATCTCCGTTGTTGTGGGCTTCTTTGATTTCTGGAGGATATATTTGGTTAAGCCAGTATTGAGAGACCAGAAGGGAGGAAATATGGAAATTCATTCCTTGGAGGGAGTAAGTCATATTAGAGTTTTCCTTTATTCTCCAGTCGTTCCTTTCCAAATAATCAGCAATCAGCTTGTTGTTAAACAAGAGCTGGCTGGTTTCGCGGATATTTTCGTGCTGCTTGCGATAGAGTATATAAGCTTTGGCTGTTTTGTAATGGCCGTTCTTGACCAGGACTTTTTCTACCAGATCCTGAATGTCTTCTACGGTAGCTATCTGATCTTCATTGACGTACTGGGCTATTTCTACCACTTTTTCCGTCAAAGCCATGGCCAGGTCATAATCTTCTCCGCCGACAGCCTGAGCAGCCTTGAAAATAGCCTTAGTTATCTTTTCTTTTTGGAAAGGGACCATCCTTCCGTCTCTTTTTTTTATTTTGCTTATGTCCATATACATTCCTCCATTTGCCAACCACAATATATATGGTCTTTTTTTTTGACCAATACTATATAATGTATATTATAGGTGATTATGTGCGATAATAAAATACTAAATTGGTCCTTAATATAAAGCAGCCCTTTTTGGGGGCTGCTTCATGTTTTTTATAAATATTATATCCTTTGGCTTTAGACAGCAAACTATAGCTTGGCCAGCAAGTCCGGCAACCGGGGCTTACCAATCTCCTCCAGTTCATATCTTACACGTACTGCAGGCTTGCTGAGGGTCATTACCCGTCTAAGATCTATAGGAGTTCCTATTACAACTAACTCGGCTGGTGAATTGCTGATGGTTTTTTCCAATTCCTCTATTTGGGTTTTGCCATAGCCCATAGCCGGCAGCAGTCTTTTCAGATGATTGTATTTATTAAATGTAGATTTAATGCTGCCTACGGCAAAGGGGCGGGGGTCAATAAGTTCAGCGGCTCCCAGTTTTTCAGCAATAATTACCCCGGCTCCATATTCCATGTCTCCATGGGTTAAGGTGGGTCCATCTTCTACTACTAAAACCTTTTTCCCTTGGATGGCTCCAGGATTATCAACGCTTATGGGCGAATTAGCCATTATTATGGTTGCTTTAGGGTTTATTTCGGCAATAGTCTCTTTGACTTTTTCTACTGCTTCAGCATTGGCTGAGTCCACTTTGTTTATTATGGCGATATCTGCCAGGCGTAAATTTGCTTCTCCGGGATGAAAACTGGTTTCATGCCCGGGACGGTGCGGATCCACCACTACAATATGCAGGTCTGGCTTATAAAAAGGCAGGTCATTGTTGCCGCCGTCCCACAGTATAACATCCGCTTCCTCTTCGGCTCTATCCAAAATGGCCTGGTAGTCAACACCTGCATATACAACCATTCCATTGTCAATATGGGGCTCAAATTCTTCTCTTTCTTCTATGGTGCATTTATGTTTATCCAGATCTTCGTAGCTGGCAAATCTCATTGCTACCTGCTCCTGCAAATTCCCATAGGGCATGGGGTGCCTTATGATGGCGACTTTCTTGCCGGCTTTAGTCAATAGATTGGCTACATATCTCGTAGTCTGGCTCTTGCCGCTGCCGGTTCTTACTGCTGTAACGGCTACTACTTTACGCTTGGAGGGCAGCATAGTGGTATTAGTCCCCATCAGCCTGAAATCAGCACCACAAGCTAGTACTATTGATGCCTTATGCATAACATATTCGTGCGATACATCACTGTAGGCAAAGACTACCTGGTCAACATTGTATTTTTTAATTAATTCGGGCAACTCTTCTTCCGGGTAAATAGGTATTCCGTCCGGGTAGGCGTCACCTGCTATACTGGCTGGATATACCCTTCCTTCAATATCGGGGATTTGGGTAGCAGTAAAGGCTACTACTTCATAATCCGGGTTGTTACGGAAATAGGTATTAAAGTTGTGAAAATCCCTTCCAGCCGCTCCCATGATTAGTACGCGATTTACTTTCATTAACATCTGCCTCCTATTGTTAGATATATGTTTAATTGGTGTCATCTACGGTAAGCGAGTAAACTTGAATATCTCGTCGCCTTTCCCAGCCCTGGTGACTATAGAATTCCATGGCGGATAAATTATCTTTTCGCACAAACAGGTTTATTTTCTTGGCATTACGTTTCTGCAATTCAACAACTATTCGATCCAGCAGCATTTTCCCTATACCTTGTTTTTGATATTCAGGTCGAACTGCTAAATGATAAATAAATCCCCGTCTGCCGTCAAAGGTGGCTGCAACTGTCCCTGCCAATAAATCCCCTGCCTTTATTATTAGGCAAATTGTTGAATCCAATTCTAAAAATGCCTTTATAGAATCCTCATCATCGCCTAATCCTATCTGTATGCCGGGGGTTGTGGCCCACAACTCCAGCATAGGTTTAATATCCTGCATTTGCGCCCTTTGTATCTTGAATCTAAGCATTTATGTCTCCTTTGGTTACATTAACAAAGCCATTATGGCTTTGTGAGCGTGCAAACGGTTTTCTGCTTCATCAAAGACTGCTGACTGGGGTCCGTCTATTACCTCATCAGTTATTTCCTTGCCCCTTTTAGCCGGCAGGCAGTGCAGGACTATGGCGTCAGGTTTAGCGTTAGACAGTAGTTGAGCATTGACCTGGTAAGCCAGGAATTGCTTTTCTTTCTCTTCCGCCTCATCCTCCTGCCCCATACTGGCCCAAACATCAGTATATACTACATCAGCACCTTGAACTGCTTCAACCGGATCTCTTACTACCGACAACTTAGCACCGGTTTCCCTGGCATCTTCCCTAGCCAGGCTGATAACATCCTCACGGGGGGCATAACCATCAGGGCAGGCAATTACTACATCAAGTCCGGTTTTAGCTCCTCCAAACAGGAGTGAATGGGCTACATTGTTGCCATCACCTATATAAGCCAGTTTCAATCCTTTAAGTCTGCCTTTATGTTCCTTTATAGTAAGCAGGTCGGCTATTACCTGAGTAGGATGCAAGAGATCTGTCAACCCGTTTATTACCGGGATACCTGACCATTCAGCCAACTGCAATACTTCCTCATGATCAAAGGTGCGAATCATTATCCCATCAACCATACGCCCCAGGACCTGGGCAGTGTCTTTTACAGTTTCCCCCCGCCCCAGCTGTATATCTCGGGGGCTTAGGAAAAGGGCATAGCCTCCCAGCTGGTACATACCTACCTCAAAGGCCACTCGGGTACGAGTAGAGGATTTTTGAAAAATCATTCCCAGGGTTTTTCCAGTCAGGTATGGGGTGGGCTGATGTTTTTTCTGCATCTGTTTAAGTCCTGCAGCTACTTCTAACATATACTCTATTTCCTGGCAGCTAAAATCATGTATGCTAATAAAGCTCCTGCCCCTTAGATCGTCTTTAATGGCCAACATTTACCCAACCAACTCCTTTGATCCTGTTGAATTTTATAACTTCCATTCTCTTAGGGACTCTCTAATAATATCTACGGCCTGCTGAATCTCCGCCTGGCTAATGTTTAGAGGAGGTACCAGTCGCAATACCCGGGGCCCTGCCCCAATCAGCAACAGGCCTTTTCTCATGCCTATCTCCAGAAGCGGTTTTATTTCAGTGTTAAATTCAACTCCCAGCAGTAATCCTTGGCCTCTGACTGCTACAATCCTATCATCATCCAAACCTTTCAGAAGCTCCATCAGGCTGTGCCCGCTTTTTTCCACTTGCTGCAGAAAAGCTGCATCAGATATTATTTCTACGGCTTGCCGGGCAACCGCAGTGGCCAGTGGGTTCCCGCCAAACGTCGATGCGTGGTCACCAGGTTCAAATCCACTGGCTGCCTCTTGGCTGGCCAGTAGAGCACCAATAGGGAATCCTCCTCCCAGGCCTTTGGCCAGGGTAACTATATCGGGAGTTACGCCATAGGACTGAAAAGCAAACAGGGTACCGGTTCTGCCCATTCCTGCCTGCACCTCATCAAACACCAGGAGCAGATTATTCTCATCACAGATTTCCCTCAAACCGTGCAGAAAGTGGTCATCCGCAGGAAGGACTCCGCCTTCTCCCTGAACCGGCTCTACCATTATCGCTGCTGTTTTTTCATTAATTAGTTTTTTCACCGAAGATAAGATCATTAAAATCCGCATATACAAAACCCGCCGGTAAAGGGGCAAATCCTTGCTGGTATTTAGACTGTCCCGTGGCTGTTACAGTAGCCAGGGTCCGGCCGTGGAAGGAGTTTTTAAATACAATGATTTCATGTTTGTTTTCTTGTTTTTTCCGGTAAAAGTATTTCCGGACCAGTTTTATCGCACCTTCATTAGCCTCGGCACCGCTGTTGCAAAAAAATGCCTTACCAAGATCTGCCTCGGTAACCAGCTTTTTAGCCAGCTCCACCTGGGGCTCTATCCAATACAGGTTGGAAACATGCCAGAGTTTATGCGCTTGAGTGGTGAGAGCCTCCATGAGCTCTTCGTTGCTGTGGCCCAGGGCACAAACGGCAATGCCTCCGACAAAATCCAGGTACTGCTTGTTATCCTGATCCCATACATAGGACCCCTTCCCTTTCACCAGGCAAATGGGATACCTGGCATAGGTATTCATTACATATTCCTGCCCTTTTTCGGCCATCTCCTTGTTGGTCATAATTCTCTCCCCCCCTGAATTATTGGTTGATTACCATAGTACCTATTCCCTTGTCGGTAAATATCTCCAACAAGATGGAATGGGGAACACGTCCATCGATAATATGCGTCCTGCCTACTCCGCCTTTTACTGCCTCCACACAGCAGTCTATTTTAGGCAGCATGCCTCCGGCTATTACCCCGCTCTTTACCAGTTGGTCAATTTCACTCACCTTAAGAACTGATATTAAGCTGGTACTGTCATCAGGATCTTTCAACAATCCAGGAACATCAGTTAATAGCACAAGTTTATCTGCTTTTAAAGCAACGGCTACAGCTGAAGCAGCCAGGTCGGCATTTATATTATAGCTCTGGCATTTTTCATCCACCCCTATAGGAGCAATAACGGGTATATACCCATTTTGAATAAGAGTTTCGATTATGCTGGTGTTTACCTTCTCAATAGCACCTACAAAACCCATCTCATTGCTGGCATCCATGGGCCGCACTTTAAAGAGGTCCCCATCTTTACCTGACAAGCCTATGGCTTTCCCGCCGCTGGCATTTATCCTGGAGACTATTTCCTTGTTAACCTGGCCGCCTAATACCATTTCCACTACTTCCATAGTATCTGCATCCGTCACCCTTAAACCGTTAACAAATCTGCTTTTGATATTGAGTCGGTTCAGCATCCGGTTTATTGATGGCCCTCCCCCATGTACCACAATGGGATGCATGCCCACATATTTCATCAAGACTATATCCTGCATTAGTTTTTGCTTTAGATCACAATCCTGCATAGCTGCTCCGCCATATTTTATTACCACCCGGCGGCCGTAAAAGTCTTTTATATAAGGTAAGGCCTCCACCAGGACTTCTGCCTTTTCCAGAGCAGACACTATCATTTTACTCTCCCTCCTCAAGTCCGGTAAGAACCATTAATACGAACATAATCATAGCTTAGGTCACAGCCCCAGGCAGTTGCGTGGTGGTCCCCAGCTTTAAGGTCTACAATTATGTCTACATTTTCTTTCTGGAGTTCCTCCAGAGCCTGAGCCTCGTCAAACACCAGACCCATACCGTTTTCAGCTACCTTAACCTTACCCAGGTATACATCTGCTCGGGCCGGATCAAAATCCGCGCCGGAATAACCGGCGGCGGCCAGTATTCTGCCCCAGTTGGCGTCCGCCCCGAAAACGGCTGCTTTAACAAGATTAGAACTAACAATGGATCTGGCAATGGTGCGGGCAGCTTCCAGGTCGGCTGCATTTACCACCTGCACTTCTATAAGGTGATTGGCTCCCTCACCATCACGGGCAATGGCCTTAGCCAGAAAAATATTTACATAATCCAGGGCTTCTTGGAATATGCGGTAATCTTCACTTTCACAGTCATCAATCACCGGATGGCCAGCCAGCCCATTGGCCATTACCACTGCCATATCGTTGGTTGAGGTGTCCCGATCCACACTAATCATATTGTAAGATAACCTGGTTGAGTTGGATAATGCCTGCTGTAAACATTTGCTGGAAATGGCAGCATCTGTTGTGATAAAGGCCAGCATAGTAGCCATATTGGGATGTATCATGCCCGACCCTTTCGCTATAGCTCCTAGCCTAACCGGGTATCCCTGAATATCAAACTCCACAGCTATTTCCTTACGGTATAAATCTGTTGTCATAATGGCCAGAGCGGCGTTTGTGGCTCCCTCTTCACACAGAGAACCGGCTGCCTTTTGTATTCCCGCAGTCATCCTGTCCATGGGCAAAAAGACACCAATAGTACCAGTAGATGCCACTAGAACATCCTGTGCCGCTATTCCCAGCGCATTGGCGGTGATCTCCGCCATCTTGCGGGCATCTGCCACCCCTCTATCTCCGGTACAGGCATTGGCCACGCCACTGTTAGCTACGATAGCCTGGGCCCAACCATCCTTAAGATTCTCCTGGCTAACATCAATACAGGCAGCCCTCACCTTGCTGGTAGTATATACTGCCGCAGTTGTACATCTTTCTCGAGAAAAAATAACAGCCACGTCTTTCTTTTCTTTTTTCTTAATTTCTGCACAGACTCCCTGAGCCAGAAATCCTTTGGGAACGGTTATACTCCCTTGTATAACTTTCATTTTTTTCTCCTCCCGAATCTACTGTTCTTATGGATGAACTCCGGGGAATCTTAAACCCGTAGTTTCTTCAATACCCAACATAAGCTGCAGGTTCTGTATGGCCTGCCCCGAGGCTCCTTTTACCAGGTTATCCAGTGCTGAAATAATAATAATTTTTCCCTTGGCCTTATCAACATGTAATCCAATATCCAAAAGATTACTGCCATATACCCATTTAGTGTGGGGCCAGGTACCTTCGGGCAGAATCCTTATAAAGGGTTCGCCGCAGTATTTTTCTTCCAGTACTTTTCGGACTTCCTGCGCATCACACTTATTACTGAGTCGGCCATAAATAGTAGTAAGAATACCACGATTCATGGGTATAAGATGGGGAGTAAAAACCAGGTCCACTTCCTTTCCAGCAGCCAATGTGAGTTCCTGGGCAATTTCCGGCCCATGCCGGTGGGTTCCCACTCCATAAGCTTTAACGCCTTCATTTACTTCACAAAAATGACTGCTGGCCTGAGGAGTTTTGCCAGCCCCGCTTACTCCTGTCTTGGAATCTATTATTATTCCTTCCGGGCTCACCAACCCTGCCTGCAGCAAGGGAGCCAAGGGCAGGATGGCTCCAGTGGGAAAGCATCCCGGATTAGCTACGATCCGTGCTTTTTTTATTTCCTGGCGATATAATTCGGGCAGACCGTAAACAGCTTCAGAGAGTATATCAGGCGCTTCATGGGTTTTTCCATAGTATTTTTGATAGAGGCTGGCATCTTTCAGCCTGAAGTCTGCACCCAGGTCAACGCACTTGATTCCCTGGGGAAGTAACTGCATAACCATATTAACCGATAAGCCATGTGGCAAAGCCAGAAAAACAGCATCACATCTGCCCGGTAATGAAGATAAATCACTCTTTTCGCAAACCAGGTCACAAAACCCGCTGAGCTGCGGATATACTTCATCTATGCGGCGTCCCACATTATCGGTTGACAATATACAAACCGGCTCAATTTCTCTACTCCCCGAAAGAAGCCTTATCAAATCAACTGCAGTGTACCCATCTCCAATAATTCCGATTTTATACAATTTGTATATCCTCCCTTTGCTGTAACTTGTATGGTAAAAGAGAATACTCTAAAATTTATATTGGCGTGCTAATAATTATACATCAGCATGTATAATTGTGCAATAAAAATATTGGCGCTTGTTTTACAAAAAAAGCAAACTCCCTTAATTATAAAGGAATTTGCGAAATAATCTATATAGATCCTGGCTTTCTATAAATTACTATCCAATTAACGGGCCTTGGATTAGGTATCAACGGACTTGGGTTTAATCTTTAACATGGATTATCAGTTCTATTCACTTTCCAGGGCAACAGTACCTTTAAAGACTTCCACTGCGGGGCCGGTCATGTATAAATGCCCGTCATCTTCGTCCCATTCCACCAGTAGGTCACCGCCCAGGAGGCGAACTATGGCCTTACGATAAGTCTTGTTATTATAAACGGAAGCCGCTAAGGCTGCACAAGCCCCTGTGCCACAGGCCAGAGTAACCCCGGCCCCCCTTTCCCACACCCTCAATATTATTTCACTTTTATTAAGCACTTGGACAAATTCCACATTAGTTCGATCAGGAAACATTCGGTGGTTTTCAATTTCCGATCCCCACAGGCTAACTGGTACAGTACTCATATTTTCCACAAAAACCACGCAGTGCGGGTTACCCACTGATACCAGAGTGGCCATAAATTCCTGCCCGGACACCTTTATGGCCACCAGCCCCTGGCTGCTAAAAACGGGCACACCCATATCTACTCTAACTGCAGTTACTTTATTCCCGGTCAGGATTAACTCAGGAAGTCTGACTCCAGCCAGTGTTTTTACAATAATTTCTTTTTTGTCAACTAATCCCTTTTGGTATACATACTTGGCCACGCATCGGATTCCATTACCGCACATTTCCGGTTCAGAGCCATCAGGATTAAATATTCGCATAAAGACATCAGCTTCATCGGAGGGGCCTGTGATGATAAGTCCGTCAGCGCCAATTCCGTAGTTTCTGTCACATAGAAACGCCGCGTCTTTCCTGTATTGACCCGCCTGATCCCAGGAAGGAGCTTCAATAATAATAAAATCATTTCCCGAACCGTGCATTTTGGTAAAATCCATATTTACCCCCCTCGGTAATGTAGTAACTGATTGCCCCTCGCTATTCTGGAGCATGTTTTAATAACAACAGAGATCGCCCCCGGGATACTAAACGGTCAATCTCATACAGCTTCTTCCTTATATTTTAAAGTATTTAACAGCAGATTAAAATACAAAGCAAAATTCTGCAGGTATTCTTCATTTTTCTACGTTTCTCTCTGCTGACTTGCTCAAAGCGATTTTTTGGTGCTATTCTTAATTATGGCGCAAATCATTGGCAAATTTTTGTTTGCAAGGAGAGCAGCATTCATGATAAGAATAACCATTGCCCAATTAAATCCTATTATCGGCGATTTCCCTGGTAACCTGGCTAAAATTGAAGATACTATCTATACTGCCCAAAACCATGGCAGTGATTTGGTGGTTTTTTCCGAACTTTTTTTAACTGGTTATCCTCCCTATGGACTATTAGATAAACCCTGGTTTGTCAAACAAACAAAAGAGGCTTTGGAAGCCGTTACCATGATCTCCCAGGCCCATCCGCAAATTGGCATTCTGCTGGGGTTGCCGCTCCCGGGGAATAAGCCGGACAAAGGTTTATACAACTCGGCTGTTTTGCTTTATCAAGGAAAAATTTGGGGCTCCAGCCATAAAACCCTTCTCTCCTATTATGATGAATTTAATGAAGCCAGGTATTTTGATCCTGCCCAGGTAATTGAACCGGTCAGATTTGGCAATGAACTCCTGGGAATTATTATTGGTCAGGATGCATGGGATGACCCGGGTAATTCTTCTATTGATCCTATAGCACAACTGGCCCAGAAGGGTGCAACCTTATTTATAAACATAGGCGCTTCCCCCTACTATCTGGGGAAAGACGAAAAACAATTCCAGCTTATTAGCAGCCATGCCAAAAGACTACGGATTCCCTTCATTTATGTTAACCAGGTGGGGGGCAATGATGAACTGGTATTCGATGGGCGTAGCATGTACATGAACGCTAAAGGAGACCCGGTTTTTGTTGCTGACCCCTTTGTTGAACAGGTAAAAACCGTAACGGTTCCTGAGCAGGGTTCCTGTAAAGTCTTTAAACCACAGGACCCAGTGGAATCAGTCCGTGCTGCCCTGGTACTGGGAATACGCGATTATTTTAGGAAATGTGGGTTTTCCCGTGCCCTGGTAGGACTGTCGGGCGGAATAGACTCAGCAGTGACCTGCTGCCTCGCCGTTGAAGCTATTGGTGCTGCAAATGTTCTGGGAATTACCTTGCCTTCGATTTATTCCTCTTCCGGCAGCGTATCTGATTCCCAGGCTCTGGCTGAAAATCTTGGTATAGACTTTAAAATTATTCCCATAGAGCCCACATTACGCTCCTTCCAACAGAGCCTGAATGTATTTTGGGACACCTCCCAGCTGGGAATAGCGGAACAGAATTTGCAGGCCAGGATACGCGGCGATATTTTGATGTCTTTTTCCAATCAATTTGGGTATATTTTGCTTTCAACAAGCAATAAGAGTGAAATAGCTACAGGATACAGCACCTTGTATGGTGATATGTGCGGAGGACTAGCAGTTCTTGCTGATGTACCAAAGACTCTGGTTTACGAATTAGCTCATCTGATCAACCGGCAAAAGCAGGTTATTCCCTACGATACCATCGTAAAGCCGCCCTCCGCTGAACTAAAACCGAATCAGTTGGATCAGGATGATTTACCTCCCTATAAAATTTTAGACCAGATACTGAATCTTTATTTAGAAGAAGGCTGTTCCATAGAAGAGATAGTTGGGCACGGCTTTGACAGAAAAACAGTGGAATGGTTAGTTAGGGCTATGATTAGAAGTGAGTACAAACGGAGGCAGGCTGCACCTGGTATTAAAATTACCACTAAAACATTTGGCCTGGGCAGCAAAATTCCAATTGCCGCTAAACTGGAACCATGATAGGGTGCAAGGGGGACGGTTCTTGCCTCGCATTCAAAAAAAATCCCCGCCTTAAAGACGGGGATTTTATTACTGTTTATTTCCCTTTGAATTCGGCTTTTTGTTTGTTCATAAAGGCAGTCATGCCTTCTTTTTGATCTTCGGTAGCAAAACACAATCCGAAGAGATCGGCCTCAATACTCATACCAGTATCAATATCAGCTTGTAATCCTTTGTTAATTGCTACTTTTGAGAAACTTAAAGCCAAAGGAGCATTTTTCATTATCCTTTTGGCCATTTTCTTGGCTTCATCCATTAACGATTCAGCCGGGTAAACCTTGTTTACCAGACCAATGCGGTAGGCTTCCTGAGCATCAATGATATCGGCGGTTAGAATGAGCTCCATGGCCCGGCCTTCACCAACTAGACGCGGCAGTCTTTGAGTTCCCCCGTACCCCGGAGTAATCCCCAACCCAACTTCGGGTTGTCCAAATTTGGCTTTTTCTGATGCCACTCGGATATCAGCAGACATGGCTAACTCGCAGCCGCCACCAAGGGCGAATCCATTTATGGCAGCAATAACGGGTTTTTCTAGCTTTTCCAGGTTTCTAAACACTTCCTGGCCCAGAGCACCAAAGGCCCTTGCTTCGGTAGCAGAAAGGGGTTGCATATACTTGATGTCCGCCCCGGCCACAAATGATTTTTCCCCGGCACCAGTTATAATTAAGACTTTGATTTCTTCATCGTTGGCAATTTCTTTTATTGCCTGTCCTAATTCCACCAGGGTATCATAATTCAAGGCATTCAATGCCTGGGGCCGGTTGATATAGAGAATCCCTATACCGTCTTCTTTTTCCAGTAATAGATTCGCATAAGCCACCATACCACTACTCCTTTTCCTTATTTTTCCCCATTATATCCGATATTTGCTAATTCTACTAGGTTAAATTGGTAACATACATAATGAGGTATTCATATTCTGTATCATGGGAAAAATAATATTAGTGTGAACAGCTTGCCGGTTTACCGGTAGCTTTCATATATAATGGGAAGGGCTTTGCTCTTCCCAACTTTTTTACCTGTTTATTATATAATCAATTTTTGCCCCGCATTGACGGCACTGGTTCCCCTGCATCCCGGTAAATTCCGTATTATAGTAATTTCTCTCTATCAAAAGGTTGTTACACCGGTTGCAGAAGGTATTATTGGCTGCGGTCATGTTCCCCAAATACACACAATTCAGGTATTCTCTGGCGGTCTTAAAGGCGTTGTGCATGGTATCCTCTGGAGTAGACTCCAGCGAATACTTGTAAGCAGGATAATAGCGTGAAAGGTGCAAGGGAATATTGGGATTCAATGAAGCCAGCCATTTGGCCAGTTCCCCTATTTCTTCCATCTTGTCATTTTGGCCGGGTATGATCAGATTGGTAACCTCAACATGAGCCCTGGCAGCCGCTATTTCCACCGATTTCTTAACCGGCGCCAGCTGCCCCTGGCAATACTTTTTGTAAAAATGCGGGGTATTGGCTTTTATATCGATGTTAAATGCGTCTACAACCTCCAGCAACTCCTGCAGGGGTCTTTTTTCAATAAAACCATTGGTTACCAGTACTATTTTCTGGTGGTTTTGCCGCAGAGGGGCAGCTGCATCCATAACATATTCAAACCAGATAGATGGTTCATTATAGGTAAAAGCAACACCAATGGAACCATGTTTTCCAGCCTCCTCGGCAATATGGGCCAATAGGTCAGGATTGACGGTCTGGCTAGGGGGATTGCCATGGGCCAGGGTATAATTCTGGCAAAAGCCGCATTTAAGGTTGCATCCAAAAGTGCCAACAGACAGTATTTTTTTGCCGGGGAAAAAATGATAAAGGGGTTTTTTTTCCACTGGGTCAATAGCTAAAGAGGTTATTTCTCCATAATTTAAAGTGAATAGGCAATTATCATGGTTTACCCGCACCCTGCATATTCCGGCCTGCCCTGGCTTTAACCGGCAATGGTGAGGACAAAGCCCACAGACTATATGATGATTCATTACTTCATAATAGCGAGCTTGGACTTCCGGCATAATATATCCTACCTTATTTGAACCTTGTCACTTGGAACCGGGCAATTCGGTATTCTTCTTCAGGACGGATGCCTGCCTTCTGCAATGCAATGGAAAGCTGTTGCTGGACGGTATCTACTCCTTCCAGATCAGGCAGCAACAAGCCCCGGCGGGACCCGTGGCTAACAATTACTCCATATTTTTTGGGGTCCAGGTCTTCTTTTTCACACCATTCAGGCTCTCCTAATATATCAACCGAATACTCCAGCTCATCCAGTTCCCACTCTGCAACGGGCATAAATCTAGGGTCCTTTAATCCGGCACTAACAGCATTGTGGGCAATTTCCTCAGCCAGGTTTTTATAGGCCGGGCTAATGGTTCCTATACACCCTCTAAGGTTACCACCTTTTTTGATTGATACAAATACCCCGGCTTTTTTTCGGGTTAAGTCACTAAAACTGGCTGGCAGTTCAACAAAACTTCCATTCCTGATATAGTTTTCCAGAGTAAGCCGGGCCCATTTTACGGGTGAGCTTTCCCGTTGCCGCAATTCGTTAATAGTTTCTTGCTTCTCCTTGGCTAAGATTTCATATATACTCTCACGTGGCTTTCCGGGTACAAATTCAGCTACCAAGTAACCTACCCCAAAAGGCCCTTCATAGCTTATAACTGATGAAGAAAAGTCTTTGCCATCCAGGGTTCCCAGCATCATTACCACCGACCGAAAACCGCATTCACCGGCATTATCCCTTAGCTCGGCAGGCATTTTTATAGTTGCCAGAACATCTCCTGCCGAAAGATACTCACACATTTTTTTATCAAAACGGGGTCCATCAGGGTGATAATCATATGGCCCTTCTTCTTTCAGCCGATGTGACATATCTCCTGATGCAACCACGGCGATCCTTCTTCCTAGCTTTTCTGCAGAAGCTGTAATAATACTGCCCAACCGGTATAAATCAGTTATAGGCAAGTACCCCACGCTAATAGCAATTATCCGGGTTTCTTTAAGCCCTGCCTCCTTAAGATACATCAAGGGTACCAGTATTCCGTGGTCCAGGCGGGCATTAAGACGGTGGCCGGCTGCGGTAGCTTTATCAATGGGAAGAAACGTTATACCTTCACTTGCTGCCGCATTGGCAATCTCTTTTATTAGCTCCAGGTCATTCGATGAACTTGTCCCTAAACTACAGCCAAAGCTCCTAAAATCTCCTTCCAGTTCAGGCTCAGCCAGATATGATACACAATCAGAAAATACATTGCCATGCGGGGTAAAAAACACTATAGTATCTGGGCGGGAATTGGCCAGTTGCCGGCAAGCGGTTTTAATTCCGTGAATGGTTGCACTGACCGCAGATATTTGCTCTCTCCCTATCTCTTTTATGACCAGAGGAGGGTGAGGGATTAATGCTGCATAAGTAATAATAATATCACCCCCAAACCTGTTTTTCTTTAGTCCATTAAACCACATCAGGTATGGGTTGTCACTATCTGCCCGTGGTGGGTTGTATGTCAAGCTTGCCTTTTAGGAGCCTATGCCTTCATTTTGCTCAATTTGAGCCCTGGCTATTCCTGCGAAAATTGCATAGGCCACCTTTAGCTGGTACTCATTATCAGTGAGCAATTGGGCTTCGCGGGGATTGGACAGAAATCCTACTTCCACCAGAACCGCAGGCATTGTACTGTTCTTGAGGACATAATAATTGCCCGCACCCGCAGTGCGATTGGTGTTTTTCAATACCCGTTTTAACTCTTCTTGAATCAATCCGGCTATTAATTTGCTTTTTTCACTATTAGGGTTATAAAAAGCCTGAGCTCCCGACCACCCAGGGCTGGGTACTGCATTGGTGTGAATACTGATAAATAAATCAGCACCCGCCTCATTGGCCTTTTGCATCCTGGTAGCCATATCTTTCTGCTTGCGTTCTCTGATGGTTCCGGTAAATTCATCCCCCGCCAGATCACTGTCATTTCCCCTCAGCATTATGACAATGGCCCCGGCCTGGCTCAGATAGTTGGCTAGTTTCTGGCCTATTTCCAGATTTATGGTTTCTTCAATTACATCCTCCCTGGTTGCTCCTAAATCTATCCCTCCGTGACCAGGGTCTATTACAATTACCATATTAGCAACCCCGTAGGAAAAAACCGGGGTCTCTGGCTTGGTTGGTATGGCGGTAGCCACAAAACATACTATTATCAGCAAAATCCAGGCTGTTGTGGTAAGCCGCTTTTTAGGTTTGGCACTCCCTTTACTCACCGGCCCCATATCTCCCCCTTGCAGATCGTTTTAACCATTAGTTATTAATTATATGCCGGAATAAGCTGATTTATTAGATCTGTTGACCACAAAAAACCTCCCCGGGTGAGGAGGTTTTCTAAAATCTCTATTATTACCGTTTGGAGTATTGAGGAGCCTTCCTGGCTTTGTGCAGTCCGTATTTTTTTCTTTCTTTCATCCGTGGATCTCTGGTAAGGAAGCCAGATTTTCTTAAAGACGGTCTTACGTCAGGATCAGCTTTGCACAGAGCCCTGGCTATTCCCAGCTGCACAGAACCCGCCTGACCGGTTACCCCTCCGCCATGCACACGGCAAATTACATCAAATCTTCCTGTCATGCCAGTGAGTTCCAGAGGCTGTTGAACAATGAGCCTGCTGGTTTTATTGGGAAAGAAGTCTTCAAAACTTCTGTCATTTATAACAATCTTTCCTTCACCAGGAACCAACCTAACCCGGGCTATGGCCTTTTTTCTTCTTCCGGTTCCCCAGTATTGTACCTTTACTGCCATGGTTTCCCTCCTTACCCTCTAATCTCACGTATTTCAGGTTTTTGAGCTTGATGGGGATGTTCGCTTCCCCGGTATACCTTAAGTTTTCTATACATCTGAGCACCCAGCCGATTGTGAGGGAGCATCCCTTTTACAGCAGTCTCAATGGCCTTTTCAGGTTTCTTCTGCAACAGGGTTCTGTAATCCATTTCTTTTAGGCCACCAGGGTATCCGGTATGATAGCGATACTTTTTCTTGTTTAATTTGTCGCCGGATAATACTACCTTTTCAGCGTTAATTACTATTACAAAATCCCCTGTATCCACATACGGGGTATAGATAGCTTTATGTTTTCCTCTGAGTATACTAGCAACCTCAGTACTCAACCTTCCCAGGGTCTGACCAGCAGCATCTATTACATACCACTTACGATCAATTTCGCCAGCCTTGGCCATATATGTCTTCACGTTTGTCCCTCCTGTATAACCGTTACCGTTTATAAACCTGAAAAATCCTGTTAACGGGGCAAAACAGGACTTTTTAAAAGGCTACCTATCTATTTTATCCAGAAATTTAAGCCTTTGTCAACAAACATTACTGCTGTTTTTTCTGGTCACTTATCCTTATAATACACTTGAATCAAATATAACCCTTGGGGGGGAGCGGTTGCTCCTGCTTTGGTGCGGTCTTGACTGGCTATTATCTCTTTAATTTTCTCTGCCGTCCAATAGTTTCTTCCTATGTCCATAATTGTACCCATAATTATCCGCACCATGTTATAAAGGAAAGCATCAGCTGCAATTTCCAGTATTAAAAAAGGCCCTTGCTCTATCAGATGACACATGGTGATTTCTCTTTCAAAGGTCTTAGCCGATGAACCACTGGCACAGAAGGCCTTGAAATTGTGCCGGCCAATTAATAAGCTACAAGCCTTTTGCATTTCTTTAATATTTAGTGGTTCTATATTACATAGAGCAGTATTACGGTAGAAGGTTTTACCGGGTTCTCTTCTATAGATAAGATAACGGTATTTCTTCCCCAGTGCATCGAATCGGGGATGAAAATCAGGATCAGCCTGGCAGCTTTGCACTACCCGAATATCTTCAGGAAGGACACTGTTTAAAGCGAATGCCCATTTATCCGGGGGAATGCTGCTTGCTGTATTAAAAGCAATTACCTGCCCCAAAGCATGTACCCCGGCATCCGTCCTGCTGGCTGCTAAAATGCTGACTTCTTCTCCTGTCAGGGCTTTTATACTCTTTTGTATTTGCCCCTGAATAGTAGGAGCATTATGCTGAATCTGGAAGCCATGATACCTGCTGCCATCGTATTCGATTTGGGCCCTTATCCTCAACATTTCATTCTCCTCAAGCTGATAATTTCCGATCCAGTTGCGTTCTTACAGTAATTGCGTTATAAGTACTATTATTGTCAGAACCGCAGTCAGGTAGTATACATCCTTTTTGCTGATTATTAGTTTATAAAGATGGGTTCTTCCTTCTCCCCCTCGGTAGGACCTTGATTCCATAGCTAAGGCCAGGTCAGCAGCCCTTTGGAACGATATCCGAAATAGCGGCACAAGTATAGATGTTAGTTTGTACACTCTCTTTATAGGGCTACCTTGATTATAGTCAACGCCGCGACAGATCTGGGCACGTCTAATGGCTACCGCTTCCTCTAACAGAAGGGGAATAAATCTTAAGCTAATAGTCATTATCATGACTAATTCATGAGTAGGAAACCCAATTCTGGCCAAAGGTTTTATCATCTTTTCCAGCCCATCAGTCATTGCCACCGGTGTAGTAGTGGCAGTTAACAGCCGGGCCATGACTAGTATTATAACCAGTCTTACTCCCAAAGCTGCAGCTGCCCATAAGCCCTCGTAAGTAATCCTTATAATCCCTAAAGCAAATATTTCCCTGCCCCCGACAAATAACATCTGGGCAACCAATGTAATAACCATAATTGGAATAAAGGGTTTAAGCGCCTGAAGATAGTACTTGCCGCTGATGCCGCTCATATATATCAGAACCGAAGAAAATACCAACAGGGCCATTAACTGCAGAGGAAATGAAGCCGCAAAGACTCCCATAACCATGGCCACTACGGTAATTATTTTTATCCTAGGATCCAAGCCATGTATTAGCGAATCCGAAGGTATATATTGACCCAGGCTGATATGCTGCAGCATCCCTTTTACCTCACTGGTTTATAGAAGCTTAGTCTTCCTGGCAGAAATGACCTCGGTAATTTGTTCGGCAACTTCCTCAGCAGTAGTTGCATAGGGTGTCAAACCCCATCCTCTTTGATTTAAATGCATGACTAATTGACAGGCTTGCGGCAAGTAGGACTGTCTCTCCCTAAAGGCTTCCTGCCAGTGGACAGGGTCGTTGGCCGTCACTATACGGCCCTGGTCCAGTAACATCAGACGATCCGCGATGGGAAAGATATGAGCAGAATTGTGGGATACAATAATTATTGTAGTATTCTTGGTTTGCTTGAGTTTAACCAAATAACCCATCAGTTGCGTGGAAGCTTCGTAATCCAGCCCTGCAGTTGGTTCATCCAGTAACAGATACGGAGTATCAAGAGCAAGGATACTTGCAATTGCCACCTTCCTTTTCTCACCGCTGCTTAAGGTATAAGTTTTTCTACCCTTAAAGGCCTCAAATGATAGCCCTACATCAGCCAGGGCTTTTTCCACCAAAATGCGCACCGTTTCCGGGCCCATATCCATATTCCGTGGACCAAAAGCTATCTCATCGTATACCGTAAGCTCAAAAATCTGGTGTTCCGGGTATTGAAATACAATTCCTACTTTTTGCCTGATGCGGGAGATTTCCTTTTTTTTTAGTTTATAAATATCTTCCCCATCTACCAGTACTGTTCCTGAACTTGGTCTGAGCAGTCCGCCCATGGCCTGCAAAAGAGTGGACTTCCCCGATCCCGTCTTTCCCATTATGCCCACTATTTCCCCTTTCTTCACGGAAAAAGAAACCCCCTTGAGGGCTTCTTGGGCAAATGGAGTCCCATTTTGAAAAATATGCGAAACATCTTTTACTTCCAGTGACATAATTCTTCCACCAGTTCGTCCAGTTCAAAAATTCCCATATGAATATCAGTTTCTGCCTTCTTATTTATCAGGGCAATCAAACTAGTAATTTCCAAAGGTGCAATTCCCATCCGGCTGAGCATCTGGCTGTTGCCGAGAATCTCTGCAGGCTTTCCCTCAGCCTTTATTGTTCCTTTTTCCAGCAGAATGATGCGGTCTGCTTTTATTACTTCTTCAGGATGGTGGGTAATATAAATCAAGGATAGGCTTTCCACTTCCATCAGTCTTTGCAAGGCTTGCATTACTTCTCGGCGCCCGTCCGGGTCCAACATGGATGTAGGCTCGTCCATGACCATGTACCCTGGTTTCATAGCAATTATGCCAGCAATCCCTACTTTTTGCTTTTGCCCGCCTGACAGCATATAGGGGGATTTTCTGGCATATTCATCCATGCCCACGATTTTTAAAGCCTCATCAACCCTCTGTCTGATTTGATCAGGAGGAAGCCCCAGGTTTTCCGGTCCAAATGCCACATCTTCCTCTACGATGTTGGTAATTAACTGATTATCGGGCGAGGGCAAAAGCAAGCCTACTCTTTTTCTTATCTTGCTCAGATTCTTGGGATCCCTAGTGTCATAGCCATCAACTTCAACAGATCCCTGAACAGGAATAAGGGTACCATTTAGGATGCGGGCTAAGGTGGATTTACCAGATCCATTGGGTCCCAATATTCCAATAAACTCATTTTCGCCAATATCCAAATTAATATGGTCTAAAACCTTGTTATCCTCTCCAGGGTATGCGAAGCTCAGGTTTCTGATTTTTATCATTACTAATTGACAAGTTCAAGAATTACCATTGGTGCCCCGTCACCCTGCCGGAATTTGGTTTTAATAATGCGGGTATATCCGCCCCGGCGTTCCCGGTAACGTTCGGCCAGACTGGTAAATAGTTTTCTGCTGACTTCATCATCTAGTAAATAAGCCGTTGCCTGCCTTCTGGCATGCAAATCACCCCGTTTGCCCAGAGTAATCATTTTCTCGGTTATTCTTTTAATCTCCTTAGCCCTGGTCTCGGTGGTGGTTATTTTTTCTTTATCAAGTAACGAAGTTACCGCATTCCTTAACACGGCCCTTCTGTGATCACTTCTAAGTCCCAACCTTCTATAAGTCAAGGGGGCTCCTCCTTTCTAGTCCTCAGGTTTTTTAAAGGATAGATCCAGTTCTTTTAGCTTGCGTTCAATCTCTTCTAAAGATTTCTGCCCAAGGTTCCTAATTTTACTCATTTCTTCACGGGTTTTTTCAATCAGATCTCCAACGGTGTTTATGTTGGCTCTTTTTAGCCCATTGGAGGCTCTAACAGATAGTTCCAATTCCTCTATAGACATTTCCAAAACTTTATCTCGCTTCTCTTCCTCTTTTTCTACCAGTATTTCAACTTCAGCGTATGTATCATCAATCTCTGTAAAGAGTTTAAGATACTCTATGATGATTTGCGCTGACAAACTGATAGCTTCTTCGGGAGAAATGCTGCCATTAGTCCAAACCTCCAGGGTTAGGCTGTCATAATCCGTCCTTTTGCCTACTCGGGCATTGTCTACGGTAAAATTGACTCTTTTCACTGGGGTATATATGGAATCAATGGGAATTAAACCTACAATATCCTCATTTTTTATTGGTTGCTGGTCTGCACTCACATATCCCCGGCCTCTTTCCACAGTGAGCTCCATAAATAATTTACCCTCATCCAGGGTAGCAATGACCAAGTCAGGGTTAAGCACCTGTACTTCTGCATCAGGCTCAATATCTCCGGCGGTGACTTTCTTGGTACCGGATTGTTCAATACGTATTATCTTTCGTTCATTCCCATCGTATTTGATAACCATTTGCTTAATATTTAAGATAATCTCCGCCATATCTTCTACTACGTTGGGAATTGTAGAAAACTCATGTAATACCCCGTCAACCTTTATGGATGTGACTGCGGCTCCAGGCAGAGAAGATAGAAGTACTCTGCGCAGGGAATTTCCCAGCGTAGTCCCATAACCGCGTTCCAAGGGTTCGATAACAAATTTCCCATAGTTTCTGTCGGGGTCTTTTTCAACACATTCTATGCGGGGTTTTTCCATCTCAAGCATTGACAAATCCCCTCCTTGTTCTTGGTTTTATCTTGAATAGAGCTCAACAATAAGCTGTTCGCTTACAGGTGTATCAATCTGATTTCTAACCGGATAAGCCAGCACGGTTCCAGCTAAATTCTCTACATCAACACTCAACCACTCAGGAGGAGTCTTATATGCAGCCTGTTCTTTAATTTCTTTAAATTTGGCGGATTCCCTGCTCTTTTCTTTTACCTGGATAATATCACCGACTCTTACCATCATTGATGGAATAGTAGCCTTTTTACCGTTAATGGTAAAGTGCCCGTGGTTTACCAATTGACGAGCCTCTTTGCGTGATGATGCAAAACCCAGTCGATAAACTACATTATCCAGTCTTCTTTCCAAAAGAATCAGCAAATTTTCTCCAGTAATACCTTTTTGCCTTTCAGCCCTTTTAAAGTAATTACGAAATTGCTTTTCCATCAAACCATAGGTTCTTTTGGTTTTCTGTTTTTCCCGTAGCTGTAACCCATACTCAGTTGGCTTTTGCCTGCGGCCCTGTCCATGTGCACCCGGCCCAAAGGGCTTTCTTTCGACTGCACACTTTTCTGAATAACATCTATCTCCTTTTAAAAACAGTTTTTCTCCCTCTCCGCGGCAGTAGCGACAGACTGAATCCGTATATCTTCCCACTTAGTCCATAACCTCCTTAAACTCTTCTTCTCTTCGGTGGTCTGCATCCATTATGAGGAATAGGCGTCACATCTTTAATAACGCTCACTTCCAGTCCGGTAGCTTGCAGGGATCTGATGGCAGCTTCCCTTCCGGCCCCGGGGCCTTTTACATAACATTCTACTTCTCTCATGCCATGTTCCATGGCAGCTCGTGCTGCAGCCTCGGCGGCTTGCTGAGCAGCAAAGGGAGTACTTTTTCTTGATCCTTTAAAACCCATAGTCCCAGCACTTGCCCACGATATGGCATTACCTTGTTTATCGGTAATAGAAATAATAGTATTATTAAAAGTTGATTTTATATGTGCTATACCTAGTTGTACATTTTTCTTTTCCCGTTTCTTGACCCTGGTCGTGACTCTCCGTGCCAATTAGATTTCCCCCTTTTATTTTTTCTTCGCGCCCGCCGTGCGCTTCGGTCCCTTGCGAGTACGGGCATTAGTTTTTGTGTTTTGGCCCCTTACCGGCAGGCCGCGTCTATGACGAAGGCCTCTATAACAACCAAGGTCCATCAGTCGTTTAATATCCATGCTAATCTGCCTGCGCAGATCACCTTCAACCGTATAACGCTTTTCAATAATATCCCTTAATTTTGCTACTTCTTCTTCTGTTAAATCTTTCACTCTGGTATCAAAATTTATACCTGCCTCTGCCAATATTTTCCGAGCGGAAGGTCTGGCTATACCGTAAATGTAAGTTAAGGATATTTCCACCCTTTTATCTCTGGGTAGGTCTACTCCTGCTATTCTTGCCAAGTATTTTCACCTCCTGATTCTTAACCCTGTACCTGTTTATGCTTGGGATTTTCACAAATTACCATCACTTTCCCATTGCGCTTAATAATCTTACATTTTTCACACATGGGTTTAACTGAAGATCTAACCTTCACAATCTTAACCTCCTAATCTGCACCAGCCCCGTTGGTTTACTTGAATCGGTATATTATTCTACCACGATTTAAATCGTATGGCGATAATTCCACCATTACCCGGTCCCCGGGAAGTATCCTGATAAAATTCATCCGCATTTTTCCAGATATGTGGGCGAGAACCTTATGGCCGTTTTCCAATTCGACTCTGAACATCGTGTTGGGTAGTGGCTCAAGAACTATGCCCTCAACCTCAATTACATCTTCCTTAGCCATTTACCAGACCTCCTTCCCCTCAATAAATCTGGATTTATTAATATCTTCCAGGGCTTTTCTAATCATATGGTTTTCAGGAAATTCCCCTTGCTTTAGACAATTTAATATGGATTCTGCTGTTATATTGGTCCATTGCAGGTGTTTAACATTTTTTAGCTTGGGTTTTTCCACTTTTCTATAATCACCGTCTGCTATAATCACATATCTTTCATTAAAGACCTTCAGGACAACAAACAGCCTTCCTTTATCACGCCCGGACTTGGACAGTACAATCCTGCCTAAGACATTCTCAGGAATACCTAACCACCCCCATTACCTAAGGTGAGGATTTCTGGGCCCCTCTCACTGATGGCCACCGTATGCTCAAAATGGGCCGAATAGGAACCATCAGCAGTTACAACAGTCCAGTGATCGCTTTTGGTGTAGACTTTACGCGTCCCCAAATTCAGCATGGGTTCTATAGCAATGGTCATACCTTCCTTTAGTATCGGTCCTTGGCCCGGCCTTCCATAGTTGGGTACCTGGGGGTCTTCATGCATTTGTCGCCCAATCCCGTGGCCAACCAGTTCTCTAACCACATGTAGTCCATGTTTCTCTGCGTACCGCTGTATAGCATGAGAAATCATACCCAGCCTATTGCCGGGTCGTGCTTGCTCAATCCCCTTCATTAGCGACTCCTTGGTAATCACAAGCAACCTGGCAACTTCAGGACTTATTACACCTACTGGAACAGTTATAGCAGAATCTCCTGCAAAGCCCTCTACTGATGCCCCAAAATCAATACTTATAATGTCTCCTTCTTTAAGTACCCTATTACCGGGAATACCATGGACCACCTCATCATTTACTGATGCGCATATCACTCCGGGGAAAGGCGGGCCTCCGGCCGGGTTCGGGTAGTTTTTGAAAAGGGGAATGGCCCCTCTTTTTCTGCATTCCTCTTCTGCAATACTGTTCAGGTCACCAGTAAGCACTCCTGGCTTAACTGCTTTGGCCAGGATGTTTAAAATTTCAGCAACCGTCTGCCCTGCCAGTTTCATTAGGGCAATTTCCTCCCGGGTTTTTCTTATAATCATTTGAGTCTCTCCAGAATCCCTTTAACCTGTAAGAAAATTTTCCGCACGTCTTGATTTCCGTTAATATTGTAAAGAGTATTGGCTTTTTTATAGTAATCAAGAACGGGATTAGTCTGTTGCCAGTACACCTGGAGTCTCTTATGAACTATTTCTCCTTGGTCATCATTGCGTTGCACCAGTTCTCCCTGGCATTTATCACAAATACCGCTTGTGGTTGGAGGATTGGTCTTTAAGTTATAAATGGCTTTGCAGTTCTTACAACTGATTCTTGCCTGCATACGTTCCACCAGGATATCTTCAGGAACGTCGATGTTAATAGCAGCCTCAATCTGTTTACCTTTTCCCTTTAACATCTCATCCAAGGCCTCTGCCTGCTGAGTAGTACGAGGGAATCCATCCAGCAAGAATCCTTTTTGGCAATCCTCCCTGCTCAACCTTTCTTCAACTATGCCAATGGTTACCTCATCAGGAACCAGTTTTCCTTCGTTCATATACCTTTGGGCTTCCTTGCCTAATTCAGTACCTTGTGTAACAGCCTCCCTCAACATGTCGCCGGTTGATATATGCGGTATAGGGTATTCAGCAACGATTAATTCAGCTTGAGTCCCCTTTCCTGCGCCTGGAGGCCCCATTAGGACTATGTTCAAAATATCATCTCCTATTTAACAAAACCTTCATAGTTGCGTAACAACAAATGTGCTTCTATCTGCTTCATGGTATCCAGAGCAACTCCAACCATAATCAACAGGGCGGTTCCTCCAAACCAAAGGCTGGTAATTCCAGTTAAGCCCATCACAAAATTGGGCAGTATAGCAATTAAAGCCAAAAAGACTCCTCCCGCCAAAGTCAACCGCGAGAGCACCTTATCGATATGTTCCGCTGTCGGTCGCCCCGGTCTCAGGCCAGGAATAAAGCCGCCATATTTCTTGATATTGTCAGCCACATCAGCCGGATTAAAAATAATGGCAACATAGAAATAGGTAAAGAACACTATAAATATAGCATAGAGCAAATTGTAGCCTACAGCGCCAAAGTGAAAGTAGCTTTCCAAAAACTTGTTAAAAGCCGAGTTTGGCATAAAGGACCCGATAGTGGCCGGGAACATCATTAAGGACATGGCGAATATTATAGGGATAACTCCCCCGGCATTTACTTTTAAGGGTAAAAATGTGCTTTGCCCGCCATATAGTTTTCTCCCTACTACACGCTTGGCATACTGTATAGGCAACCTGCGCTGGCCTTCATTAACACAAATTATTGCAACTATAACGGCCAGAGCAATTACTATAAACAAAGCAATATTAAAATATCCAATAATTCCTCCTGACAGTTCCTGCCCCACGCCGGAAATCTGTCCCGGAAGCCTGGATACAATTCCTGCAAAGATGATCAGGGATATGCCATTCCCTATCCCTTTCTCAGTAATCATTTCACCTATCCACATCAAGAAGGCTGTACCTGCAGTCAGGGAAACAGCAATAACTGCATAGGCTCCAAAACCAGGGTTAGTAATGGCGCCAGTTTTCCCCAGGGCAAAGGACATTCCGATAGCCTGGACTAGAGCTAAAACCACCGTGCCATACCTGGTATATTGGGCAATTACCTTTCTGCCCTCTTCTCCTTCTTTGGCCAGTTCCTCTATCCTTGGAACAATAACCTGCAGGAGCTGCATAATAATTGATGCATTAATATAGGGGGTTATGCTCATAGCAAATATACTGAATCGTTTAAAAGCTCCCCCAGAAATAATATCAAAAAATCCAAACAACTGGCCGGTCAGTAACTGTTCTATCCGGCTAGGATCAATGCCTGGCACCGGAACATGCGCTCCGATCCGAAAAACCAGCAACATCAGGATTGTAAAAAGAATTTTTCTCTTGAGGTCCCCGACTTTAAATGCTTCCTTGAAAAAGCCCAGCATTAAATCACCTCAACTCTTCCACCTTTGGCGGTAACCTTCTCTTCTGCCTGCTTGGTTATCTTGTGCACCCGGAGCTCCAGTCGCCTTTCCAGATCTCCGCTTCCCAGCACCTTTACTCCATCCTGGACTTTTTTGATTAAACCAGCTTGTTTCAGAACTTCAGGAGTAATTAAAGTACCATCTTCAAAAATGTTGAGGTCTTTAACATTTACAATAGCATATTCTTTTTTGAATATATTGGTAAATCCCCGTTTAGGTATACGCCTTTGCAGGGGCATTTGACCACCCTCAAAGCCGGGTCTGACCCCACCGCCGGAACGGGCCTTCTGCCCTTTATGCCCACGTGTAGATGTTTTGCCGTGGCCCGAACCAGTGCCACGCCCAACTCTTTTAACACGTTTGGTGGCACCTGGCGGAGATTTTAATTCATGCAGCTTCACTTTAAAACCTCCCAATACTAATCAATTTCTTCAACAGTAACTAGATGTTTAACTTTGGTAATCTGTCCCCTTATTTGTGGACAATCCTCTTTGACTACACTGTGCTGAAGCTTTCTTAAGCCAAGACTCTTAATAATAGCTCTCTGGGTTTTGGGGAAACCTATAAAGCTTTTGGTCCAGGTTATCTTTATCTGCTTTCCCAATGTAATCCCTCCTTAACCCACAAAATCTTCTATGTTCTTTCCCCGCAATCTGGCTACATGCTCAGCCTGTTTCAAATTCTTCAGGCCTTCCATAGTTGCCAAAACCATATTATTGGAATTGGATGATCCGAGGGACTTGGTCAGAATATCTTTGACACCAACAGCCTCCAGAACCGCTCTGACGGGCCCACCCGCAATAACTCCGGTTCCAGGAGCAGCCGGCTTCAGTAATACCCGTCCAGCTCCGAATCTCCCAATAATTTCATGGGGGATAGTCCTTTGATCAATAAGTGGTATCTCCTTCATATTCTTTTTGGCATTTTCTACACCTTTTCTTATTGCCTCTGGTACTTCAGCAGCCTTGCCCTTGCCGATTCCTACTTTTCCTTCGCCATCGCCTACAACTACCAGTGCACTGAAGTTGAAGCGCCGGCCGCCCTTTACTACTTTGGCTACTCTTCTAATGTTTACCACCTTTTCGATTTGCTCGGGTCCTGCCTGTTCCTTATCAATCATGGTGTCCCTCCTGTAAACCACATTAGACTAAAACTCTAATCCTTTTTCCCTGGCCGCATCTGCGAAAGCAGCTACGCCCCCGTGGTACTTATAACCGTTGCGGTCGAAAACCACGGTTTTTATACCTTTTTCCTGAGCCTTTTCGGCAATACGCATTCCCACTCTACGAGCTGCGTCAATATTTGTTTTGGAACCAAGGTCTTTAAAATCCTCTTCCAGGGTAGAAGCAGAGACCAGGGTGTTGCTGTTTGTATCATCAATAATTTGCGCATAAATATTATTTAGGCTCTTATAAATACATAACCGTGGAATGGTTTCAGTCCCTGAAACTTTCTTACGGATTCTTTGATGCTTTTTCTGCCTAAGTGCTTTTCTATCCGGTTTATTAAACAATTTTGGTCACTTCCTTCCCTGGCTATTTCCCGCCTGCTTTACCAGCTTTGCGCCTGATAACCTCATTTTCATACTTTATGCCCTTACCTTTGTAAGGTTCTGGTTTTCTTATTGCCCTTATATGGGCCGCGGTGTTTCCTACCAACTGCTTATTAATGCCCTTAACAGTAATTTTAGTTACTGCAGGCACTTCAAATTCAATACCCTGGGGTGCTTCAATTTCAACCGGGTGAGAAAAGCCGACACTCAACACCAGCTTTTTCCCCTGCATTTGGGCCCTATATCCTACCCCTACCAGTTCCAGCTTTTTCTCGTAACCATTGCTTACCCCATGGACCATATTAGCAATCAACGCCCGGGTCAATCCGTGCAAAGCACGGTGTTTCCGGTTATCAGAAGATCTTTGCACTAAAAGCTGATCCCCTTCTTGAATAACTGCTATATCCTGGGGGATTTGCTGGGTTAACTCCCCTTTTGGTCCTTTGACGGTAATCTGGTTGCCGTCGATTATTGCTTCTACTCCAGCGGGTAGACTGATAGGTTTCTTACCAATCCTTGACACAGTTTCTTCCTCCTTCAGCTACCAGATATAACATATTACTTCTCCGCCGATCTTTTCCTGGCGGGCCCGCTTGTCGGTCATAAGACCTTTTGAGGTGGATAAAACCGCTGTCCCCAGGCCACCAAGCACCTTTGGAATCTCATCCTTTTTAACATATACTCTCAGGCCCGGTTTGCTAATCCGTTTAATTCCGGTAATAATTCTTTCCTTGTTGGGCCCATATTTGAGATAGATCCTAATTATGCCCTGTTTGCCATCTTCTATATATTCAAGATCCTTGATATATCCTTCTTCCCGTAATATCTCAGCAATACCCGCCTTGATTTTTGAACTGGGTACTTCCACGGTTTCATGCATCACCATATTGCCATTTCTTATTCTGGTTAAGAAATCGGCTATGGGATCAGTCATGACCATAACATAAACCTCCTTTAACTGCAAGTTACCAGCTTGCTTTGGTAACACCAGGAATCTCCCCGCGGTGCGCAAATTCCCGGAAACAAATCCTGCACATACCAAATTTTCTCATATAGCTTCTAGGCCTACCACAAATTTTGCATCTATTATAACCACGCACCTGGAATTTGGGATCCCGTTTCTGTTTGGCAATCATTGCCTTTTTGGCCATGTACAATCTACCTCCTATCTGAATGGCATTCCCATAAGCTTTAACAATTCCCGTGCTTCTTCATCCGTCTTGGCAGTTGTAACAATTACAACTTCCATTCCTCGGCTTTTGTCTATTTTGTCATATTCAATCTCAGGAAAGATTGTTTGTTCCTTGATTCCTAATGAATAGTTTCCCCGTCCATCAAAGGCCTGGGGCGATACCCCCCGGAAATCCCTAACTCTTGGCAGAGCCAGATTCATTAGTCGGTCAAGAAAATCATACATCCTTTCCCCCCTCAGGGTCACTTTACAACCAATGGCCATTCCTTCCCTCAGCTTAAAACCGGCAATGGACTTTTTACCCCTGGTTATAATCGGTTTTTGCCCTGATATAGCAACTAAATCATTTACCGCACCGTCAAGGGCCTTAGGATTTTGAATAGCCTCTCCCACTCCGATATTTATAACTATTTTTTCAATTTTGGGAACCTGCATTACGTTATTATAGTTAAATTTTTCAATCATTTTGGGAGTTATTTCTTTTTTATACAGCTCATACAGCCTGCTCATTGAATTACTGGTACCTCCCTTCCCAGGATGATTAATCAAGAATCTCTCCGCATTTTTTACAACATCTTACTTTTTCTTTGTTGTCCAAACGTTTGTGGCCAACTCTGGTTGGTTTATTACATTTATTGCAAACCACCATTACATTAGATGCATCCATGGCGGCTTCAACAGTCAGAATGCCTCCTTGGGGAATCTTTCGATTAGGCTTCTGGTGCCGTTTCACCTGGTTAATACCTTCGACTAGCACCTTTTTAGTCTTGGGAATTACTCTTAGCACCTTACCCCTTTTTCCGGCGTCCTTCCCCGTCTTTACATAGACCATATCGCCTTTTTTGACCTGCATAATAACACCTCCATTATTAAAGGACTTCCGGAGCCAAGGAAATAATTTTCATGAAGTTTTTTTCTCTCAGTTCCCGGGCCACTGGGCCAAAAATACGACTTCCTTTAGGATTGTTATTGTCATCAATTATTACTGCTGCGTTTTCCGAAAACCCTATATAGGTCCCGTCAGAACGCCTTATCTCTTTCTTGGTTCTCACAACTACTGCTTTAACAACGTCACCCTTTTTTACTACTCCTCCGGGACTAGCCTCCTTGACTGAGGCAATAATAACGTCGCCAACACTTGCGTATTTTCGGCCAGCTCCGCCCAGAACCTTTATGCACAGAACTTTTTTAGCTCCAGTGTTATCTCCAACCTGAAGTATCGTTTCCTGCTGAATCACTGCTTCAACCTCCCTTACAATTCCCGGGGTTTACTCCAGGGTTTTGGCTTTCTTGATAATTTCCACCAGCCGCCATCTCTTATCTCTGCTCAAGGGCCGGGTTTCCATAATTTTAACAACATCACCTATTCTAGCTTCATTATTCTCGTCATGGGCCTTAAACTTTTTACTGGTCTTAATAGTCTTTTTGTACAAAGGATGCTGTTTTATGGTCTCAACACTTACAGTGATAGTTTTATCCATCTTGTCACTGCTTACAGTACCTATTCTTACTTTTCTGTTTCCGCGGTCCACCCCTAGACCTCCTTTTTATCCATTACTTTTTAGCTAATTCTCTTTGGCGGAGAATAGTCTTGCATCTAGCAATATTCTTCTTTACATCTCTTATCCGCATGGGGTTGTCAAGCTGCCCGGTTGCCAGTTGAAACCTGAGATTGAATAATTCACCCTTAAAATCCGCTACCTGCTTTTTAAGTTCTTCGTCGGTCAGTTCTCTTATTTTTTTAGCTTTCACCAACCTCACCACCCATTTCTTCTCTTTTCACAAATTTGCACTTAACAGGGAGTTTATGAGAAGCCAGCCGCATAGCTTCCTGGGCGATTTCCTCACTCACTCCTGAAAGTTCAAACATGATTCTGCCAGGCTTGACAACTGCTACCCAGTGTTCCGGGGAGCCTTTCCCTTTACCCATCCGGGTTTCAGCGGGTTTTACCGTTAAGGGTCGATCGGGAAAAATTTTTATCCATAGTTTCCCGCCCCTTTTAACATACCTGTTTATTGCTACACGAGCGGCCTCTATCTGCCTATTGGTTATCCAGGCCGGTTCCATGGCTTGCAAACCGTACTCACCATAGGTCACTGTGTTGCCCTTATTAGCCTTTCCCTTCAGACTGGGCCGGTGCTGTCTTCTATATTTAACTCTTTTGGGCGTAAGCATTGTTATTTTGCCTCCTCAGTTTGTTTCTGCTTAGGCCGCTGTTTGGCTGCAGGTAAAATTTCACCCCTGTTTATCCAAACCTTAATGCCTATTTTTCCATAAGTCGTATTGGCTTCGGCAAAACCATAGTCAATGTCAGCTCTTAATGTATGCAGAGGTACTTTCCCTTCCGCATACCACTCCGTACGGGCTATTTCTGCCCCTCCTAAACGCCCCGAAATAGCAATCCTTATTCCTACTGCTCCGGAACGCATGGTACGGCTAACCGTTTGCTTCATGGCCCGCCGGAAGGAAACCCTTTTTTCCAATTGTTGGGCGACATTCTCGGCTACTATCTGCGAATCCAATTCAGGCTTTTTTATTTCCTGAATATTTATATTGACATTCTTTCCTGTCATATTGGTCAAATGATCTTTTAGCATTTCAACTTCATTTCCCCCACGGCCTATAATAATTCCAGGCTTAGCCGTATGAATGGTTATCCTTAACCGATTGCCGGTTCTCTGAACTTCCACCCGGGAAATTCCTGCCGCATAAAATTTATCCTTTATATATGTTCTAATGCGATAATCTTCATGCAAAAGATCGGTATAGTCCCTGTCGGCGTACCAGTTTGAATCCCAGTCGCGGATTATTCCAATTCTAAAACCCTTTGGATGAACTTTTTGACCCACTATTTAACCTCCTTTTCCTTAACTATTACGGTTATATGGCTGGTTTTGTGACGTCTCAAATCCGCTCTGCCGTAAGCCCGAGGCTTCATTCTCTTTAATGTGGGCCCTTCGTCCACATATATTTCGGATATGAAAAGTTCATCAGTGGCCATATCATAGTTATGTTCCGCATTGGCAACTGCAGACTTCAAAACCTTCCCAATCAATGGTGCCGATTTCTTGTTGATGTATTGTAGTATTCCGTTAGCCTCTTTAACGCTTTTGCCCCTGAGTAAATCTGCAACCTGGCGAGCTTTAAAAGGAGACACTCTAATAAATCGGGCTATCGCTTTGGCTTCCATTTTTCTTGTCCTCCTTCCTATTTTGCTCTGCTTGATTTTTCAGCCTTACCGGCGTGTCCCCGGAAGGTCCTAGTAGGCGCAAATTCTCCCAGCTTCATTCCCACCATATCTTCAGTAATGTATATGGGAACATGCCTGCGACCGTCATGCACAGCCAGGGTGTGTCCCACCATCTGAGGCATTATAGTCGATCTTCTTGACCAGGTTTTTATTACTTTTTTCTGGCCGTCTTTATTCATATCCTCAACTTTTGACAATAGTTTCTCGTCGCAGTAAGGTCCTTTTTTTAGTGACCTGCCCATCTAAAGACCTCCTTTATTTGCGTTTCCTGACAATCATTTTGTCAGAAGCCTTCTTTTTGCGTGTCTTTCCGCCTATAGCTATTTTACCCCAAGGGGAAACTGGATATTTTCTGCCAATAGGTGCCCGGCCTTCTCCTCCTCCATGGGGATGGTCGGTGGGGTTCATAACTGATCCTCTTACTGTCGGTCTAATTCCCATCCAGCGCGATCTCCCCGCTTTTCCAAGGGTTATATTTTCATGATCCAGGTTCCCTACCTGCCCAATGGTGGCCCGGCAGTTGAGATGTACTAACCGTACCTCCCCGGAGGGCAATCTAACATGAGCATATGATCCCTCTTTGGCCATTAGCTGAGCAACGGTCCCTGCAGATCTAACCAACTGCCCACCCTTGCCCGGCCTTAATTCAATGTTATGAATAAGGGAGCCTACCGGTATATCTCTCAATGGAAGGCTATTGCCCACCTTAATATCTGCACCTGCTCCTGAGACTACTATATCCCCAACATTTAGCTTGTGAGGTGCCAGTATATATGCCTTTCTCCCATTGGCATAATGAAGCAAAGCAATATTGGCAGAGCGGTTAGGATCATATTCAATGGCCGCCACCCTAGCGGTTACATGGTCATGAATACGCTTAAAGTCAATAATACGATATAATCTCTTGTGCCCTCCACCCCTATGTCTAACGGTTAGGCGGCCCAGAGCATTCCTGCCCCCTGTTTTGTTTAATGGCTGAGTAAGGCTCTTTTCAGGCTCCTTCTTAGTAATTTCTTCAAAGCTTAGGACTGTCATCTGCCTTCTGCTTGGCGTTACAGGCTTATATTTCTTGATGCCCATTTTTCTCCTATCAACTCCTTGTACCTATCACTTGCAGGCTTCCTATAACACGTCATCTACATATTATCGAATAGGGGGATTTTATGACCGGGTTTAAGGGTTATAATAGCTTTCTTCCGGTCGGGCTTTTTCCCCAGAAATCTTCCCACCCGCTTTGGTTTGCCTTTCATAATTAATGTACGAACAGCCTCTACCTTAACGTCGAATATATTCTCAACTGCATTCTTTATTTCGGTTTTATTGGCTTTTTTGTCAACTATGAATGTATATTTGTTTTCTGCCAACATGTTCATGGATTTTTCGGTAACAACCGGTTTTATTATAATATCAGTGTACTCTCTCATTTAAGCAAATACCTCCTCTACTCGGGAGACCGCCTCTTTGGTAATTAGTAGGGTGTCGTATTTTAACAGATCAAAAACATTAATGTAGTCTGCTTTCAACGCTTTTACACCCGGGATATTCTGTGCAGATTTGGTAACATTAGTATTTCCATCGGCTGTAACCAAAAGAGTCTTTTTTCGTGCATTAAGGGCCTCAAGGGTCTTTACCATTTTCTTAGTTTTAGGCTTTTCGAAAACCAATTGGTCGACTACAATTATGGCGCTTTCCAATACTTTAGCGGAAAGGGCCGACCTCATAGCCAGTCTTCTGACCTTGCGGGGCAATCTATATGAATAATCCCTGGGTTGGGGGCCAAATACTATTCCGCCACCTTTCCAAAGGGGGCTGCGGCGACTGCCCGAACGGGCACGGCCGGTTCCCTTTTGTCTCCAGGGCTTTCTCCCAGAACCTCTAACCTCTGCACGGGTCTTGGATGATGCAGTACCGACCCTTTTGTTAGCCAACTGCATTTTGACAAAGGCATGTAAAACGGCCTCATTAGGTTCAATTCCAAAAACCTTGTCATTAAGTTCAATCTCACCAATCTGGGCCCCGCTCATATCGTATAACGCAACTTTTGGCATCTTTCTTACCTCCTTATCCAGGCTCTTCTATCATTTGGCCTTTACTGAATTTTTAATGATTACCATGCCTTTTTTGGGCCCAGGAATTGCACCTTTAATTAGAAGGAGATTTTTCTCAGGGTAGGCTTTCGCTATAGTCAAACCCTGAACAGTAACACGGGTTCCTCCCAACCTTCCAGGAAGCTTCCGCCCCTTAAAAACCCTGGCCGGTCCTTTGGCTCCTAAGGATCCAGGACGACGATGGTATTTGGAACCGTGTCCCATTGAGCCGCGGGCAAAATTGTGCCTTTTAACACCGCCGGCAAAACCTTTTCCTTTGGAAATTCCAATTACATCAACCTTTTCACCGGCTTGGAAAATATCAGCCTTAATTTCCTGACCAATTTCGTATGAATCAATCTGATCTATACGAAATTCTCTAATAAAACGCATTGGTTTTAATTTTATTTTTTGGAAATGCCCTTTTAAAGGTTTATTAACCCGCGATTCCTTTATTGTACCAAAGCCCACCTGAATCGCGTCGTATCCTTCTTTATCAGCAGTCTTTTTCTGTAAAACTGTACAGGGACCAACTTCAACCGCTGTAACCGGAATGGCTTTTCCCTCTTCGTTAAATATCTGGGTCATTCCCACTTTGATTCCCAGTATGGCTTTACTTATATTACCAGCCACCTTAGCTACCTCCTTGTTTGCGAATTCTAACTGTGATTGGTTGAAGTGGGTATTTCAACATCACTTCTGTTTTCTGCTCTGAGCTTAAAGGTTCTTAATACCCACTGACCCTTAAACCCTGCTTCGCTTTACAATTTGATTTCGATGTCTACTCCTGAAGGTAGGTCCAGGTGCATTAATGCATCGATGGTCTTTGGATTGGGATCCAAAATATCTATCAGCCTTTTGTGAGTCCGCATTTCAAATTGCTCCCGCGAATCCTTGTTTACATGCGGGGATCTTAAAATAGTGTAAATGCTCTTTTCTGTGGGCAAGGGAATTGGCCCGGAAACATTAGCACCATTTTTTCGCGCAGTTTCAACGATCTTCTGAGAGGACTGATCCAGAAGTCTGTGATCAAATGCTTTCAGTCTTATCCTTACTTTTTGGCCATTCACTCTCCGACTAACCTCCTTAACTCTGGTTGCCATTCATACACGCTGCCGGGTGTCTAGAGTATGAAGCCACAATGGGCTTCATACTAACAGGCTGATGAATTATTAATCCATAATACTGGTTACAACACCGGCTCCCACGGTTCTTCCGCCCTCTCTTATGGCAAACCGCAATCCTTCTTCTATGGCAATGGGGGTTATCAGTTCTATGCTCATCTGTATATTGTCCCCTGGCATTACCATTTCTACCCCTTCCGGCAGCTCAATTACTCCTGTTACGTCGGTGGTCCGGAAGTAGAACTGCGGACGGTATCCTCCAAAGAACGGTGTGTGTCTCCCGCCTTCTTCTTTGGTTAATACATATACCTCGGCTTTGAACTTGGTTAAAGGCTTTATGCTGCCTGGCTTCGCTAATACCATGCCTCTTTCTACTTCTTTTCTGTCTACTCCTCTTAACAGGGTCCCTATGTTATCCCCTGCTTCTGCATAATCCAGCAGTTTCCTGAACATTTCTACTCCAGTTACTACTGTCTTTCTTGATTGTTCTCTTAACCCTACTATTTCTACTTCGTCTCCGACTTTTACCTGACCTCTCTCTACTCTCCCCGTTGTAACCGTTCCTCTTCCTGTTATGGTGAATACGTCCTCTACCGGCATCAGGAACGGTTTGTCCGTGGCCCGCTCCGGCAATGGGATATAACTGTCTACTGCATCCATCAGTTCCCATATCTTTGAACAATTCGGGCATTCCCTGCTGGCACAGCCACATTCCAGCGCCTTTAACGCTGATCCTTTTATTACCGGTATATCGTCTCCAGGAAACTCATATTCGCTTAGCAGTTCCCTTACTTCCATCTCTACCAGTTCTAACAGTTCCTCGTCGTCTACCATGTCTACTTTGTTCATGAATACTACTATATACGGTACTCCCACCTGCCGGGATAATAATATATGTTCTCTGGTCTGCGGCATCGGGCCGTCGGCTGCTGATACTACCAGGATGGAGCCATCCATTTGGGCCGCCCCGGTTATCATGTTCTTTATATAGTCTGCGTGTCCCGGGCAGTCTACGTGTGCATAGTGCCTACTCTCTGTCTGATATTCAACATGGGATGTGTTTATGGTTATTCCTCTTTCTCTCTCTTCCGGTGCTTTGTCTATCTGGTCGTATGATGTGGCTACAGCACCGCCGGTTTTCGACAATACCAGGGTTATGGCCGCTGTCAACGTGGTCTTGCCGTGGTCTACGTGCCCTATGGTCCCAATGTTAAGATGAGGTTTGTTCCTCTCGTATTTAGCCTTTGCCATTTTGTCTCTCACCTTTCTTTTAGTTTTAATTTACACTCCATATCTTTTGGCAATTATTGCCTTGCTTTTGGATTCAGGGACTTCGGCATAGTTTTTTATCTGCATGGAAAAACTAGCTCTTCCCTGACTCACTGACCTAAGACTGGTAGCATAACCGAACGTCTCGGCCAATGGTACAATACCTTTGATCACTTTACTGTCGCGGTTTTCTTCCAACCCAATAACTCTGCCCCTTCTTGCATTCAGGTCGGATATTACATCCCCTACATATTCTTCAGGGCAAAGAATTTCTATGCTCATCAGAGGTTCCATAAGGACTGGCTCTGCTTTACTAAGACACTCCTTTACAGCCAGGCTGCTGGCAATTATAAATGCTTGTTCTGTTGAATCCACCTCATGATAAGATCCTGAAACCAGGACTATTTCTATATCATCCACTGGATATCCTGCCAGTATCCCGGCATGCAAGGCTTCCATAGCCCCGGTAGCAATAGCTGGTACAAACTCCCGAGGGATTTCCTCAAGCTTTGACCTATCGGTAAATTTTTTGCCCTGGCCTTCCTCCAGTGGGTGGATTTCCAGGACTACTCGGGCATATTGTCCCCGGCCTCCTGTCTGTCGGTCGAATACAACTTCAGAGCTGGCCTTCTTTTTAACCGTTTCCTTATAAGCTACCTGAGGATTACCAATATTGGCATTAACCTTAAACTCTTTAAGCAGGCGATCTATTATTATTTCCAGGTGTAATTCACCCATCCCGGAAATAATAGTCTGGCCTGTTTCCTGGTTAAACCTGGTATTAAAGGTTGGATCTTCTTCCGCCAGGCGCCTCAAACTAATTTCAATTTTATCCTGATCAGCCTTAGTCTTTGGTTCAATTGCCACATCAATAACTGGCTGCGGAAAATTTATCGCTTCAAGTAATAGAGGTGCTTCTTCAGTACATAAGGTATCACCCGTTACTGTATCTTTCAGCCCCACTCCTGCCACAATATCTCCAGCATTTGCTTCTGGTACTTCTTCCCGCTGGTTGGCATGCATTCTCAATATTTTAGCAATCTTCTCCTTTTTTTGCTTGCGGCTGTTTAACACTGTACTGCCGGCTTTAACCTTCCCGGAGTATATTCTAAAATAAGTAAGTTTTCCTACATATGGGTCAACAACCACCTTAAAGGCTAAAGCACTAAAGGGTTCGGCAATGCTGGGTTTTCTCTCGGTTTCTTTTTCCTCCTGGGGTATAATTCCCTTTACTGGAGGAATATCCAGGGGTGATGGGAGATAATCCAGTACAGCATCTAGGAGAAATTGGACTCCCTTGTTCTTAAAGGATGATCCACACAAAACGGGGACCATCTTGTTTTGAATAGTCAACTTTCTTATGGCCTTCTTTATTTTTTCCGGGGCTATGTCATCCCCTTCCAGGTATTTTTCCAGGATTTCGTCATCGTATTCGGAAATTTGCTCCAAGAGGTAGTTTCTGTGTTTTTCAGCTTCAGCCAATTCTCCTGCTGTGAGATCTCTTATAGTATAACTATCACCCAGATCATTATCATAAACACATGCCTTAAGGCTTATTAGATCAATGCTACCGGCAAAACTATCCTCCACCCCAATCGGAAGCTGAACCGGTACTGCGTTGCTTCCTAATTTCTCTCGGATCATCTCAACAGATCTAAAGAAATCAGCACCAATTCTATCCATTTTATTAATATAGGCTATACGTGGTATAAGGTATTTATCGGCCTGCCGCCATACAGCTTCTGATTGCGGCTGTACTCCTGCAACGGCGCAAAAGATTCCAATAGAGCCGTCTAATATTCGCAACGACCGTTCTACCTCAACTGTGAAGTCCACATGTCCGGGCGTATCGATAATGTTGATTACATAATCTTTCCACTGACAGGTGGTAGCCGCCGAGGTAATGGTTATTCCCCTCTCTTGTTCCTGGCTCATCCAATCCATGGTAGCGGTTCCCTTGTCAACCTCACCCATTTTATGAACCTTGCCGGAGTAGAAGAGAATTCTCTCGGTAGTGGTAGTTTTTCCGGCATCAATATGCGCCATTATTCCTATGTTTCTTATAATAGCCAGATTTTCATTACCAGCCATTATACCACCTCACAACTTGCAGCGGCTTTGCGATAAGTACAGTTACCACCTGTAATGAGCAAAAGCTTTATTGGCCTCAGCCATTTTATGGGTATCTTCTTTCTTTTTAATTGATCCTCCAGTATTATTGGAAGCATCAATAATCTCAGCTGCCAATCGCTCTGCCATGGTCTTTTCCCCGCGCTTGCGCGCATAGCTGACCAGCCAGCGGATGGCCAGAGTCTGCCTTCTATCCGCCCTGACCTCTACCGGTACCTGGTAGTTGGCTCCACCTACCCGGCGGGCTCTGACTTCCAGTATGGGGGTAATATTTTTCATGGCCTCTTCAAATACCTCAAGAGCATTTTTTCCTGTTTTCTTTTCAACTATAGCAAAAGCACCGTAACAGATCTGTTCTGCCAGGCTCTTTTTTCCATCCCACATTATCTGATTAATAAGCCTAGTTACTATTTTGTTATTGTAAATGGGATCCGGTAAAACATCTCTCTTAGATACTGGCCCTTTTCTAGGCATTTTGTACCTCCCTCCTATTTCTTCTTGGGTCGCTTGGTGCCATATTTGGATCTACCCTGATGACGGTTTTGGACTCCCGCTGTATCAAGGGTTCCCCGAATAATATGATATCTAACACCTGGTAAGTCTTTTACCCTTCCACCTCTTATGAGAACTACAGAGTGTTCTTGGAGGTTATGGCCAATCCCAGGTATATAAGCAGTTACTTCGATTCCATTGGTCAGCCTGACCCTGGCTATTTTCCGTAATGCCGAGTTTGGCTTTTTGGGCGTGGTTGTATAAACACGGGTGCAAACCCCTCTCTTTTGCGGACAGCTTTTCAAAGCCGGTGCGTTGGATTTTTTCTCAACTTTTTCGCGACCTTTTCTAACCAACTGGTTTATTGTTGGCATGCCTGCACCTCCCTTCGTATAATTACTCTTATTCTTTCAACAGCGCAACTGCAGCTGACCCCACATCAATTCCGCAGGCAGTCCCCAAAGACTTCATAGTCTCGGCTGTGCCAATCTCCACTTGTTTTTGCCTGCACAGTTCTATAATGGGTTCGATAACAAACGGTTCTGCATCAGTGGCTACATATACTTTCTTAACCTCGCCGCGCGCCAAAGCTTTTTTCACCTGCTTGGTACCAATAACCTTCCGACTGTCTTTCAGTTCTCGCAATGGCACATGATACCCCCCTGATATAACCTATGTGGACCGCATGTTTACTTTATTTGTCACATACCCTTGTATTTTAGCATCTGGTGAAAATCCAGTCAAATAATTTTATTCAGTGCTGCAAGTAGCTGCAGCAGCGTCCCTACCATCCTCGGCAGCTTCCGCAAATCGGACCCCACGATATACCGAATACCCGGTTCCAGCAGGTATTTGCTTGCCGATAATAACATTTTCCTTCAGTCCTATTAGATGGTCAATCTTTCCCTTAATGGCTGCTTCAGTAAGTACTTTGGTAGTTTCCTGGAATGAAGCAGCAGAAAGGAAAGAGTCTGTATTCAACGAGGCTTTGGTTATCCCCAATAGCATTGGTGAGCATACTGCGGGCAGGCCCTCCCCTTGTTTTAATACTCTAAGGTTTTCATCCTCAAAGGTTGCTATATCTACTAATGCTCCCGGCAGCAGGTTGCTGTCTCCAGAGTCTTCTATTTTCACTTTTTTCAGCATTTGGCGAATCATTATTTCAATGTGCTTGTCGCTTATGTCTACACCCTGGGAACGATAAACCTTTTGAACCTCTTGCAAGAGATACTTCTGTACTTCCTGCAGTCCTTTGGTTTTTAATATGTCATGGGGATTTAAGGGTCCTTCTGTTAAAGCATCACCAATTACTACATAGTCACCTTCCTGAACTTTCAAACGGGAGCCATAATGAACAGGATAGGCAGCAATAACTTCACCTTCATCACCCAGGATTTGGATCTCCCTGCGTCCCTTGTTTTCACCAAATTTAACCCGTCCTGATACTTCGGTGACTAATGCCTGACCTTTAGGTTTTCTCACCTCAAATAATTCTTCTACACGGGGCAGACCCCGGGTAATATCATCTCCGGCCACCCCTCCAGTGTGAAAAGTACGCATAGTCAACTGGGTTCCGGGTTCCCCTATTGATTGGGCAGCCAAAACACCCACTGCTTCCCCGATTTCCACGTCATATCCAGTTGCCAGGTTACGGCCATAACATTTTTTGCATACGCCAAATCTGGTTTTGCAGGTTAAGACCGATCTTATTTTTACTTTTTCAATACCGGCCTTTTCAATTTCAAAAGCTACGTCGTCCTCAATCATTTCGTTTTCTCTTACCAGCACCTGGCCAGTTTGTGGATGAATAATAGTATCTAATGATATCCGGCCTGCGATACGCTGGTTAAGAGGCTCAATTAACTGGGATCCTTCCATGATTTTTGATACCCAGATCCCTTCCAATGACTGGCAATCCTCTTCCCTGACTATTACATCCTGGGACACGTCAACTAAGCGCCGGGTCAAATAACCAGAGTCAGCTGTTCTTAAGGCTGTGTCAGCTAGTCCTTTACGTGCCCCATGGGTGGAAATAAAGTATTCCAAAACAGTCAGTCCTTCACGGAAGTTGGCTTTTATAGGCAAGTCTATTATCTTTCCTGAAGGATCCGCCATCAATCCTCTCATGCCAGCTAGTTGCCGGATTTGCTGGAAGTTCCCTCGAGCTCCAGATATAGCCATCATATAAACAGGATTGTCCTCCGGCAATTCTTTCTTCAGCATTTCAGTTACATCTTCTGTAGCCTGATTCCATATTTCAACGACCTGGGCATGCCTTTCATCATCAGTAATCAAACCTACCTGAAAGTCATTTTCTATTTCTTCAACCGCTTTATCTGCCTCTGCAAGAATTGCCGCCTTAGCTTCGGGAGTGGTGAAATCAGTAACCCCCACAGTAATCCCCGCTTTAGTACCGAATTTAAAGCCTAATCGTTTGATTCCGTCCAGCATTTCTGCAGTCCTGGTATTGCCTTCCAAACGGTAAACATCATAGACAATATTGCCCAGTTTTTTCTTGTCAACAACACCATTATAGAAACCCAAGCTATCGGGTATGGTTTCGTTAAAGATTACTCTTCCTACTGAAGTCTCTATTAGTTTTTCTTCATATTCACCAGGCCTGTCATCAGCCGGTAATCTTAACTTCACTTTAATCTTTTCATGCAGAGTAATTTGTCCCAGCTCATAAGCCATAAGCGCTTCATCGGCTGAGGAAAAGACCCTGACATTTTCTTTGCTCCAGTCCTCTGGACTCATATAGGTCAAATAGTATAACCCTATAACCATATCCTGGGTTGGTGTAACAACAGGCTTGCCATCCTTGGGATTAAGGATATTGTTGCTGGCCAGCATCAGCACCCTAGCTTCCGTTTGTGCCTCGGCCGACAGGGGAACATGCACTGCCATCTGGTCACCGTCAAAGTCCGCATTATATGCTGTACATACCAGGGGATGTAATTGTAATGCCCGGCCTTCTACCAGCACCGGTTCGAAGGCTTGGATACCCAGTCTATGCAGTGTGGGAGCACGGTTTAATAAAACCGGATGCTCTTTAATGACATCATCAAGAATATCCCAGACTTCTTCGCGTCCTCGCTCTACCATTTTCTTGGCACTTTTTATATTAGAGGCTATCCCTCGGTCTACCAGTTTTTTCATTACAAAGGGCTTAAACAGCTCCAGGGCCATTTCTTTAGGAAGCCCACACTGGTGCATTTTAAGTTTGGGCCCTACAACTATGACTGACCTGCCGGAATAATCGACTCTTTTTCCCAGCAGATTCTGTCTGAATCTTCCCTGTTTGCCTTTTAGCATATCACTTAAAGATTTTAAGGGACGATTTCCCGGCCCGGTAACCGGTCTCCCTCTTCTGCCGTTGTCGATCAAGGCATCAACCGCTTCCTGGAGCATACGTTTCTCATTGCGTACTATAATATCAGGCGCTCCCAAGTCCAACAGCCTTTTTAGACGATTGTTACGATTAATAACCCGGCGGTAAAGATCGTTTAAATCCGAGGTAGCAAAGCGGCCCCCATCCAGTTGTACCATGGGGCGTAATTCCGGGGGTATAACCGGCAATACATCCATAATCATCCATTCTGGGTTATTATTGGATAGCCTGAAGGATTCGACTACTTCCAGTCTTTTAATGGCCCGGCCTTTTCTCTGTCCTGTACTGGCTTCGATCTCAGCCTTCAGCTCTTTGGACATTTGTACAAGGTCGGTCTCGGCCAGAAGTGTTTTAACAGCTTCGGCCCCTATGCCAGCCTTAAAAGCATTTCCGTACCTATCCCGATTTTCGCGGTATTCCCGTTCATTTAACAGCTGCTTTTTAAGTAGAGGTGTATCTCCTGGATCAGTCACAATGTAGTTGACAAAGTATATTACTTTTTCCAGTACCTTGGGAGACATATCAAGCAAAAGCCCCATCCGGCTCGGGATCCCTTTTAAATACCAAATGTGGCATACTGGGGCTGCCAATTCTATGTGTCCCATTCTTTCCCGCCTGACCTTGGAGGTAGTTACTTCTACTCCACACCGGTCACATACAATTCCCTTGTGTCTGACGCGCTTATACTTACCACAGTGGCATTCCCAATCTTTTACGGGTCCAAAGATTTTCTCACAAAACAACCCCTCTTTTTCCGGTCTAAGGGTTCGGTAGTTTATTGTTTCTGGCTTTTTGACCTCTCCACTGCTCCAGGAACGAATTTGTTCAGGCGAAGCCAGAGAAATCTTAATCTGTTCAAAGTTATTGACATCTAACATGTCAGTCTCTCCCTTCAAAAGATTAGTATCCGGTAAGCACTAACCTATTCAGCGCCTATTTTCTTTAATCCAGCTCCGAGTCAAATTCCTCATCGTCTTCTATGTCTTCCTCCATTACTTCGTCTTCCTCTTCATCGCCCGGGGTCTCTGTTTGCACATTATCGGTGCGGGCCATGGATGTCTCCGGCAGCTCCAGCCCTAACTCCCTGGCTTTTTCTTTTTCATTCACTTCGTAATCTATATCTTTAATGGTAATTTCACTTTCGTCCCCCGACAGAATCTTCACATCAAGAGCCAGGCTCTGGAATTCTTTGATTAAAACCTTAAATCCTTCCGGAACACCCGGTTCTGGTATATTTTCTCCCTTGACAATAGACTCATAGGTTTTTAACCTGCCCACAACATCGTCCGACTTTACTGTCAGAATTTCCTGCAAGGTATACGAAGCTCCATATGCTTCTAATGCCCACACTTCCATTTCTCCAAACCTCTGCCCTCCAAATTGGGCTTTTCCTCCCAATGGCTGCTGGGTTACTAACGAATAGGGCCCTATGGAGCGGGCATGGATTTTATCATCAACCAGATGGGCCAGTTTCAGCATATAAACTACCCCAACGGTAACCTCATGGTCAAATGGCTCCCCGGTCCTGCCATCATATAAAACTGTCTTGCCGTTTACAGGGAGATTGGCCTCGGCCAGCTTTTCAAAAATATCCTGTTCATTGGCGCCGTCAAAAACCGGGGTTGTTATGTTAATTCCCAGGGCCTGGGCAGCCCAACCCAAATGGCATTCCAGGATTTGTCCAATGTTCATTCGGGAAGGAACCCCTAAGGGATTTAGTACAATTTCTACAGGAGTGCCGTCTTCTAAGAACGGCATATCCTCTTCGGGGAGAATCCGAGAAATAACTCCCTTGTTTCCGTGGCGCCCCGCCATTTTGTCCCCCTCGGAAATTTTCCTTTTTTGGGCAATATATACCCTTACCAGCTGGTTTACCCCTGGAGGTAATTCATCACCTTTTTCCCGGGAAAACCTTTTTACTGTCACTATCTTCCCTGCCTCACCATGAGGGACCCGAAGAGACGAATCCCTTACTTCGCGAGCCTTTTCTCCGAAAATAGCCCTTAGCAGTCTTTCTTCAGGAGTAAGCTCCGTCTCCCCTTTAGGTGTTACTTTGCCTACCAGGATATCGTCGGCCCTAACTTCTGCTCCCACCCGGATTACTCCAAACTCATCCAGGTTTTTCAGCATATCCTCGGATACATTGGGAATATCCCGAGTGATTTCTTCGGGTCCCAGTTTGGTATCCCGGGCCTCGCATTCATATTCTTCTATATGAATAGAAGTGAATATGTCTTCTTTAACCAGCTTTTCTGAAATGAGAATAGCATCTTCATAGTTATACCCTTCCCAGGGAATAAAAGCTACTAAGACATTTCGCCCCAAAGCCAGCTCACCCATATGGGTACTGGGTCCATCAGCTATTACTGTATCCGCTTCCACACGCTCTCCCACTTGGACCGTGGGCCTCTGATTATAACAGGTTCCCTGATTTGATCTGACAAATTTGAGCAATTCGTAGGTATCAAGGGTCCCTTGATCGTTTTCTATTACTATCCGGTCTGCACTGACCCTTTTTACAATTCCGGCCCTCTTGCTGACTACCACTGCACCGGAATCCTTGGCCGCCTTATACTCAAGCCCGGTTCCAATAATCGGAGCTTCCGTTTTGATGAGAGGCACCGCCTGGCGCTGCATATTGGCTCCCATCAATGCCCGGTTGGCATCATCGTTTTCCAGAAACGGTATTAATGAAGTAGCCACACTGAATACCTGCTTAGGAGATACGTCCATATAATCTACTTTCTCAATGGGCACCTCAAGAATTTCTTCATAATACCGGGCCTCTACCCGGTCTCCAATGAAATAGCCGTTTTCGTCCAAGGGAGCATTGGCCTGGGCAACAAAGTATTCATCTTCTTCGTCAGCAGAAAGGTAATGAATTTCATCCAAGACTCTTTTATTTACTTTGTCCACTTTTCTATAAGGTGTCTCAATAAATCCGAAATCGTTTACCCGGCCAAATGTGGCCAGTGACCCTATCAGTCCTATATTAGGACCTTCAGGTGTTTCGATGGGACAAATACGCCCATAGTGTGAATGGTGCACATCACGAACCTGGAAGCCGGCTCGTTCACGAGTCAATCCACCCGGCCCCAAGGCACTCAAACGTCTCTTATGGGTTAATTCGGCAAGTGGATTAGTCTGATCCATAAATTGTGATAATTGGGAACTGCCGAAAAACTCTTTGACTGCAGCCGTAATGGGCCTAATATTTATTAATACCTGGGGAGTTAAGGTTTCCACATCGTGGATACTCATACGCTCCCGGACCACTCTTTCCATTCGGACCAGTCCAGTTCTAAACTGGTTCTGCAGCAGTTCGCCAATGGAACGCAGCCGCCGGTTGCCTAAATGGTCAATTACATCGGTTTTGCCCAGACCGTTTATCAGTTTAAGCAAATAGGCAATAGTTGTTGTTACATCTTCAACTGTAAGATACCGGATTTCCATGGGAATATTTAAGCCCAGTTTCTTGTTTACCTTGTAACGCCCTACACTAGCCAAATCGTATCTGCGAGGATCAAAGAAAAGATTATTGAGAAGCTGCTCGGCGGCATCTTCAGTAGCCATTTCACCTGGCCGCAGTCTCCGGTAAAATTCAATTAAAGCTTCCTTTTTATTGCTGGTAATATCCTTTTCCAGGGTCTTTACTATCGTCTCATCATTATTGTAAAGTTCTAAAATGGCTTCATTGCTCTCGTAACCGATTGCTCTCAGCAGTACTGTAACTGGAATTTTCCGGGTCTTATCTATTCTAGTGTAAATGACCCCTGCCCCATCCATTTCCAGTTCAAACCAGGCGCCACGGTTAGGTATAATTGTAGCACCATATAATTTGTTGCCTGAGACATCGATCCTATCACTAAAATATACTCCCGGAGATTTTACTAACTGGCTGACTACAACTCTCTCCGCTCCGTTAATGATAAAAGTACCTTTTTCGGTCATTAAGGGCAAATCACCCATATATACTTCAGATTCTTTGATTTCTCCATTTTCGTTATCTGTTAATCTTACTTTAAGTTTTAAAGGAGCCTGATAACTGACATCCCTTTCTTTACACTCGTTAACCGAATATTTGGGGTCTCCTAAATTATAGCTGATAAAGTCTAGTTCCAGTTTGCCTGTAAAGTCAGTGATGGGAAATACCTCCCGCAGGGCTTCCCGCAGTCCATGCTCCAAAAACCAATTGTACGAACTAAGCTGTGTCTGGATGAGATTAGGCAATTCAATAGGTTCCATTATCTGAGCATAACTTAATCTGCTAACTTTTCCGTAGTGTTCTATATGAGCCATCTCTTTACATCCACCCCTTTTGTTATTTCCTAAAAGAGTGAAAAGCAAGGCTACTCTAAACCTCGCTTTTTAAAAGCCTTAAACCGGGTTGAGTGTATATATTAACATTCGACATAAATACGAATGGCAATTATTAATATTATCACAAGAAAGTATTACAATCAAGAAAATAATAAGGGTTTTTATCTTTTTTATTCCTTTTTTTCTTGACATTCCTGTTGTTTCTCCAACATCTCTCTAGCCTTTTCCAGGCTGTATTCTTCTTCAATCCATCGGTTAGTCCTGCGATTTACACGAATAAACACAATTCCAATAATTATAAAGCCTAATGCAAATATTACTACTCCCAGGAGAAACCCATTGATACTAATATATCTAAGGAATATGTAATAAGGGGGGAAGGCTTTTATCTCATCCAATTTCCAAGCGGCTGTATATTCGTTTACCTTAGCACCGGAACTCTTGTAAATTATCCCGGGTACAGTAATTGTAAAGGCAGCGTCCTGATAATTACTGTAAACATGAAGTAATTTATCTGCTGAATAAGCGGGGCCCTTCTTTATTGATATGTTTTTCCAGAGCCAATAATCCTTTATCTCAACCTGCAGGGGAACGGCCGGGACGGTTCCCGGGAAGTCCCCGGTTGGTTGGTGCTCCCGGTACAAAACCAGCTTTCCCTTTTCATCCGGAACTGTTTCCCATCCATCAATAATCAGGCGGTTTTCGCTCATCATATAGGGTATTTGATTGTGTTGGAGGAAATCGATTTCAGGCTGTGGAATAACCACCCTTTCTTCCATGGTTTGATCATCTCTTACAATAATCTGCCAATCCACTGAGCTAGCTTGTACTGTCGAAGCAAAAACTCCTATTATCAAGACAAATAAGACCAGAATAAGGAGCGTTTTTTTTACTATGTTGATCATCTCCTTTCTTCTTCCAATTTAAACCTAAATTAAGGTTATAATAGAAACCAGCTTTATTCAATATAAACTTCTCTTGGAAAAACAAAGGACGTATAAATGATAATTATGATAAAATTAGGTGATTTTCTGTGGTAAGCTCAGGCCGGTCCTTTTCTCTGTTTGCTAAGCATACCCAAAGCCCCTCAACCTCAATTTCACAATTACGGTCCTCCATCTACCAGTACCGGGGCTCGCCCTTAAATGCATGGGAAAAGGCCATATTTAAAATAAACATGGCCTTGTTTGTCTCATATGCTTTTAGCAAAAGCAATTCCATTATTTAATCTCGACGCTGCCTCCGGCTTCCTCAATCTTGGCCTTGATCTGGTTAGCCTCCTCCTTGGATACTTTTTCCTTAATGGGATTGGGGGCTTCATCAACCAGGGCTTTAGCTTCTTTCAATCCTAGGCTGGTCAATTCTCTGACTACTTTGATAACGTTAATTTTCTTATCACCGGCGGAAGTAAGTATGACATCAAATTCGGTCTGTTCTTCTACCGGCTCTTCAGCTGCTCCGGCAGCGGGCCCAGCTGCAACAGCTACCGGTGCTGCAGCACTTACGCCAAATTCTTCTTCCAGTGCTTTAACCAGTTCAGACAATTCTAAAACGGTTAACCCTTTGACTATATCAATAACTTCCTGAACTTTACTCATGAGTTTTTTCCTCCTTAATATATGTTTAATTTATTAGCTGGCCTCTTTTTGTTCCCTGATTTGATCCAGGGCTCTTACCAGCCCGGTAATATTTGCATTTAATACATAAACCAGACTGTTGATGGGTGCCTTCATGGTACCCAGAACTTGTGCTACCAGTACCTCTCTCGGCGGTAGCTCAGCCAGTGACTTGACCTTTTCCGGGCCTACTATCTGCCCTTCCAATAAACCGACTTTTACCTGCAGTTTTTTATACTCTTTGATAAAGTCAAAGAGTACTTTGGCAGGCTGAACAGGATCATCCTTACTGAACAAGACCGCGTTAGGACCTTCCACCTGAGGGATAATATCATTAAAACCCTTGTTTTCTAGTGCAAACCTGGTCATGGTGTTCTTAAGAACCCTGTATTCAACACCGGGAAGTCTCAAGCGATTCCTCAATACGGTCATTTCTTCCACATTAATTCCCCGGTAATCTGTAAATACCACCAGAGTCGCATCTTCTAGTTTGGCTTCGATGTCCTTTACCACCTTTTGTTTTTCTTCCAGTTTCGGCAAAGTTTCTCACCTCCTTTTATGGGAGAGCTTTTTCATTAACAGCGAGCTTTCGCTCTGACAACATCGGCGGCTAAATTAAAAACCCCTGTGGACAGCACAGAGGTTTAAGAAACAAAATATTTCCCTTTATTTCAAACCTCGGCAGGTGAATTTTAGATTCATTAAGGCGTATGCCACCGGCTGTCTGCGGTCTATTTGGCTATTTTATTTTTTGCGTTCTATCTGGCTGTAGCCATAAGAACCAGAGGATTTATCTTTATACCCGGGCCCATGGTAGAACATACGGTAACCGAGCGCATGTACTGCCCCTTGGCAGCTGCTGGCCGTGCCTTGATTAAGGCTTCAGCAAAAACATTCAGGTTATCCAGCAATTTTTCGGGATCAAAGGATACCCTACCTATAGGAGCATGAATTATAGAAGTTTTATCAACACGATACTCAATACGCCCGGCTTTTAGTTCTTTAATGGTCTTTTCAATTTCAAAGGTAACTGTTCCTGCTTTGGGATTGGGCATTAGGCCCCTAGGCCCCAATATCTTTCCCAGCTTACCAACAACTGACATCATGTCAGGAGTTGCAACGGCCACATCAAAATCAAACCAGCCACTCTGGATTTTTTCCGCCAGTTCCTCGCTACCAACGAAATCTGCTCCAGCAACTTCCGCCTCTTTGGCTTTCTCGCCCTTGGCAAAAACTAATACTTTTCTGGTTTTGCCAGTTCCATGGGGGAGACTTACGGTACCTCTCACCTGCTGATCAGCATGCCTGGGGTCAACCCCCAGTTTAATATGGACCTCCACTGTTTCATCAAATTTGGCTGAAGATAATTCCTTAACCAAATTAATTGCTTCGGCCGGTTCGTACAACCGGTTCCGGTCGATTTTCTTTATTGCCTCTTGATATGTTTTGCTTCTCTTCACTTTTTTTCCTCCTTGTGGTCTATCGCGGATTAAATCCTCCCACTTAGTCAACTACTTCCAAGCCCATGCTGCGAGCCGTACCTTCAATCATTCTTACAGCTGCTTCAATATCAACTGCATTGAGATCCTGTTTTTTTGTTTCAGCAATCTCAATCAGTTTGGCTCTTGATACTTTGCCCATTTTCTTAACATTCGGTTCCCCCGAGCCTTTCTCAATATTGGCTGCTTTTTTCAACAAATCAGAAGCGGGGGGAGATTTTAAAACAAAAGAAAAAGACCTGTCTTCATAAACAGTAATCTCCACCGGGACGATAAAACCGACTTGGTTAGCAGTTTTGGCGTTATAATCCTTACAAAAGCCCATTATGTTTACTCCATATTGCCCCAATGCAGGTCCTACCGGAGGTGCTGGAGTCGCTTTGCCTGCTGGTATCTGTAGAGATATTTTACCCATAATCTTTTTTGCCATCTTAGTCACCTCCCTTTTTAAATTTTATCTATTTGCTCATAGTCAAGTTCGACCGGTGTCTCACGGCCAAACATAGATATATTAACCCGTACTTTTCCACGATCTGCCAGGAGCTCTTTGACAATTCCCTCAAAATTGGCAAATGGCCCTGTCTTAACCCTGACACTTTCTCCAATTTTTATATCAATTATCTTTGGTTTCTTCTCTAAAAGACCCATTTGCCGCAAGATTTTCTCCATTTCTTCAGGCTGAAGGGGAATGGGCTTGGTTCCGCTTCCTACAAAGCCGGTTACCCCCGGGGTATGCCGTACTACATACCAGGAGTCCTCATCCATTAGCATATTAACCAGAACATAACCAGGAAAAACTCTCTTATTAATGACCTTTTTCTTACCGCTTTTATATTCAATTTCCTGTTCTTCCGGTATTATTATGTCAAAAATTTTATCCTGCATATTCATGGATTCGATGCGCTTGGTAAGATCCACCCTTATTTTGTTTTCATAACCGGAATAGGTGTGCACAACATACCATTCGCCTTTGTGTTTTATATCACGGGCCACGGCAGCCTTATCTTCATTTCGCTTGGCAGTATCCTTCTGCCACCGATCTGATGAGGTAATGGGATCCACCTCCTTATAAAGCAACTATGCCACAACTTCAAATAACTTTTGCAGCAGAAAAGATAATCCTATATCAAACAACCAGATAATCAATCCTACCAGGCTTACTGCAAGGATTACTACCCCGGTATAAGCAAGCAGTTGTTGCTTTCCTGGCCAGTGAACCTTTCTTAGCTCATTATAAACACTCTTCAGGTAACGGATCCCGTTATCTAACCGGCCCTTTAGTTTAGCCTCTTTTTTCGCGGGAACGTTGTTTTTTGCCACCTTTTTCACTTCCCTGACATTACTTTATCTCTTTGTGGACAGTATGGGTGTTACAAAATCTACAATACTTTCTTACTTCAAGTTTTTCCGTGTGTTTCTTTTTATTCTTTGTTGTGGAATAATTTCTTTGTTTGCATTCACCGCATGCAAGGGTTATGCCAACTCGCATAGTTTACTACACCTCCGTCCCGGGGTAAAATCCTGTAATACTCTATCATAAGCAGTTAGCACCTGTCAACAATTAAGAAGAGCAAGGGCACCCCTTCCCCCCTGCTCTTACAGCTACAATAATAGCCCTATTCCATGATGCTGGTTACAACACCGGCTCCCACGGTTCTTCCGCCCTCTCTTATGGCAAACCGCAATCCTTCTTCTATGGCAATGGGGGTTATCAGTTCTATGCTCATCTGTATATTGTCCCCTGGCATTACCATTTCTACACCTTCCGGCAGCTCAATTACTCCTGTTACGTCGGTGGTCCGGAAGTAGAACTGCGGACGGTATCCCCCAAAGAACGGTGTGTGTCTCCCGCCTTCTTCTTTGGTTAATACATATACCTCGGCTTTGAACTTGGTTAAAGGCTTTATGCTGCCTGGCTTCGCTAATACCATGCCTCTTTCTACTTCTTTTCTGTCTACTCCTCTTAACAGGGTTCCTATGTTATCCCCTGCTTCTGCATAATCCAGCAGTTTCCTGAACATTTCTACTCCAGTTACTACTGTCTTTCTTGATTGTTCTCTTAACCCTACTATTTCTACTTCGTCTCCGACTTTTACCTGACCTCTCTCTACTCTCCCCGTTGTAACCGTTCCTCTTCCTGTTATGGTGAATACGTCCTCTACCGGCATCAGGAACGGTTTGTCCGTGGCCCGCTCCGGCAATGGGATATAACTGTCTACTGCATCCATCAGTTCCCATATCTTTGAACAATTCGGGCATTCCCTGCTGGCACAGCCACATTCCAGCGCCTTTAACGCTGATCCTTTTATTACCGGTATATCGTCTCCAGGAAACTCATATTCGCTTAGCAGTTCCCTTACTTCCATCTCTACCAGTTCTAACAGTTCCTCGTCGTCTACCATGTCTACTTTGTTCATGAATACTACTATATACGGTACTCCCACCTGCCGGGATAATAATATATGTTCTCTGGTCTGCGGCATCGGGCCGTCGGCTGCTGATACTACCAGGATGGAGCCATCCATTTGGGCCGCCCCGGTTATCATGTTCTTTATATAGTCTGCGTGTCCCGGGCAGTCTACGTGTGCATAGTGCCTACTCTCTGTCTGATATTCAACATGGGATGTGTTTATGGTTATGCCTCTTTCTCTCTCTTCCGGTGCTTTGTCTATCTGGTCGTATGATGTGGCTACAGCACCGCCGGTTTTCGACAATACCAGGGTTATGGCCGCTGTCAACGTGGTCTTGCCGTGGTCTACGTGCCCTATGGTCCCAATGTTAAGATGAGGTTTGTTCCTCTCATATTTAGCCTTTGCCATTTTGTCTCTCACCTTTCCCCTTTCTTGATGAACTATATTAGAAGAATAATAAAACCAATTAATATTTTACCCAATATATCAAAAAAATAAAAGAAGTGAGAAATTATCCCACTCCCTGCCATTTTACATATGGTAGCGGCGAAGGGATTCGAACCCCTGACACTACGGGTATGAACCGTATGCTCTAGCCAGCTGAGCTACGCCGCCACACATGGAGCCCATAACCGGACTTGAACCGGTGACCTTATCCTTACCAAGGATACGCTCTGCCGACTGAGCTATATGGGCCTATAAGCATTGGTTGCGGGAGCCGGACTTGAACCGGCAACCTTCGGGTTATGAGCCCGACGAGCTACCAACTGCTCCATCCCGCGTCGTAAATGGTGGAGGGAGAAGGATTCGAACCTTCGAAGGCGTCGCCAACAGATTTACAGTCTGCCCCCTTTGGCCGCTTGGGTATCCCTCCATGTTGTCCTGGAGCCGAGCACAGGACTTGAACCCGCAACCTGCTGATTACAAATCAGCTGCTCTGCCATTGAGCTAGCTCGGCTCAGCAAGTAATATTTTATACTCTGAGCTAAGCAAAGTCAATAGTATATCAGGTTTGGAGTCAGGTCCCATTAGATGCCTAAATGACTTGCCCTGGGGCCATAAACCACAATCATTTAAATATTTGATTAATTAACAGCAATTGGCTGCGAATTGGCCGTTGAAGAGAAGGAGAGGCGTTTTTTAAGGGGACCTATGATGCCCGGAATATTAATCATAGCTCGTTTCTATCTTCCAGATATTTCTCCAGTTTCCTCTTTACCCTCTGCAGAGCATTATCGATAGATTTAACATGTCTTTTTAATTCAACAGCAATTTCCTGATAAGATTTTCCTTCCAGATACGCCATAAGCACTTTCCATTCCAGAGAGCTTAAAATCTCACCCATCTTTTTTTCAATAAAAACAAACTCTTCCTTGCTGATCACTATTTCTTCCGGGTTGGTAATCTTAGCGGTGGAGAGGATGTCCATGAGAGTTCGGTCAGATTCTTCATCATAGATGGGTTTATTTAAGGACACATAAGAATTTAAGGGAATATGCTTTTGTCTGGTAGCCGTTTTGATAGCGGTAATTATTTGCCTCGTAATGCATAACTCGGCAAAAGCTCTGAAGGAAGTCAGCTTGTCCAATTTATAATCTCTAATTGCCTTAAAGAGGCCTATCATTCCTTCTTGGATGATATCCTCCTTGTCCGCGCCTATCAAAAAATAAGACCTAGCCTTGGCCCTGACAAAATTCTTATACTTTTCCACCAGGAATTCAACTGCGTATTGCTGTCCCTGCTGGGCTAATTCTACAATTTCTTCGTCAGGCATTTCGGAATAGGTAACATAGAATTTTTTTTCAGCGAGAGAATTAATCATTCCTTCGCCTCCATCATAATCTGTAGTAAAACCCAGTACTTAAACGTATAATTTATTATATGTCAAGGCCGCAAGAGTAGTCAACACAAGGTGTTGGAGTTATAACCATATCATGTAAGATAATAATTCTTGTAATTAAAGGCTACTTCACAGCCCTTTGTCTCACAACCTCGTAAAGTAACAGGGCTGCTGCAACAGAGGCATTGAGGGATTCTATCCTTCCCTTCATGGGAATCCTGACTAAAAAGTCGCAATGTTCTTTAACCAGCCTGCGAATCCCCCGGCCTTCTCCCCCTATTACCAGAGCAATCGATTCGGGCAGGGAAGTCTTAAAGTAGTCGGTTACCCCTTTCATATCCGCCCCTATAATCCAGACTCCGCTTTCTTTCAGCCTTTGTATTACACTGACCAGGTTGGTCTCTCTGGCCAGCAAAACATGCTCTACAGCCCCTGCTGATGCTTTTACTACTGCTCCGGTTACTTCAGCTGAACCATGCCGGGGTATAATTATGCCATGAACTCCTGCACTTTCTGCGCTTCTGATTATTGATCCCAGATTTTGCGGATCTTCTATTCCATCAAGAATAAGAATGAAGGGTTTTTCCTGACGCAGGGAGGCCAAGTCCAGAATATCTTGCAGCTGGCTGTACTTATAGTCGTCCACCCAGGCAATAACACCCTGATGGTTGGCAACCGTGTACATCTTATCTAGCCGCTGCTTTTCAACGAATTGTATAAACACCCCTTTTTTTTGGGCATACCTGGCTAGTTCTTCAACCCTTTTACCCTGTCGACCTTCCTGGATAAAAATCTTTTTTACCCGGCGCCGATTTCCTTTAAGGGCTTCTAAAATACTGTTAATCCCAGCAATGGTTTCCATTTTTCCTCCGGCCCAAGTAGTTTTACTTAAACTATATTAAAAAGATCATCGGTCATGATAATCTCTGCATAGTGTTCCCTGGGGAAGGACCTATCATAGGCAAGGTCCCCAAAAATTTCGGGAAACCTCTCTTGAAAGGTAAGCAACAGGGGAATGGCCACCTGGCGCATCTGGGGATGAGCAGCAGCATCGGACCGCAGTCTAAAAAAATGCCTCCATTCCCTCATATTGTAGGTTACAACTATTTCAGTTTTTAATGAATTGGGAAGTACGCTGCGGGCCTGTTGAGCAGAAAAGCCTTGATCCAGAAGTTTAAGATAATTCTTTTCCGCCGCTAAACAGGCTTCTTCCCAGCAACCATAAGCCTCTGTGTTTTTTTCAAAGAAGAAGGGTTCGATAACCGTTATCTCACCGCCGAACTTATCCTTACTGTAATTACAGTAACGGGTGGACTCCTGGGAATAGGCAGCTATGCGGTGCCGCACCATCTCATGAGATATTCCCCGGTCAATTATGAACAATACGGAAATCTTTTCATGTTCAATTACCGACTCATGCCCCCTACTGAGAATGGAATGCAAGAAAGGGGTATTGGGTACCCCTTTAGCCATTTTTTCCTCGGACTTATAGCAGACCCGGGCATACCTCTCAATTTTTTCAATCTTTTTTCTGTCCAGCTCACTTTCGGGTACCATTACCATGGGCTTTTGCTTGATCATACCATTCTCCTTTCCTGGTTATAGGCTCAATATTCCCTGGCAGGGACCCAGGTCAAAGCTGCAGGGACTTGTTTACCAGATACTCCAGTCTCTCTTCATCACCTTTTAAGTATAGATATCCTAGCAAAGCTTCAAATCCGGTACTCATACGATAATCACCCACATCGGCATTTTTGGGCACACTGCTCTGCGTGTTCCTGCCCCTTTTGACAATTTGCTGTTCATCTTCGGTCAGCTCGGGGAATAAATGCCTTATAAAGCGCGCCTGGCTTTGCGCCTTGACCAGATTTACAGTGTCTTCATGCATATCCTTTAACTTGCGGCCAGGATTTAATACTATCTGGGACCTTACCATTAACTCAAATACTGCATCGCCAATATAGGCTAATACCAGTGGGGAATAATTATTAAGGGTTTCATCCGTCACTACCACTTTATGCATCAGCAATTCTCCACCTGACTCCTTTAGGCGTATCTTCAATCATTATACCCGTCTCTTGCAAATAATTTCTTATCATATCAGCTTTTTGATAATTTTTTTCCCTTTTGAATCCTTCTCTTATATCCAAAAGCTTTTGTACAAGCTGGTCAATCGGAGGTTCCTGGCTGTAGCGGAATCTGGTACCACTAGGAGTATCTTCCATGACAACCTCACAGTAGGAAAGGAAATTTCGTATTTCATCAGCCAGAACAAAGTCTTTTTGGCTGCGGGCTTCCTGCCTTAAATCTTTAAATATATTAAGAATATCTGCCACTGCCTTATCATTTTTTCTATCCTTTTTAATGAAGATTCCCAGTACATCTCCCAGCTCTCTTAACACATCCCGGGCTTTTTGCACTACTGTTTGCTGAAGAGAGTCCTGGGCTGAAGCAGATGCTATAAATGTATTGATTTTATGGGATAGCTCAAACAAATAGCTAATAGCCCGGGCAGTATTAAAATCATCATCCATAGCCTCAATAAATTGCCTTCTAGTATCCTCTGCAGCCTGCAGGAGAGGATGGTCACCTATCTTCTCCGCTGATTTTTCCCTCCCGGCCACAAATTCCTCCACCAAATTTAAAGTATTCTTTAGTCTGCCCAAGGCTCTTCCTGCTTCTTGGAGTTTGCCGTCATCGAAATCCAATGGGCTGCGGTAATGGGTAGCAACAAGGTAAAACCTTACTACGTCAGCAGGAAATTTGGCCAAAACATCCCTTAGAATAAAGAAATTGCCCAGGGATTTGGACATTTTTTCGTTGTTAACAGTGATGAAACCATTATGCATCCAGTAATTAACAAAGGGCTGGCCGGTCAAGGCTTCTGATTGGGCAATTTCATTCTCATGGTGAGGAAAAATAAGATCACTGCCTCCCCCGTGAATATCAATGGTTTCTCCCAGATACTGCATGGCCATTACGGAACATTCAATATGCCAACCCGGCCTGCCTTTACCCCAGGGGCTATCCCATGAGGGTTCGCCTGCTTTAGCCGCTTTCCACAGGGCAAAATCGGCCGGAGCTTCTTTCCTCTCGTCAATATCTACCCTGGCTCCTGCCATCATGTCTTCTAAGGAACGTCCGGACAATTTACCATATTCCTCAAATGCCCGTACTCGGAAAAACACATCCCCATCCACCACATAGGCAAAGCCTTTGACTATTAGCTGCTCTATGGCTGAAATAATCTGGGGGATGTGCTGGCTGACCCGGGGATGTACATCAGCCCTTTTTATACCCAGGGCATCAGCGTCGGCAAAATAGGCTTTTATATACCTTTCAGCCAGTTGCAGAGGGTCTTCTTTTTCTTCCTTGGCCCGGTTAATTATTTTATCGTCTACATCAGTAAAGTTTTGAATGTATTTTACAGTATAGCCCCTGTATTCCAGGTACCGCCTTACTGTATCAAATACTACCAGGGGTCGGGCGTTGCCCAGATGGATATAGTTGTAAGTGGTGGGCCCACATACATATACGGACACTTCATGCGGTTGCAGTGTTTGCAATTCTTCCTTGGTCTTTTTCAGGGTATTGTAAAGGCGCATCAGATTTAACCTCACTTTCTAAATAACTCAGTCTCTTTTCCAATTCTTCAATCCTATTCTGCATCGCAGCCAAAGCATCATTTATCGGGTCAGGCAAAACATTGTGATCCAAATCCACACTAGCCTGAACCCTGGCGCCATCCCGGACTACAATTCTGCCCGGAACTCCCACCACAGTACAATTGGCAGGCACATCATTTAAAACTACAGAACCTCCACCGATTTTTACATTATCGCCAATAGTTATGGCTCCCAGAACCTTGGCCCCCACACTGATGGTGACCCCATTACCAATGGTGGGATGGCGTTTACCCCGGTTCTTACCGGTTCCTCCCAGGGTTACTCCCTGGTATATAGTAACATTATCTCCTATCTCAGCAGTTTCCCCTATTACTGTGCCGCTGCCGTGGTCTATGAAAAATCCTTTGCCGATGACTGCCCCCGGATGTATTTCAATACCGGTTAAAAAGCGGCTAATATGGGATATGAGCCTGGCACATAAAAACCATCTTCTTTTATACAGGAAATGAGCCAGACGATGGAATAATATCGCGTGGAAACCAGGGTAACAGAGAATTACCTCCAACACACTCCGAGCAGCCGGATCCCTCTCGAAAATCACCTGAATTTCACGTTTAATAGCAGAAAACATTTTCCCCCTCCTAAGAAGCCTTTTGAAAATAAAAAACCTTTCATCTCCAAAGAGACGAAAGGCTATCTTCCGTGGTTCCACTCTATTTCAGGCGCAGTTTAAGCACCTCTTTTGAAAATTGTAACGGTTCTACCGAATGCACCTACTACTAGTTCAGCGCTCTGCTCCCGGGCGCATTTCAATGGTTTCATTCCGTAAAAAGGCTCTCAGCCGGTGACCTTTTCTCTCTGGCAGCGAACACCCACCTACTTCTCCCGATCATTGCATTTATGATATTAAATTATTATATTGATTATATGCAAGAATACATCCGGGTGTCAACCTGGAGCAAAATGCTAACTCCAAAACTTTTCCTTATGCTGCTTAAGTAAGACCAAGGTATATACGCCTTAGCAGATAATTTTTCATGGAGGTAATATTATGCTTACTTTTGGCCCTATCCCGTCCAGGCGGCTTGGGCAAAGCCTGGGAATAAATAATATCCCCCCCAAAATCTGTACCTATTCCTGCAGCTACTGCCAACAGGGGTTTTCACAAAAGATGTCCGTAGAGCGTCGTGAATTTTATGAACCTGAAAAAATCCTCGCTGAGGTTACCGCCCGGGCCAAAAATGTCCTGGATGCGGGGAAGGTTATTGATTATCTGGCTTTTGTTCCGGATGGAGAACCAACCCTGGATATAAATCTAGGGCGGGAGATTTCCCTGCTCAAAAAATTGGGAATTCCCATAGCAGTTATCACCAATGCTTCCCTTTTGTGGCGGAAGGATGTACGCAATGATTTGCTCCAGGCTGATTGGGTTTCAGTGAAAGTAGATACTGTAGATGAAAACATCTGGCGCAAAATTGATCATCCCGTGCGCTCCTTATCACTAGATACCGTTTTAAAGGGTATTGTTGCCTTTGCCAAAGAATACCGGGGAACATTGGTAACGGAGACTATGCTGGTCAGGGGATTAAACGATGAAAAGGCGGCTCTTTTGCCAACTGCCCAATTTCTTGCCCAAATAAGGCCGCAAAAGAGTTATATTCTGGTTCCTACCCGGCCTCCCGCCGACAAGAACACTTACCCCCCGAAAGAGGAGTCCATCAACATGGCTTTTCAAATTTTTCAAGGTTGCCTGAACTCTGTTGAGTGTTTGATAGGTTACGAAGGGAATAATTTTGCCGCCACCGGGAATCCGGCTGATGATATCTTGGGCATTACAGCAGTACATCCCATGCGAGAGGACGCGGTAAAGGATCTACTGCAAAGATCCCAGGCCAGTTGGTCCATAGTATCGGAACTGTTAGCAAAAGGAGACCTGGTAGAAGTTGAACATGATGGCTTTCGTTACTACATGCGCAAGCTTTATGATGGCTACCACAGGTAATAATCAAAAAGGCAGTCACCAGCTTTGTACAAGCAGGACTGCCAGTTTCTCACAAAATGGTCGGAGCGACTGGATTTGAACCAGCGGCCTCTACGTCCCCAACGTAGCGCTCTACCAAGCTGAGCCACGCCCCGATCCTAGGTTCATTGACCACTGTTATATTGTACGATCACACACCTGCCGTGTCAAGTATCGGGTCAGTTTTACAGTGTTCTTAAACTTATAGACGCGATATTGCTGCTCAATCGCTTTTATTATGGTACTTTCTTGTTCTTACGCTGATTTAGGAGGGTCCCATTTTTTTGCTACCCCTTGGGTAAGCCGGTCAATAATAATTGCTAAAACTACAATTGCCCAACCAGCTTCAAATCCATTTCCCACGGCCATCTGGTTAGTAGCAATAAGCACCTTTTCTCCTACACCCCCGGCCCCTATCATGCTGGCTATTACTACCATGGCAAGGGCCATCATGGTAGTCTGGTTCACACCAGCCAATATGGAAGGCATAGCCAGGGGCAGCCTCACCTCTTTCATCATCTGCCACCGTGTAGCACCAAAGGCTGTAGCAGCTTCCTGTACTGCCATAGATACCTGACGGATACCCAGATTGGTTAACCGGACCACCGGTGGCAAAGCATAGATAATTGTTGCTACTACGGCCGGCACCTTTCCCAGCCCAAAGAGCATCAAGGCCGGAATAAGATAAACAAAACTAGGCATGGTCTGCATAGTGTCCAGAACCGGAGTAAACACTGCATTTATCTTATCAGATTCTGCCATGGCAATGCCTAAGGGGATTCCCAATACTAAAGATAATGAAACAGAGGTTATAATTATTGCCAGGGTCTGCATAGCCACTTTCCAAAGGCCAAAGACTCCTATGCTGAAAAACAAAAGGCCCATAATTATTGGATAACCTATACGGCGGGTTTGCAGCCCGCTGATCAGCACTACCGCTACAATCCAGAGCCACCAGGGTATAAATAACAATAAAGCCTGAATCTTCAATAGTAAGAACAGTACAACATCTGAAAAAGCCTGAAAAGCTGGTCCCCAGGCAACTGTCAGCCATTTTATCAAAGAGTCAATATAGGGGGCAATATGGAATTGACAAATTTCCGGGAACATATTATTCACCTCCCGCCGCAGCAAATTCAGGTTTCCGATGTCTTAAAACCCGAACATTTCTTGGCCGCGATTCTTCCACAGCTAATTTTATTTTTCGCCTTACATCATGAACAAACCTTTCTACATACTCATCAGCCGGGTTGGCTATAATCTCTTGCGGCTGTCCTACCTGAACAAATTCTCCTTGCCGCATTACCGCCATACGATCCCCCATCCGCATAGCTTCATTCAGGTCATGGGTCACGAAAATTATGGTTTTATGCATTTCCCTCTGCAACCTTATAAGTTCATCCTGCATTTCTCTTCTGATCAAAGGATCAAGACCGCTAAAGGGTTCATCCATTAGCAGCACATCAGATTCCTGGACCAGGGCGCGGGCAATACCTACCCTCTGTTGCATGCCGCCGGAGAGTTGAGCGGGGTATTTTTTCTCCCAACCGCTGAGCCCTACCTGTTCTATAACCGCGGCTGCTTTTTCCTTGCGTATGGCCACTCTTTCACCGCGCAGTTTCAAACCAAATTCTACGTTTTCCAGAACCGTACGGTGGGGTAGAAGCCCGTAATGCTGAAATACCATAGCAATACTCTTTCGACGGAAATCAATAAGCTCCTCCTGGCCCATAGCGGCAACATCCGTGCCATTAATCAGTATACGTCCGCAAGTCGGTTCAATCAGCCTGATAAGGCATCTAATAAGAGTGGATTTTCCACTGCCGGACAGACCCATAATCACAAAAACCTCTCCGCGGTTAACCGTAAAACTGACATCTTTTACAGCCTTTACCGCATCATCGGTTTCTATTTGTTCAGCCTGCTCAGAATTATTCATATCGATTTTTCCAAGGCTGCTTGCGAATATTTTCCACAAGCCTTCTACATTAATTAAAGGGTTGGTCATCTTACTTCACCTCATCCAATGCCTGAGCGATTTTTTGGGCTGCCTCATCAGTAACCCAACTGCGCCAAACTTCGGGATATTCCCGCAAAAACCAGATGGCTGCAGCTTCCACATCGTCCCCCTGTTCATGCATATAAGCGAGAACCCGGTTAGTCTGCTCTGTAGTAGTTTCATATTTTTGCAGGAATTCATAGATGTCGGGTGCCTTTTTTTCCATATCACTGTTTACTCCTATCAGGACTGTTGATGGAGGATAGGCGCAACCCTTGTTTTCGTTCCATATAGCCTCATCATAGGCCGGTTCCTCTAAAAGGGTCATATCCAGAAGTCCCATTACCCATTCCGGTTCCCAGTAGTATCCAACCCAGGGTTCCCCTTTTTCGTAAGCGGCCATAATTGATGCCACCAGGGCTGTCTGGGAGCCCGTGGTAAACAGGTTAAAATAATCATTGAGCCCATAGACTGCAAACTTTTGCTCATTAATGCCAGTACAGACCCATCCTGGAGAACTATTGTAGAAACGGCCCTTTCCAGGCACCTCCGGGTCTTTAAATAGATCTTTATATAAAGGCAGATCTTTAACTGATTTAAGACCGGGTGCTACTGCTTCTATACCACGTTCTGCATCTCCCTTGATCATGTAAGTTGGTACATACCAACCCTGAGCAGAATCCGGGAAGTTGTGTCCCAGGCTTTTCACCTGGCCGGCTTCCACCAATTGGTCCCATGCCTCCCGGTGGTTATCCGCCCATACTTCCATAAGTATGTCAATATCACCATTTCCCAATCCTTGTAGCATTGGCAGGGTTTCACCAAATAAGTACTCCGGCTCCGGGTATCCATAACCATGTTCAATAATAAACCCGGCAATCCGATTATGAACCTGAATGCTAGCCCAGCTTACATCCCCAAGCACTAGCTGGGGTTTTTCAGTATTATTGGCCTGCTGGGAACTGCACCCGGCTAGTGATGCCGAAAAAACGAGCAGGACTATTACACCTAATAGTTTTTTTCTCCACAGGATTTTTTTATCTTTGTTCACGAAAAAACCTCCTCATTATGGGCAGGCACTATAGAGGCGGCTGCAGGCAGCAAATGTGCAATTACGTGGTGTTTATAACTATTGAGAAGAAAAAAAGGGGCTAACAAAAAGCTGCCCCGGTATTATCTAATTATAAACATAAAGTATATAAATCGCCCGCAATGCCTACGAGGTTAGCTGACGGACTCGGGCCCGGGTTGCCCTATCCGATGTGTAACAGCCATCGGAATTCGCCCCAGAATTGGTTCCCCCGCGCCTCTCATTAAGAGGCTTCGGCCTACCATATATCATTTATTGTCTTGTACTATATTAATTAATTGCTTATATTAAGTCAATTCCTGTATTTTGGCTTATTCTGCCGCCATTGGTGTTATGATATTAATACAGTTGATTATAAAAATATTCCATAGCATTAGTCCTGTTAAATATTAATCAGGTGTTTCCACCTAGCGCCATCCTTGCCCTTGCTATGCGCTTGGCACTATCAATCCGCACTAGGGACTTTCACCCATCAGATTGCGCCCATGCTGGGCGCACAATAAAGGGGCGGTATAGAACCCACGTCTATACCGCCCCTATTGTAAGTCTATTTTATTAAGCCCTTGGAACTACTTCAATACGCTGATAAACATACCAGCGGCAACAGCTGTTCCGATAACACCCGCTACGTTAGGTCCCATAGCGTGCATCAGCAAGTAGTTCCGGCGGTTAGCTTCAGAACCGACTTTGTGCACAACCCGGGCCGCCATAGGAACTGCGGAAACTCCGGCTGCTCCGATAAGGGGATTGATCTTTTCCTTCAGGAACAGGTTCATAATCTTGGCCAAAGCCAAACCGGAAGCAGTTGCCAGCATGAAAGCGGCACATCCCAAGATAAATACATAGATGACATCGAAACTAAGGAAAGTTTCTGCAGGCATGGTAGCACCAACAGATACCCCCAGGAATATGGTAATAATATTCATTAACTCATTTTGCGCTGCATTGGACAGACGAGCCACAACCCCCGATTCACGGAAAAGGTTGCCCAGCATTAACATGCCCATCAAAGGTGCAGAGTCGGGAACAGCCAAGCATATTAACATCATAGCAACGATGGGGAAGAATATTTTTTCCAGTTTTCCTACCGGTCTTAAGGACTTCATAACAATTTTACGTTCGTTTTCACTTGTCATAAGTTTCATGATCGGGGGCTGAATCAATGGCACCATAGCCATGTAGGAATAGGCTGCCACAGCACAGACCCCCATCATATGCGGTGCCAGCTTGGCAGCCAGGTAAATGGTGGTGGGGCCGTCAGCACCTGCAATAATCCCGATAACGGATGCTTCAAATACATCAAAACCAAGTAATATAGCACAGAAGAAAGTCAGATAAACACCTACCTGAGCTCCGGCACCCAGCAGCAGGGTCTTAGGATTGGCAATAACCGGTCCAAAGTCGGTCATGGCACCCAAACCCATAAAGATTAATGGAGGGATTACTTCCCATTCCAAACCGTAATGGTACAGTCTCCAGATCAGGCCATGGCCTTCTGCCATTAAGGTGGTAAGCGGTATATTAGCCAAAAGAATACCAAAACCTATGGGTAACAAAAGCAGTGGTTCGAACTGCTTGGCAATAGCAAGATAAATCAAGGTTCCTGCTATAATCCACATGACTACCTGTCCCCAGGTTAAGGACAAGAATCCCATTGAAAACAGAACATCTGTGATTAACTCCATTATTCCTAACTCCCTCTTTAGAATTTTAAAATACTAGAAATTATTCCTTGGCCGAAACGTTTTGCTTTTCTTTGCCTTTGTTCTCAATCGCAATAGCTACTTTTGATGTGATCTGAATAAATATTTGGAGAAATATCATTACTACAAATACTCCGGTTACCCCGGCTACAAATACCTCTAACGGGCTTGCCATATTACTCCCTCCTTTCCGCTACTGTACCTGTATCCTTTGCGATGATCAAACCGCCAAACTATTTACGGCTTTTTGCACAAAAAAAGCCAATAAAAAACCTTGCCGTTTATAATGATTTTACATGAGCAAGAAAACTCCTGCCTCCGGCAGGATTTTAATCAAAACCCTCGAAATATAAAACAAGTTTGGCATTGTAAAGGATATTTGATTTACCCTCTCAAAAGGAATTTCGACGATAAAGGTGAAATTCCTTCTGATTTGTCAAAAAATATCTAAAATATTTATTGTACCCACGAACTCGCAAAGACACGTATTCACGGTTTTTTAGAGCACCAAGGTGTTTTGCTTCTCTTTATTAAAACATAATTGGGCAGGTTATTAAATGGTAATCTGTCCCATACTTGTCATATAAACGGATTTCCTTATGTGTACTTTAATTATATTATTATTATAAAGAAAGGAAAACTAGAATGCTTTTAAAAAACATCCTAAATCAACAGGATTTTCAAAAATATATAACCGGCTCCTTATGGGGCAACCCCCAGGCCGTAACTGATAAACCTGGGGAATCCAGATTGCTTAACGAATACGTATATCACTATAAAAAGGTGGATTCCACCAATAATATAGCTTATCAACTGGCTGATGCAGGGGTTCCGGAAGGAACCATAGTAATCAGTGAAGAACAGTCAGCAGGCAAAGGGAGATTAAAACGCAACTGGTTGTCCCCTCCTTCGGCCGGCCTGTTTTTGTCGCTGGTGTTCCGGCCGCCCATGGAACCCGCTCATATTCCCCAGTTGACACTCCTTTCCGGAGTTGCCGTTAACGAAGCTATAGAGGCTGTGGCTCACTGCCGTTCAGGCATCAAGTGGCCCAACGATATATTAATCAATGGAAAAAAAGTGTGCGGAATTCTGGCCGAAAGCAAATTGGCCAATAAAGGTAATTCCGGCTTTGTTGTGGTGGGAATAGGAATAAATGTAAACATGGATTATGCTGGCTTTCCGGCAGAACTAAAGGATACTGCCATCTCGCTTAAAATAGCGGCGGGGCAGGAAGTTTGCCGTTTACAATTGGTAAAGGCCCTTTTGACTGCCCTGGACAGGCATTATATAAACTTTTTAAAACATGGGTATCCCTACTTGCGGCAGGAGTGGTTAAATGCCAATATTACCATCGGGCGCACAGTCAAGATAACCAAATCCGAAGGAAAAGGAGATACGGTAGAAGGGAAGGCGGTAGACATCAGCCAGACCGGCGGTCTGATTGTGCAGTTTCCTGATGGCCGCCAGGAAGAGTTCCTGGCTGGTGATGTGACTATCGGCACCGCTAATATTATCGATCATTAATTTACAAATTTACAAAAGGAGAAATAGAAGTGATATTATCCGGCAAAGAAATTAAACGTAAAATGGGCAAAGAAATATGGATTGAGCCTTTTAATGAAAAGCAGCTAAACCCTAACAGCTATAATTTAAGGCTTCATAATGAGCTTATTGTTTATCAGGATGCTATGCTTGATATGAAAAAAGATAATCCGTCCACCCGGCTGGTAATTCCTCCGGAAGGTTTGGTTCTGGAACCGGGCAGGCTCTACCTGGGCAGAACCTATGAGTATACTCGAACCGACAACTATATTCCCATGCTGGAAGGACGTTCCTCGGTGGGGCGCTTAGGGCTTTTTGTCCATGTAACTGCAGGTTTCGGAGATGTTGGTTTTCATGGCTTCTGGACCCTGGAAATTCATTGCATCCAGCCCATACGTATTTACCCCCTGGTTGAGATATGTCAGATTTATTATCACGTTATCCAAGGCGATTTTGACAAGTATTCCAGCAAAAAGTACCAGGACAGCAAGGATATTCAAACTAGCCGCCTGTTCCAGGACTTTGACCAGGCTGGTTCTTGATCAGGGTTATTCCTGCCTCTAATAGGAACTCTTCTGCTAAACGGTCAGAAAATCTTCCCTGGTGAACCACTTTTATAATCCCGGCATTTATTATCATCCGGGCACATATTATACAGGGCTGGTGATTACAGTAGAGAACCGCTCCTTCGGTAGCAACCCCATAAAAAGCTGCATTGATTATGACATTCTGTTCCGCGTGCACCCCTCTGCACAATTCATACCGGTGCCCGGAAGGAATATTTTTTTCCTCCCGCAAGCACCCCAGATCGAAACAGTGCCTTAATCCTTTGGGGGCCCCATTATAACCGGTGGAAATAATCCTTTCGTTTTTCACCAGAACAGCCCCTACCTGCCTTCTGAGACAGGTGGAACGGCTGGCTACCAGGTTGGCCACCTCCAGGAAATAATCATCCCAGGAGGGGCGCAGCAGTTTTCTATCAGTGTCCATTAATCCATACTACTCCTGGTACAGAGGGTACTTTAAACAAAGCCCTTTAACTATTTCCCGGGCTTCATCCAGTTTCTCGTTATTTTGCGGATTATCCAAAGCCAAGACTATGGCCCGGGCAACTGCCTTCATATCCTCCTGGTTCATGCCCCGACTGGTCAAAGCCGGAGTGCCAATCCTGATCCCGCTGGTAACGGCCGGCTTCTCCGGGTCAAATGGAATCCCGTTCTTATTCACCGTAATATTAACCGATTCCAGAACTGCTTCAGCTTCCTTGCCAGTAAGCTTCTTGGGTCGTACATCCACCAGCATCAGGTGATTATCGGTTCCCCCGGAAACCAGCCGCAGTCCCTGGGCAACTAGCTCAGCAGCCAGAGTTCTGGCATTGGCCACTATATTATGCTGGTATTTCTTAAAGTCTTCGCTCAGAGCTTCTTTAAAACATACTGCTTTGGCAGCAATTACATGCATTAATGGGCCTCCCTGAATCCCTGGAAAAACAGCACTATCGATTTTCCGTGCCCATTCCTCCTTGCACAGTATAAAACCTCCTCTAGGTCCCCGCAGAGTTTTATGGGTAGTTGATGTAACAAAATCAGCATAGGGGACCGGGCTAGGGTGAATTCCGGCAGCTACTAATCCTGCAATATGGGCCATATCTACAAAAAGCAATGCTCCTACTTCATCTGCAATTTCCCTAAATCTTCTAAAATCAATTATTCTGGGATAGGCGCTGGCCCCGGCAACTATTAGCTTGGGATGAGCTTTTAGGGCTATTTCCATCAATTCATCATAATCAATGGTTTCAGAATCAGGGCTTACCCCGTATTCTACAAAATTAAAATATTTCCCGGAAATATTAACCCTGCTGCCATGAGTTAGGTGTCCCCCGTGGCTTAAATTCATGCCCATTATAGTGTCCCCAGGCTGAACGGCAGCAAAATACACCGCTGTATTGGCTTGGGCTCCTGAGTGTGGCTGTATATTGGCATGTTCGCTGCCAAAGAGTTTTTTCAGCCTTTCCCTGCCCAGTTCTTCTACTATATCCACGTTTTCACAGCCGCCATAGTATCTCTTGCCCGGGTAACCTTCAGCATATTTATTAGTCATTACACACCCTTGTGCAGCCATTACCGCACGGGATACAAAATTTTCTGAGGCAATTAGTTCCAATTTGTTGTTCTGGCGATATTCTTCTTGCCTGATGGCCAGAGCTACTTCAGGATCAACCGGCCTAACATACTTTTCAATATAATCCACAGTAATAACTCCCCTTTACAGGTTATTTTCCAACCGCTTAATTTTTTCTACCCTCACCCGGTGCCTACCTTCTAGAAACTGTGTAGTTAGAAACTTTTTTATTATTTCTTCTGCCAGACCCGGGCCAATCACCCGGGCACCTATAGCCAAAATATTAGCATCATTATGCTCTCTGGCCAGCCGGGCCGTAAAGGAGCAGTTGCAAACAGCCGCCCTTATGCCGGGAATCTTATTGGCCGCAATAGAAATCCCAATACCTGTACCGCATATTAATATTCCTGGGATTTTATCCTGCAGAACCCTGGCTGCAACAGTTTCTGCAATATCAGGATAGTCTACCGAATCAAGACTGAAAGTGCCGCAATCAATTACTGCATATCCTTCCTTCTGCAGCATATCAGTCATTTTCTGCTTTAACTCAAACCCGGCATGATCACAGCCAATAGCCACCTTCATATTTACACCCCTGATTCTTTTTCCCAAAGTCTTGCTACTATATTTCCCATCAGTGATTTGAGCTGTTTATAGCATTCCGTATAAGCTTCTATGCCCTTACCGAAGGGATCCAGAATATCCCCCGGATGGCCTTGGGCAAAGTCTTTAATAGTAAAAATTTTATCGCCTTGTTCGGGGAAACGATCCAGCAACTGCTTACGATGGGCCTCAGTCATGGTAAGGATCAGGCTGGCCTGTTCCACCAATTTTTCATTCACCTGCTGGGACCGGTGAGAAGTAATATCGATGCCTTCTCTTAACATTACTTCTGCAGCTTCCGGGGAGGCGGAAAAACCATCCCAGGTAAAAAGACCCGCTGAGAAAATTTGATAATCCGACTCCTTGGCTTCCTCTTGCAAAGCTATCTTGAGAAGAGCCTCAGCCATGGGACTCCTACAGGTGTTCCCGGAACAAACCAGTAATACCACTTTACCCACCAAGCCTTCCCCCCTTTCTATATAGCAAGCTTAATAGCCAGGGCAAACAGGATAACCCCCCCAATAATCTGGGCGTAAATACCAACCAGTTGACTAAAGGCCCGTCCGCCCCAAAATCCCAAAAACGTCATAATTCCAGCAACAAAACCCATAATAACGGATGTTAACATTATGGGCATATTAAATGTACCTAGACTAAATCCCACCGTCAGTGCATCCATGCTGACGGATACACCAAGCACCAGGGAGCCTTTGAACCCTTCTTCAGGAAGGGTTGGCTCGGGGAAAAGTTCCTTACGTCCCTCCTGAAATTTGACGGTCTGGGGCCGGGTCTGTCTAAACCCCTTTACCAACAAATCTACAGCGATGTAAATAAGAATCAGGGCACCAATCCTGCCTGCCCAAATACCCAAAACTTTCCCGGCTGCCATGCCCAACCGCAATCCCACCAGGGGCATCAGTATATGTAGAATTCCCACTATCCCAGTAAATTTAAATTCAAAATCCCGGGAAACGCCCTTTAGACTCATGCCCAGAGCCAGTGAAAAAGCATCCAGGCCAAGTATTACGGCAATAATCAGCACAGTCAATAAAGATTCATACATCAGGGCTGTCTCCCTTTAAATATTCAGCTTTTTTACTCCCTACCGGCCGCCCGGTAAACCCTATCAGCCATTGAGCGGGCAACACCAGATAAGTTTTCCGGCCAAGGAGCAAAAATAATTATGTCCATACCAGCTTGTTCCGCATCTCTTAATATGGAATAAATACTGGTATTACGCCCCATTAGATCCAATTCATATTCCCTGATGGAGCCGCTGTTTATATTATGTTGTTTATCTGCATTATTATAAACAACTGCTACCTTTTTGCGCATAGCCTGTTGTTCTTGTATTTCGCGGTTAAAATCTTCTATACTCCGGGAGATATAGGATTTAATATTAAACCGATATTTAATATTATTATTTTCTTTTACGGTTATTCCTTCTTTTAAAACCTCCTGCACTTCTTCCACGGGAATCGCTCCCAGGCGCAATACCTGAAAGGGCCGGACAGAAAGGTCAATAATGGTGGACTCCAGGCTGGGGCCCACAGGTCCGGCATCCAGTACCGCCGCAATCTTGCCATCCAGGTCATCCCGGACATGATCTGCTGAAACAGGGCTGGGACGCCCATGCAGATTGGCACTGGGGGCAGCCAGGGGTCCCGTTATGTCAATTAATGCCAGAGCCACCGGATGAGAAGGCATTCTCAACCCTATCCGGTCTTTTCCTCCTCTAACCACATCTGGTACTTCCGGACGCGCTGCCACAATAATGGACAAGGGCCCCGGCCAAAATTTATCCATCAGTAACTGGGCCTCGGGACTTATTTCCCTGGCAATACGGGCTACATGTTCCTTTTTACTTATATGAACCAGCAAGGGGCTATCATAAGGCCTTTGTTTTACCTGGAATATTTTATCCACTGCTTCCCGGCAAAATGCACAGGCTCCCAGCCCGTATACCGTTTCCGTAGGAAACGCCACCAGTTCTCCTGATAAAAGAATATCAGCTGCCTTTTGGATCATCTGCTGGTCTTGTGATTCACTATTCAACCGCAAATAGACTGTGTTCAACGGCTAATGCTCCTTTTGGGCTATTATCAGGCGGTCTCGGCCTGCCAGATCTTGCTCCATATAAACTCGAACAAACTCTCTCCGGCTGTCAAACATTTGCAGAGCTGCAGCTCCCTGCTCATAGCCAATCTCCATAAGAAGATATCCCCCCGGTTTTAGAAGCTTAATGGCCTGGGGTAATAGTCTCCTGTAAAGATCTAATCCATCACCGGGTGCCAGCAAGGCAGAAACCGGTTCATATTTTGCCACCGATGGCTCCAGGCGTTCAAACTCTTCTGGTGAGATATAGGGCAGATTGGCTGTGATCATATCAAAGGGTTTCCCTGCCTTTACCGGTTCCAGCAGATCTCCCTGCAAGAACTCTATTTCTACAGAATGCCTGGTAGCATTTTTTCTGGCAATATCTAAAGCATCTATAGAATTGTCAATAGCAATAATACTTGCTCCTTTAAGATAAACCCCCAGACTTATTGCAATAGCTCCTGAACCGGTACCTACGTCACAGATCCTGAGATTACCACGGTCCAAGGTTGGGGCCAGGGCAATAGCCTGTTCTACCAAGAGCTCGGTTTCCGGCCGGGGGATCAATATAGCATCAGATACCAGAAAGTCCAGGGACATGAATTCTTTCGATCCAACGATATAAGCGGTTGGCTCCCCCCGGGCTCTTCTTTTAATAAATTCCCGGAATTTTTCTCGCTCTTCCCTGTTAACTGGTCTATCGAAGTGTGAATAAAGATAAACCCGGCTGCTATCCAGCACCCGGGCCAGCAAAATCTCTGCCTCCAGGCGAGGTTCAGCCACTTTTTTTTCCCTGAAATAATCAGTGGTCCATTCCAACAGTTCCTTTATTCTCCACTGTTCCCGCATTTATTCCACCTGTTTAAGTTTTTCCGCCTGTTCATATGAGATCAGGGCATTTATCAACTCATGCAACTGCCCATCCATAATAGCGTCAAGTTTATGCAAGGTAAGATTAATCCTATGATCGCTTACCCTCCCTTGAGGGAAATTATAAGTGCGGATACGCTCACTGCGGTCACCAGTCCCTACCTGGTTTTTCCTTACTCCTGCCATTTGGGCATTTTTTTCCTCTTCGATTATCTCCTTAAGTCGTGCCCTCAACACTCGAAGGGCCTTGGCTTTATTTTTGTGCTGGGATTTTTCATCCTGACAGGTTACCACCAGTCCAGTAGGCACGTGAGTTATTCTAACAGCCGACTGGGTAGTATTAACCGACTGCCCTCCCGGTCCGCTGGAACAATAAACATCAATCCTCAAGTCATTGGGGTCAATTTCTATATCCACTTCTTCGGCTTCAGGCAAAACTGCCACTGTTGCTGCTGAAGTATGGATTCTTCCCCCCGACTCGGTAGTCGGGATACGCTGCACCCGGTGCACACCTGATTCAAATTTTAATCGGCTGTAAGCTCCTTTTCCTTCAACTCCAAAAATAATTTCCTTTATACCGCCAATATCGGTTATATGGGAGTCCATTATATCAATCTTCCAGCCCTGTTCCTCCGCATAGCGGGAATACATGCGAAACAGGTCATGGGCGAACAGAGCAGCTTCATCCCCTCCGGTTCCCGCTCTTATTTCCATTATTACATTTTTTTCATCATCAGGGTCTTTAGGCAGCAACATAACTTGAAGTTCCTGTACCAGCGTTTCCCGCTGCCGGCTCAGGTTATCCCGTTCTTCTTCCAGCATTTGCAGGAATTCTTTATCTTGCTCATCCTGAAGCATTTGTTTGGTATCTTCCAGCTGGTTAACCACCTTTTTATATTCTCTATATTTATTAACCAGGTCGCTGAGATCAGCATGAGTTTTGGCATACTTCTGAAATTTGCCTTGATCAGCAATGACTTCAGGTTTGCTGAGCAATTGGGTTAATTCCTCGTATTTCTGTTCCAAGCCCTGCAGTTTTTCAAACATTAATAATTCCTCCTTGAAAAATAGCCCTTCCTCATGGTTTAAATAGTAGATATTGCAACCAGGCCCTTACCACCTGGGGAGGCTTCTTCACTGTTTTCTAAAACAGCCTTTAAGGCAGTAATAGCTACTTCCAATTGGCTGTCATCCGGTTCCCGGGTGGTTAATTTTTGTAATAATAACCCGGGTAGTATTAAAAACCGGGCCCAATTGTGGCGATAATATTTCCCCGAAAATTTTATAAACTCGTAACCCAAACCAGCTATTATAGGAAAAACCGCCAAACGGGACCAAATACGGTAAAAAAGCGTTCCTTCTCCCAGCAGGGTAAAAACCAGAACGGCTATAACCATTACAATAAGCAGGAAACTGGTCCCGCAACGGGGGTGTAGTGTAGAATGCCGGCGGGCATTATCTATAGTCAGTTCTTCACCTGCTTCGTGAGTAAAAATGACTTTATGCTCTGCTCCATGATACATCAATACTCTTCGTATATCTTCAACGAAGGAAATAAGATAAACATATAGCAAAAAAAAGATAATTCTTATTATTCCTTCCAAAACATTCTGTAATAAGATGCCTCCCATGAAATTCTGGCAAAAATGGACAATGGTGGCGGGCAATATGATAAAAAGCAGAACTGCCAGAAGGAAAGCAAAAAAACCCGTCAACAACAATTCCCAGCTGCTGATTTCCTCTTCCTCTTCGTCCATAGCCAGATTGGCTGACTTATTTAGCATTCTCATGCCGGTAATAAGCGATTCTATAAGGGCGTAGACACCCCGTAGCAAAGGCCATTTCAAAACCGGGAATTTTTCCGCCTGGCGGCCGGCAGGTTCAGTATACATTTCTATGGTACCGTCAGATTTCCTTACTGCCATGGACGTAATACGAGGTCCTCGCATAGTAACCCCTTCAATCACTGCCATCCCGCCATAATTTATTCCCTTTTTATCCATATAGACTCCTTAAGCTTAAGGCGAAATAACCACTATTATTAATAAACCCCCATATTAAATGGGAGCTTTATCAATATTTTAAAAAACAGCAGAGAAATCCCTGCTGCTTTATTTTAGACCATACTTTTTCTTGAATTTATCCACTCTTCCGGTAGTATCGACTATTCTGCTCTTATTTCCGGTGAAAAACGGATGACATTGCGAACATATTTCAACCTTAATATTTTCCTTGGTCGAACCTACTTCAAATTCATTGCCACATGCACATCTGGCTACCGTCCTATGGTATGCTGGATGGATTTTGGGTTTCATTAATTTCACCTCTCTCCGGCTTTAAAATAATATTCCGAATAAGCTGCACAGGACATTATATCAAGAATAGTATCAAAAAACAAGCAATTCTTTCTTGTGCGTGTTGTTGATCAGCGATAACTCAATAGACCAAGTAAATGCGACCCTATCAGTAGAAAGAGGTTGCGTTTTCGTTGACCGCTCACCAGCAGCGATAATGTCATGGTATTACTCATCAGGGAAAATGTCATCCCTCATAACCTGAATAGTATACCTGTTTAGGCAGAAATATATTCTAAAGAATGCATAATTGCAGGTTAAAAAGCTATTGCACTAATTGTATAACTGTATTAATATAGTTAGTACAGTGAAGGCGGGAGGTGGCCTGGTTGTTCTGGATAAAGCTTGATTTTCACTCTGGCAAGCCTGTCTACAGCCAAATAAGAGATAATATTATTGATGACATCATCAGGGAAAAATTAAAAGCAGAAGATCCAATGCCTTCTATTAGAGAGCTGGCCCGCATTTTAAATATTAATCCCAATACGGTGGCCAGAGCCTACAGGGAATTGGAAAGTGAAGGATATATTTACTCCCGGCCGGGGGTCGGCAGTTTTATCGGATCAAGTGCACGGGAAAAGGCTCAGAAAACTGCTGAAAATATAATTTTTAATGATTTTATCCAGGTAGCCCGCCAAGCCAAGAAATATCATATTTCCTCCCGGGAATTTACGGGTCTTTGTAATAGGGTGATTAAGGAGGTATATGGAGGTGACAGCGAATGAAAGCTATAGAAATCTCCGGTCTTAAGAAGACTTTTAAAAAAAGCAATTTTTGCCTGCAAATAGATAGCCTGAGTATTGACCAAGGCAGCATTGTAGGCCTCCTGGGGCCCAATGGGGCTGGCAAGACCACCCTGTTAAAATTGGCCTTAGACCTCTTACGTCCTGATCAAGGTCATATCCGCATTCTTGGTCATGCACCGGAAGACCGAGAGGCATTGATCCCTAAGATTGCTTATATGCCCGAAAATAAAAGCTTATATGAAAACCTTACAGCCCGCCAGATGCTCTTACTGGCGCAAAAAATAGTACCCCTATGGGACGTTGAAAAGGCGGCCCATTTGCTGGATACCCTCTCCATTGATCCGGCGAAAAAGATTTCTACCTTTTCCCTGGGAGAAAAAACTCTGTTATACGCAATTATTACTTTTGCCAGAAGTGCTTCCCTGTATATATTGGATGAACCGACCCGGGGCCTGGACCCGCTAATGCAGGAAAGAATGTTAAAACTCATTAAAGCCCATAGTCTTCAAAATGCTACCATCATCTTTTCCTCCCACCACCTGGCGGAAGTTGAGGAAACCGTGGATACTATCGCTATGTTAAAAAATGGGCGGATAATTCTGCAAGGGGACCTGGATAGTATTAGGGAAGATCTTTTTATGATAGTATGTAGCCCCCTAATTGGTAACAAAATATCTGCTGCTGGTTTTTCCGTTATTTCCTCCCATCTTGAGGGTGACCATCTTACTCTTCTTTGTCAGGGGGGAGAAGCTGAGAAAAAACGTTTGCAGGGTGCATTTGACGTTAGCCCAATTGCCACCAATCTCAAAGAAATATTTATCAGTCTGATGAATCAAAAAGGGGGGAATTGATGTGGGTTTGTTATTAAAGGAATTGCGGGAACTACGCTTTAGATCTTTAGTTTTATCCGTTTTGATCTTAGCCACTGGTTATTTGGTACTGGCCTATTACGATTTATTTAGGAATATTATGGACCTTGCCCAGATTGAGGAAGGGCTTAATACCGTTCCTTTCCTGGCCAAATACCTGGATAAGAACCAACTTCAACATCAGCTTACCCAAATTTTTAATGATATTAATCTTTATGTATGGTCACAATGGTTTGGGAAAAACCTTTACCAGCTCATACTGTTATCAACAATAATTATAGGTTTTCCTCTTTTCGCCCGGGAAACGGAACATGATACTAATATTTTTCTATTGAGCCATCAGACTCGGGCCAGGGTGTTTTTTACCAAATTAATGGCCAGCGCTATGGCCTTATTGACTTTAACGGGAATAGGGTGCCTGTTGCCGGTATTTATGGCTTCTTACTACGGATTCGATTTTTCCCTGCAAAAAGGCTTGGCATTCTGGATTTGCATTTTAGTAAGCGCCTGGTTACTGCATGCAATTGTAGTTTTTCTCTCTGTTGTATCCCGCGATACTGTTATTCCTATAATAGTATCAGTAACCATTTTCGTTGTGCTGGGAATACCAGGTAGGGTTACCGGACTGGAACCTATAAATATTTATCGTTATCTGGCCGGAGCAGATGTTTTCTTTTCGGGATCCATTCCCTGGTTGCCCATGTTGGTAATAATGTTTATTTCCATGGTTATAACCTATTTCTCCTGGTACTGCTATAATAACCGGGATTTCTGATAGCCAGGAGAGGCCGGACCTTTGATTAAAAATATGAGGAGGTTTTAAAAGATGATTATTGCAACTACAGATTACCTGGCTGGGTATAAAACAACTCAGGTTCTGGGTATGGTAAAAGGTTCCTCAATACGGTCCAAACACCTGGGCAAGGATATCGGAGCACTCGTAAAGTCACTGGTGGGGGGTGAACTGAAAGGATATAGCGAGTTGTTGGAGGAGTCCAGGGAGGAGGCCCTTTTCCGGATGATTGCCCACGCCGAGAAACTGGGGGCAAATGCTATCGTCGGGACTCGCTTTACCAGTGCCCAGGTAATGAGTGGAGCTGCCGAATTTCTCGTTTATGGCACGGCTATCAAAGCAGAGCGGGAATAGGTCGCTAGAGAGCCGGTTACTCCGGCAGGAGCAGGGGTAGCAAATCCTTTCCTGCTCCTGCTGATTAAAGCTTAGTAGTCAAAACACCAGCCGGTTTACAGGGACGATGGCCCCTCTGGACCCGGATAGCGGTATTTAAAAAAGACCTGGCCTAAAAAATTATCATAGTTGGTAAACATTTCGTCAGGATCGTCTTGTTCTATCTTTTCTCTGTAAATAAACATTTTGGCATCCAGATTATCCATCATGAATAAGAGAAATGCTTCAGGAAATAGCGGCAATACTGGGGAGCCGAATTCCAGGCTGCCGTGATGGCTTAATATCATGTGTCTTACCATCCACTCCAATTTTTCCGGAAACTCCTGCCCCTGGCTGCGGATCTGGGCTATAGCTAATCCCGCCATTTCCGCTCCTTTAACTATATGTCCAATAAGCCTGCCTTCAACTGAATATTGGGGTACGGCTTTAATCTCAAGTTCCCTTATTTTCCCAATATCGTGTAGCAGTGCCCCAGCTATAATCAAATCCTGATTAAGGTAAGGATAAGATTTAGCCGTCTTCAAGCAGAGATTGGCAACGGAGACCGTATGTTCAAGGAGGCCGCCTCGGTAATTGTGATGTATCTTTCTAGCAGCCGGAGCATAGCAGAAGGATTTAAAAATTTCCGGTTTAAAGATTGTTATTAGCAATTTTTGCAAATATGGATCAGTAACCGAGGCAAGTATTTGATTGAACTTATCTATCAGGCTGCTCATATCTTCTTCCGGACCTTTCAAATAGGGCTCCTTTTCTTCGTCCAGGATTTTGATTCTTTTGGCAGTAACCTGCAGTCGATTATTGTAAGAACTGATATCTCCAAGCAATCCAATAACCAGGCCTTCTTCCAGTTTTCCGCTAACCTGGCAATTATCCCATACTACTACATCAATCTCCCCTGATGAATCGCCGATTTTCAGGTTGGCTATTTCCCGCCCGTCCCTAGTCTTGCGAAAAACGGCTTCCATTATCAGATATTTGCCCCAGAACTGCTGGCCAACGGGCTGCTGCTTAATTTCCTTAACAGATAAAGGCTCTTTATTTTTCAATTCCCTTCAGGTCTCCTCTCCAAATATTATGCCGGATCTGTGTAAGATCCCAATTTTATATGAGGGAATTCCCTCTGCAATAGTTCAATAAAAGTAGCAATCCCCACCGGTTGACCTGTGACAGGAAAGGCTTGCATAAGAAGCTCCGGATCAATGTTAAGGTTTCGTAATTGCACCATATCTATTTGATTTTCCCTAAGGTAAGCAAACAAAGAGTCAATTTCTTCTTCCCTGTCAGTAAACCCGGGAAAAACCAGCAGGTTTATGGAAGTTTTTACTCCTCGGTAGTGACAGTAGGCTATAGATCTTTTTACACTGTCCAAGGTATAGTTGCGGGGACAATGATAGCGGTTATAGTTTTCCTCGGTAAACGAGAAAACCGTAACCCTGATACTGTTTAGCCCGGCATCAGTAATTAATTTTATGCCCCTGGTATAACCCGCATTAGTGTTCATATTAATAGTTCCCCGGCTGGTCAGGGTACGGATTTTTTTAATAGCCAGCGATATATTTTCCGCATTCAAAGAGGGTTCACCTTCGCACCCCTGCCCAAAACTTATTATGGCATCCTTGGCCTGGGCCAGATGGAAAGCACCTATCTCAGCAATCTCATCCACAGAAGGAGAAAAGCTTATTCTCTCCTGGGGAGAATCACCTCCCCAATGGGCTTCCGATATACATCCCAGACAATCCGCATTGCATTTATTCATGGTAGGAATACCACCTTCCCAGCGCTGGTAGAAAATATTCTGGGCTGTGAAACAACCGTATTCCAGGGAACAGCGGGCCAATTGCCGGAGTATCCTGTTTTTGGGGAATCTCTTTAGCATTTTTCCTATTCTGGCTGGCAATCCTTCGGTATTATAGTACACCGGGTGCCATTTCCGGTGTTCATCAGTCTTTATAGCTGCAGCATATATTTTCCCCCGCCGAAAGGCCACCGCCGCATAACCTAAAAGGGGCAGCCGACAGGCATTATCAGAGCTTACTCCAGCCGGCAACAGGCTGCGGGTAAAGCCCTGGGGCAGTAGAGCCCCTACTGCATATACTTTTTGTTTAGGTGAGAAGGGATCAGAATCAAAACAGGTAATGTTCTGGTTTTCCCCTAATCCCACCGGTATATATCCGGGAATCCTTATAATGGATGACCCGCGAGGAAGAGGAATCATTTCTTTTTCCTCGGGAACCAGCCACTTATCACCACTTCTGCCAACCATACCAATACGGGGATGCTCAAACAACTCCCCTTTTTCATTACCATAAAGCGTAAGAAACACTTGGCCCTCCTTAGAATCTGTTCATGATAATAGACTATCTTAATTAGGCAAAGAAAAAAAGCCCCGTTATGGAGCTGATGTATTACCTAATAATATCTGGATATATGACGGTAATCGCCCCGATTACCTCAGGTAGGTAAGGGGATCCACGGGTTCATTGCCTTTTCTAACTTCAAAATGCAAATGAGGACCAGTGGTATTGCCACTTAGGCCAACAGTGGCAACAATATCCCCCCTGTTCACTACCTGGTTTTTTTTCACCATTATTTCTTTAGCATGGGCATACACGGTTTGCCTTCCGTCATTATGCTCAATAATAACTGTATATCCGTAAACAGGCCGATAATCGGCAAAAACCACTTTGCCTTTTTCCGCGGACCGAATGGGGTCTCCAATATTTCCAGCAATATCTATTCCGTGATGGAAACCTGATGCCCTCCACCCAAAGTTGGAGGTAATACTTCCTATCAACGGCCACAATAACACAGACCTTAAAGGTGTTATCCCCCGGGAAGCGGATGATAGGGCGGGGAGGGCTATGCTATTATCACCGGGAATAAAAATGATGTCCCCAATTTGCAGACTATGCGGGTCTTTCCCTCTATTTGCGTTCATTAATTGGCCAATCTCTACTTCATACCTCTGGGCAATGTTCCACAATGTATCTCCCTTTTTGACTACATGGCTTCTAGCTCTTTCGTAGGGGATTTTTATTATCTGCCCTATTCCCAAAATACTGTTTTCATCCAGGTTATTCATGGACATTACCAGTTTTAGGTCAATATTATGAGAACGGGAAATTCCCCAAAGGGTATCACCTGGTTTGATCTGGTAATAAATCGTTTTGCTTTCAGTATTCACAACCTGCGCATTGTTGTAGGGACGGAAGTTCCCTTCGGGAAAAAATGCATAGGCTTTTAAAGGGCTGTAGCAGAAAACAAAAATACATACCATTAATGTGCCAGTCAATTTCTTGATCATATTTTTTCACCTCAACTATTTTTGGGCGCAAAAAAAGGGTCTATTGACCCTTATTGTTAACCAAAATATTGGCAATTATTCATTCTCCCTTAAAAACCATTGCGGGCATATTCCTTTCTGCCGAATACTACAGGGGCTGCTCTCAATAAGTCCTTATTAGACTTGGTTTTCTTCATAGTATCAATCATCATCTGCATGGTTTCTACCTGATTATATTCACTAAAAGTCTTGCGCAGATTCCAGTTCAACTCCAATTCCTCTTCACTGAGCAATAACTCTTCTTTACGCGTCCCAGAGCGTTTGAGATCAATGGCTGGAAATACTCTCCGTTCCGCCAGTTTACGATCTAAAACCAATTCCATATTTCCACGGCCTTTAAACTCTTCAAAAATTACTTCATCCATCCGGGATCCTGTTTCAACCAAGGCTGTAGCTATAATTGTCAAGCTGCCGCCCTCTTCAACATTCCTGGCCGCACCAAAAAACCGTTTGGGTTTATCCAAGGAAGCCGGATCTACCCCACCTGAAAGCGTCCTGCCGCTGGGGGGTACCACCAGATTATGAGCCCTGGCCAGGCGAGTAACACTGTCCATAAGTATTACTACATCTTTTTTATGTTCCACTAAACGCTTGGCTCTTTCTAAAACCATGTCCGTTACTTTAACATGATTTTCCGGCGGTTCATCAAAAGTGGAAGCAACTACCTCAGCTTTGGTAGACCGCTGCATATCAGTAACTTCCTCTGGTCTTTCATCAACTAACAGAATTATTAACTCTATATTGGGATGATTATTGCTAATTCCCTGAGCAATCTTTTGCAGCAAAATGGTCTTCCCAGCCTTGGGCGGTGCAACAATAAGTCCTCTTTGTCCTTTTCCAATGGGAGATATTAGATCAATTATTCTGGTTGAAAGCTCCTGGGAGTCTGTTTCTAAATTAATCTTCTCCCGGGGATACAGGGGAGTTAAAGCATCAAAATGGATTCTCTTTACAGCCTCATCAGGGGGAAAGCCATTTACTGCTTCAACCTTTAGAAGGGCAAAAAACCTTTCAGTTTCCTTGGGAGATCGTACCTGCCCAAACACCTGGTCTCCGGTTTTTAGTTCAAACTTGCGTATCTGGGAAGGGGAAACATAAATGTCCTCATGACTGGGAAGGTAAGCAAAAGGGCGGAGAAAACCGTAGCCATCCGGCATAATTTCAAGTATTCCCCGGGCTTGCAGCAACTCGTTGGAATTGGTAAGAGCTTTGGTAATTTCGAAAACTAATTCTTTTTTTCGTAATTTTGAATAACCAGATAAATTAATATCTCGGGCGATCTGGTACAGTTCCAGCATGGTCTTGTTTTCTAGCTCTGAGATATTCAATTTTTTCCCTTCTTTCATATTAAATCCTCAAATAAGTAAAATATTAAAGCAGCACTCTTAATTGTTGCTGAACTAAAGACATGTAAAGAATCAACGCAAGCGGAAAACAACATGATTCCGCTAGTGAAAGGATTTTAGGCAGGTTAATGTTCTAGGAATATAAACTGAAAACTGCTATTTGATATTATACCAGATACAAGGCCCTTTAATCCTCAATAATTTCTTTATTACAAGATAAATTTAATGCGGCTATCCTTAAAAAGGGGTTTCTTATCCAAATGATGGTTTGCTTCAATAAGTCTAATGGTCCCGGAAGCATTTCTCATAACCAGTGTTTGCGTAATCGCCCGGCGTTTCAAGTACCGTACTCCCTTAAGCAGAAAAGAGTCGGTAATACCAGTGGCTACAAAAATAACGTCTTCAGATTTAACTAATTCATCAATGGTAAAGATTTTATTAACATCCTTTATACCCATCTCATGGCATCTTTTTATTTCTTCTTCATTTTCCGGGTAAAGACGAGCCTGAAAATCACCTCCCATGCATTTTAAGGCAGCTGCGGTAATTACACCCTCTGGTGCCCCACCGATTCCCATCAGGAGGTCTACCCCCGAATCTCCATAGGCTGCTGCCACTGCAGGAGATACATCTCCATCAGTGATTAGCTTTATTCTGGCTCCAGCCTTTCTTATTTCTTCGATCATGGCCTGGTGGCGAGGTCTATCCAGGATAACTACGGTTAATTCGCTTACCAGCTTATCCAGTGCTTTAGCGGCCTGTCTAAGGTTTTCTTTTATAGGAGCATCAAGAAATATTCTCCCCTTACATTCAGGTCCAGCAGCTATCTTGTTCATATACATATCAGGAGCATGCAATAGCGACCCTCTAGGGGCAACGGCCAGTACCGCTATGGCCCCCGTCAGTCCTTTGGCCACAATATTAGTTCCTTCCAGGGGATCAACTGCAATATCAACTTTCGGTAATACACCAGTACCCACTTTTTCTCCGATGTAAAGCATCGGAGCTTCATCCATTTCCCCCTCACCTATTACTACTACTCCATCCACCGAAACGCTGTCAAACATTACTCGCATTGCTGTTACTGCAGCATCATCGGCAGCTTCTTTATCTCCTTTACCCACCCAACGAGCAGCGGCCAAGGCAGCAGCCTCCGTTACTCTGGCAAATTCAAGAGCCAGTTCTCTCTCCAATTCTCTCCCCCCATCCCTAATAGCTAAAAAGCCTTTTTCCAGTCACTTAAGAAACGTTCTATTCCTGCATCAGTCAAGGGATGCTTGATTATTTCCTTGATAATCTTGTAAGGAATGGTTGCAATATGTGAACCAAGTTTAGCGGAATCTACAACGTGCATAGGATGCCTGATACTAGCGGCGATTATCTCGGTTTCCATCTCATATTGGGAAAAGATCGCCACTAAGTCACTCAACAGACGCAAGCCATCATTGCTGGTATCATCAACCCGGCCGATAAAAGGACTAACATACCTGGCACCAGCACGAGCAGCTAATAATGCCTGGCTGGCAGAAAAAACCAGGGTGGCGTTAGTGGGAATGCCCATATCCTTAAACGTACGTATGACTTTTAAACCAGTTTCGGTTACGGGAACTTTTATAACTACATTAGAATGTATTGCGGCTAAATCCTGACCTTCTCTGATCATGGAATGGTAATCCATACTAATTACTTCAGCACTTACAGGACCATTTACAATACTGCATATTTCTCTTATTACTTGATGATAATCGCGTTTTTCCTTGGCAACCAGAGTAGGATTGGTAGTAACTCCAGACAGAAAACCCATACTGTTAATTTCATTGATTTCCTCAATGTTAGCAGAATCTATAAAAATTTGCAAAAGGCATCACACCCCCTGTTTAGTGCAATTGTCTGTCCTATAATGGCCCCTACTGCCTATTTAGGCCTTTCCTGAACTGCCAAACACCCTAATTTTTTGCCGAATTACTCCTACCACCGCCTCCCGGGCAGGACCTAATATTTTTCTGGGATCAATCTCATCCGGGGAAGCATCAAGGACCCGGCGCATCTCGGCAACAAAAGCCTCCCTAATATTAGTGTCAATATTAACTTTGCAAACGCCTAATTTTATGGCTTTCTTAATAGCCTCATCAGGAACCCCGGAGGATCCATGCAGAACAATAGGAATATTGACCAAAGATTTTATCTTGGCCAAACGGTCAAAATCCAGTTGGGGCTCTCCTTTATACTGCCCATGAGCAGTTCCGATAGCAACAGCCAGGCTTTTTACACCAGTTTGTTCTACAAAAAATCTAGCTTCTTCAGGATCAGTATACATGGCCTCTTTTTCGCTGACATGAATATTATCCTCTGTTCCGCCTATTTTGCCCAGTTCAGCTTCAACCGATACATTAATTGGGTCTGCAATTTCAAGTACTTTCTTGGTCATGGCGATGTTTTCGGCCAAAGGAAGCTTTGAACCATCATACATAACTGAGCTGAAACCGCTTCTGATACACCTTACTATCTCACTAAAGCTGGTTCCATGATCAAGATGAAGCCCCACCGGCACCTTTTTGGTTTGGGCGGCTATCTTTACCAAGGCAGTAATGTATTCCAACCCAGCATACTTTATGGCTCCCTGGCTAGCTTGCATTATCACCGGAGCTTTTTCCAATTCGGCAGCTTCAATTATTGCCTGAACAATCTCCATGTTGTTGGCATTGAAGGCTCCTACTGCATACCCCTCTTGGTCTGCAGCCATCAACAAATCATGGACTGGTACTAATGCCATCCTATATCACCCCTTGTTGGTATTTTTTCCTAGCATTAGTTCATTTATTATTTTAACCAATGCCATAATGTCAAAAGGTTTCGTAATACACCTTCTGACCCCAACTTCCAAAGCTTTATTTACAACATCCATTTCCCCGTAAGCAGTCATCATAACAATAGCAGCATCCGGTGTTTCCTTCAATATAGCATTAGACGCTTCCAAGCCGTTCATATTAGGCATTTTCATATCCATCAGAATAATATCCGGTAAACATTCCCTGGCCTTATCAACAGCTTCTTTTCCATCACAAGCAATATAAACCTGCCAATCCTGCTTTTTAAAAAGTTCCTCCAGAAGCCGGCGGACTCCTTTTTGATCATCTACTATCAATATTTTGTTAACCATACTGCAACCCTCCGAGACATTATTTACCAGACATTCTACACTTTAATGATGATTTCCTGCCGGGGCTGGATCTTGCCAATGGGCGGCGGAAGAACAATCTTCATTGTTTACTAGGATCATTTAGACCATCAAACTCCGGTTTTCCATTTGCCGGATTTTGCCGCAAAAACGTATTTTTTGGCAATGCGGGAATCCGCCAGAGTCTTTATTACAGGAACCTCAACTTCATCTCCTACTTTTATATCAGCTTCCAAAGGAACTTCGATTAGTGCCATTTGCATAAAAATCTTTCCTCGTACAGGATACTCCTGGCCCTTTATTCTTACTTGGAGCATGAATTTTGGTACATTATAATAAGCTAAAACCATTTTTATTATTTTCTTAACCAGATCTATAAAATTAATTGGCCGGTTAGCCACTTCGACTCCCAGCCCATCGTTAAAACCCACCGGAATAACAGCAATCTGCGCCCATTTTTGGGCTCGATAAGTGCCATAATATCCTAAATATTCCCCTTTTTTTACCGTCCTCACCGAAATTACCCGGGTCTTGAATTTATAGGGGTCAGCAATATCCAGGTCACGGGAAAAATCTCCTACAGGATATTGCCCTGACAACAATGTTCCTAACCTTACTGCATCCAGATGCATATGAGGATACTTGAGGAAAACTGCGCTATTAGCACAATGCTTCATTTTAAACGTAAATCCCATCGCTTCCAGGTTGTTAATAGTCTTGATAAATTTGTTGAACTGTTTTTCCGTATATGATGGATTTTTATTTCCAGCACTGGCCATATGCGTATAAATACCTTCTACGTATATATCAGAGTTGTTTTTTAATACCGGGGCTACCTCCAGAATTTCTTCCGGCTGGAAGCCAAATCTGCCCAATCCGGTATCGATTTTTAGGTGTACCCGCAATTTTCCTCCCCTTAGATTTAATTTCTGAAGGAGTTGATAATTAGCATAGGAGTCCAGAGTTATAATAAAATCGTGATCAGCTGCTTCCTCTACCTGCTCTCTGTTACTAAGCGGAGTAAAGATAATAATACTATCAGATATGCCGTTCATTCTAAGTTCCAGGGCTTCATGCAGAAAGGCTACAGCAAAATAATCTACACCTTGGGCGCTAAATACCCGGGCCGCCTCCACAGCCCCTTGGCCGTAGGCGTCAGCTTTCAGAACGGCAATTAGTTTAGTCTCTGGCTTAAGGCGGTTTTTCACTGATTTAAGGTTTTTCTTCAGAATTTCGGCATCTATTTCAATCCATTTATCCATATTCCCGAACACAGTAGAGCCCTCCAAAATGCGGCATCTAATCATGCGCCCATAGCTATATAGAACCTAACACCAACCGGAGCTGCCTCACCGGCTTTTTTTCTGGTAAAGGGGCAGTACTTTTTGCCACAACCAGTAGAACCACCGGGAAAATACCATGTCCCATTCCCCTACAAATTCTACTAATTCTCCATTAAATCCTTTCTTAAAACGGTAAAGCCCGTACAACGGGTTATTTTCATCAAGGTTGCCTGATACCCCGCGAAAATCATACAAAGTACATCCCTGTCGCCCTGCCCATTTGATCATTTCCCATTGAATCAAGTAGTTGGGCATTACATTGCGATGCTCATTACTTGAAGCCCCATAAAGATACCAGGCCTTTTTTCCCAGTACCATAGCCAGAGCAGCGGATACTGCCTGTCCTTCATATTCGGCTAAAAATACCTGAGCATACCCCTTTTGCACCATATAATCCCATATCCACTGAAAGTAATTAAAGTTTCTCACCAAAAATTGGTCTCTTTTGGCTGTTTCGCAAAGGATGGCATAAAAGATTTTTAAGTCCTCAATATTTTCAGCTACCCTGACTTTTACTCCTTTTCTTGCAGCCAGCCGGATATTATAGCGGGTTTTAGAATGCATATTAGCCAAAAGCTGTTCCTCAGATGGAGTGATATCCAGGCGAAAAACAAAAACAGGCTGAACCCCTCCAAAATCTTGACCTGTTTCATTCTTAATAAAACCCAATTCGCCCAGCTGCCGAGCAAAGTGCCCGTTTTCTCGGGGAATATCAGGATCAATTTTTAAAAAGATGGCTTTATGCTCCCTGGCAACCTTCTTTACTCCTGCCAACAAAGCACCCAAGTATTCCTTCTGGTTGATATCAACTACCGGACCCCGTGGAGAATAAAGTATGCACCGCTTTATACCTGGAGTAGGCAAAGCTCTCTTTAGCAAAAGCATGCTGCCTTTAATAACCTCATCCTCTTCCAGTATTAAATAAAGAGGTTCCCACCCAGTATGCCTTTTTACCTGTCCCCATTCCCAAATCTGCAGAAAATGCCCCTTGGGATGCGAAGCTATAAATTTATTGAAACTTTCTTTTTCCTTCTCATCTATCAACCTGGTCTTAAGCATTCTTCTCTCCAATTTGATTTTCTCTGTTATTATTGCCAATAATACCAGTATATATATTCAAATGGTTAATAGGAACGATTCCAGTTGTAATTTGTTTTTTGCTCAATCTGGAATCGTCCTATCACATTTCAGCCTGTAGTTCCTTATTATTATTTCAGGGCATTTTTGATAAGTCCAATAAAAAGCGGATGCGGACGATTGGGGCGAGATTTGTATTCAGGATGGAATTGGCACCCAACAAACCACGGATGATCCTTTATTTCGACTACTTCTACCAGTTTCCCATCAGGGGAAAAACCGCTAATAACCATTCCGTTTTCTTCCAGAATCTGCCTATATTCATTATTTATTTCATATCGGTGGCGATGACGCTCATTTACCAAGCTAGTATTATATTCCTGTCTGACTCGGGTTCCTTCCGCCAAACAGCAGGGATATACACCAAGCCGCATGGTTCCACCTTTTTTAACTACTGTTTCTTGCTCAGGCATCAGGTGTACCACTGGGAACGGAGTGTGGAAATCAAATTCTATACTGTTGGCTCCCTTCAATTTGCATACATTGCGGGCAAATTCTATTACTGCACACTGCATACCCAAACAAATCCCAAGATAAGGGATTTTCTTATCTCGCGCATATTTGGCTGTAGCAATTTTTCCCTCTATACCCCTTTCACCAAAGCCGCCCGGCACCAGGATAGCGTCTACTCCGGCCAGCAGTTGATCAGCTCCATCCTTTTCAATCTGCTCAGCATAAACCCATCTAATATTTACCTCACTATGGAAATAAAAACCTGCATGGTTAAGTGCTTCAACAATACTCAGATAAGCATCAGGCAGTTCAACATATTTCCCTACCAAGGCAACTGTTACCTTTTTATCCAGGGAACGTATCCTGCCTACCAATTCTCGCCATTCTTCCAGGTCAGCTTCCTGGCAGCGCAAACCCAGCCGCTTTATTACCTCTTTGTCCAACCTTTCCTGGGCCAGCATAAGAGGCACTTCATAAATTGAATTAGCGTCTTTTAATTGAATAACCGCTTCCCTGTCCACATCACAGAACAAGGCAATCTTAGCTCTTAAATCTTCAGAAAGGTCTTTTTCGGTTCGGCACACCAAAATATCGGGTTGGATCCCTATGCTGCGCAGTTCTTTTACGCTGTGCTGGGTGGGTTTAGTCTTTAGTTCTCCCGCCGCTTTAATATAAGGAACCAGGGTAACATGGATGTACATTACGTGGTCTCTCCCCAGTTCGACTTTTAGTTGGCGGATAGCTTCCAAGAAAGGAAGAGATTCAATGTCACCAACAGTTCCACCAATCTCTGTTATTACCACATCAGGTTTAGCTTCCCTCTCGATTAAGGTAACCCGGTCTTTGATTTCATTGGTAATATGGGGAATTACCTGAACCGTCTGCCCCAGATAGTCACCCCTTCTCTCCTTATCCAAAACCGCCTGGTATATTCTTCCGGTAGTGCAGTTGGCATGCCGCGAAAGGTTTTCATCAACAAATCTTTCATAGTGGCCAACATCCAAATCGGTCTCGGCCCCGTCTTCAGTTACATAAACTTCCCCATGCTGATAGGGGCTCATGGTACCGGGATCAACATTTATATAAGGATCAAATTTTTGTAGAGATACTTTTAATCCCCGACTCTTTAGCAGGCGTCCTAAAGAAGCTGCAGTAATGCCTTTACCTAGCGAAGATACAACCCCGCCAGTAATAAAAATATATTTGGTCACCTCTGGCTCCTCTCTTTCTTCATTAAAACCCCAATCTATTGAATTTTAACTCCCCTGGTCTGTCAAGGTCAACTAGAACAAATAATCTAAAACAACTACGGCTGGTTTTTCCTTAATATTCTGCAGATTTACTTCTAATAAAGGCATCTTTACAACTTTATCAAACTTTTGGCTAAAATTTTCTACCGGAAGCAGGTCAAAGGATAAGTGGGAAGTATTAAAGTGCATAGGAATAGTAACCTGGGGCTTGATTAGGTTAACCAACTCCCAAGCCTCCTCCCCATTAATGGTAAAGACCCCTCCCACAGGTATAAGAAGAATGTCTACATTTCCGATTTCATCAATTTGCTGGCGGTTTAAGATATCTCCTAAATCTCCCAAGTGGACAACACTTAATCCCTCGGCCACAATTTTATATATGGTATTGGGTCCCCGCTGTTTTCCCTGACTTTTATCATGGAAGGAAGGAAAGCCAGTAATTTCGGCTCCTGCTAACGCAAACCGCCCTGTTCCCCTAATTATTTGCGGATTTCCTAAAATGGTTTCTACTGCATTATGGTCATAATGTTCATGACTTACAGTGACAATGTCAGCTTCTTCCCTGACCAATGGATAACCCAGGTTTTTGTCAAAAGGATCGCTAATAATTCTGTACTGGTTGGTTTCTATTAGAAACGAAGCATGGCCCCTCCACCTTATTTTCAATGCTCTCCCCCCTGTTGAATCTTGTTGCTATCATAGTACCAGTAGCCGTCTTTTTGATATACCAATCGGTTGTCCAGGTTAATTCTGGTGAGGATAGAGGCAATGGTACTTGGGCTATCATCTTTTCCCATCATTTGAGCCACTTGTTTAATAAGGTCAAGAAAATACACGGGTTGTTGCCTGGCCATCAAAACTTCGACAGCCAGATCCACTTCACTTTTTTTCCCTTTCACCTAACCTACCTCCTACATATGTTCTGGCGCACTGACCCCCAAAGTATTGAGAGCGTTTTTCAATGTCTGGCGGGTAACATAAATCAGCAATAACCTTGCATTCTGTAACTCTTGGTTGTCATTTAATACCCGGTGGCGATTATAAAAAGAATGGAAAAGACCTGCCAATTCCAACGCATACCGGGCTATTCTCTGTGGTGCCATGGTTCTGGCGGCTATAGAAATTTCCTCGGGGAATTGGGCAATTGCTCTCAATAAGGCGATTTCTTCCGGCTCCGCCAGCAAGGTAAGATCTAGTTCACCGACCGGAGGCATCGTAATTCCGGCTGCTTCAGCCTGCCTGAAAATGCTGCACATCCTGGCATGGGCGTACTGTACATAATAAACCGGATTTTCCTGATTCTGCCGACGAGCCAGTTCCAGATCAAAATCCAGATGGCTGTCCGGGCTGCGCATTACAAAAAAGAACCTGGCCGCATCCTTTCCCACCTCATCAATCAACTCATCCAGCGTTACAGTGGTTCCGGTTCTTTTGGACATGCGGACTATTTCTCCATTGCGGTAAAGCCTTACCAGTTGCATCAGGAGAATGTCCAGCCGGTCCGGATCAATCCCTAAGGCCGCCATGGCGCCCTTCATTCTGGCTACATGGCCGTGATGGTCAGCCCCCCAAATATTGATTACCCAATCAAAACCTCGTGCAAATTTGTCCTGGTGATAAGCAATATCTGCAGCAAAATAGGTAGGCAGACCATTGGCCCGCTTTATCACCTCGTCTTTTTCATCTCCAAAGGCACTGGACTTAAACCATAGGGCTCCGTCTTGTTCATAAATATAACCTTTTTCCTTCAGTATTTGTATAAGCTGGTCAACTTTTTTGGATTCATGCAAGGTTTTCTCACTGAACCAAACATCATAAGAAATTCCAAAACGCTGTAAGGTATCTCTAATGTAGGCAATCCTTTTCTGCAAAGCATAACTTAGCAGTCGATTCCGTTGTTCTTCAGGTTTAAGAATAGCAATTTCAGAGTCGAACTCTTCTATGATCTCTTTTACAGTGTCAACTACATCCTGTCCGGCATAGCCGTTCTCAGGCAATTCTGCTTTTTCCCCTTTTAATTGTAGATATCGGACAAAAAGGGAATCAGCAAATAGTTCTATCTGATTACCAGCATCATTTATATAGAACTCCCGTTCCACAGAATACCCGGCCCGCATAAGGATATTGGCTAAAGTATCTCCAATAGCTCCCCCCCTCGCATTTCCCATATGTAAATTTCCAGTGGGATTAGCGCTGACAAACTCCACCTGTACCTTCTGGTTTCTTTCTCCTAAATACCCATATTGGTCACCCAGATCATAAACTACCTGCGGTACTTGCAGGAGCCACTGATTATTAAGAAAAAAGTTTATAAAACCTGCTCCCGCCACTTCAATTTTATCCAAATGTTCAGGACGATGGTTCTCTATTAGCTTTACCAAACAATCGGCTATCTGGCGGGGAGACATTCGTGCCTGGCGAGCTAACAGCATGGCTACATTACAGGCAAAATCCCCATGCTGTTTTTCCCGGGGTATTTCTATATTAAACTCAGGTAACTCGCTATAGTTTAATAGCTTTTGTTCTCTAGCCTCCTCAAGGGCATTAATAATAGCACTCTTAAGTACAGCCTGTAGATTTTCAATTGGATTCATAAAGAGCCTCCTAAATTATAATAATAGGCCAAAATAGCCAAACTATAATATCAAATTAAGTCGGCACAAGGGGGTATACTAATGCAACTTCAACCAGGTGAAAGATCTGTCTTTGCGTATTTTAACAATGAAGAAAATGCCTACCAGGCTGCCCGCCTGCTAAAAGAAAAGGGATATTCTGATCTACAGGTAAGCCGGGTTGCAAATTCTTCCAGGCGACCTCAGATGGGAGACAATACCAGTTTATCTGCCCTGATCCTTGGGGACCAGAATTATGACACTTCATTATCGTCCCTTTTGGCTGCCCATCCCGATGTGAGCGGGCTGGCCGCGAATTATGATATAAGCGGTTCAGCCAGGTTCTTGTTAACGGTGGTAACTTTAAAGGAAAAAGCACCTTATGCTATACAAATTATAAAAGACCATGGCGGCCTGATTTAAATAATATTATTCCAATACTTTTCTTTTAAATATTCATCTTATCTGTGTTTTCTAACCTTTATCAGGTTTGCTTCTCTGATCAATACTAACTAAATTATTTTATCATATAAAAAAAACAAGAACTACCGGCTATATGCTATTAAAACTAATAAAAGGCAAAAAAATAAAAAAAAGGCCGGGAAGCATTGTGACGTAGCCCTCACACCTAAATTATTCCCTGCCCACTGAGATTCTTATCCGCGGTTGAATGGTCTCGACTTTAGCTTTTTTGGGGACCCAAGTTTTTAATGCGATTTTCAGGAGAAATAATATCGGTTATTCTCACTCCAAAGTATTCATCAACTACCACTACTTCTCCACGGGCAATCAGAGTCCCATTGACCATAATCTCTACCGGCTCATCGGCAAACTTTTCCAGTTCCACAATGGAACCCACTCCCAAACCCACAACATCTTCAATGGTTTTTCGTGTTTTGCCTAAAACAACGGATAATTTCAAAGGTATATCCAGTATTAAATTAAGGTTTTGTTTATCAATAGGATCTTTTAATTCACTACTGGGGGCACTCTTGCTGGCCCCTGGTTCGGTTTCATTATCTTGATACGAATCCGCCGGTTCACGGGCCGGCGTTGCCGTCTGCGGAGCCTGTTCCGGTTTGTTATGTGAAAACAGGTACTCAACCTCTTTTTTGGCTACTTCAATCTCCATCAATAACATTATTTCGCTCTGGAGAATTTGCCCAACCTTCAGTTGAAAACAAATAACTACTATTTGTTGATTCATCTCTAAAATGTTTATGTCTTCCTGATCAAGACTAACGGTAGTAATTGTTGGTGGTGAAATGCTTATTTTGCGTTGAAACATTTCCGACATAGATGTAGCAGAGAATCCAATCATTTGATTCATAGCCTCAGACAAAGCACTCAGGCTATACTCGTCAAGTTGTTCAGGAGGGTTCTCCCCCGTACCTCCCATCATAATATCGGCGATAATGGCAGCATCCATTGTTTTTAACAAGAGCAGGTTTTTACCTGATAACCCTGAAGTATAATTGACTTCTACCAAAATATATGGCACTTGAAAGCTCCCGTGAAGCTCACCTAAAGTAGTAACCCAAAGGATGGGTACATTTATTGTGACCTTCTGCCCCAGGAGTTCTGAAAGGACTGTAGAAGAAGCCCCTGTACTAATATTTCCAATCTCGCAAAGGGTGTCCTTCTCTTCTTCGGAAAGGGGTTCAAAAGACATATATTTATTACCCTCAGCATTATGATGCTTTAAAAGAACATCTATTTCTTCTTGAGATAAAAAAGGTTTTTCCATAATCATTTCCCCTTATACTCTTGCAGTAATCTGCACAGCTAGTTTGTTGTTTACTACCCCCGGCTGAACCTGGAATTTGTGGTGCTTTCCCACAAAAAGCTCCATGTTTTCATTAACCAATTTATCCAGAATAACAACATCCCCTGGTCTTAATTGGAGAAATTCCCTGACGGTTAAGCTGCACTCCCCGCAGCAGGCATAGAGATCCAAAGGGACTTGAGCTATCCGGTTTTGGATAATGGCATCTTTATTATTAGCAGCCTCCTTATCCTGCTGTCCGGAAAACCAGTTTTGCGCTGTCAGGTTGGCTATTACGCTTCCCAGAGTAACGAAAGGCAAGCAAAGATTTATGGTACTGTGGTTACCTGCAATTTGGGCGGAAAAAGTAATAATAGCCACGATTTCATTTGGTGCAATAATTTGATTAAATTGAGGATTGGTTTCTAAAGAATCTATTTCTGGTTTTATCTGGATCACCCCTGCCCAAGCATAAGATAGACTCTCAAGTACTCTTTCATTCAGCTTACGGAGAACCCTCAGTTCTATTTCGCTTAGTTCCCGAATTCTATTCATCCTGCTCCCCGCCCCGCCAAACAGCAAATCGATGATAGGAAATACAAAATTTAGATTAAATTCCAACAGAGCATTGCCGTTTAACGGAGACATTTTAAAAATAGTCAACAGAGTGGGGCTAGGAATTGAGACCAGGAAATCCTCATAAGTCAACTGTTCCACTGACACAACTTTCAAATGTATAGAACTTCTCAGATAACCTGAAAGAAAATTGGATAATATCCGCGAGAAATTATCATGTATCATATGCAAGGTACGCAGCTGGTCCTTCGTAAACTTATTGGGAAGCCTAAAATTATACTTTTTGGCTGCAGACTGCACTTCAACCTGCCCCCAGAGCTTCTCCCCCTGATTTATATTGTTTATAAGCCTATCAATTTCTGATTGAGATAAAACTTCCTTCATTACAGTCAAACCCTTCCTTTTATTGCGTTGCTCTATTCAGTGCCTGCACAACACGATCATGTTGAAAGGGTTTAACCAGGAAGTCTCTGGCTCCTGCCTGGATGGCTTCTGTTACTAAAGCCTGTTGCCCCATAGCGCTGCACATTATAATCCTGGCATTAGGATCAATTTTCATTATTTCTTTAACAGCTGTTATTCCGTCTTTTTCAGGCATTGTTATATCCATAGTAACCAAGTCGGGCCTAAGTTGTTTATACATTTCCACCGCTTTTGCCCCATCCTCAGCTTCTCCCGCCACTTCAAAGCCATTCCCTGTCAATATGTCCTTAATCATCATCCTCATAAAAGTAGCATCATCAACTACTAGTACCCTTTTCCCCATTTCTCTAAAACCTCCTCATTTTAGTAACCATCTGAAGATGTAAAGCTCCAATATTAACCAAACCACCAAAGCCCCCCAATAAGGCTCTTTAGCCCCAACTAATTCCCACCGACTTGAAGATAGTCTCCAGGGCATTTCCTTTCGGTAATAGGAAAAGGTTCCCGTCTAAGACCACATCCTGGTCATAGAAGCGAGTATTGATAACCAAAACATGATCATCAAAATAGCCCCTTTCCAATAATGCTGCGCTTAAAACTGCACCCAGCATATCATTGGCATATGCAGGAACCGAAGATAAAAAACTTAACCCAGTAAGACTGCTGATAGCATTCAGCAGCGAACCTGCAATTATATTACCCACCTCATTTAGAGCCGACTGCCCTATAGCATCAATTTCCCGATAACTTCCGTGAGGCTGCCCCATCAGTCTGTCTAAGAGACCCAGGGCATTTTGGTGCTTCAGAATAAAAAAGATACTGGCCTGGGCATCTCCTGATACCGCCACATTTACACAGGAAACCAGTTCTTCTTCGTCTCCCAAAAGCTGCATCAAATGATTTATCCGGGCAATACTGGAGCTGGGAACTTCCATCCCGATTTTTTTCCCGGTCATTTGGGCAAGAGAAGTAACTGCATTGCCCGCACCAATATTTCCGATCTCTTTTAAAAAATCCATATGTAATGGCTGCAGTTTAGTAAAATCCATGGTTTTCTATGCTCCTTAACCCTTTCTGTTTTTTGTAAAACCAGGGATAAATAATTTCAAATCCCAGTTCTTTATGATTCAAAATGTACTCCGTGGCTCCAGTAAATAGAATTCCTTCATCATTCAGGGAGCAAAAGAATTTTTCGTAGAGTTTCTTCTGGCTTTCCCTGTTAAAGTAAATGGCTACATTCCTGCATATTATCAAGTCATAACCTGAAGGGAAGTCGTTTTTCAGTAAATCATGCTGCCGAAACTTTACTTTTTCTTTTATTTCATCACCCAGGCACCATAAATTATTGGTTTCAACAAAATACTTTTTTAATCTCTGGGGTGGCACATTCTTTAACAGTTCTTTTTTGTAGCAGCCCGTTTTGGCCACCTCTAGTATCTTTTTGTCAATATCGGTAGCATCAATTTGATGGTTAACCAAAGGACTGATTTCCTTCAGAATAATGGCCACCGAATAAGGTTCGGCACCATTGGAGCAAGCAGCACTCCATATTTTCAGCTTTTTTTTAGTTTTAAGTAAGGCCGGTAAAACCCTTTTTTCCAATACTTCAAATGCGTTGGCATTTCGGAAAAACTCAGATACATTTATAGTAAGCCGGTCTAAAAAAAGCTCCCTCTGCTTTTGGTCAGTTTTTAATGCTCCTATGTAATCCTCGTACCCTTGGAATCCCTGGGTATGGATCAAATGCTCAATACGCCTTTTTAATTGGTTTTCTTTATAACCTTCAGTATCTATATCAAACATACGGGAAAGGGTTTTGCACAATTCAGTGAAGTCCATTTTGGTGCCCTCATTAATCTCATATTTCCTGGGTAATCTTCCCATAAGTGCGGACAAAGGTTTTGGCTTGGCCGCAGTCCAATATCATTGTTCTGCCTATATGCCCCCCCGTATCCATACCGGTAATCCTAATCTGTAGTTCATTCAAAACTTTTCGGCACATAAAGGTATTTCTCTCTCCAATGTTAAGCAGGGATGAATTGGACTGGCTTTTAAACATTTGGGCACCCCCAGCTATTTTGGCCTCCAGCCTTTTCTTGCTGGCACCCAGTTTAAGAACTTCTTCCAACAGCAGGGGAATTGCTGTATCCGCAAACTTGGACCGAATAATAGGTCCGTTAAAAAGCTTGCTGTCCGGCAGCATTACATGAACCATTCCTCCTATGCCGGTAACTCTGTCGAACAGAGATACTCCCATACATGATCCCAGAGCTAAAGTAATTAAAATGCCCGGAGCTTTGCATACACCATACTCAGCAATTCCTATCCTTATTTCCAACCCGGCTTCAGGTTTCAGCTTCTGCATTACTGTCCCCCGTTCAACGTTTGGTGTTATTTCAGGCTGCCCACCTCTTCTGTAGACTTTTTGAGTATATTATCATGAGTGGTCAGCACCCTGGCATTGGCTGCCAGCCCCTTGGTTACAGTTATCATCTCAGAGAAATTCTGAACCATATCAACATTGGAGGTTTCAACATATCCCCTAAGGATCTTGCTTTCACTATCGGGTACGGTTATTCCCCGCGCCTCGGTTTTGAATAACCCCTCTTCATCTTTTTGCAGCTGCTCCCCATCTGGAAAGCGGACAACCACCGGTTCTTGATCTAATTGGCCGTCTCGGTTCCTGATATCTCCTCTTCGGCCCTGTACCCGGTTTCCTCTTTTATCTATCAGGTACCCTTGGGCATCAATATCAAAAGACCCGTTTCTGGTGTATCTCATTCCCTGGTCAGTTTTCAATTGGAAAAACCCTTCACCATTAATGGCATAATCCAGTTCTCTCTTGGTCTCTTTAATCGTCCCGGGGGAAAAATCATTTTTTAAATTCCCCGGGTATGCCCCACTGGTAGTCTTGTAATATAACTGGTTTACGTTAGTTACAAATTCTTTAAAGGTAATGAGGGCTGACCTTTGTTGCTTAAAACCTTCCGTGTTTAGGTTAGCCACATTATTAGCCAGGTTGTCCATTTTATGCTGCATAGCATTTAACCCGGCATTTGAACAGTAGACTCCTTTAATCATTCATTCACCTTCCCTTTAATTATCGGAATTAAGATCGATAATTTAAATCTCCTGCAGCATGGCATTATGCAACTTTTTCCGCAGGTTGGCCAAAGCCATGGTTTTAATCTGAGATATACGTGATACTCCCAAATCTAATACCTGGGCAATTTCTTTTAAAGTCAACTCTTCATAAAAGTACAGTGTTAAGACCAGCCTCTGCCGCTCATCTAACTCAGCAATAGCCCGGGTCAGCTGCTCTTTTTGTTCCTTTTCCAGGATTTGGGCCTCTACTCCCTCCCAGGTTTTGGATTCCAAGGTATCTGCTACAGTCATCTCGTAGCTGTCGGAAAAACCCAGGCTCTGCTCCAGGGAAATATGGGAAAGTAACCGGTACGCCTCCAGGGCTTCTTCTACTTCACTTTTTCCCATCCCCAACTTTTCCGCCACTACTTCAATAGAAGCTTCTTGGCCGGTAACCTGGTAGATTTGTTCCATGGTCTCAGTAATTCTACGAACCTTTTGCCACAAGGTACGAGGAAGGGGAGTATCCTTTCTCAAGGCATCTAATATGGCCCCTTTTATGCGGATGGAAGCAAAAGTTGAAAATTGGACCCCCTTTTCGGGCTTAAACCGTTTAATGGCCTCCATTAGCCCCAGCATGCCATAGCCTATCATGTCTTCCTTATCCCAATGCTGCGGCAGCTTAACATCGATACGGTCTACTATTTGTTTAACCAACGGCAGATAAGCCTCCATAATCTTAATCATCCCTAACATGTTTTTCTCATCAATTCACATTCAAAGGAAACTGAAAGATTCTAACAACATGGACCTGATTAGCAACTTTTATAAGGAACCTCTCTATCTATTCATCACATTTGCATTCCTGTTTTCATTAAGCGTGCCAATTTCATGGCTAAATTATCGGAAGGGGAGAATTGGCCTCCTTTTTTGCCTGCCAGGTTATCAGCAATAGTAATAATGTTCTTGGCTGCTTCGCATTTAGGATACTTGGTTATAAAGGGGGTCATTTCTCTTACTGATTTATCTACTGAAACATCACTGCGTACATAGCCCAACTTAATAACACTGGTATCTAGGAACCTTTTTACAGCCAGCTCAATTTTATTGGCAATATTTCCTGCTTCGGCAGAGTTTTTCACTTTATTAATTAAGAGCATTATTTGCGGATGTTCCTGGTATCCTGACAATACTTTTATTAGTCCATATCCATCGGTTATTGAAGTGGGTTCAGGAGTAATTATTACTATTACTTCCTGGGCGGCTAGCATAAATGATAAGGCGGTTTCAGAAATTCCCGCTCCGCAGTCAATAATAAGGAAGTCCATCTGCTGAGCATATAGCTTAATTTCCTTTACCAGGTTTTCTCTCTTCTCATCCCAGGATGAGTTAGCCAATCCAAATATGGCGGAACAGCCCGGTATTAACTGAACCCCTTCATCGGTAGCTATTATAATCTCCTCCAGTTTCTTTCTGCCCTGGAGGACATGGCTCAAGGTGTAACGAGGGATTATTCCCAGCATTATATCCACGTTGGCCATACCCAAATCTGCGTCTAGGACCGCAACCTGATTGCCGGCTTTCCCTAAAGCAATAGCCAGGTTAACTGCCACACTGGTTTTCCCCGCACCTCCTTTTCCACTGGCTACCGTTATAATTCTTGTTTTATGCAAAGGGGCAGTTCCCCCCCGTTTCTGGGCAGTTACCAATTCTCGCAACCTTTTCGCCTGATCTGCCTTCATAAAACCACATCCTTCATAATAAGACTGCTAAGCAATTCTGGGCTGGCAGTTTCAATATCATCGGGAACATCCTGTCCATTAGTTATGTAGGCAATGGGCAGTTGGGTTAGGTGAGCGGCTCTGAGTAAAAACCCCATGGTTTCTGTTTCATCGATTTTCGTAAAAATTAATCTTGAATAACCTAGGATTTTGTAATCATTTAACATACGCACGAGATCTTTTTCTTTAGCCGTTGCATTTAAGACCAGATATATCTCCAGGGAATCAACATTATCCAAAAAGGTTTTTATTTCGGCAATTTGGTAGGTGCTCTTGGACGGTCTGCCAGCAGTATCTATAAAGATCATTTCTTTATCCAGGTTCCTCTCTACAGCCAGCTTTAACTCCTGGGGTGTTATGACTACCTCAACGGGGGCTCCTATTATTTCGCCGTAGATCTTTATCTGTTCTACTGCTCCAATTCTGTATGTATCAATAGTAATCAAAGCAATATCGCAAGCATTAAATAGAGACTGGATGGCTCCAATTTTTGCCAAAGTAGTAGTTTTGCCCACCCCTGGAGGCCCCACAAATGCCATTATCCTTGGTTTGGTATTAATCTGGGGAACAGGTTTAAACAATGAGGTTATGGCCCTGGCTAATTGTTCTTTAAGCTCTTCCTGGCTCAGGGCGCTTTTTTCCTGGGTCAGTTTTTTTAGGACAATCTCTGCCAAATCGGGTGCAATATCGGCAGCCTGCAGGCTATTCATAACCTTTGCCAGGTGATGGTCCGCAGATAGCCATTCCGCTTTTTCCTCCTTGACGTTAAAATCAGTAATAGATCTGCTCAAAAGCTCTTTAAGCTGATTGTATTCTCGTTGATACTGGATTTGCTGCTGCTGCTCATCCACTGCAGCAGTGACCTCGAATTTGGGAGGGCGGAAAAACCCCACTATACCTGGTTCTCTTATCTTGCGATTGCTTATAATAATCGCATTAGGTCCAATGTCCGCCCTTATCAAAGCACGGGCCTCCTCCATGTTTCTAGCAATATAACGTTTAATCTTCATTTGGCATCACCACCGACTCAATTACTTCTATTTTTAAATCCGGGGAAACCTCATTGACGGATACAACGGAAAAGCTGGGCTTGTACCTTTCAATCAATCTCCGGAAAGGTAACCGAATCCTGGGGGAACATAAAACCACCGGAGGTGACCCTAGGAGGGTAAATTTTTCTTCGATTTTGTCCAGTTGATCAAAGATATGCTGGGTTAACTCCGCGCTTATGGCCGGGTAGTTCCCGTAAGGAGTGTTCTGTAAAGATTCCAGCAGCTTGTTTTCCAGACTAGATTCCAGGGTAGCTATGATCATATGCCCTTCTTTGCTCAATTGTCTGCAAATACTCCTGCTCAAAGCCAGGCGGGATGAATCAATAAGAAAGTCCAGGTTTTTCGAAACTAAGGCAGCATCTGCTACAGCTTCCAAGATAGTTTCCAGATCCCTAATGGAGATTTTCTCTTTAAGTAGATTTTGCAGCACTTTCTGTATTTCCCCTACGGATAAAATGTTGGGCACCAACTCTTTGACCAGGGCGGAGTTGTTCTCCTGCACCATATCCAGTAAATCCTGAACATCCTGGCGCGACAGTATTTCATGGGCATATAGTTTGATAAACTCCGTCAAATGAGTGATCAATACAGTAGCCGGGTCTACTACTGTAATGCACTCCATTTCAGCCTTTTCTTTATCTTCTGCCTTAATCCACCAGGCAGGAAGCCCAAAGGTAGGCTCAGTAGTTTTTATCCCTTGGATTTTGGCATTTTCGTCGTAAGGACTCATTGCCATGTAATGGTTTGGCATAAGCTCTCCCCCGGTCATTTCCACCCCGCGAATTTTGAATCGATATGAATTAGGAGAAAGCTGCAGATTATCTCTTATCCTAATAGGGCGAACATATATTCCCATTTCCGTAGCACACTGTTTTCTGACTGCAGCCAGCCGATTTAATAGATCTCCTCCCTGCTGCTCATCAATTAAAGGAATCAAATTATACCCAATTTCTATTTCCAGTGGATCCACCTGGAAAAGGTTCAATACCTTCTCGGGCTCCCTTAACGCCGGCCTGGACAATTCTTTTTGCTCATTTTGCATAGCTTTGATTTTCTCCTCCCGAAAAAGTGCATAAGCCGTGTACCCAACTCCCATGGACAGGATAATGAACGGCAAAAACGGCAGACCCGGCAACACAGCCAGGGCTAGTAGTATTCCTGCAGCTAAACCTATGGCTGGTGGGAATTTCCCCAGTTGTTTAGTTAAATCAAATCCAAAGCTATGACCGCTTTCGGTGCGGGTAACCAGAACTCCGGTAGCTGTTGATGCCAGCAAAGCAGGAATTTGCGAAACCAGTCCATCCCCCACGGTCAGCAGGGTGTAAGTGTGAAGAGCTGTTTGTGCCGGCAGGCCCAATTGCCACATTCCTATGGCTAATCCGGCCGCTATATTGACCAGGGCAATAACAATCCCTGCTATAGCATCCCCTTTGACAAATTTACTGGCACCATCCATAGCTCCGAAAAAGTTGGCTTCCCGCTGTAGTTTAGACCGCCTTTCCCTGGCTTCTTGTTCAGAAATCAACCCAGCGCTAAGATCAGCATCGATACTCATTTGTTTTCCCGGCATGGCATCAAGGGTAAAACGAGCTGCTACTTCTGCTGTCCTGCCAGCTCCATTGGTTATTACTACAAACTGGATAACAGTAATAATAACGAAAACTACTGCCCCTACAATATAGTTGCCGCCTATAACAAATGAACCGAAAGCCTCAATAACTCTTCCCGCATTAGCCTGGGTTAAAATAAGCCTGGTGGATGAGATATTCAAAGCCAGGCGGAACAATGTAAAGACCAGTAACAGAGTAGGAAAAATGGCTAACTGCAGAGGTTCCTGGATAAAAAGGGTGGAGAGCAGCATAATTAGTCCGATAGTAAGAGAACAAGCCAGCAGAATATCCAAAAGCTGAGTGGGAATAGGTAAAACTATTAGAATGACAATAGCCACTACTGCAGCAGCAATCAAAAGATCACTGTATCTGGTCAGATTGTTTAATCGCACCTGAAAAGATTCTATCAACTCTGCCATAACTTCTCCTTACCCCTGCCTTCTTAGTAGATATATGGCGGCAATAATCTCCGCTACGGCTTTGTAAAGCTCCACTGGTACCGGTTCCCCTACTTCCACTTGACTGTACAGAGCCCTGGCCAAATGCTTGTCTTCAACTACTGGAACCTGGTGTTCTTTAGCTTTGGCTTTTATTTTTTCCGCCAGGTAGTTAGCCCCCTTGGCCACTACTTGAGGGGCTACCATTTGTTCTTCATATTTAAGGGCCACCGCCAAATGGGTGGGATTTGTAATTACTACGGTAGCTTCGGGAACACTTTGCATCATCCGTCGCATGGACAGGAGCCGCTGTTTCTCCCTCAATCTTGACTTTATCAATGGATCTCCTTCAGTTTGTTTCATTTCATGCTTGATTTCATACCTGGACATTTTAAGATTCTGCTTAAATTCCCATTTTTGATAAGCAAAGTCAAGAACGGCTAATACAACCAAGATGATCCCGGCACCCATACATATTTGAAACAGTAGTTTCTCTAAATAGTCCACAATTTCAAAAATACCCATATTGGGCAAAAGAAGCATGTTATCAAAACGGTTGGCTATCAGAGCATATATAACCAGGCTTACAATGCCTATTTTCAGAAGGGTTTTTACACAATTGACCAGGGCTTTTTTGGAGAACATCCTTTTTAGGCCCTCAACCGGGTTAAGGTGCTCAATTTTTGGCTTTATGGCCTCGGGGGCAAACAAAAACCCGACCTGGAAAAAGTTGGCCAGCAACCCTATTGCCATTGACAGAATAAAAATAGGAGCCATTACCTGTAAAAAGCAACTTAAGACTATATTGTATAAATCAAATACATCATTGACGTTCAGTCCTCGTATCATTTGGTCCCCGAGAATAAATCCAAAAATATTCAATAAATTAACGTGCATATAATGTCTAGCCAAATATAGAAAAACAACGGCGGCCAGAATTACTATACCTGCGTTTAAGTCTGTACTTCGAGCTACCTGTCCTCTTTTCCGTGCTTCCTGCTTCCGGTGAGGGGTAGCCTCTTCGGTTTTTTCTTCAGTAGCGGCAAAATAGTAAATGTCTGTTCCGAATACTGCTCCCCCGCAACTTGTAGCTGCCCGGTAGAAGTAATTGCTAAGACCAAAACCGCAGGAAGCAATTAGTATTAACAGGGACCAAGCACTAAAGGGGTTTTGGAAATATACCACAACTGCTGCAACAACCAGCAAAGTATCATAAATCCTGCTATCTTTTTTCCTGATGGGATACAATAAAGTAATCATCTAGCTACTATCTCCATAATCAATAACATATCTCTCTGCATCTGCTGTAAGACACCGGATACAATAATTATCAATATGGGTAATGCTGCCCCTAAAGCAACCATCCCTATCCCGGCTTTTAAGGGAAAGCCCAGAATAAATACATTTAGCTGAGGTACCGTCCGGGCTAAAAGCCCTAAACAAATGTCACATATTACTAGAACGGCTACAAAAGGAGCTGCTATTCGTACCCCCAGGGAGAAAACATCAACAAACATTTGTATAATACAAACTACTAAAGGTTTATCAAAAATGGCAGCTCCTATGGGTATAACTGCATAGCTATGGGATATGGCCAAAATCAGACTGTGGTGTCCATCCATAACCAGAAAAAGGAGTATGGCCAAAATATACAAGTACTGTCCCACCAGGGTTATCCGTGATTGGTACTGGGGATCAAAAACCGCAGCCATAGCGAACCCCATTTGAATATCAATAAATTCTCCTGCTACTCTTACGGCTGAGAAAACCAGCATACTGGCATACCCAATTATCAAACCTACCAACACTTCTTTTATAACCAAAAAGGAATAAGCTAGCAGGTCATCGGTCACGGTCGGCAATACCTCAAAGCTGGGCAGAATAGCCAGAGTTAATAATGCCCCCAATCCGGTCCGGACTATTACCGGCGGGCCTTTTATGGAAAAAAAGGGAGCCAGCATCATAAAGGAGGATACTCGAACAAAAATAAGGAATCCCGCTTTTATCCCTGCAAGCTCCAACACCAATTATCACCTCAGCGCACAATAGTGGTTAAATTACTAAAAATATTCACAGTGAATTCCGTGATAATTTTCAGCATCCAAGGGCCAAAGACTATAAAGGATAGAAACACCGCAATTATTTTAGGAACAAAGGTTAGTGTCTGCTCTTGTATTTGAGTAATAGCCTGAAAGACGCTGATCACAAATCCTACCAGCAAACCGACTCCCAGAGCGGGAGCGGCCAGCAAAAGCGCTAGCATTATGGCTTCCCGGGCAATAGCAATTACTGCCTCAGAACTCATGCAGTCCACCTCTCCTGTTCGCTATACATAACTCTCCAGCAAAGACTTGGTTAATAAAAACCACCCATCAGTCATGACAAAAAGCAGTATCTTAAATGGCAAAGATATAAGAATCGGCGGAACCATAAACATACCCATGGACATCAGGGTACTGGCCACTACCATATCAATAACCAGGAAAGGAACGTAAATATAAAAACCCATCTGAAATGCCGTTTTCAACTCACTTATAACAAATGCCGGAATCAGGACATTTAATGGTAAATCAGCAATATTCTCGGGTTTAGGTTCTTCAGACATTTGAAGAAAAAGAGCCAGGTCTTTTTCCCGGGTATGTTTGGCCATAAAATTCACCATTGGTGCTTTAGCTTCAGCAAGTGCCTGTTCCTGGCTCATTTGGTTCATCACATAGGGTGTAAGGGCTTTCTCATTAATTTCCTGGTATACAGGAAACATAGTAAAAAAGGTTAAAAAAAGCGCTAACCCAATAAGAACCTGGTTGGGCGGAATCTGCTGGGTTGCCAGGGCATTGCGGACAAAAGCCAATACTACTACTATACGGGTAAAGGAGGTCATCATTATTAGAATTGCCGGAGCAATGGCCAGTACAGTCAGCACAGCCAATAATTCCAATGTATCAACAACCTGCTCCGGATCATCAGTACTGCTAATTTGCAAATCAATGGCTGGAGCTGCCCATAACTGGGCGGGCAATAACCCAACTAACCCACAGGCTACTATTCCGATTAAAAGCAACCTGGTCTTTTTACTCATGGGCTTTTCCCCTGGTGAATTCACTCACTAGTCCTGCAAACCCCTTTGGTTCTTCTGCAATACCCAATTGATAGCAGGGCAGATGTTTGATCAAGGTGATTTGTTTTTCCGTAGCCCCAATCAAATAATAATCATCGGCTACCTTAACCACATTCAGCGTAGCCCTCGGGGATAGGGCTATTTGATCAATAACCTGCATATTCCCCCGCCCCTTGTATGACTTTACCAAGCCATATTTAATGAACAAATAAGCCAAAACTAAAACTACCGGAAGGCATAAGAGCAATCTTAACAAAGCATGTAAATAGTCCATATTATTGACCCCCGGAATGAAGCTTTACATTTTTCTCATAGGAACTGATCCTTATAGCAAAAAAATCATTTATTACGATGACTTCCCCGGAAGCCAACCAAACCTGGTTGGCTTTTAAATCTACTACATCTCCGGCCATTCTCTGTAAAGCTATAATTGATCCTTCCTGAAGCTGCAGTACTTCTTGCAGTGTAATAGTGGCTTCTCCCAGTTCCACTTCAAGTTCCAACTCAACTTCAGCAAGGAAATCCAGCCTTTGTTCAGGAGATTCCCCTGCACAGGGCTCAAGCTTTGAGAACTGTGCTTTCTTAATCTGTACGGGCTCCTTGTTTTTATAAGCAGTTATCAGCCCTTTGGGTATATGCTGCTCTTCCATAAAATCTTCTACCATAGCCGTCCTCTCCTATTGGATAATGAATTCCTCAAAATACAGCCCATTAATCTCTCCACTGGTTATTACGGAGTTGATTGCCTGCATAAGTTCCAATTTGAGGAGTTCCGTTTCATTTGGTGAATCAATATCGATAACAGTTTTGCTGCGCAATACCTTTAAAACAACGTCTTTTATTCTGTGCATGGACATTTGTACTTCCTTGTGTACCTCATCGGACCAATACTCCAAGGTAATTTCGGTTCTCAAGTATCTTCGGTAATTGCTGTCAACCAGATTAACGGTAAAACTGGCCAGGGTGGTTTTTTTCTTTTTACTGAAATCGCTTGCTTTCCCCGTGTCATGCCATATAGTAAAGTATAAATAACCACCAGCTAAGGCTATGATGGCTACCAGTAATAAAATCAGCCACTTTCGCCACTTTTTTGGTTTTCTCTCACTTTCCCATTCCTGGGTTTCGTCTTCTTCAATCAATATCTTGTTAATCATGTCTTTTCTTCCTTTTCCAATGAAGGTGGATTTTCGGCATTTATCACAATATTAACTCTACGGTTTCTGGCCATATTTTCAGCTGAATCGTTTTTTGCTACCGGGCGATATTCGCCATACCCCACAGCACAAAACCTGTCAGGGGAAAGACCCAGATTTTCTGAAAGATAGCGTACAACAGCTAAGGCTCTGGCTGTAGACAGTTCCCAATTGCTTGGGAAACGGGCATTATGTATAGGCCGGTTATCCGTATGTCCTTCTACCGAAATGGTATTAGGTATATACCTAAGCAGACCCGACAGACTTTGTAATACCACTAAAGCATCAGGTTTTAAGTCTGCCTGCCCAGATGCAAAAAGTATTTCGTCCTTTATTTCCAGGACCACACCTCTTTCATCCAATCGCACTGAAACTTCCATCTCCATATTGTTTTCCCGGATATATTCCTCCACAATAAGGTATGTTTCGTATAAGGCTTCACTGTTGGACAAGTCAGCCTCTGCTTCCAGGGGTATTTCAAAATCTTTTTCCTTATCCTGTTCCATTGCCTCCGGACCACGCTCTAATATACCCACCCCCTGAAAAGATGCCAGAAAGCGTTGGAATTTCACAATATCCACTACTGAAAATGAATAGAGCAAAACAAAGAAAACCAATAACAAGGTCATCATGTCTGAGAAAGTCATCATCCAACCAGGGTCTTCTTTTTTCTTTTTTTTCTTAAACATCGATAGCATCGTTTCTTATTAAATCTTCCTCCCAAGTATTGCTTCGGGGTTCAATAAAAGAACGCAATTTTTCTTCCAGGATGTGTGGGTTCATTCCGTTCTGTATGGCAATGATACCTTCTAAAATCATCCTCTTAGTTATCATCTCTTCATCGCTAAGAAGCTCCAATTTACCAGCAATGGGGATAAAAACCAGGTTGGCCAGAAGTACCCCGTAAAAAGTAGTTATCAGGGCCAAGGCCATGGATGGCCCTAAGGTGCTAGGGTTTTCAAGGTTTGACAACATTTGAATAAGGCCAATCAGGGTTCCAATCATTCCAAAAGCCGGGCACAACCCGCCCCAAGTCCTAAATACTCCCTGGCCTATTTGGTGCCTGGTAATCGTTGCCTCCATGTCGGCTACGAGTATTTCCCTGATGTGCTTAGGATCTATGGCGTCCACTGCCAGGCGCAAACCCTTTTGAAAGAACCGGTCCTCCAGCCTGGTAATATCGTCTTCCAGGCCCAATAGCCCGTCCCTTCTCGCCTTACGGGCCAGATAGATGAATACATTGACAATCTCTTCAGAATCTGTTATCTCCTTGGAAGTTAATTTCTTCAGAGTTTTAAATACTGCGGAAATTTGCTTCCAGCGGTAATTTACCAAAAGAGCGGAAAAGGAACCCCCAACAGTAATTAGAAAAGAGGGCAGGCTCAGGAATATTCTGATATCGCTTCCTATGGCTATGGCGATGTAAATTAGAGTTAAACCTATGGCAATTCCTAATGGGGTTAAAATGTCCCATCTTTTCAAAAAAGTCACCTCTTCCGCTTTTATTGTGGTTCTAAATTATCTCTTAAGGTTTATAAGTTCCTGCAGCATCTCGTCAGAAACCCTGATGGTCCGGGAATTAGCCTGGAAACCTCTCTGGGTAACTATCATGTCAACAAATTCCTCGGAAAGGTCAACATTGGACATTTCCAAAACGTTGGCTATCAGCTTGCCCCTGCCATCGATTCCTGGAGCCTCTATCGTGGCTGCGCCGGAGTTATTGCTTTCTGCAAACAGGTTTTCCCCGGCTCTGTTCAGCCCCGCGGGATTGGCAAACTTGGCCAAAGCTATAGGATCAGCTAATTGCTGCGCATCGCCGTTTTCATCGATGTAATTTATCATTCCATCGGGAGATATGCTGATATTCTTTACATTCTCAATATCGTCAATATGAATCTCATGCTCATCAGCATCAAGGACATACATGCCATTAGCCGAATTAACCAGGTACCCTTCTTCATCAAAGGAAAAAGCTCCTGCCCTGGTATAATACTGCTCACCATCCAAGCCCTGCAGGACAAAGAATCCTTCGCCCTGTATCATCAGGTGGGTGTTGCACCCGGTAGTAGCTACAGCTCCCTGGGTATGCATGGTATCTACTGATCCTACCATCACTCCGGACCCAATTTGAATAGAATTAAACCCTCCTCTATCTGCCGTATGTCCTGCTGCTTCACTGAGCAGATCCTGAAAGGTCACCTTGTCCTTCTTAAAGCCGGTGGTGTTAACATTGGCAATATTATTGCCTATTACATCCATCTTGGTTTGGTGTGCCTGCAGTCCGGAAACTGCAGAATAAAGAGAACGCATCATAATTAATCTGACCTCCAAATTATTATTTTTTTAGGCAGCCTATTTCTGTCATTCCATAGGCTAAAAGGCTTCCTCAATGAGGTCCGGCCTTATATGATTACAGCACTGTCAATATTGGTAAATACGTTTTCCTTCATTCTTTCTCCGTCTACAACCGTAATAACCATCCGATTATCCACACTTACCACAAAAGCCATATTGTCCATGACAATGCAGGATTCCCTGGACCCTTTCTCTTTCGCTTTTGAAACCGCATTTTTTAGCCGGTTCATCTGGTCCGGGGAAAGGTCTATATGGTTCTGCTCCATCCTTTTCACACAGTGCTGGCTGAATTTGATCTCCGCTTTTTCCAGGCGACTTTGCAGGATTTCTTTAAAGCCCTTATCAGTATCAGTGAGGCTTGGTTTAACCGACTGTGTAGGAGGCGGTACGGGAATAACCGGATAATGAAGATGTATCTTATTCACTGGACACATCCCCTTCTGGAACAACTGTTGCTTGTGTTTCCTCCCGGGGATAAATGTACTTTATGGCACCTATGGGCACTTTTATGTCATTGACCATAGCAACCGGAATCAAGTTTTCCACTTGGACGGATTCCACCTGGCCGTCAATTTGTTTTCCATCCACCGTGGCCACCACCCTTTTACCTATTAGATTGGCGGACTGCAAAACCATCAAGGAATTATTAAGAGTCCGTTGTTCTGCCAAATAGTATCCGAGGTTTTCACCCATGGCATAAAGCCCTTCGGACATGTTGTACATCTGCTCCAGTGAACTAAACTGGGCCAGTTGAGCAATAAAATCTTTGTTATCCGTAGGATTGGTAGGATCCTGGTTGGCCAATTCGGCAGCCAGAATTTTCAGAAACTCATATTTACCTAACTGCATCTGGGAATCCATGGCCATTTTCTGGGATTGCCCAGTGGAGCTAGTCCCAACCATAGTGATATTCGTCAAATTCTCCCCTCCTTTATGCCAATAAGTTAAGTCCTTGGTCAAAGTTATAATTGAGGTTTTCACCTGGCAAAACCTGGTTATCGCCCCTTAGACCACCTAAACCGCTGATCCTGCTTTGCCTCGTCTCATCCCTGTAATTACTTCCTTCTCTATGCTCTTCCTGACCGGCAACACTCACTCCCATATTTTGAATCCTAATTCCTTGCTGTTCTAAATTATCTTTTATCTGCTGCAGGCTGGAGTTCAGGACACTGGCTGTATCACTGGAATCGGCCATTAACTTAATGGAAACCATCCCCTCCCGGAGAACCAGTTTTATTTTCACCTTACCTATGTATTCAGGCTTTAGACTGATTTCCATGGTTGAGAAATTATTTCCCAAGTTTACCTTAAGCTTCTGAATTATTTGTTCAGAAATACGCCCTATTGGCAATTCCGGAAGAATCTTGGCCGTGGCGTTTACTCCAGTCTCTGGCGAAACCGCCTCTTTGCTGATATTTAATAGCTGCTGCACAGGTTGCTCCAGTTTCTGCCTGCTAACAGGATCTTTTGGGGGCTGAACTTTAATTGTCCTAAAGTCATTACTATCTTTTGGTTCTAATGCAGTATTTGACAGCCTGGCCGACCAGGGCAACCGTTTTTCCTCTACCAGGGGTTCCTTACTGTTGATGTCCGCTGTTTTTTCCCCTTGATTTTGTGTCACGCCTTTCCTTAGACTCATGTAACCAGGATTACCCTGTTCTGTCCCGGCTTCTTTCGCTGTCCCTTGGGCAATTGCATTTTCTATTTTACTAATCAAGGTATTTTCAGCAGCTATTACTGGCCTTTGACCATGGTAAGCCCTTTGATCAACCTCATTTTGCAGATGGACTTTATTAAGCTTTACCCTGTCCCCTGCCTCAGCAAATTTTTGGTTATCCTCCCCTTTTACGGCGGAAACCGGAGTAGATATTTTCTCCTGAGTTAATGAGATAGTAAGCTCATTTTCCCGCAAAATAACACCCTGGGGTCCGGCCATTGACAGACCAGGTTTTTTCCCGGTAAGTCCGGCAGTCTTGCCAGGTACCATTTCCTTTCTCTGAGTAATATGCTTCCCTAGTCTCTGAATCTTCCTGCTCTCCTTATCTATGCCATTGAATAATATTGGACTTAGAGATAGATCTTTTTTTGATGTATTTTGCCCGCTTACTTTCTTGGTTTTTTCTTGGCCTGAAGCCAGTATTGATAGCAAGTCCGAAATGGGCACATATCCTATATCAACACCTTCTCCTGCCACCTCTTGGGACGTGGCGGCCAGTGCCCGGTGCTCTTTTCCCACTTTCTTGGCACCGGGAAATTGCCTTTCCAGAAGCCCGGCAAAGGTAGCGGGGTCAGCCTGTTTCGGCTGTTTTGGCGGTGTTCCGCCCGATTGGGGCCTGGGAGTTGCTTCTATTAACTGCATACCGGTTTTCAACAAAATCACCTCCTTCCCTGGTTTCTTATAGCTACTCTGCCTGGCGGCAGAAGGATGCTATCCCGGCTTCATCAAGATTTTTCTGCTCTTCCCGGCAGAATTCTTTATAGTACTCTTCCCATTGCTTATCCCTTAGGCTTTCTAGCATTTTCCGGTGTTTGGCCGCTTGGCAGAATTCGCCCAGTTCTTTGGTAAAAGCCTTCTTCGCCGCCTTGAGCCTTTCTTTTTGCTGGCTGATCTTGGCATCAAGCAGCATATTATGCGACTCTTCCTGCTGGATTTTGATTATGTTTAACCTGCCTGTTTTTAATACAGGCTTATTCCTTTCCGCTACCAATAACTGCAATAATAATTCTTCCGCCTGAGCCCTTTGGGCTGCCCGGGCTAAAGTCTCTTTCTTGGTCTCTTCAATCCTTATTCTATAATCCAATACTTTCTCCAAAGAAAAGGTAAACCGGTTCATTTTATACACCTCTTTATCCTATTATCCTGGCCAAGCCAGCCAGGCTCTCTTCATAAGGAAAAGACTCATTAATCCCTTGCTTCAGGTAATTGATTATCTGGGGATATTTTTCCTTAGCTCTGTCAATTTCGGGATTCTGGCCAGTCTCATAGGCTCCAATATTTATCAAGTCCGCATTTTTTTCGTAAACCCCTATGATATCCTTACTTTGAGAAATTATAGACTGATGTTCTTCACTAGTTATATTGGGCATTAACCTGCTCACACTTTGCATTATGTCTATGGCCGGAAAGCAATTCTGAGCAGCTAGTTTTCTGGTTAGGACAATATGCCCGTCCAATATTCCCCTCACCGCATCTGCAATAGGTTCATTAAAATCATCCCCATCTACCAAAACGGTATAGAGTCCAGTTATGGAACCTACTTCCATATTTCCCGCTCTTTCCAGTATTTTGGGCAAAAGAGCAAATACAGAAGGTGTATATCCTTTAGTTGTAGGCGGTTCTCCAACTGCCAATCCTATTTCCCTTTGGGCAGTAGCAAATCGGGTAATGGAATCCATCATTAAAAGGACATTTTTCCCCTGGTCTCTAAAATATTCGGCAATGGCCGTGGCTACCAAGGCTCCTTTTACTCTTAAAAGAGCGGGCTGGTCTGACGTTGCCACAACTACCACCGATCGGGCCAATCCTTGGGGACCCAGGTCTTTATCAATAAATTCCCGGACTTCCCGGCCTCTTTCCCCTATGAGGCCTATTACATTCACATCAGCCGAACTGTTTCTGGCAATCATCCCCAGCAGCGTGCTTTTCCCTACCCCGCTGCCGGAAAATATGCCCATGCGCTGCCCAATTCCACAAGTTAAGAAAAGGTCAACAGACTTTATGCCTGTAATCAGCTTTTCATTGATAGGTTTTCTTTTCATAGGGTTGGGTGGGTCACTATAAACAGAACCTTCCCCACCAGTCAGTTGCAGCTTTTCCCCTTCGAAGACTTCTCCTAAACTGCCCACTACTTTCCCCAGAAGTTCTGGTCCCACAGAAATACGAAACGTTTTTCCTGTTGGAAACACTTTGCATCCCGGGAAAATACCCTCCAATCTCCCCAGAGGCATTAATATTGAGGAACCTTCCTTAAAACCGACTACCTCACACAGGAGGGGCCTATTCTTATGGGGGATGCATACTTCACAGATTTCCCCAATAGAGGAGCGAATTCCCTTGACTTCCAGAGTCAAGCCTACTACCCGGGTTACTTTTCCCACATAGCCATACAGGTTTTTTTCTTCAATTCTTTGATAGTATTTTATTAATTGAACAGTACTCATTAAGCCCTTCCTTTTATAGCTCCATTCAGTTGCTCCAACATGGTGGTCAGGGTAGCATCAATACATCCCTGTTCTGTCTCTATTTTGCAATCACCGGCCTTGAGCAATGGATCAGCAATAAAATGAATTTTTTCACTCGCATAAAGCTTTGCGGCTATTTCTTGCTGCCTGGCCCGTAGGGTTTCTACCTGATGGGGTGCGACATAAATCACCACTTGCTGGCAATCCCGGGCCTGATTGCATGCCTCTTTTACAATATCCACAATGGTGTCAGGTTTAAGCTCCAACTGCCGGCAAACCAGTTTTTCTGCTATTTTAATGGCCAACTGGACCAGGTCAACTTCAGCTTCCAAGAATACTTGCCGCCTGACTTCATTTACCTCTTCCAGCACCGCTCGGGCTGTAGTATAAAGGTTTTGGGTTTCTGTTTCCGCTTTTTTGAGTCCTTCATTGTATCCCTGCTGGTAGCCCTTTTCATAAGCCTCCTGTTCCAGTACCTGCCCTTTGGCCTGAGCTTGTTGAATTATAAGGCCGGCAGCTTCATGGGCCTGGGCTATTATGTCTTCTTCCGACTGGGCAGCGGTTGGCTCCATTTTTTCGGGTAGTTCCTTTCTCCCCGGAATAGCCCTGGGATAAACCCAGCAGTATTCCAATCTATTATTTACACGTTTAATCACTTTAGACGACAATAGCATCCTGTCCACCTCGCGCAATTATAATTTCACCGGCTTCATCCAGCCTTCTGATGGTCTGGACAATTCGCTGCTGAGTGGCTTCTACCTCACGCAGCCTCAAGGGTCCCAGGGACTCAATATCTTCCTTAAGCATCTCGGCGGCTCGCTTGGACATGTTCTTGTAAATGACTTCTGCTACTTCCTGATTGGATCCCTTAAGGGCAGAGGCCAAATCCCTAAAGTCAATTTCTTTTAATACACGGCGGATGGAATAGTCATCAAGCATAATAATGTCCTCAAATACGAACAGACGTTTTCTAATTTCCTCAGCCAATTCCTGGTCTTCCTTTTCCAAATCCTCTATAATGCTTTTTTCTGTCCCCCGGTCCACATTATTCAGAATATTCACCAGGGCATTAATTCCCCCCGCAGAGGTAAAGTCATGGCTGACAATGGTGGAAAACTCTTTCTCCAGAACTGCCTCTACTTCTTTGATAATCTCCGGTGAGGTTCTCTCCATGGAAGCGATTCTCCAGGCAATATCACTTTGCATTTCTTTGGGCAAGGAGTTTAGAATGGCGGCTGCCTGCTCCGGGTCCAAATAAGAGAGTATCAAAGCAATGGTTTGAGGATGCTCATTGTCAATAAAATTCAATATTTGTTTGGGATCCGTTTTTCTCAAAAGACCAAAGGGCTTTACCTGGACAGTCAAATATTTCATTATCTCCTTGGTTTTTTGCGGCCCTACAGTCTGTTCCAGAAGCTCCATAGCATAACTGAGCCCTCCCACCATTGACGAGGACGGGTCACCACACAACTCCAAAAATTCTTCAATTACGGTAAGCTTTTCCTGAGGGGAAACTTCCCCGGTATTGGCAATTTCCGCGGATATTAATTCTAAATTATCTTTTTGAAAGTTTTTTAAAATTGCGGCCGACCTGCGGGGCCCCAGGGCTATTAAAAGAATAGCCACTTTTTTCAGTCCGTTAGGTTTTTTTTCTTTAGCCATTTGGTTCACTCCTATACTCTTGTAGCCAGGAAGAGATCACCTGAGCCGCAACTTCCGGTTGTGCTTCAACTATTTCCTGAACCTTTTGTTCTTTTATAAGTGCATCACTTTTGGGAACGGTTTTGCTTACCACCTCTTCTTCAATGGGACCTACCACTATAGGTTGCGGTATTTTGGCTCTACTGCGTAATACAGAAGTAATGGAACGGATAAAGATAATTCCCAAGATAAATGCTAGTATTAGCGCCAGGCCTCTAAGTCCCCAGAATATCAGGTCCTCCATTTTTTCCTTTTCTTTTTGCTCCGCTTCAAATTTCGCCATTTCCGCTTTCATTTCGTTGACAGTAGTCCTGTCAAATTCCATACCCATAACATTTATTTGATCGCCCCGTGCATAATCAACTCCTATGGCTGCAGATACCATCTCGCTTATCTGCATCTCTTTTTCCTCTGTTAATGCCCCATCTACTGCTATGGCAGTGGATAAAGAAATCAACCTTCCGGGAGCAAATATTTCTCTTTCTTCGGTCTTGTTAATCTCGTAATTCCTGATGGACTCAACATCCATGCTGACCACATCGGGATCCTGCAAGGAGTTTTCATATGCGGTCATTAATTCCCGGTTTTCCGCGCCAACCGGCATTAAAGGATTTGTTGATGTAGAGTCTTTTCTCTGGATTATTTGTTCACTGGCAACCACCCCTTGGTCGCCCCAAATAATACGGGAGACCTCCTTTTGATTAAAATCAAGCTGAGCTGTTACCATAGCCACTACTTTTCCCGGTCCATAGATCTTCTCCAGCATTTCGCATATGTTTCTCTCAATGCTTTTCTCAAACTCCCTTTTTAATTCCAGCTGAGTAAGGGTGATATCTGGATTGCCTACAGTTCCCGATGAATCAGATAGCAAATAGTTGTCTAACAGGTTTCCATTTACATCAATTATGGTTACGTTATCGGGCGACAGTCCTTCTACTGAATGGGCTACCAACTCAGCAATACCCTTTACCTGGTCCGGGGAAAGCTTTTTAAGCGGGCTAAGCTTTAATACAATGGACGCGGAAGCAGTTCCCTCATTTTCCAAAAAAACACTCTTTTCCGGCAGCATCAGATGAACCCTGGCCTGTTCAACGGCTTCCAATTGAACTATGGTCCGTCGAAGTTCTTCCTGCAAAGCCCGTTGATAGTTTAGGCGTCTTTCAAAATCAGTCACACCAAGGTCCCTTTTGTCGAAAAGTTCGAAGCCGACTCCACCTTCAGAAAAAATCCCCTCGCTAGCCATATTAAGGCGCAGGTCGTAGACCTGATCCTGTGGAACCAGAATGGTGTTAGCGGTAAAATAAAATACAGCAAAAACGGCCACATAAAATACAGCAATTTCGGCCACTGAGTACAGCACCCTCGTTGGAAGAAATGGGATATGTTACCATAAATACAGATCTCATTTCAGGGAGGAGTGCTTCATGAAAAGGTGGCCTATGTATACAGAACTGCAGTCACTTAAAAACCTCGGTTTCAGCAAACGCCAGGTCGCTGAAAAGCTCCAGGTGGACTTTCGAACTGTGTCCAAGTACTGGGATATGGACCCAGACTCTTTTGAAAAGACCATTATGAACCGCCGACGACAACGTGACCTGTCCCTTTACGAAGGTGTCATCTTGGATTGGCTCCGTCAATACCCCGGCATGACCGCTTCGCAAGTGCTGGACTGGCTCAAGGAACACTACAGTGTTGCAGTATCAGAACGGACAACCCGGCGTTTTGTAGAGCAACTACGCAAGCAGCACGATTTACCAAAAAACACTGCAAAAGTGCGCCATTACCTGGCGATGGAAGACCCGCCAATGGGACGCCAGATGCAGGTGGACCTTGGAGTTGTTCATGTCAAGGATGCCCGCACTATCAGCTACCGGAAGCTGTATTGCGTGGCCTGTGTGCTGTCCCACTCCCGATACAAGTGGGGTGAATGGTTTACTGGCCCTCTGACCTCTGCACAACTGGTAGCAGCTCTGGAAGAATGTTTCGAGTATTTGGGCGGGATGCCGGCTGAACTGGTCTTTGATCAGGATAGGCTGATTGCCGTGGACGAAAACTACGGTGATATCATTTACACCAAGGAATTTGAGCAGTTCCGCCAGCGTATGAACTTTTCTATATACCTTTGTCGTGCTGCAGATCCACCAAGCAAGGGCCGCGTTGAAGCGGTTGTGAAATACTTCAAAAACCATTATGCCCGGCACCGTAAATTCATGGAGTTGGATTTATGGAACGACGATTTCCTGGCCTGGTTGGACAGGACCGGCAATGCCAGGGTGCATGGTACAACAAAAAAGATACCGGCAGAAGTCTTCTTACAGGAGAAGCTCTTCTTGAAACCGGTACCGTGCACAAGAAAAATGCTTACTCCTATTGTAACAAGACAAATTCACAAGGACAACACCGTCTTCTACAAGGGCTGCCGCTATACACTGCCGTTGGGTACCTTTAAACCCGGCAGACAGGTGCAGTTGGTGGAAGAAAACGGCATCCTGAAGATATTTGATGCTATAGACCCAGTATTGTTGGCAGAACACCCGGTATCTCTGGAAAGGGGCAGACTAGTACGCAACAACAATCATGCCAGGGATTACAGCGATACCCTGGATGTCATACAAAAAAGACTCCTGGAGCATATGCAAGACTTGGAAGGTGCTGAGCTTTTCCTCCAGCACATACGACAGCTTAAGGGGCGATATGTTCGCGACCAATTCAAGTTAATCGAGCGCCTACTGAAAGAATCCACGATTTCTGCTTTGCAGAAGGCTCTATCATACTGTATTACCAACAGCCTTTTCAGTGCTACGGAACTAGCTGATGCCTGCCGGTTCTTCGAAGGAGTCAGACAGCGGGAAATACAAGAACTTGAACAAAATCCCAAGGTGACTCTCCTCCCATCAGTAAAGACACAAAAGCGTCCGCTATCCGAATATGCGGAACTGGCGAAGGGAGGTGAAACACCATGAACCTTCTTTCAAGTGTACAAGAGCAACTATGCAGATTATCTATGAAGCATGCCTCAAAAGAATTGGAAGGCATACTTGAAAATGCACAACATCATGACTGGACTCCGTTACAAACCCTGCAGGCACTGCTCGCAATCGAACTGGAAAACCGCCAGGACAGCGGACGTTTACGCAGGCTAAAAGCTGCTAATTTCCCTTTCCACAAGACATTGGAGGACTTTGATTTCGGTTTTCAAAACAGCGTATCAAAACGGCAGATACAGCAGTTAGCCGAGATGGCTTGGCTTGAAGGCGCCTACAACATTATGTTTCTGGGACCCCCGGGGGTCGGGAAGACGCACCTTGCGACTGCCGCCATCTGTTAATCGGTAAGGAATTTCCAGTGCTTTAAGTTTTTCCACGACTTTTCCGGCACTACCCGCCTGCATATTTGTAAATAATGGTGCGTATTCTACGCGATGCCACCAGCGGTAAAAAGAGAACGCGGATAACATTATACAAGCCAACAGTACCACCAGTATTGATCTATTAACCGCTGGCAATTCCTTCCACCTATTAGCTGCATTGTGCACAACCCCCAATTAAAAACCACACCTGCCTTTTAGATCAATAGATTAGATCTGCATATTGGCAATTTCTTTATAAGCCTCCAGCATTTTATTTCTTATTTGCATGGTTTGCCTTAAAGCAATGTCCGCTTTTTCCATGGCCAGCACTACCTGATGGATCTCCACCGGTTCACCCATCAGGAAACTTTCTGTGAGTCTATCAGCCCTTTGCTGCAAAGTATTGGCTTCTTCAATCATATTTTTTAACAAATCTCCAAAAGAAACGGTTTTCGATATTTCAAGATTCTGATTAGGGTACATCTCATTTCTGTTAATACCACCGATAACATTAGCTTTAACCTGAAAAATACTCATAGTACTATTCCTCCAGAAACAAATTTAAGCAGCTATTTAGGCTGCTAAAGTAATCGGCTTATATTTAGCAGCCTGGCAGTCATAGTCCTGATGGACATTAGACCCATAGCTTTGCGTCCCCAGCTTTCGCTGGGTTTGCCTTATTGTTATATATAAATTTTTACTCTTTACCGATGCTTAATGCTTTTAACGCCATGGCTTTAGTGGCATTCAATACCGTTACATTAGCTCCATAAGCTCTCGATGCAGTAATCAGATCAACCATTTCATCGGCTAGATTAATATTAGGCATAAGAACGAATCCATCCCCAGCGGCATGAGGATGCAGAGGATCATATACTTTAATAGGCGCAGACCGATCTTCAACAATATGAGATACCCTGACCCCTTTACCGATTAACTGGTTTTGGCTTATTTTTTTATCCAGCACTTCCTGGAAAACTGCCAATTTCCGGCGATAGGGGCCGCCGTCGGAAGTCCTTGTAGTATCTATATTGGCAATGTTTTCGGCAGTTATTTCCATTCGGATACGCTCCGCTGTCAGACCACTTGCACTGATATCCAAAGTGGATAACATTCCTAATGCTACCTCCTTCCTTCTGCTTCCACATATTTTAATAGAGAAATCTTTTTGTTAGTTACACTGGAAACAGTGTTAAAATACAAATTATTCTTTACCATATCCACCATTTCTCGATCGATATCTACATTATTCCCATCAGGGGTTCTGATTCCGGTTTTATCCTGAGTGACCTTAGGAGCAAATCTCTGAGCCGTATTACTAATATGCTTTTCACTAGTTATCTTTAGAGGAAGCTTTTCATACTTATTCAATATTATTTGAGATAGCTGGTCTTTGAAACTAACCTCCAGGCGGTTGTATCCAGGAGTATTTATATTGCTTAAATTATGGGCTATTGATTTTTGCGTTGTTACACCTCCATCCAACGCCATTTCTAATACCTGAAAGGTCCGACCATCAAAATCCAGCATAGTAACATCCCCTAAACCTACAAAAAATTTCCTAATTCCACCATTTTTTCCATGATGGTTTACTTCGACAATGAAATCATAATTCCTGCTAAATTTTTCAAATTATTTGGAATTTTTGTTTAAAATTTTATAACGTTTTTAGGAAATAAGTCGATATACATAATATAATGTGTTTTTTGTCAGTCTGCAACTCCCATAAATCCGTATAAATCGGCGAAAGCAGATCAGTTTTTCTTTCTTTAATTTAATTTAGGACCAAATAATTTCTGGAGGTGGTTAATGTGAATTCTAGTCAGTACTTGGACTTATTCGTGGAAGAATGCCGCGAACACATACAAAGCATCAATGATGAACTTTTAAAACTGGAACAAAGCCCTGATGATACAGAAGCTATTAACAATATTTTCCGCAATTGCCATACTATTAAAGGTATGTCGGCTGCTATGGGATTCGAAAAGATTATGGACCTAAGCCATCGGATGGAAAACCTATTGGAGCAATTACGAGCCCAGACTATCTGTTTTACTCCTGAAATGGCTGATTTACTTTTTCAGGGGGCAGATTTAATCAAAGAAATGGTGGATGTTATAGCTGGTGGCGAAGATAAAGACTTTGATATTACCCTGCTTCTGGAAAGCATAGGCAATATGGCTACTATTTCGAAAACATCTGAATATGTGGAAAAGGATACGGCCATAGAAATAGATGCCTATGAAAGGAGGTTAATAAATGAAGCAAAAAAGAGAAGTATGAATGTTTTTCAAATAGAAATAGATATTAACCAAGAATGCTTAATGAAATCAGTTAGAGCCTTCATGGTATTCAACAGCCTGCAGAAAATCGGAGAAATAATCAAATCGATTCCTCATCCCCAGGAGTTAGAGCAAGATGAGAATAACAGCCGCCTGATCATTCTTTTTATTACTTCCTATTCCCAAAATGAAGTTTTGGAAATCATAGATTCCATTAGCGAAATTAGAGTAACTGCTTTTAGCAGCATTAATAATATATTCCAGGAAGAAAATAGCATAAAATCCATTCTTATCCGGGGAAAAAACCTAAATTCTCAAACCGTTCGGGTAGACATTGGAAAACTTGATAAATTAATGAACCTGGTAGGAGAACTGGTCATTAACAAAAGCCGTCTGGAACAGATATTAAAACAGGCTAATTACAGTCTTTTAAAAGAAACCGTTATGCAAATCGACAAAACGGCTTCAGACCTGCAAAGTGTAGTAATGAGCACCAGAATGGTTTCAATTGAACAAGTATTTAACCGTTTCCCTCGGATGGTCAGGGATCTGGCTAAAGAACTGGGCAAACAAGTAGAGTTGGCCATGTTCGGAGAGGAAACTGAACTGGATCGTAAGGTAATAGATGAAATCGGTGATCCCTTGGTTCATCTGGTTCGCAATTCCATTGACCACGGGATTGAGTCCCCTGAAGAAAGAACCCGGATGGGAAAGTCGCCTTATGGCACTCTGGAGTTGCATGCCCGCCAGGATGGAAACTCCATTTTTATTATTGTTAAAGACGATGGCCGGGGACTGCAAGTTGATGAGATCAAACGCAAAGCTCTGGAAAAAGGGTTGTATTCACAACCAGAGCTGGATTCCATGGATGATGCAAGCCTCATCAACCTTATTTTTTCTCCCGGATTCAGTACTGCATCAAAGATTACCGACATTTCTGGAAGGGGCGTAGGACTGGATGTAGTAAAGGCCAAGATTAATGCTCTAAACGGTACCATATTGGTTGAAAACCTGCCGCAACAGGGAACCGCTTTTACCATTAAACTGCCTCTAACCCTGGCTATTATTCAGGCACTGCTGGTTAGAGTGACTGATGAGATATATGCGATTCCCCTTGCTAATATTAATGAGACTACTGTTATTCACTATAACCAAATTAAAAACTTGCAAAATGAGGAAGTAATCCTATTACGGGGAAATATTCTGCCTTTGGTGCGCCTGGCCCAGGTCCTCCGGGTACCTGGACCTTCCGATAATTCAGATCGGCTCTACGTAGTTGTGGTCAAACGAGATCACCACCATATCGGCCTGGTGGTGGACGAATTAATGGGGTTGCACGAAATAGTTATCAGTTCTTTAGGCAGGCTGTTGAACGGCATTCCCGGATTGTCGGGAGCCGCCATCCTGGGAGATGGACGGGTTTCACTAATATTGGACATTAGTACACTATATTAAGGAGTGTATATCTAGTGGAAAAAAGACAGGTGGTTATTTTTAAATGCAGAAATGAAGAATTTGCTCTGGATATTAATACGGTAAAGGAGATCATTGCCCCTCCTCTCATAACCCGCGTTCCCCGCAGTGCTGTTTACATAAAAGGGGTAATCAACCTGCGGGGAATTATAGTTCCCATAATAAGTTTAAGCATCCGGTTGGGCCATGATGAGCAAGATTTTTCCGAAGATACCCGAATTATCATCGTTAATATTAATGATGTGCTGGCCGGAATTATAGTAGACCGGGTTGAAGAAGTGGTTTACCTTAACCGGGACGAGATTGAGACCCCAGAATTGACAGATAGTATTGAAACCAAATTTGTTCAAGGAATAGGCAGATTAAATGATCGCCTATTAATTATGTTAGATATTGCAGAAATACTAAACCTGGAAGGGGAGCCTATATTGTTAAATTAATCCCGGACATCACTCCTGGCGGGTCGGGAATAAAATCCAAAATATTTTTTGCCTGGCCGGTTACAACCGATATATTACCGATTGTATACCCAGCTCTGGTTAACTCCCTTTCCAATGCGGAAACCTCTTGTTCGATGACCTTTTTATAATTATTTGCCGAACAAGTAATAGTCATATGCAAACGGTTAAAATGTTTTTTTAGGCTGAACCATAATTCTCCAGCTCTTTGTGATACTATTTTAATAACCAAGGTGCAATCATGAACTGCAGGTTTCTGCTTTTTCGCACAGGTAGTTACAATGTACAAATGGTGAGGCCCCAGCCCCCAGCCGCAAATATTATAGCCTCCCGGAAATACCGCCTGGGTTTTATTTAAAAAAGCAAAAAAACCAGCTTCCTCCTTATCCTGGTATTTCCCGTTTAGGAAATCAAGAAATTTCAGGGCGGCCTGTTTATCTTGCTCACTATTTATCGATATCCCCATACTGTACAGCCAAATCGCCACCCGTACCAATTCCGGAGCCAGCTTTAATTTCCTTACCATACGGTACAGATTGTTGACGGTTTCTTGGGAAACCGGAATATTATTCCTTAACATTTCGCCCACCAGGAGTTCCAGGTTTTTTTCCCCCGACGACCATCCCAACCGTCGCAGTAAAAAGGTCTCCGGCCTTGTTCCTTGACTGTCCGGCAAAATCTTTAGCTTTATAAAACCGGGCTCTACTTCTTTAACCAACAGGATCAGCCGTTCTTTCTGTTTCAGACGCACCTGACTCTCGGCCGTGATCAGGCGGTTGCCCAACTGTAAAACCACATGAGAACCTTTAATATCCACCGCCTGTCCCTTTAAAACCTGCCCCGGCCTGAGTGCCAGGCATTTTTGGAGTTCACCCATTTGGTTCCTGGAAAATTTAATATTGCCTAAGGAAAACATTTAGCCTCCACCTGTCTCCATGTTTTTTCCGTCCAAGCGCCAGACAAAAGCAATCACTTGAACTACAGCTTCATATAACTCCGGGGGGATTAGTGTTCCCACCTCCAAGGAGACCAGTACCTCTGCCAGTTTTTCATCATGATGGATGGGCACTCCTTCTTCCTCAGCAGTTTTTATTATGCGTTGGGCCACTTCCCCCCTGCCCCCAGCTACGATTGTAGGAGCATCATCTTTATTCTCTTCACATTTTAAGGCGACTGCCAGTAGAGTCATGCTCTGCATCAGTATTACTCCTAAAGGTTATATAGTCATTAGAACTCTTTAAAAGAAGAGGCCCTGCCTAAACAGGGCCTCTTTAACCCAAGCCATTGTTTACCGCAAAAGCTGCAGTATGTTCTGGGGCTGCTGATTGGCCTGGGCCAGCATGGCGGTTGCTGCCTGCTGCAGGATATTCATTTTGGTGAATTCCATCATTTCATTGGCCATATCAACATCCCGAATACGGGACTCAGCAGCTGTCAGGTTTTCCGCTGCCGTACCTAGGTTGGCAATAGTATGTTCCAGCCGGTTCTGGTAACCGCCCAGCTTACTCCTCTGGGCTGATACAACAGACATAGCATCATCAATAGCGGAAATCGCCGCTGAGGCTTTTTCGGCAGTGGACACATCCAGGGCAAACTGGTCATCAACTCCATCATCATTTACATTGCCTATAGAAGTATAAAAGGCTAATTTCCCGTCACTGGTAGTGTAAGTGGCTCCGCCGGTTTCACTGGCCATATTGAGAGCTTCTGCGTCCATATTTTCAAAGTAAATGGTAAAGCTTTGAGAAGCATTGGCCCCTATCTGCAAGGTGCGGCCGCTGCCACCAGCGGATACCGATGTGGATACGGTTACTGCAGATGCCCCTGCGGTACCGGGAGTACTGGCAGTAACAATCAGGTCATTTCCACCATCACTCAGAGTTACACCTGGAATAGCACCGCTGGCTATTATGGCATCTACAATTTCTCCGGCAGAGTCATAAGTGGTCTGTGAAATATCGAATACTACATCTGCATTAAGACCAGCCATCGCCTGGGTATCACTGCTATAGTTTCCTGCTGTGCTGTCCCATAACCCAACAGTTTTATTTCCAATGGTGATTTTTAACCCTTCTACAAGGCTTTCAGCGGTCAGGGTAATGGTGTTTACTGCGGCCACCGCATCTGCACCAGGAGTACTGTCGGTATTACCAGCAAAAGTTCCCCCTGAGAAGACTGGGTCCGCCTCATTTCCAGCTGCCCCATCTTTAGCTTCTCCAACTTTTGCTGTAATGGTAAATGAACCGTTTCCCTTATTTTCAGCAGCCCAGTTTTGGCTGAGAGTGCTATGTGCATTGATAGCATTAACAATTGCTGCTGCCTGAGCTTCTTCGCTGGTTTCAGCGACAAAGTCGGTACCTGCAGTTAAAGTTACTTCGTCAAACTCAAAGGTGTTCCCCGCTGCAGCCACAACTGTTACTTCCACCGTATATACTGCCTGAGTAGCATCGGCAGCTGACTGAGTCGTTTCAACGGTTACCCCTGCAGCCTGTGTAAGGGACCCCAGGCTACCGTCCAACAGCTTCTGGGTATTGAACTCGGTAGTATTGGCTATCCGGTTAATTTCCGAAGTAAGCTGGTTGATTTCTTTCTGGATTTCATCCCGGTCATCGGCCGTGTTAGTGTCATTGGCCGCTTGGACAGCCAGTTCCCTCATCCTCTGCAGGATGGAATGAACCTCGTTTAGTGATCCTTCTGCGGTTTGAATCATTGATATGCCATCCTGGGCATTTCTGGTAGCCTGTTGCAGTCCGCGAATCTGTCCCCGCATTTTCTCTGAAATAGCTAAACCGGCTGCGTCGTCTCCCGCCCGGTTGATCCTCAAACCCGAGGAGAGCTTTTCCAGTGATTTGGAACTTAGGCTCTGGTTGGCGGATAATTGCCTGTAGGTGTTGAGAGCGGCAATATTGTGATTAATCCTCATTATACTAACCTCCTTGTTGATTGGTGCGACCTCCCTGTCGCATTTATTAATAACTTTCCCTGGGCCCTGGGTAAGAGTTATTACAATATATTTATCGTCTAATTATTAGAATAATTTAACTTCCTGCAGCCGCTTTTCTCTGTTTTTCCAGACCCCCAGGGGGGTCTTTGACAATCTGCGCCCAGACTTCCCTCAATTCTCCTAACATTTGTGTTATTTCAACGGCTGCCATTTTGTCCTTTTTTAGATTGGCCTGTACCAGCCGATAATGCATATATTCATATAGGGTATAGAGCTCCCGGGCAATTTCTCCCGCATCAAAATTGATTCCGGCCATCAGTTCAGCGATAATATCCTGAGCCCGAATCAGGTTTTGGTTAACTGAAGGAATATCCTTTTCGTCCAAAGCTATTACCGACTTTTTCAGAAATCTTATGGCACCATCATATAGCATAAGGACTAGATTCTGGCTGGATGTGGTATTTATAAGATTTTTCTTATAAACTTCCGCCGAATTATACATATCCGTCACCCCTTCGATTATTTAGATTAGGTGATCCACTGTAAACCCTTTAAGGTTTCCCAGTTGGTGGATCAAAAGGTAAATTTTACTGTAAGGTACATCAGTAAAGATGACCTGGTTGTTGCTATCAACTAATCGTATTTGATCCTGCTTTTGATTTGGCATTTCTATGATCTGGAACTGAAGGGGGACCTGATTCTCCTTCAGCATGGCATTAAGCTGACGGATCGCTTTCTTAATATTAGGCCGTTTCTGTTGCGGCTGCTGCTTTTCCCGGTCCTCATCATGTTTGTCTGAAGTCACCTTCAATTTTTCAGTTCCAGTTACAACCTTTTTTTCCGTCTTGGCTCGAATGGCATTGATTATCAGGGAATCCACTCCGTTAATACTGCTCATTGGTCCTCCTCCCTTAACGGGTTACTCTTTTTTATCCAGCAGTATCCCTTCAATAGATGCGTTCTTTCCCTGGTATAAATTTTGAGTTAAGCGGTTTTTTCTGGCATCTCTTAGTTTTTCCAGTATTTCCATTCTGTCTTCCTTCAGCAATTGTATGTTTTCCTGGTCAATAGCAATAGCCTGGGCCATAATTTCCTGGATTTCTGCAAATATACCGGAGAGTTCCTGATTCTTTATAGCGCCGTTATTCTTAAGCTCCAAATCCAGTAGATTGGAACGCTCTATCAGACTCTGTTTTTCATTGATAATGTAAAAAACATTGTCATAATTCTTTTCACTTATAGCCTTTCTCTGTTCTTTGGTTAGCCTTAGGAAAGCCTCCATGAGTTCCTTTTTTTTGCCGGCCATATTAATTAGTTCATTTTCCATTTAATCCACCTGCTTTATCTATTGGTGTTAAACTGTTGCGCCAGCCAGGCACTCTGCGCATTCATCCGGCTTATCATGGCTTCCATATAGGTGAATTGCCGCCAATACCTATTTTCTATCTCAATTAATCTATCTTCCCATTTTTCTACTTCCTCCTGGATATGACTTAACCGCTTTCCTATATAGGACTCATCAACTGTGCTCAAAGTAGTCTCTCTTCCTGCTTTGCTGGAAAGATAGGTAACTCCGCTATTGACTGCTTCATAAAGATGCTCTGCTATACCTTTTTGGTTCTCGGTTTCACCGTTGTTGGTAAAAAGGCGGGTTACACTTTCCGGGTCTTCGTTTAAGGCTTTCCTCAAGGCAGCTTCATCAATGTAAAGCTTACCGTTATACTCCCCTAGCCTGGTTTTTATACCGATAGCACTAAGGGAATTATATTTTCCCGCTCCTTCCACAAATCGAGACATACTGGTTCTAATTTGGCTGATTATATTGGACAAATATAGATCACTGCGGAGCAGCCCGCTTCTGGCTTTCTCTTCCCAAAGCTCTATCTCTTTTTCGCTCATCTCTTTTTTTTGTGCCTCAGTAAGGGGAGGATAATCCAAATAGCGTTTTTCATGGATTTTGCTGGTTAGCTCATCAATAACTTCATTGTATCTATTAATCAAAGCGGTAATTGATTCTACCACCTGGTCCACATCTCTGGAAACAACTACCGATATTTCTCCTGTATCTTTAAGGGTCATGTTGAGGCCGCTTATGGAAATGTTATTGGTTGGTGATTCTATCCATTCAGCATCACCCAGGCTAATTGAGGCATTCTGCCCATTATAAGCCTGGCCTTCATTTATGTTAAGCTGAAGAATGGAGGAATGGGTACCGTTTGAGAATAAGTTGGCTTCATCAGAAGTAATAAGGATTTGAGCATCTTCCCCGGTTGTGGTGGAATTAAGAAAAAAGCGGTTATATTCAGTGTCATAGCTGGCTATAACACCTAAATTCTGGCTGTTTATGGCTGCCACCAAACCTCCGATGGTGGTCTCGCCCAGGTTTATGTTGAGTTCGGTGCCGTTGATGGTAACAGATATTTCATCGGTTTCGGAGTAACCCCGCAGAGCTAATTGGGAAAACTGCTGATAAAGTGTAAGGGATTGCCCTTCACCGTTAGTTTCTTCCGCCAGACTGACTGTGCTTCCCTTGTTAACTCCGGAGGCCAGGCGGTTTACTGTAATAGAATAGGTTCCCTCAATAGCAGAGGTGGCAGCTGATATGGAAGCGACCCCTTCATCGGAAGAGGCTGCTTTCTTGGCATTGTATAGTCCTTGCAGCTTGTAGTTAAATACTTCGTTGCGGAAGCTGAATAAAGTATTATTTATAGAACGATAGTCTTCTTGCTGCCACTGCAGCTTTTGCCGTTCCTGCAGCAGCTTATCCAGGGGCGCCCGCCTGGCCTGCATCAAGGATTCCACTATAGTATCAATATCCATCCCTGAAGCCAGACCGCCAATCCTCATTACAGACATGATATTCCTCCTTTTATGTACAGCTAAACATGTTCATCAACCAGAATCCCTGCCAATTCCCAAAGCTTGGCTATCATATCCAGAATTTTTTCTGGTGGTATTTCCCTTATTAAATCCCCTGATTGCTCATCAAAGACTTTGACCATGATTTCCTTGGTCTGTTCGTGAATAGAAAACTCAAATCTGGTTGTAGTTAGCTCCAGTGATTTATTGGCCCTTTCAATGCTGGAAATAATATATGCTTCCGTCACTTCAGTTGCCATTTCAGGAAGCATTCCTTTAAGGGGTTCTTCCCCCATTGCTGTCGACTGCCCTGGTCTGGGACTGCTATGGGCAGCCTGCCGGTGAGAAATACTTTGTATACTTTCCATGGTGCCAATTTGCATTTTCATCCCTCCTCGTTATTCCTTTTTACAGGGAAAATTTCTAAACCAAGCTGGGTTGGGTTTATCTGTCCTGCCATCAGGTTTTCTTTCTTAACGGCTTCTATTATTTCTTCCCTGTTAACAGGTATCCTGGCTGGAGCGATGATTCCCAGTTTAACTTGATTACCCTCTATTGATACCACTTTAATTCTAATGTCTTCACCTATAACTATCCCTTCGTCGACTTTTCTGGTTAAGCACAAGCATGTTCTAGCCTCCACAACTAAGCTTTTTGAGGGAATCGTTTAAAAGAGGATACTTAATAGCCAGGTCCCCTCTTTCTACAATCACCTGCCTGCCGATCTTTTTAGGCCAATTTATTACCAAGGGCCCCACTAGATTGGTAGTTGCATCTTTCAGCCCGGTTTGGGGAACTGTCACTATGGTATAGATCATTACGTCCTGGGGCCTCTCGATCTGTAGTTCCTCCATTATTTGTTCATTTAGTTCTATGGAATAATCACTCTTGATAAAAAAGGGATCGACCAGTAAAAAACTCACCTCAGGTTTTTCCAATGATTGCAGCCATTTAAAATACGGGTAGTAGGTATTCTCTGATAAAGCATAGTATCTTAGTTTTTCAAAAGCTATCAGCCCCGGGCTAAAGCTTATGGTGCTCGGTTCTGAATTTCTCACTGGGGCTTTTTCTCGCTCTACTTCATGCATGTTATTCACTCCAGTTATTTCAAGTAATCCATAAGGTTCGGTTGTATTAAACGTGCTCCGGTTTCCAATGCAGCCTGGTAAACAACTTGCTGGGTCTTGAAATGGATAGTGGCTTCTGCATAATCAAGATCTTCCAGCCTGCCTATAAGATCGGTCAAATTCAGGTTATAAAGAGTGATCCGGGTCTGTGCTGTTTCTACCCGTTTACTCCTGGCACCCACAATAGCCCTTTCAGAAAGAACATTATCTATAAGGCCATCAATTTCTTCTATCCTAACGGTAACCTCAGATGAATTCCCCTCCTCCAGGTTCTTTCTTAATAACATGATGGTATCAAAAACCGCATTTATTTCTTTTTCTCCTTTAGAATTAGTATGGAAACTTTGCAGTCCTGAAGAAACATTTATTTTGGTACCTGGCTCAATATCTATTTCGAATTTGTAAATTTCATCCAAGTTAGCTACGTCAGCTGCGTTATTCAAAAAGGAAACCTCGGTTACTTTTTCTCCAGCGGTAGAGGTTATTGCAAAGGGCATACGGGTAGTTTGGGTGCCTCCAAAAATATAACGGCCCGCATAGCTGGTATTCCCAATTTGCACTAACTCTTCGGCCAGCTGGTTTACTTCATCAGCCAGGGCCTCCATAGATTGCTTAGGGAGACTGGCATTAGCCCCATTTACTGCTAATTCCCGAATCCGCTGCAAAACATCATTCAGTCTGGCCAGGGCCCCATCTGTAGTCTCCAGCCAACCTGCTGCATCTTGCATGTTTCTCTGGTGCTGTTCCTGAACCCTTAACTCTGATTGGGCGGAAAGAAGCCGTGCAGTACCTATAGGATTATCAGAAGGGCGGTTAATAATCTTGGCCGAAGCCATTTGCTGCTGTAATTTGCTCAGTTGTTTTAAGTTTACATTTACAGTATTTAGGACTGAATCGGCCATCATTTTATTGGTTACCCGCATAAAAAACACCTACCTTATTAAGCCATTAATAATTGTATCTAACATCTCATCCAGCACGCTGATTACTCTGGCATTGGCCTGAAACCCATGCTGATACTGTACCAGGTTGACCATTTCTTCATCCAAAGAGACTCCTGTTTTAGATTCTCTGCGATATACCAGCTGATTTACCAGGGCATTCTGGTTTTCATACATTCTTTCCGCCTCCGCAGTCATGCTGCCCAAATCAGCTATAAGATTTTTATAGAAATCTCCAATGGTTATTTCTTCGATGGCGGGGTTTCTGGTTAGCAAATTATTGGCTTCGTCATATTCGAAACGGATATCAATCAAGCGAGCTATTTCACGGGCTACATCCCCGTTGCCCGGAAGGAAAAGCCCCTCAACTTCTCTGCCAGCAGCAATAAGGGATACATCTCTTTCAATGTCGGGATTAACATAAATATTGGCAGCGCCTAGGCCGCTGGCGAAGGGGTTAGTCCAATCAATGGCAGATAAGTCTATTTGATTACCGTCGCTGTCCAAAAAGACAAAGAATGTTCCTCCCTCCGATCCAGAGGCAGTTTTGCCCGTTACGTGAATATCATTTACTGCTTTGGCCAGACCTACAGCCAGTGTATTGAGCCGGTTAATATAGTATTGAACAGTATTTGTTGAATCCGTGTCGCTTCCAGCCTTCAGGAGACCGGCGATTTCCCCGTCTGTTACCGAAGCTACAGCATCGTTCAAAGCACCCCAATTAACCTGGCGGCCAGCAACAATTACCTGATCTCCAAATTTTACTTCAATAGCTCCTGTTATTTTGCCATTTTCATCTACGCAGTTATGTACGGATATATTTCCTAATTGGGAAAGTCGATCTAAGGCCAGATCTCGTTTATCCAAAAAATCGTTAGGGTTGCCCTGAGATATCCAAACACTTGCTATTTGCTCGTTTAACTGGGCTATCTCCTGGGCTAATATTTCAACTTCTTTAGTTTTATGGTAAATTTGAGTTTGCAGGCCTTCTTTAATTTTTGATAATTGGGTGGCTATGTTTCTAAAGGAGTCAGATAGGTATACGGCAGAATCTTTTAGTGTAGTCCTGACAGAAGAACTTTCCGCATACTTGGCTACTTCCTGCCAGTCATTAAAAAATCTGTTCAGCATCTCATTAAAACCGGTTTCATGCGGTTCCATAAAAACTACTTCTATATCACCCATGGTGTCTTTAAAAACTTCCCATGATCCTTTGGTAGCATTCTCTTCCCGGATCTGGTAATTAATAAAGTCTTCATGAAGTCTGGATATTTGAGCGATTTCCACTCCACTTCCCATCAGGTCTGCCCCCGCATATAATCCAGGGATGGGATGACTGGCAGCCATCTGTACCATCTGTTTGGAATACCCGTCGGTGTTGGCATTGGCTATGTTATGGGAAACAACACTGAGTGCTGTTTGATGCGCCATCATTCCTTTGAGGGCAATATTTATCCCAAAAAACAAACCTGAGCTCATGATTATTCCTCACTTTCCTAGATATTTTGGTTTATAAATACCTGGGTCAATTTCTTTTGCATTTTCCCTCCGCTGCTGTATGTGTTGTTTTCGCTGGAGCCAATGAAAGATAGAATCTTTTCCGTATGTTTCAATCCCTGGCGCAACAGCAGCATGTTTAATTGGTGAGAACGCTTCCATTTTTTATGCAGGTCCTGTAATTCTCGCAGTACTGTTTCCACTCTGCATCTCTCTTCCGGAAACATAAATTGTAATAAATCCTGTAGATTATAGACTGTTTCACTATAGCTTAAAAGAATCTCATTCTTTCGCCGTTCCAATATGGCCATTTGTCTTCCTTTTTCTTCCTGCCGGGAGGTAATCCTGGATAATTCGGGCAAATCGTTGGTTTTTAAAGCCTCTATTTGCTCCTGGGCTAAAGCGATCAAGTCATCAAAGATAATCTTTTGTTGTTCAAGCAATTCTAAAAGCTGTTTTGTATTGCGCTGCATTTTTACTCCTTCTTGAAACTCTCCAAAATTTTGGCCGCCACCTCTTCAGCCGGCACCTGATAGGTTTTTTCTTCAATCTGCCTTTTTATGGATTCCACCAAATCTGCTCGTATGTCAGGCAATTGGCCAACCTTTTTTACCAATTGCTTAATATTTAAAGCCGTATCGGATATCTCGATTTTGTCACCGCAAATCCGATTCTCCAGCTTCTTCTGTTCTACAGAATTATTCTGGTTTTGGTGCGATTTATATATATAACCGGGATGGGGAGGAGTATTGCCATCAATTTTCATGTTTTTCTCCTTTGCATATTTTATTTTCAATTAATATTATCGTCTTAAAAAAAGAAAAGTTTAAGAAAGGGATTATTTTGAAATGAGATTTTATAAGATTATAAGAAGGGTCTCAATTACATTAATGCTGTTCTGGAAATAACATTTCCCATATCTTTTATATTGACTACCCTATCAACAATTCCCGCTTCGGCTACTGACTTAGGCATTCCGTAAATAACACATGATTCTTGATCCTGGGACAGAATGACGGCATCCAGTTCCTTCAATTTCTTGGCCCCCCTTGTCCCATCGTTTCCCATGCCGGTCAATATCACTGCCAGACAGCATCCCCCAAAAACTTCCGCCATGGACAAAAACATTACATCAACAGAAGGCTTGTATAAGGTGGGTATAGGAGAATCATCCCCTATGCAAATGCTCACTCCGGCCTTTTGGCGTTTAAACTGCATTTGCCGGCCCGCCGGCGCAATATAAGCAGCGCCGGGTTCGATAATATCTCCATCAGCAGCCTCTTTCACCCTTATTTGACACAGGTTATCCAACCTGGCAGCAAATGGTTTAGTAAATCCTTCCGGCATATGCTGCGCAATTACAATGCCAACCGGGATATGGGTAGGTATGGCAGTCAAAACCGTCTGCAGGGCACTAGGTCCGCCGGTGGAGCTTCCTATCCCTATGATATGTACTGGGTTCCGGGTCATAATAGGCTGGTTAAAGCCCGATGACAGCCTCTTGGCTGTATCAGTTTTTAGCACTGCTCTTTTGGCCGTTTTAACTTTGCGGATAAGGTCCCGGGAAAAAGAGTCATACCCCTCAGCAGCAAGAGGTTTGGGGATAAAATCCACCGCTCCCATTTCCAGAGCTTGCAATGTTTGTTGGGCTCCTGCGGTGGTAAGGGAACTTAACATCAATACCGGGCGGGGGAAGCGGGTCATTATTTCCTTTAAAGTATCCATCCCGTCCATTTTGGGCATTTCAATGTCCAAGGTTACAACATCAGGCTGGAGCCTCTCAATTTTAGCCAGGGCATCCAACCCGTCCCGGGCATAGTCTACCACCTGAATATTAGGGTCTCTCTGTAAAACAGAAATTATGAGCTGCCGAATAAAAGCCGAGTCATCTACCACCAGTACTTTTATGGCCAATAACATCATTCCTTTAAATTAATAATGTTGCCTACAGGCTTATTATAACATCTAAACTCAAATGCCAAAAAGAAATAGCCTCCTGGCAGAAATAAACCTGGTAGTAATTCCGTCGGCCTGTTATAATTTAGGCAGCCAGGTATACTAATTGATCTGTATTAGTATACCTGGTATACCTGGAGGAGGGGTACCATGAATAAGAAAAAGGCCATTATTTTAATTGTGCTGTTTTTCCTGGCTTCTATTGCTTCCTACTGGACCTATCATCACTACTATAATACTCAAGATACTCCTCTTACGGCCACAGGAACCATTGAGGCAACCAGTGTTGAACTTACCGCCAAAGTCAGCGGCACCATTGGTCAGTTGTATATTGACGAGGGTAACCTGGTAGAAAAAGACCAGCTGGTGGGAGAGCTAATCCGAAATGATTTGCTGGCTCAAAAAGAACGGGACTCTTTAAGTGTGATGGCAGCCCAGGCCAGGCTTCAGGAGCTGCAGTCCGGAGCCCGTTCCCCGGAAATTGAGCAAGCCGCAGCTGAGGTCAGTATTGCCAGGATTAATTTGGACCAGGCAGAACAAGACCTTTCCCGCTTAGAGGCTCTTTATCAAGCAGGTGCTCTGGCTGCCGAGGAATACGGTCGGATGCAAGCCAAAGTTGAGATAAGCAAAAACCAGTTACAAATGGCTGAGGCCAGGTTGAAACTGCTGCAAGCCGGGACCCGCCCGGAACAGATTACAGCTGCTGTCGCCGAACTGGAAAAAACCCGAGCTGTCCTTGCCGCCACCGAGGCTATGGTAGCAGATTTAAAAATAATTTCGCCTCTGGCAGGAACCGTCATCAGCAAAAACTATGAAATAGGGGAATACGTGCCAATGGGAGCTGCCCTGGCTACTGTAGCCGATCTGGGTAATCTCTGGATCAAGGTGTTTGTTCCTACCGACGATTTGCCCAAAGTCAGCTTGGGACAAAAGGTGCGGGTAACTGTCAGCGGGAGTAACCAACCCTTTTATGGAAAAGTGGGCTTTATATCATCTAAAGGGGAATTTACCCCCAAAACTATCCAAACCAAAGAAGAACGCACTAATGTGGTTTTTGCTGTCAAAATATTTTTAGAAGACGGCAGAGGGGTTTTAAAACCAGGCATGCCTGCTGACGTTATTTTTGATCAGGAGGAAAAAAAGTGATCAGGGTTGAGCAAGTGAGCAAAAGCTTTGGTGCCGTAAAGGCTGTTCAGGATGTAACCTTGACAGTTGGCCAGGGGGATATTTTTGGATTGGTAGGCCCTGATGGTGCAGGCAAAACTACTCTGTTGAGAATAATTTGCGGCTTAATAGCTCCCGATGCCGGAAAGATTTTTTTGATGGACCGGCCACCTGAATTAATAAGGGAACAGTTTGGTTACATGCCACAGAAATTCAGTCTTTACGGGGATTTGACCATTATGGAGAACATTCATTTTTTCGGCTCCCTGTACGGTATCCCACCGCTTATTATCCAGGAGCGAGCCGAAGAAATTCTATCCGTAACCAATCTGTTGCCCTTTAAAGACCGCTGGGCCCAAAACCTCTCGGGGGGAATGAAACAGAAACTGGCTTTAACCTGTTCACTCATTAGACGACCCTCCATTCTGGTGCTGGATGAACCCACCTACGGGGTTGATCCCGAGTCCCGGAAGGAGTTCTGGAGAATACTGTATCAGTTAAACCAGGAAGGCTTAACCATTATTCTCTCCACCCCCTATATGGATGAGGCCGAACTCTGCAAAAGGGTGGGTCTAATTAATGAAGGTGTTCTATCAGCCATGGATTCTCCCCATAATCTTAAAAAGGCTTTTCCTCACCATATCCTGGAAGTCAGAGCACCCATCAAAGACCCCGGTTTTTTTGACCAGGTCACGGGAATAATTGACTCTTCTTTTTTTGGGTACAAATATCATCTGGTAGTTGACAATGTGGAGGCAACCGTGCTAGCCGTTCGGCAGCACGCGGAAAACCATATGGTTTCATTGCACTCAATTAAGGAAATTAAACCATCTATGGAAGATGTATTTGTTTCCCTGGTCTAATTGTTGGGAGGTGACTTTTCCTGATTACTGCCATTAGTACACGGGGTTTAACCAAACAATTCGGAGATTTTACCGCCGTTGATGATTTAACTTTAACCATAAACAAAGGCGAGGTTTGCGGTTTTCTGGGGCCTAACGGGGCTGGCAAGTCTACTGCTATCCGAATGTTATGCGGGATTCTTTCACCTACCCAGGGTAGCGCTAATGTTTTAGGGTATGATCTCATTACCGAGTCGGAAAAGATAAAACCGCAAATTGGCTATATGTCTCAAAAATTCAGCCTTTATGAGGAGTTAACCCCCTATGAAAACCTTGATTTTTACTCAGGTATATATGGTATTCCACGATCGCAAAAAAGGGCTCGCATAAAAGAGATGCTTACTATGGCCAGGCTTATTGGCCGGGAAAACGAAAAAGTGGCGAATCTCAGCCGGGGTCTTAAACAGCGCCTGGCTCTGGGCTGCTCGATAATTTCTCATCCCTTGCTGCTGTTTCTGGATGAGCCTACTAGCGGGGTAAGCCCTACCAGCCGGCGGGCCTTTTTTAACATCATTCAAGAGCTGTCCCACCAAGGCAGTACAGTTATTGTGACCACTCATTTTATGGATGAAGCAGAGCGCTGCGACAGAATTGCTTTTTTTAGTGAAGGAAAACTGTTAGCCCACGATACCCCAGATAACTTGAAAAAGACCGTCCTCCAGGGGTTCTTGGCAGAAGTCACTCCCCCCGACCCTATGAGAGCTATGCCAGTTGTACAAACCTACCCCTTTGTTAAGGAGTGTATGGTACATGGCAGCCAGCTCCATGTTTTAGTTGAACATCCGCAGGATATTAATCTTTTACAGGCAAAATTCGGTTATCCAGCAGTTCCCATTGACCCCAGCCTGGAGGATGTGTTTATTGCCTTAAGTCGCAGAAAACGGAAGGAGACTTGATTTTGGGCCGAATCTTATCCATTGTAAAAAAGGAATTTATCCAAATTCGCCGGGATCGCATGACTCTTGCTATAGTCCTGATGATTCCCCTGGTCCAATTATTGCTGTTCGGATATGCTATCCAAACAGAGGTTAAGCACATTGCTACCGTTGTTTTTGATCAGTCCTTATCCAGGGAAAGCCGCGATTTAACAGCAGCTTTTGCCGCTTCCGGATACTTTGACATAAAGTATGCGGCAAGCAGCTTTGATGAAGTCAGCAGGATAATTGACAGCGGCCGGGCCAAAGCGGGCATAATCTATCCGCCTGATTTCGCCCAAAATATAAATAGCGATACTCCCGCCCAGGTACAGGTAATAGTTGATGCCAGCGACAATATGGTATCCACCCAGGCCATCGCGATTGCCAATTCTATTGGACAGCTTAAATCCATGGAGGTTTTATTTACCCGCTTGCCCGTCAGCGGCCCTCCGTATGATATCCGAGTGCGCCCCTGGTACAATCCTGACGGCATTACCGCCTATTACATGGTTCCGGCTATTTTAGGAATTATTGTTACCATGACCATGGTTATTTTAACAGCAGTCGCCATTGTCAGGGAAAAGGAAAGGGGAACTTTGGAGCAGTTGATGGTAACACCAATAAGATCCTTTGAACTTATGGTGGGCAAAATTCTTCCATATATAGCCCTGGGCTACATTCAGATAACTGTGGCCCTCCTGGTAGGGGTTCTGGTTTTCGGGGTACCCATTAAAGGCAGCCTGTTGCAGCTATATCTGCTCACTCTTTTCTTCATAACAGCTTCCTTGGGCTTAGGTTTGGCTATTTCCAATGTAGCCCAAAACCAGATGCAGGCTTTTCAAATGTCTTTTTTCGTCATGCTCCCCAGTATTCTCCTTTCAGGCTTTTTATTCCCCAGAGATGCCATGCCCAAGATTATATATTATATCAGTTGTGTTATTCCCTTGACCTATTACCTGGATATTATCCGGGGAATTGTCTTAAAAGGCATAGGTTTTCCCTATCTTATAGGCCAGGTTACAGCACTCCTGGTATTCTCTTTGGTTTTTCTTACCATTAGCATAATAAAGTTTAAAAAGAAGATTGTTTAGAGTATAAGAAGGTGATTATTTGAAAATCAGGGACAGAATAATACAGGCTTGTACTGAATTGATTGCCCAACGGGGACTTAAGAGTTTCACGGTTGATGAACTGGCTGCCCAGGCCGGTATCAGCAAGCGAACCCTTTATCGTTACTTCCCCAGCAAAGAAGCAGTAATTCAAGCCGTTTTAAATCGATTTATGGAAGAGACAGCCCAACATATAGACAACGTCCTGGCCAAAGAGAAGAACCCGGTAAATATTATGCACAGCGTTATTCAATATTTGACCGGTAAGGCCAGGTTCCTTAATAATTCTCAAGTTTTAAGTGATTTTCGCCAGTACTACCCCTATCTATGGCAGCAAATTGATGATTTCCGCACGCAAAAAATGGGGTCGGTCCTACAAATGATTATTACCGATAATCCCAACAGCCTGGTACAGAATATGGACCCCCGGATAATGATCCAGGTGGTATTAGCCTCCGTTCAATCGGTAGCCAATCCCGAATTTATTCTGAAGAACAACCTCACCTTCGAGGAGGTCCTTCGTCAATTAAGCTATCTCCTCTCTTCTTTGCTGTTTACCAAAGGGGCGCCTGATTAAACTGCCGGGTTTTACTCTTGGCTTCTGCGCCCCCTTTTGGGAGAAAAGCTTCGGAAAGCTACGGTTCCCGCGGGCATTAGGAATGATTCACTTGTGGTAAGGCTCCCCCCGCATAATTTTTATGCCCCGATAAATCTGTTCGCAAAGGATGAGCACTGCCATATGGTGGGGAAAAGTCATTTTAGAAAAGGAGATAATATGCTGGGCTCGGTTTTTTAATTCCCGTGAGGTGCCGTGAGACCCTCCTATTATCAGATTAATACGCTTTTTGCCTGAATTGTTCCATTCACCCATTAATCTGGCCCAGTCTTCAGAAGATACTGGTTTCCCCGTCATATCACATACTACCAGGATTTCATCTTCCCCCAAAATATTTAGTACCTTTTCCCCTTCCTTTTGAACTATCTTATCATAGTACTTTGAAGAGCCGTAGGGATTGGTTTTTTCCTCCAGACCATCAATCAGGTCGATAGGCAAGTAGGGTCTTATTCTTTTTAGATAATTGTTTATCCCTTCACTGTAAAATGATTCTTTGATCCTCCCCACGGAGATTATTCTGTACCTCATTTACCCTTCTCCCCTATAGTTTTTAACAAACAAATTATAGAGCAAAATGGAGGAAAAAAACCAATTCCCCGCACCGGGTAGCAGTCAGCAGTCGTTATTCGGCCAGAACAATTTCAAATGTCCTGGTTTGTACCTCTCCTAGCCGGGTCCGGGGCAGTCTTAATACTTTAACTGTCACTTTTTGCCCGGCCTTTTTGCTTTGGATTTTCTCCTGCAAGTCAAGGCCGGTTTCCACTTTTTCCCCATCCACCTCAGTTATTATATCAAAATTCTTTAAACCTGCTTTGTCTGCCGGACCTTTCGCTATAGTCTCTATGGATACTCCACAGGTATGGGGCAATTTATAGTAGGCAGCTTGATCCTCTGTTATTTCTCCGATTATCCTTATTCCCATAATGGGGCGCTTTACTTTGCCATATTTCTTTATATCACTGATAAACTTTTGTACCTGGTTGGAAGGGATGGAAAAACCCATTCCTTCAAAGCCTTCCATGGCAATCTTGATGGTGTTTATGCCTATCAATTCTCCTTCCAGGTTTACCAGAGCACCTCCGCTGTTACCAGGATTTATGGCAGCATCTGTTTGGACTAGCCTGAAAGCAAAACCTTCCTCCGTCGTCAGCAGGCGGTTTAAGCCGCTGACTACTCCCGCCGTTACTGAACGAGCAAAGCGCAATCCTAATGGGTTGCCAATGGCCACCACCTCCTGTCCCACCTGTAACAAATCGGAATCCCCGAATGTTACCGGCGTGACAAAACGATCAACATCTATTTTTATTAAAGCCAAATCACATCTTGGGTCTGTACCTATTATTTTCGCTTCTTCTTCCCCTCCGTCGGCCAGGGTGACAATTAACCGGTCGGCACCCTTTACTACATGGTTGTTAGTCACTATATAACCATCACTGTCAATAATTACCCCGGAGCCGGTGGTTTCCACGTTCCTTTGCCCCCACACATCTCCTGAACCACTTAAATTAGTTATTCCCACCACTGAAGCGCTAACTGCTCTGGCCGCCTCACTAACCCTTCCTAAGGCAGGCAATTCCTCCTTTTTTACTATCGGTTGGCTGGGAGCCAGTACCCTCTCGGAATAAATAAACATGCCCCAACCCAGACAAAAGAAGATTATGAAATACAAGAAACCCTTTTGCGTTTCCTTTTTCAAGTATATTCCTCCCATTTGCCCAAATATCGGTAGCAACTCATTCTTCATGTAAAAGTATTGTTTGCCGGGCATGGGTAAATATACTGAGAAGAATACCTGCAAATTATTGAACAATATAGATTTCCTGCCTGTAGTAACAGTCAAGAGGAAAACCTGCCATAATTTTGACCAAGTGGACACAAACGGGGACAGTATTTAACTGGCATTTCCCCGCCGATGAGTATTGCAGTCCTTCTAGCGGAAATGCAAGTCAAGAACTGTCCCCGCTTGCAATTTATTTTACTTTTGCCCCCAGACCGGATAATTTGCTTCTTATTTGCTCATAACCCCGGAAAATATGCCAGGCGTCCTCTATGGTAGTCTCGCCTTTAGCTGCCAGAGCTGCCAGAACCAGAGCGGCACCTGCCCGCAGATCGGTGGCTTTAACCCGTGCACCGAATAATCTTTTGGTTCCCTCCACAACAGCGGTGTGCCCTTCAACTTTTATGTTGGCGCCCATCCGCTTAAGCTCATCCACTATATTAAAACGGTTTTCAAATACATTTTCTACAATGACACTTGAGCCCTCAGCCAGTGTCAGCAAGGCCATCATCTGCGACTGCAAATCAGTGGGGAACCCAGGATAAGGCAAGGTCTTAATATCCACCGGGTATATTTTCTTAGATGCTCTAACTATAATACCATTGTCTCTGTTTTCCACTATTGCTCCTGTTTCCTGCAGCTTAGCAATTATCGGGTGTAAATGAGTAGGAATCACATTTTCCACATACACTTCTCCCTTGGATATGGCAGCAGATATCATATAAGTTCCGGCTTCAATTCTATCAGGAATTATTCCATATCTTCCCGGAGTTAACTCATCTACCCCTTCAATTTTTATTACATCCGTGCCTGCACCTCTAATTTTGGCTCCCATGGAATTCAAGAAATTAGCCAAATCAACGATTTCCGGTTCCTTGGCAGCGTTTTCAATTATGGTGATACCAGGTGTCTTGGTAGCCATCATTATAATATTTTCGGTAGCGCCCACACTGGGAAAGTCCAAATATACACTGCCACCAGCCGGTTTGGATGCTTTAGCATATATATACCCATGCTCAATATATACCTCAGCCCCTAGTGCCTGGACTCCTTTTATATGAAGATCCATGGGACGTGACCCTATATCGCAGCCACCTGGAAGTGATATAACCGCTTCTCGCTGCCGCCCTAGCATCGCCCCTAAAAACAGGCTGGATGCACGGAGTCTTTTGGACAGCTCATAGGAAGTAAAGGTTTTTAGGTCCCCGGCTGGAGGATTAATGGATAATGATCCATCCTCATTCCAGCTAGTTCTCACCCCAATTTCTCCCAGTATTTGTAGCATTACCTCGACATCCTGGATGCAAGGAATGTTATCAAGAATCACTTCACCCGCTGCCATAATACTGGCAGCCATAACCACTAGCCCAGCATTTTTGGCTCCACTCACCTTTACAGTTCCTGTTAAGGGATAGCCACCTTCTATTACAAAAACATTTTCCAAATAACTTACACCTCGAATTCTAATTAGTGCCTAATTCACTGTAAAAGTCCTGTTCAAATTGATAATAATCAATTCCCAGGGATCCTTCAATAGCTTGAACCATATCACATCCATTTCCCAGCTCATGCATGATGGAAAAGAGAAATTCTTCACCAAAATGATGGGAAATATATTCAATAGCCTTTAAAGACTCCCAATAAGCGATTTGTTGATCATATTTATCGAAATTTGCGGCTAAATCATCAAGTTTGAAATATTGCTTTTCTTTGCCCTGGGCAAAAGGATCAGCAAACTGGAAGCCTGTTAACTTTTTCTCTACGTATTGAGCAATTCCTTCTGTCCACCAGCGATTATAATTCCCTCCGGTTATCTCATCCACCATTAGATGGGCCAACTCATGGTGAAGAGGTCCTTCTGCCATGAATTGAGCTTTATTATTACCCCCAGTTAACCATTCCCGGGGTGACAATAGCCTAATAGAACCTGCCCAATAGACTCCCATGGCCTTTTCATTTTTATTCCACCCGAAACTTTTGGCAAGGCTCTGGCTGTTTGGATATACCACAATAGTAGTTTTTTTACCCGGTTCCCCCCCCAATTCGTCAGTTACCGAGTGATAAGCTGCTTCTGCGCACTCAGCTATCATGGGAATGAATAGCTGGTCAACAGGAAGGAATTTAATTAAAAAATGGTCCGTCTCCATTTTATTGTATGAAGCAGTATTGAGGTTTATTTCCTGGCTAACCATAAACCGCATGAGACTGTTGCTGTTTTTATATATAATAATGCCTATAATAGTGACCAGAAAAAGAAGTAGAATAATTCTGGCAGAATCGAATTTTATCCCCAACAACTTTGTCCCCCCCTCTCTGGGCACCATTATACTATGCTCAGAATAACTAGAGGGAAAACAAATACTGGTTGTCTTTCTAGCTTTTCTCTTTCTTAAGTCTATCTAACTCGGCATCTTTATTGGTTTTGTTCTGACAGGTAATCCACAACTGACATCCCCGCCAAGGCGCCGTCACCTACAGCAGTAGCTACCTGCCGGGCATTTTTAGCCCTAATATCCCCGGCTGCAAATATTCCTTTAACTGAAGTATTTAGATTACTGTCAGTAACAACATAACCATCCTCGGTCTCCAGAAAGCCTTGCAAAAATGGGGCGGAGGCCTCAAGACCAATACTCACAAACAGGCCCTCCACATTTAGGATTTCTTCCTGACCGGTAATAGTGTTTTGGATAACCACCTGCTTCATTACGCTATTTCCTTCTATACACTTAACAACCGAATTAAGTTTAAGCTCAATCCGTTCTTTGCTCTCTAGCGCCTTTACCAAAAAAGGACTGGCCCTAAACTGATCCCGGCGGTGGATCAAAAAAACTTTTGATGCCAGGCGGGAAAGAAAAATAGCCTCGGTAAGGGCTGAGTCCCCCCCTCCCACCACCGCAACAGGGGCATTAACAAAAAAGGCCCCGTCACAGGTAGCACAGTATGAAACACCTCTGCCCTGGTACTGTTCCTCTCCGGGGACCTTCAATTCCCTACGCCGCGCTCCGGTAGTAATAATTACTGCACGGGCCAAATACTCATTATCGTATGTTATGATTTTCTTGTGTTGACCAAGATCTACTATCCCTGTTACTTCTTCCATTTCCAGTTGGGCACCAAATCTTTGGGCCTGCTGGAGGAACTTGTCCATCAAATCACTGCCCTTTACTCCAAAAGGAAAGCCGGGGAAATTATCTATATGGTCAGTAAGGGCTGCATTCCCACCTACCATCATTGCTTCTAAAATCAATGTTTTTAATCCGGCCCGACTGGTATAGATAGCCGCAGTAAGCCCAGCAGGGCCTCCGCCTACAATGATTACGTCGTACAATTGATCTACCCCTTTCTAAGAAAAAAAAACCCGGAAATAAACCCGGGTCGAGATGGTTTTTTTACCTTAAATAATCTAATGGATTGTCAAAGCCGCCATTAACCATTACCTCAAAATGCAGATGGGGTCCGGAGCTGTTGCCTGTTGACCCAACAGTTGCTATTATATCACCCCTGCTTACATTTTGGCCTGCTGAGGTTTTAAAACTTGAACAATGGGCATACCTGGTTACCATGCCATTGCCATGGTCAATTATTACGAAATTGCCGTACCCGCCCCGATAACCGGTGTAGGTTACGTAGCCTGAATCAGCAGCCTTAATAGGTGTTCCGCTTGAGTTGGCGATATCCAGCCCGGTGTGGCTAGTTCCCCGGTAATACTTGGTAATTTGCCCATAAACCGGCCAATCCAGAGCGCCCGTACCTCCTCCACGGGAAGCCACGGTAACCTGAGTTCCTTTTAAAATTATTTTGTTAACCGCCTGGCTTATTACCTTTTCGTCAAGAATTTCCTTTTCTTCCACCGTACCATTACGCTTTACGACTTCATAGGAAATGTGCTTGAGCCCGTTTTTCCCATATTGCTTTACTCTTAGACTGCTGGGAAGACTATTGTCCACAATTACCTCAGTTTCAAAGGGAATGGGTTCATCTTTTTCTCCCTTGACCCTGGCGGCAACAGTTATGTAAGGTTTGCTTTTTTCCAGAACCAATTCCTGGCCCGGCTTGATTTGCTCGGACTTAAGTCGGTTAGTTTTTATAATATCATCCACATACATATCATTCTTTCTGGCAATCAACCACAGGGAATCCCCCTCTTTCACTACATACTTTTCCGGATTCTTGGTTCCTGTGGTTATCAGGTCATAGGCCTGGTTAAAATCAAGCAGTTCATATATTGCCACCCGGCTTTCCCGGATATCAATATCTTCTTCAATTTTCACCTCAATCAGGGTTTCCCCTTCGTCAATAACCGTATTCTCTTCTTTAAACTGGTCTATTAACTTTTCCGCCAATTCCTGGCTTTCCAGGGAAGCGATTTTCTCACCGTTTATTATTAGATCTACTGCCTTTACGGAAAAACGAACCTCCTGTGCAAGTCTGGCTGCCAATTCTTCTGGGGAAACAAGAATGCTTTTAGCTACAAAGACCCGTTCAACGTTTATTTTGCTGTCAATGGCCAACCCTTTATTATATTTACTCTCTTTTTCTCTTTGCAGAGCAGCTAGTTGTTTGTTAAGTTCTGCTTTATCCGATATGTATATAGGATCTTTTTCATCGATACTGACCAGAAATGCTGGTGTCTTTATAACCAGGAAATAGAATACCAAGAAAGTAGCCAATATGGCAACAGCCAATATTACCGGCAACTTATTTTTTTGTATAAAATTTATCATAGATAACTCTCCAAACATTAGTTCTTGCTAAGTAGTTCATCATTTAGTAATTTTATTGTTTTGAGCTAATTCTATACATTTTTTAATAAATCCTGCATTAATAGATTATTTTACCGGAGATTTTTTTAATGCTAGATATATTGCCCCCTCTATGCGTTTTTGGTGCAGCTTACAGCTGGTTTGGTGCGGTTTTCCAATTTCCCCATTATTATTATATGCATTGGCGTGGCAACCGCCACCGCAAAAATTTCTGGCCCAACAGGTACTGCACTCCTTTTCCTTAACCTGCATTTGAGCAAAAATCTTTCTCAGGCCGCTTTGGAATCGAGTATTAATATTACCCATGTAAAAATCCTGATTTCCCACAAATTGATGACAGGGATAAATATCACCTTCAGGAGTTATGGCCAGATAATCCAATCCCGCACCGCATCCGGTCATTCTTTTAGCTAGGCAGGGCCCCTTTTGCAGGTCCAGGTTGTAGTGGAAAAAGCTAATGTCTCGGCCTGCTTTATGGTATTTATAGAGCAAGTCAGTAAGCCTGTCATATTCCTGTAAAACTTGAGCAACATCTTCAGGAAGGATGGAAAAACCATTATCGGCCCCCACTGCCGGTTCCAGGGAAATACAATCAAATCCCAGACCCACCATATGTTCTAAATCTCTGGTAAAGTCAAGATTGTTGCGGGTAAAAGTACCCCGGACAAAATAGCTCTTTGGGCGGCTTGCTACCATTTCTTTTATCCGCGGCACAATATAATGGTAAGATCCCTGCCCGTTTTTTAAAACCCGATGTCTGTCATTGGTTTCTTTTCTGCCGTCCAAACTCAGAATTACACTGATATCATTATTATTAATCCAGTCTATGGTCCGGCCGTCCAGTTCCAGGGCATTGGTAGTAAGGGTAAAATTAAATCTCTTGCCGATTTGTTTCTCCAGTTGCCTGCAGTAGGCTACCAGCTCCACTAACATGTCCTTTACCAGCAACGGTTCTCCGCCAAAGAAATCCACCTCCAGATTTTTTACCCCCTGGCTGTGATTTACCAGAAATTCCATAGCCTTTTTAGCTGTTGAGAGGGACATGAGAGCAGGCTTTTGGCCAAAATTCCCCTGGTTGGCAAAGCAATACTGGCATTTCATATTACAGGAATGGGCCACATTTAAGCAAACGGCTTTTACCGGGAATTCTAAAAGGTCTAAATCAATGGGTTCAGGCCGAGTAAACAAGGCATCTTGTTCTATTAGTGCTTCTAAATCTTGTATAAGGGCATTAATTTCACCAACACTATAAACCTTACTAAGCACCTCGCCGGCTTTTTGGGTATCTCCGCCATATTCCGCGATTTTCTCTATCAAATCCCATCCCATTTTGTCCAGCTCGTAAATTGCTCCACTGTTAACATCCAGGAGAATCCTCATGTCATTATGCTGGTACATATGTATGTGAGCTGAAAAATTATAGTCTTGTAATGACAGCAATCCTTTTTCCTCCAACCATAATACCCTGACTGTTTACATCACCATCTGCCCCTATCGGGATATCAGTCCCAGCTGGACAAAATGTGTAAACTAGGCGGTGAGAAAACAAAAAAGGGGGACCTCCCCCTGTGGGTAATTATGTTTATTTGTCGTTTCTGCACAGATGATTTCCTACGGTGCAGGAAGTCTTACAGGCTGATTGGCATGATGTAGCACATTCCCGGCAATTCATTTTATCAGAATTCCGTTTTAAACTGGGGCTAACCACCATTCTTATATGCTTATTCATTTTTTACCTCCCCGATAAGAAAAAAATGGAGCGGGAAAAGGGGTTCGAACCCTCGACACCCGGCTTGGGAAGCCGGTGCTCTACCACTGAGCTACTCCCGCATTATTATGGCGAAGCCGATGGGATTTGAACCCACGATCTCCGGCGTGACAGGCCGGCATGTTAACCGCTACACCACGGCTCCGCAAACCCTAGCAGAATTATACTAACAAAAGAATTAGAAAAGATCAAGTACTGCAGATCAAGATAAATCAAGATCTATTATGCTGAGCCAGCCATGCGGCTGCCAAAATAGCTGCCATTCCGATTCCCTGGCTTAAGGAAAATATTTCTTTAAAAACCACCAGGCTGATTAATACCGCCACTACGGGCTCAATGGTTGCCATAATCGCTGCCCGTCCGGCTTCTAATCCGGATAATCCCGATGTATATAACAAATAGGCCAGAACCGTAGGAATTAAGCCCAATCCCAGGCTAACTGTAATTACCCGGGGATCAAACAGCAGATTACCGGCTTCCCAAATTTGGCTGGTAGGCCCCAATACCAGGATGGCTATAAAAAAGGTATATGTTGTTACAGTAAGAGTATGATACTTGCTTATGGCAATCTTCCCAAAGATACTATAGAAGGCGTACCCTACCCCTGATCCCAGACCTATTAATAACCCTTTCCAGGAAAGAGCCCGAGATATATCCGGGCCTACTCCCGCAACCAAGGAAATTCCCGCCAAAGCCAGCATTAAAGAAATTATTTTGTCCGGAGTTAAATTTTCCTTAAAAAAGATTCGGGCTAACAGGACTACGAACACGGGCCCGGTATAAAGGAGAATGGCTGCTACAGCCAGGGACGTGTGTTGAATGGAGGTAAAATAACACCAATTAAAAAAGACAACGCTTAAGATCCCGGTCCCCATAAAATATACTATATCATGGGGCTTTATTACTAGCAGCCTGGGATTAGTCATTATCACAAAAATTAATAATGCTACAGTAGCTACAAATATTCTAAGAAATACTACCTGCCCTGTGCTCAGCCCTGCTGAATATAGATCCCTTACAAACAGCCCCACTGTTCCCCAAAGAACAGCTCCGGCAATAACATGGTAATTAGCTTTTTTTCCCATACTGTCTTAATTGTACCCCCTTTTACCCGCAAGGAGCCATTTAACTTGAGGGGCAGCCCTCAATCTATTCTAAATGCCAGTCAGTAAACGTCTCCCCCTGGTCACTTGCCCAAACCATTTCATATACATCAAAATACAGGGCTTTGTAAGCCCTGTATTACTGCGCTTTATGGTGGGCGCAGCAGGTTTCGAACCTGCGACTTCCACCGTGTGAAGGTGGCACTCTCCCGCTGAGTTATGCGCCCTTTAAATAGTATTTTATCACATTAGTCTCCAAAAATATAATCATTTACAACAGTTTGGCTTCTTTGGGAACCAACACTAATTAAAGCCTGCTTACTCCCGAAATCTATATCTGTCAACTTAGCAATAACCGGGGTTCTGCTTTGCTTCCTTTAAAGGCTGGAGAAAGGAAATCGTCCCCTCTCCCAACGCTAGCTCTTTAATTTATGACCTTCTAGCTTTAGCAAAAAATTTTCTCAAATACTTCTTCTATACTCTTGGCCGGGATCAGTTGTAGCCCTGAAAATCCTGCTGGCACATCCTTAAGGTTTTTCTCAGGAATTATTATTTTTTTTATGCCGGCTCTTTTGGCTCCAAATATTTTTTCAAAAATAGCTCCCACCGGCTTTATCTTCCCCTGAATAGATAATTCACCAGTAATGGCCATATCCTGCCGAACCGGCCTTTCTTCTAAGGCGCTCAAAATAGCGCATAAAATAGCGCTTCCCGCTGACGGGCCATCAACCTTGGCGCCTCCTACTATATTAATATGAACATCATAATTGTTCAGGTTTTTTCCAGTTACCTTTCTGATCAGGGAAGCAGCATTGAAAATAGAATCCTTTACCATGGTGCCGGCTGTATCATTAAACCTGATGGTGCCATCCCCCTTGTTCTCAGCAGGAAATACCATGGCCTCAATTTCTATCAAAGAGCCATGATAACCATAAGCGCCTATACCAAAGACCTTTCCCACCTCCGGTTCATGGGAAGCTCTTATCTCATTTTTAGCTGTAATCCTGCTGTCCTGGATGGCCTCATAGACATGCTCCTTGGTAACCTTTACTTTTGCAGTCTCCCTATTTGCTTCATTTAATGCCAAAGCATAGGCATCTACGAGAAGCTTGTTGGCTCCTCTCCCGTCATTAACATATTCACTTATTAATTCAGCAACTCCTTCGGCAACTTCGATCTGCAGTTTTTGCCCTGACAACTTAACAATCTGGATAATATGCTCGGCGGTTAAAGGTTCAAAAAAGATCTCCATGCACCTTGATCTAAACGCAGGATTAATTTCTTCCTTGTCCTTGGTAGTTGCTCCAATCAGGATGAAGTCAGCAGGCACTCCCCGTTCAAACATTTTCTTTATATATTGCGGTATCTGTTGGTTATGGGGATCATAATAGGAAGACTCAAAGAATACCCTTTTATCCTCCAATACCTTGAGCAGTTTATTCTGCAGCATAATGTCCATTTCGCCAATTTCGTCAATGAAGAGAATTCCACCATGAGCCTCAGATACCAGCCCCAGTTTTGGTTCAGGTATACCTTCTTCAGCTAGTTCCCTTCTGGCTCCCTGGTAAATCGGATCGTGAACTGAACCCAGCAGAGGATTAGTTGATTCTCGGGGGTCCCAACGCAAGGTGGTCCCATCTACTTCTACAAAAGGTGCATCAATGGCAAAAGGGTTTTCTCCTCTCCCTTTTACTAATTCCAGGGCTAGCCTGGCACAGGTGGTTTTACCGACTCCCGGTGGCCCATATAGTAAAATATGCTGAGGATATGGTGTGTTAAGTTTAGCAATGAGCGATTTTATAGCTCGCTCCTGACCAATAATTTCATCAATGCGGGAGGGACGTAACACCTCCAGGGCGGAGCGGCTTAGAGACTTTAACTCCATTTTTTCCAGCTTGCCTAATTTTTTTAGGGTTTGGGCATTCTCTGGAGAATGATTTTGTTCTTTTAAAACCTGCAGTTTAATATCTCTAACATAAGCATTGTACTTGGCATTCATTCTTTCCTGAATAAGATTATCCAGGTTTTTTTCAATAGCTTTCCTAGCCAGGCTTTCAACAACCAGGTTTTCCATCTCCTCCAAGGCGCTGGCCATTTCATCTACTGTAGGTTTTTCCTCAATTGTGGGATCTTCCAGTAATACCTTTTTTATACCCAAAATTTTGTCACTCAATTTTTCGGACTGTAATAAACTCAAAGCATCCGCTTTGCTGGCTCTTAGGATAAGGCCGGAAGTACCATATATACTGTCCAGTTTCTTTATTAGTGTTTCTACCCGCCATTTTAAGGCATGTTCACTGTTATTATTAATCTTCTTACTTTTTAGCGTATATTGTTTCACCCAATTCCTCCCATGCTACTCGGAAACTACCTTGATTCTTATTTCCGCTTGAACTGACGGAAACAGCTTGATTCTCACCATAAAGTCTCCCAGGTTTTTGATAGGTTCTTTAAGATCTATTTTCTTTTTATCTATTTGTACCCCAAATTCCTTATGTAAAAATTCGGAAATTTCTTTAGAGGTAACTGATCCAAACAGCCGGTTACTTTCACCGGTCTTGCCGGGAATAGTGAGGACCTTGCCATTAATTTTCTCTTTTAGCATCTCAGCCTCAGCCTGTTCTTTCTTCAAGCGATTGGCCTGGCTTAATTTTTTTTCTTCAGTTTCCTTTATTTTTTCCTTGGTTGCTTCAACGGCTAAGCCTTGCGGAATCAAAAAGTTCCTGGCATATCCGGTTGAGACTTCCTTTATTTCGCCCTCTTTTCCCAACTTTTTTACTTCTTTTAGAAGTATAACTTTCAACCTTATTCCCCCTTTTTTAAACCAAATTTCCGAAAATTCATCAATGAGTCAAATAGTCCGGTTAGACTACAAAATATTATAGCTGACAATGGGAACATTACGGTTACAATAATTAAACCAGCCAAAATTAAATTCCGGCTGCCAGATTTTCGCTGGTTAACCATATACATAATGGTAGAAAACCCAAAATAGGCAGTTATAGGAACAAGTACCACAAGGGTATTGGACCCCACATAGTATAAATCAGAATTTTGTGACTGTCCCCACATCCACAAAAGTAACCCGGCTATAGCTACCCAGGTAATTTGCCAGGGCATTATCTCTTTTATAAATGGTTTCTTCTTTAGACGATCAATTCTTTGTTTTAGGTTCACCCAGGAGGCCAAAATGAGCATGAAAAATGCTGCCATTATAGCCTGAAGATAGTAAAATGCCGGCAAATGTTTGGTAAAAGCACTTACCACAAGGGAAAAAGTCTTTTCAATTTCCTCCCGGCTGATTCCTTTCTCCTCATAATATTTGAGTATTGCGGCATTTTGGCCGGAATATAACGCACTCTGAAGTTCGGCGTTTATCTGCGACTGAATTTGGGTAATCCCTTCTGTTCCGGCGCTAAGATATATTAAACTAAGAAACAAAGTTACTCCTACCACAGCTGTAATAGTCCCCCATTTTTGGAGTTTATAATACCCCTCACCCGCCAATGACAAATGGCTCATAACCAATGCCGGCAATCCATAGAACAACAAAAAGAACGAGGCCCCGCTTTTATCCCCCAAAAAATATATAATAAGCACGTTGATTCCAAACAGCCATTGGAACTCACCTTTTCGCAAATAAAATGTACTGATAATCATTACAGCTCCCCAAGCAACCGCCCAAATTAGGCTCAAGGAAGGTATCAGCCCTGTCAAAACGCAGATCACAGAAGTTATCAGCAAAAAAATAATGAAGCGGTTCAGGGATGATCACCTCTTTTTGTGAAAATATTCCTTTAGTTCAGACAAATCACCATACCACTGTTCTATTTCATGGGCATTATTTATGTTGGTGTTGATCTTTTCTTTGATTTGATTATCTATGGTTAGAAAATCTATACCGATCCTTCTGCCCAACAAATAGCTGATCATTATTATTGCCCCCAGGGCTTCGCTGCATGCTCCTTTAGCCGGATTAAGCAGCGCTCTGAATAGAACTCCAACGGCTTCAACCAGTTCTGCCTTTAGCCACTCTATCGTTTTCAGGTTTTTTGATACATCTATAGTTTCCTTGGATTTTATCAAGAACCTCCACCTCCCGGTATGTTTGTTCTCTAAACATACAAATTTTTCCTGCTTACGGAAGGTAATAAATAAAGCCCCTTAAAAGGGGCTTTATGCCAATTAGTCAGATGTATAAGGCAGCAGGGCCATTGTTCTGGCTCTTTTAATAGCGGTGGTTAGCTGCCGCTGGTGAAGAGCGCAATTTCCTGTGATTCGTCTTGGAAGTATTTTCCCCCTTTCGGTAATGTATCTCCTTAGTCGGGGTATTTCTTTATACTCAATTTTTTCAATTTTGTCGGCACAAAAATTACACTGCCGGCGTTTTTTCCGCCTGTCCCTTTTCAAAAATTTTCACTCCTTTGGTTAAAAAGGTATATCATCATCCTTGGTATCATCTACCAGATCAATATCTTCCAGGCTCACTTCGTCTCCCAGATCGCTCCAGTCATCCTTACCAGCTATCCCGGGTCTGGTTAAACCTGTCCCTGATCCAGCCTTATCAAGAAATCGTACATCGTCCGCGATTACTTCTGTTACTCTCCGTTTTTGGCCATCCTGGGCCTCATAAGAACGAACCTGGAGTCTCCCTTCAATTGCTGCCAGCCTTCCCTTACCGAGAAAACTTGCACAATTTTCTGCTAATCCCCGCCAGGCTACTATATTAATGAAGTCTGTTTCTTCCCGGCTGAATTTGCGGTCGACTGCCAGGGTAAAGCTGCATACAGCAGTTCCGTTGGTAGTATACCTTAACTCTGGGTCTCTGGTTAATCTGCCAATCAGGATTACTCTGTTTAACATTGGCTATCCCCTCTTCCCTCTAGTCGCAAAGTTACTTTTCGTCTTGGCGGATAATTATATGACGCAAAAACTTGTCTGAGAGTTTAATAACCCTGTCCAACTCTGCGACAGTTTCCGGGGTTCCTTGGAAATTCCACAGACTATATATGCCTTCGGTATAGTCATTAATACTATAAGCAAGCCGCTTTTTACCCCAGCCTTCTGCTTCACTTACAAATACACCGCCAAATTCCTCGATTATCTTATGCAGTCTATCTTTTGATTCAGCGATTTCTTCGTCTGTTAAGTCAGGCCTTAGTATGTGCATTATCTCATAGGAGCGCACTCTTACACCTCCTCCCTCTGGACTAATCCGGTTTAACCGGAAACGGCTCCGGAATTACCGGAGCAGGGACTAAAAAATATTGTAACAGTTTTTTGTATGGGGCGCAACCGGCTTTTAGAGCACCCCTTTGATTAAGAGGCTTATTAATTCGGTAACAGGCTTTTCAATAATATAAGTATCATTAAAAAGGGCTTTTAGTACAGCCATCTTTTCTCCATGGGGGCCCTTTTTTATTTTAATTATACAAAACCGTTTACTTTTAGGCATATTTCTTACTGTTACCAGGTCTCCGGTACAAAAATCTGCGGGTTCAACTATCCTAAGCATTTTGAAGACCTCCTTTACTAACAGGTTTAATTATTATATGTGCTGCTGTTAAAGGAGGTGTTAACTGGGAGATTCCACTCGCAACATACGTTTATTGAAATCAGAACGGGTAAGCATTACAATACGCCCACATCCCTGGCACTGAATTTTTATGTCTGCACCCATGCGAATAATTTTCCAGGTAGAACTTCCGCAGGGGTGTTTCTTTTTCATCCTTACAAGGTCTCCCAGTTTATAAGTTTTGTTTTCCATTTCTATTCCTGGCTGGTTATGGTCAGGCTTGGCAACCCTTGGCCTAAAACGCGCCCCACCTGATAACACCAGCATTCCCTCTCCTTCATTTCTGATAACAGGCTATCTGCCTTCTCTTCTCCCACCGCAATTAATAGTCCTCCCGCTGTCTCCGGCGAGAACAGAAGATCAGCCACTAAAGGATCCACCTGGGGAAGGATTATCGTCTTCCCTTTTAGGTACTGCCGGTTAGCATAGGCCCCTCCGGGAATCAGTCCCATAGCTGCATTTTCCAGGGTATCTTTGATAAATTTGATCCGGCTGGCCCATATTTCAATACTTACCCCGCTGCTAGCAGCCACTTCCATGGTATGCCCCACCAGTCCAAATCCGGTTACATCCGTGGCAGCGTTTACTCCAACGGCCTGCATTGCCTCACAGGCTTTTTGGTTGAGTCGGGTCATCCAGTGTACAGCTTCTTCATAGGCCTCAGTTGAAGCCATTTCCGCCTTGATACTGGTGGCAATTACCCCAGTTCCTAATGGCTTGGTTAAAAAAAGCAAGTCCCCCGGTTTCGCCCCGCTGTTGGTGATTAAGCGCTGGGGATTAACTATTCCGGTTACTGCCAAACCGTATTTGGGTTCCTGGTCATCTACAGAATGGCCCCCTACCAATACTGCTTCCGCCTCATTGATCTTGTCCAGGCCCCCTTGCAATATTTTACTTAGAAGGCTCATATCTTCACAATCAGGAAAACATACTATGTTCATGGCCAATAGGGGTCTGCCCCCCATTGCATAAACATCATTGAGCGCATTTACTGCAGCAATTTGCCCAAAAATAAATGGATCGTCAACCATGGGGGTGAAAAAATCAAGGGTCTGTATTAATGCTGTTTGTTCATTTAGTTTAAAAACCCCGGCATCATCTCTGGTCTGAATACCCACCATCAAGTCAGGATGACCGGGAATATTAAAATCTTTTAGGATCGCTTCCAAGGTCCCCGGACCTATTTTGGCCGCTCATCCGGCAGCTCGCACCATTTGCGTCAATCTGGTTAAGGACAAATTGCTCCCCCCTTTTTGGTTAAAATGACAGCGAAATTAACTCCTTTTTCCATTAGTAAACCCTGGTCAATCTTAATATAGACCAAAAAAAGCTTTATACGCTTTATAAGCCATATATACATCTGCTTTACTTACCACTTCAAATGGTGAGTGCATTCCCAAAACCGCAACGCCGCAATCAACCACTTCCATGCCATAGTGAGCCATGTACTGGGCAACCGTTCCCCCGCCACCGATATCTACTTTGCCCAATTCACCTACCTGCCAGGTTATATTGTGATCAGCAAACAGTTTGCGCAAACGGGCCAAAAACTCCGGGTTGGCATCATTGGATCCCGATTTCCCACGTGATCCTGTATATTTGGTCAGAACTACCCCGTTGCCCAAAAAGCTGCAGTTCATTTTTTCAAATACTTCAGGATAGTTGGGGTCAACAGCTGCATTAACATCAGCAGATATGGCCAGGGTTTGGGCCAGACTCTTCCGCAGGTGGTAGTAATCAGTATAACCGGCCTTGGCTAAAATACTGGTCATTATATTCTCTAATATAAGGGATTGCAACCCGGTGTTGCCGGTGCTTCCTATTTCCTCTTTGTCGGCAAACAGGCAGACGGCAGTTCTTTTTGGTTTCTCTACCTCCAGGACCGCCTTAAGGGAAGTAAAAGCACTGACCCGGTCATCTTGTCCGTAAGAGCCAATCATGCTCCGATCAAAACCAACCTCCTGGGCCGGAAAAGCCGGGACCAACTCTATTTCTGCACTGGTAAAATCATCTTCTTCTATTCCGAACCGGTCATGGAGGATCTTTAGCAGGCTCTTTTTTACCGGGTCTTTATCTTCTTTAGGAAGGGGCTTGCTTCCGGCCAGTATATTCAGGTCTTCTCCCTTAATGGCTTCACGCATCTTCTTATCCATTTGGTCTTGAGCCAAGTGTGGCAGAAGATCGGAAATAGTGAAAACACCATCCTCTTTATCTTCTCCCAGCCTTAACTCAATGGCGGTTCCATCGGTTTTTATTACTATGCCATGAAGAGCCAAAGGTATGGCTACCCACTGATATTTCTTTATTCCCCCATAATAGTGGGTCTTTAATAATCCCAGCCCATCTGCTTCATAAATCGGTCGGGGCTTTAAATCCAGGCGGGGACAATCAATATGTGAGGCAATCAGGTTCACCCCATTCTCGCAAGGCTCCTCACCTATGACTACCAGTCCGCATATTTTTCCTTTTTCTTTGAAAATCAGTTTTTCCCCGGCTTTTAATTCATTGAATTGGCCGATATCCTTAAATCCTTGGGCTTCTGCTTGTTTTAGAATAAATTTTACCGCTTCTCTCTCTGTTTTGGCCTGGTTTAAAAAGTGGATATATTCTCGGCCTAAATCATCCGCAGCTTTTATATCACTATCTTGCATTCTGGTCCAGGCGTTCTTCTCCAGGTTTTGCCCATTTTGCATATTACATACAACCTCCCTTTTTGGAATCAATTTACCTCAGTTGTGGGCAATTTATGCGTTAAACCCTATCAAGGCCTTTAGTAACGAAAAAATACCCAGGAGACTGGTGGCAAACTTAGAGTTATCCACCACTGCCAGAGTAGTAATGGCTCCTTCGAATCCCATATTGGCCCCAGTCAAAATAACGGGATAAAGAATTCCTAGAATAATGGATAAAAACAGCATATTCTTCACCATCACCAGGATCATGCCCAGCATCCGGTTCATCCAGTCCAGTACACCATGGGAAAACAAACTGTCTAATCCATGTATTACCAAATCTATAATTAGTTTTACCATAAAAAGAATTACAATGAAAGCACCTGCTGTTACCAAAAGCCGTGCCAGGTAACCTCCAGGATCAGATAGCAGGGATGGGGAATCCAGATGATCCACAAGAGGATTGGTAATTGATAATGCAGTCAGGTTTAATTCACCCTTTATTTTATCAGCTAGATATGAGATTACCCCGTATTTGGCTTCCAGAAAAATAACTAGGTCGTCATGGTAGATTACTGCCAAAAAAACAGCTACAATTATGCCTACAATACTCCCCATGGCTTCCATAAAACCCCGGCGCAGGCCTGATACTGCACTGATCACTAATATTAGAGCTATTAGACCATCCAACCAGTTAAATTGCATATGCTCACCCTAAATTTTTATATACATTATAACAGAGAGTAACGATAATTTTTCCCTAAATATGGGTATAACTTAAAAGATCTAGGTTTAGAATCCAGGAATTTTGATATACAATAAGATAGTATTCCTCTTTAGAAATAGGTGATATTCCAGATGGAGTTTCCGTCTCTAAGTCAATTATCCTTTACCCTCACTGATCTATGCGTTTATATAAGAAACTTTGGCATGCTTGCCCCGGCGGTGGCATTTGTAATTTTCGTAATCCAAGCCATTGTCCCCATTTTTCCCTACATAATTCTTGCATCAGCTGGAGGCGTAATTTTTGGTTTTTTCCTGGGTTTTTTTCTATCCTGGGTAGGAGCACTTTGCGGTGCTTGTATCGCTTATGGGATATGCAGGTACTGTGGTGCCAACTGGTTAGCTCAAAGGATCGAAAAGCGTCTGGGGCGGAGTGTAACCGATCATAAACTGAGCACTGCTTTTTGGAGCATTGTTATTGCTCGCATTATTCCCGTGGTTCCCACCCCGTTAATTAATCTTGCTGCCGCCATATCAGGGGTATCTTTTTGGAACTTTTTCTTTTCTTCAGCTATCGGCAAACTGCCTTCAGCCCTTCTTTACACCAGCCTGGGCCTTTGTTTGGTTAGAATGCAGGATGCACGTCTTGTACTAACTCTTCTGGGAGTCACTATTTTACTTTATCTAATGCTAAAATGTTTTGCTGCCAAAAAATCTGTCGACTCCGTCTAGCAATTTCCTTTTGATTTTTGTTAATACTTTTTCTTTCTTGTAGATATTTCCCGGGAAATAATTTTATTTATCCCAAAATAATCAAATGATTATCTTTATTCGACTTTACCAAAGATTTTGAGGGGAAAGAATATCTATAAACTGTCCCGGGTTATGATAACTCAACAAAAGCCTCCCGCAATAAAATGCCGAAGCTCAGAAATGGGAAAGCAAGCCAGGGATAGTGGCTTTTTTTATGCGGATCTTGGCATTAACCCTGTTTGTTATGACAATAACAGAAAAAATAAATAGCCGGGAACTCCGGCAAATTAGTTTTTGTATGGCGGAAGCGTGTGAGAATCGAACTCACCGACGCCAGGATCACTGACGCCCAACTGGATTTGAAGTCCAGGCAGCCCACCAGGACCGATCCGCTTCCATCACTACATCCCAAATGAGTATAAAACCTAAAGCCCCTATTGTCAAATTAGTGAGCTAAATCCTCTTAGGGAGATTATTTATCCGGTTTCTCCCACACCAGAACAGATTCGATTTCATAACCATGCTCTTTCAGTTCATTGACAACTTCAGCGCAATCCAGCTCTTCTAAACGCAGGATTACTTTGTACTTGTTTTTGGCCTCACAAAAATAAGCAACCGCATTTAAGATATTCATATTTTTGGCTGCGATCAAACCGGTTATCTCTGCCAAGCTGCCTATTCTCTCCTCGGCGTAGATATCTATTCGGCTATGGGCCTTTTTTACTCCCAGGATCTCGACCAGGGCATCAAAAATATCTGTTTCGGTAATGATTCCCACCAGTTTCCCATCATCATCCACTACCGGCAGGCCGCTTATAGTGTTTTGGCGCATAATCTTAGCAGTGGTTTCAATATATTCATCAGGCTTTATGGTAATAAGCCGCTGGTTTTTAGGTATCAAATCTTTTATTTTGGTTTTGGCCAGAATATAATTTAATTCATGTACGCTCAGGGAAGTGGCCGGAGAAGGAGATGCTTGATTTAAATCGGTAAGGGTAATGATGCCTTTTAGAACACCCTTATCCATGACCGGAAGACGTCGGATATTGTTCTCCTTAAGTTTTTTGAAAGCCTCAGTCATACTTGTATTCATGTCAACAGTAATTACGTTTCTGGACATACGTTCAGATACCTTCATGGGAAACCCTCCCCTCCTGTATTACTAGTGGTTTATCCTCCTAAGTAAGCTTTCTTAACTTCATCACTGTTCATGAGCTCTTTGGCCGTACCGGTTAATACAATTTCGCCAGTTTCAATAACATAAGCCTTATCCGCAATTGATAACGCCATATGGGCGTTTTGCTCAACCAGCAAAATAGTCGTGCCTTTTTCATTTATATCTTTGATTATCTCAAATATTTCTTTTACAAGAAGAGGCGCTAAACCCATTGATGGTTCATCCATCAGCAATAATTCAGGCCTGGCCATAAGCGCTCTTCCAATAGCCAGCATCTGTTGCTCCCCTCCGCTGAGGGTCCCGGCCAGTTGCTTACGCCGTTCCTTCAGCCGTGGAAATCGGCTGAAGACCATTTCAAAATCTTCTTGTACCCCCTGGCGATCCTTCCTTAAAAAGGCTCCCATCTCCAGGTTTTCCATTACGGTTAAAGAAGAGAATACCCTTCTTCCCTCCGGAACCTGGGAAATGCCCAATCCAACAATTCTTTCCGGCGGTGTTCTGGCTATGTCAGTATTTTTGAATTTTATGGTGCCACTTTTGGGCCTGATAAGTCCCGAAATAGTCTTTAGGGTCGTGGTTTTCCCTGCCCCATTGGCCCCGATGAGGGTAACAATACTTCCCTGATCCACGTTCAAGGACAGTTTTTTTAATGCGTGAATTGCACCATAGTATACATCTATATCTTTTATTTCCAGCATTGCTAAATTTCCTCCCCCAAATAGGCCTCAATAACCCTCTTATTGTTTCTTATTTCTTCCGGAATCCCCTGAGCTATTACCTGTCCATAATCCAGAACATAAATCCGTTCGCACACCCCCATCACTAAAGACATATCATGTTCTATTAATAGTATTGACAGGTCAAATTCATTCCTGATCCAACGAATCAATTCCATTAAATCATGGGTTTCATTGGGATTCATTCCTGCCGCCGGTTCATCCAGTATTAATAAGCGAGGCTGAGTCGCCAGAGCCCGGGCAATTTCCAAACGCCGCTGCTCACCATAGGCAAGGCTGGAAGCTATCTCATCTTTCTTATGGGCCAGATCAAATATTTCCAAGTACTTTATGGCATCGCTGTGAATCTTGTCCTCACCTCGGATAAAATCAGGCAGCCGAAATACGGCAGCAGTCATCTTATACGGAACGTCTTTATGAAGCGCTATTTTTACATTATCAATAACGCTTAAGTTTTTAAAAAGACGAATGTTCTGAAAAGTACGGGCAATTCCCTTTTGACAAATATTATAGGGGGCCAGTCCGCAAATATTTTCCTCTTTAAATACGATCTCTCCTTCATCAGGAGTATAAACGCCGGTTATTAGATTGAAAACGGTTGTCTTCCCTGCTCCGTTGGGGCCTATCAGTCCAATCAGTTCTTTGGGCCTGATTTCAAAATCAAAGTTGACCAGGGCACTTAACCCGCCAAAAGATTTGCACAAATTAGCTATTTTTAGAAGTGGTAGATTCTGTTGCTGATTCATTTCTTCCTCCCCAAAATCCGGAAAGAGTCTTTCTTGTCAGTTCCCTATTTCCCATCAACCCCTGGGGACGGTATATCATTACCAAAATTAGAATGGAGGCATAAATAATCATCCTAATAGCCGGAAATGATTGCAAGGCGGCATTTAATACGGTAATAAATGTGGCTGCAATGACTGCCCCCGTGGTACTGCCCAACCCTCCCAAAACCACCATTACCAGAATGTCAAAGGATTTGAGAAAATTAAAGGTCTCCGGTTTAATAATATAAAAATAATGTGCATACAAAACCCCTGCTAGGCCTGCGAAAGATGCCCCAATAACAAAGGCTATTATCTTATATTTGGTAGTATTTATCCCCATAATCTCTGCCGCAATTTCGTCTTCCCGGATTGAGACAATGGCTCTGCCGTAACTGGAGTTCATAATGTTTTGAATTACAATAATAGTAACAAGGGTAGCCAAAAATAGGATCAGCCATGTGGTTTCTTTAGGAATACCTCCCATGCCGGCTGGTCCGCCCACATAATCTATGTTTTGCAAAACCACTCTTATTATTTCTCCAAAACCCAAAGTTGCAATAGCCAGGTAATCCCCTTTGAGACGCAAAGTAGGTACCCCGATAATAAACCCTGCCAATCCTGCCCCCAAGCATCCCAGAATTAATCCCACCATAAACGGCAACCCCAGCAGTTTAGTGCACACAACAGCTACATAGGCTCCTACCGCCATGAATCCAGCGTGCCCCAGGGATAATTGGCCGGTAAACCCGTTTATGAGATTGAGGCTAACCGCCAATATTATATTAATACATAAAGACGTTAGGGTTATCTGGTAGTATTGCTTCAATATATTAGCGCTGATCAAATACTGCACCAGGGTGAAAAGTGCCGCTAAAAGCATTACCTGTATAATAAACTGCGTTATACTTGTCTTTTTTGTTTCCATAATTTCACCTACACTTTTTCACCGGTATTTTTTCCGAACAGCCCGGTAGGCTTGATTAGCAGTATCAGAATTAACACTCCAAACGCCACGGCATCCCTGTACATACTATTTCCATATCCGCTGACCAGTGTTTCCAATATTCCCATAACAAATCCGCCCACCATCGCTCCGGGAATCAGTCCAATCCCACCCAGTACAGCGGCCACAAAAGCCTTGAGTCCGGGAATTATTCCCATAAGGGGATTAATGGTGTTGTAGTATAAACCGATCATTACACCGGCAGCTGCAGCCATGGACGATCCTATGGCAAATGTAATAGATATTATCCGGTCAACATTGATGCCCATTAAAACGGCGGCCTCTTTATCAAGGGAAACAGCCCGCATAGCTTTTCCGGTCTTGGTCTTTTTAATAATAAACTGCAAAACTATCATAATAATTACAGCGGAAATAAAAATAAAGATATCTTTGTTAGATACTATTAATCCCAGGACATTATAATTGGCAGCCGGGAATGCATCATGGGGAAAAATTCTCTGCTGCGGAGTGAATAAAAACACAAATGTATATTCCAGAAACAGTGATACCCCTATAGCTGTAATAAGGGCGGCAATTCTAGTAGAATTGCGGAGGGGCTTGTAGGCAATCTTTTCTATAAGTACTCCCAAAACCGCACAGGTCACCATGGCAAATAACATAGCCACCACGACATTGTTGCCTAATACAGCTATAGAAAAAAACCCTACATATGCACCAACCATCATAATATCACCATGGGCGAAATTGATTAACATAATAATTCCATAAACCATTGTATATCCAAGTGCAATCAGGGCATATATTGATCCTAGAGATAATCCATTTATCATTTGTTGCATAAATTCTTGCAAAATTGCCACATCCTTCATCTTACAGATAAAAAGGGGGGAATCCCCCCATTTTTATCATTATGGCTGAATTCTTGTCTTCATTACCTGATTACCATCAACGAATTCAATAATAACTCCAGCTTTTACAGGGTTATGTTGTTCGTCGATGCTCATTTTGCCGGTTACACCTTCAAAATCGGTAATATCTGCCAGAGCATCTTTTACCTTCACAGGATCAGCCTCCCCGGCAGCATTAAGAGCAGCTACCAGCAGCTGGACTGAATCATATCCCAGGGCGGCAAAAGCATCTGGGTCTTTTCCGTATTTTTCCTTATAAGCTTTGACGAAATCCACCACTTTGGGATCGGTATCCTGCGCGGAATAGTGGTTGGTATAATAAGTATTATTCAGGGCCTCGGCACCGGCTACATCCACCAGATCAGGAGAATCCCATCCGTCACATCCACCCATAGGTACATTTATTCCCAGGTCGCGAGCTTGTTTAATCAGGGGAGCTACTTCTTCGTAATAACCTGGTACATAAATGAATTCAGGGTTTTGCCCTCTGATCTTGGTCAAGGTAGCTTTAAAATCCCGGTCCCCTTTGACAAAGCCTTCCTCAGCTATTATTGTGCCGCCTTTTTCTTCAAAGGTCTTTTTAAAGTATTCTGCCAGCCCTTTAGCATAGTCACTGGAAGCATCTCCATAAATAGCGGCTGTCTTGACTCCCAGTTCTTCAGCAGCAAACTGGGCCATCAGGGTTCCCTGGAAAGGATCAATGAAGCAAACTCTAAAAATATATTCAAGGGTTTCCCCAGTTTTCTCGTCAACAGTAACATTAACTGCGGTTGCCGCAGGAGCAATTAGAGGTATCTGGTTTTCTAACATTACCGGGGTTGCTCCTTGAACATTTCCACTGGTCAAAGGACCAATCTGTGCAACAATTCCTTCACCTGCCAATGCTGCACTGACTACCATGGCTTCATCAGCCACAGACTTACAGTCCCTAATCTCTTCCTTAAGTTGTTTCCCCAACACTCCTCCAGCCGCATTAACCTGCTCAATCGCCAGCACGGCACCATCCTTGGCATTGGTTCCGTAACTTGCTACAGCACCGGAGAGTTCACAGTTGATTCCTACCAAAATGGGTGCATCCTTGGCAGGCTGATCGGATTCTTTCCCTCCGCAGCCAGCAATCGCAACAATCAGGAATAAGGCCAGCACAAGGAGTGTCAGCTTTTTGTTTGCCCTCATCTCTTTACCTCCTCTTTTTTTATGTTTAATATGTCTGTCTAAGACATACTAACATCTTGATTGATAATTACCATCCCAAAATAAAACACCGTGGCTATTATATCATTTTTTGATTCGGTATTTACCTTGTAAGTCCTGCTATTTAAAATTTTTTTGTTTTTTCCCTCTCTTAGTTGGATCGAACTCGTAAGTCCCCTACCCTCCGGGTAAACCTAGTCCGATCAAAGTACTCCATTAATGGCAGTGCATATTTTCTGCTGGTATCGAACAGATCACGAGCCGTACCTAAACTCAATTCCTGCTCCTTTTCAAAGTAATTATCCAGCCGCTTGCGGGCTTCTTCCACCGCCTGGGTGGAAAACCACACCTCTTGTTTTACCCTGATCAGGCTTCCCTGGTCAGTTAAATAATATATTAACTCTTCGAATAGGTCATCTTCTACGGCTAAGTCCTTTTTAATTTCTTCCAATGTTGGTGGAGAAAACATATTTTCGTTGAATTTTTCCATAATTTTAGTCAGCAGCTGCAACTCCTGGGTCCCAGGCAGAGGGCTGTGAGTAACCAGCTTCAGGTGATTATTGATACATACCAGACCCTGATTTTCTTCTATATATTGTAATATGCTATTAAATTCCTTGACATTTAACCAGCTAAAAAATCTGCTGCGTATATCTTCCCGCGGATATCCCTGCCGCAACGGAAATTCTCTATGGTATTTTTCCAGCTGGGCAGTGATGGTACTAATGATACTATCCAAACCGACCTTGCTGATGTATTCTCCTCTTTTTATCTCTACGGCCTTTTGCCGCTTAATCAGTAAGGATATTTTTTCAACTATCTCCTCCTTGGCCGCTCCTGTTTTATTGGCTAGCTCTTCAATAGTAAGAATATTCTGGGGATAGAGCTCTATCTGCTGCAGGATGAGATCCTCAAGGGATCCTCGTTCTTTAATTTTTAGATGATTGATCAACTCCGAATTATAACGCTTGGCGCGGCTGGCATATTCTTCGATAACCCGCCCGCCTCCAATTGTTGCTGGAGGAGAATAAAATCGTATTACAAAAGGATCTCCTTTGCAGCAAACAATGGGGGTTTCCAATACTATGTGAGCATATGTTTCCTGTCCTGGTTTTAACTCCTCCCGATCAAGCAATACCAGCCTCCCAAGGGTTTCATTGGTTCCCAAATGGAATCTTATGCGGCTCCAGTTTCTTAATGGACGCCGGGCGGATTTGAGCAAAGTAAACCTGGTGTTGATGCGGCGGGCAGGCTTTAGCAATCCCGGCGAAGCCAGCACAAAACCCCTATCCACTTGCGCTACTTCTATTCCCTGTAAGTTTACCGCCACCCTTTGCCCTGCATAGGCAGTGTCAACCTTTTGGTTGTGCACCTGCAGGGTTCTAACCTTAACCAGCCGTTTTCCCGGCATTAGCTCCAGAGTATCCCCAACCTTTATTTGTCCAGACCAAAGAGTTCCTGTAATAACGGTTCCAAAACCGGGCATGGTAAATACTCTGTCTATAGGTATCCGTGCTTGTCCGAAGACCGGCTTTTCCACAACATTTTGGGCTAGGTCGCTCATCATTTGCTTTAACTCGTCCATCCCTTCGCCTGTAAAAGCTGACACAGGAATAATCGGAGCATCCTTTAAAATAGTATCAGCCAGATATTCCCGAATTTCTTCCTGAATAAGAAAAAGCCACTCCTCGTCTACCAGATCTTTTTTGGTTATGACAACTATACCTTTTTCTACTCCCAGCAGATTTATAATATCCATATGTTCTCGTGTCTGAGGCATAACACCTTCATCTGCGGCTATGGTTAAAAGAACCAAATCTATGCCAGAGGAACCGGCCAGCATCTGTTTTATAAAGCGCTCATGCCCTGGTACATCAACAATGGCGGCTCTTTGCCCATCTGGTAGCAGGAACGGAGCAAACCCTAACTCTATGGATATTCCCCGCTTTTTTTCCTCCTTGAGACGGTCCGTTTCAATTCCTGTTAAGGCCTTCACCAGGGTGGTTTTGCCATGATCAATATGTCCTGCGGTACCGATTATGACTCGCTTCAATATTTCACCTCCCAGGTTGCTCCCCATCCGGCCCATGCTCTTTACTGATTTTAGCAAGGGATTTAGCTATTATAGGCAGATCTTCCGGGAAGAGCGTTCTTACGCTTATTAGCATGGTGTCTCCTTTGCGCCGGGTTACAATGGCTGGATCCATTAACCTTAGAGTTTCTGCTGCTTTCTCCAAGCTTATACGGTTAAATTTTATCTGTACCCCATACCCGGGAAGGCTTAGCGCTGGGTAGGCTCCTCCTCCCACCATGTCCTCTAAATGTACCATTTGAAGTTGGTCCACCATTTCACTTCCTTTTAACTCATCCCTTAGCAAAGAACATAGCCTTTCTGCCCTTTGATACAGCTCACTATCTGAGGATGTTAACATGCGTAAAATCGGTATTTCTTTTTCCGGCCGGTTTTTCAGGTACTGGATAAGGGTTTCTTCGAGGGCTGCGATAGTAAGCTTATCTACCCGCAGGGCTCTTAGCAACTGATTTTTCTTCATTGCCTCAATAAAACTTTTTCTCCCTACAATAATACCCGCTTGGGGTCCTCCTAACAGTTTATCCCCGCTAAAAGTAATAATATCCACCCCTGATGCTACACATTGCTGCACAGTTGGTTCATCTTTAAGTCCCCATTCGGTTAGTTCCAGTAGAATTCCGCTCCCCAAATCCTGCATGACCGGCAGGCTATGTTTTTTGCCCAGGTTTACCAGCGAAGCCAGTTCTACTTCCTGACTAAACCCAATTATCTTATAGTTGGAAGTATGAGCAGCAAAAAGCAGAGTGGTTTTATCGTTAATAGCTCTGGCATAGTCATCCAGGTAAGTACGATTGGTTGTCCCCACTTCCACCAGTTGGGCACCGCTCAGTTTCATTACTTCAGGTATGCGAAAAGCGCCCCCGATTTCCACCAACTGGCCCCGGGAGACGATTACTTCCCCCTGTCTAGCCACCGCAGTCAATGCCAGCAATACTGCAGCAGCATTATTATTAACCACCAATCCCGCTTCAGCCCCGGTGAGAAGGGTCAATAAATCCTCCACATGCTCATACCTGGAACCTCTTTCTCCCTCTTTCAGGTTAAACTCCAGATTATTATATCGGCAAGACATTTCCTGTACCTTTTCTACTGCTCTATACCCCAAGGGAGCTCTTCCCAAATTGGTATGAAGTACCACTCCCGTCCCATTAATTACCTGGCGTAAAGTTCCTGCTTTTATGCGTTCCAATTTTCCCTTTACCTTACCAACAATAAGTGAAGCGAGATCAATTTTTTCATAGTCCTTTTCGCCCTTTAGTATTTCATCTCTGACTTCTTGCACCGCCTGTCTGACAAGACTAACAACAAATCCTCTCTGATATTCTTCCAAAATCTCCTGTAAAGGTGACATAGAGAGTAAATCATCAACAGATGGAATTCTTCTCATTATTTCCATTTATTACCTCCTGGGGTGGCTATGGCTGCCTATATTATAATACAATTGTATTAACATGTCTTTTGTTGGCTTAGTTATTAAAGCCCCCACAATTACTAATCCTAGCAGGCCAAACAGCGGATAGATTTTTCCTACTAAGCTGGAAAAGCTTTGGGTGGCCAATGGTAAAGCCAGGGTTACACTTGCAAAAAGGCAGGCCTGGTATTTTAATCCGGTTAATCTAGCTAGCCGCTGTGCGAAGCCATAAGCATTGGCAAAGGCTGTGGTTAATATTCCCACCCACAAAACCAACGAATAGATTGCCTTAACCTCTATAGAAATCCTCCCAGTAATATACAACATTGGCACTTGGTATTGCGCAATTTGTGGAAGGTATTTACTAAGGGACAGATAAGATAGTATTACTAGAACTCCCAGAACCAGCCCTCCCCACATGGCTCCCATTATCCCATGGCGGGGGTTGGAAACCGAGGTGTATTCAGTTAAAACCACCATGGCCAGGGCAAAATTGTAAGCTACATATAAAAGGGCGGCAACAGGCCAAAGTATAGCATCTGACGAAGCTGTATAAGTTGTTAGTCTGTCAACCTTGTCCACCTCCATAATTATTGCCGCATAGCCAGTTATTAATAGCAAGAAGACTAATTTTATTGGTACCAGAAGGTTGTAGGAGAAAATTAGCCCGTTCTTTCCTGTGGCCAGAAATACCATAATCAGGACATAGGCTAAGAAGACTCCGCAATATTTGGAAAGATATAAATGCTCAGAGAATACTGCCCCACTGGCTGACAGCATGGTGCTAATACCTAGAAAAAGAAATAAAGCTATCATGCTGTCAATGGTTTTTCCCATTCGGCGGCCCAACAAACATCCCAGGAGATCCTGATAATTATAAACCTTATACTTGTGCGTAGTATACAACAAGAGCCCCCCCAATAACGCAAATAATGAGGTAGCCATCATACTCCCTGTGAAGCCATATATCCCAAAATTCACAAAGAACTGCATAATTTCCTGCCCCGAAGCAAACCCCGCCCCTACCACTGCTCCCAAATATCCCATCACTAGCATAAGCCTTGCCTTTATCGTAACCTTTTCCCCCTTATCCGAATACACCGTACTATTTCATAATTATTCCTGTTTATTCTTAAATACAGCATAAAAATATTCCCAGTGGTCACAATAAATATAACGAACAGTATTATTTAGGAGGGGTTTCTTTGCGGCCCATAAGCGAGTATTTCCAAAAGGAGGATTATTCGTATCACTATGAAGAGCCTGGTTGTCTGGCCAAGATGGAACAGGCTATAGTCTCCCTGATAACAAAAACAGTTCCCGATTTTTCTAGAGAGCCAGTCTACCTTTGTATAGGTACGGACAGAGCCACGGGAGATTGTTTGGGGCCCCTGGTAGGAACATTATTAAAAGGATTGCTTCCCCGGGCCAATATATTCGGTACTCTGGAAAATCCCGCCCACGCCATTAATTTGGGAGATGTGATAGGGGAAATCAACCGGGATTTTAAAAGCCCGCTGATTGTCGCTATAGATGCTTGCCTTGGAAAGCCCCACCGTATTGGCTTTATAAACATAAAGGAGGGCAGCATTAGACCCGGTACAGCCCTGCAAAAAGTCCTGCCCCCGGTGGGGGACTTTCACATTTCTGGGGTAGTAAACTGCGGAGGTATGCTGGAACATATGGTTCTGCAAAATACCCGGCTATACATAGTGTATCAGATGGCTGAGGTTATAGTCAGATCCCTTTTTTTAGCCCATCTCCGGTTAGAAAAACTAAAGCTTAATCAGGAATGTAGCTAGAAGCAAAATTATTTGCTATGTAAAACCATCCATAAATAAATTAAGGCTGAATGTCAATTCAGCCTTAATAAGTGCTTTCCGAGGTGATCCTTTAGCTTTGTTCTTGAGTTGGTTTTTCCCGGATCATTTTGGAGGTACCTTCTAACATGCCGCCTTCTTCAATGGTAATAGTATTGGTAATAATGTCACCAATCATGGCTCCGGTAGAAGTGAGTTCTACCCGGCCTTGGGCAGTTATGTGGCCTTCAATGGTACCTGCTACGATTATGTTAGTTGCAAACACTTGACCTTTTATGTGGCCATTTTTACCCAAAACCAAATCTCCTTTAATATTTAAAGTCCCTTCCAAAATTCCATCCAGCCGTATTGATCCTTGTGCTATTATGTCTCCCTTAATCTCAACTCCTGAAGGAATAAGACTTTCAATGCCCTGATAGCTACCGTTATTTTTTTTAATCATACCTAATACTCCCATATTATCATCTAATCTCCCATATTATCTGGATGGCAAATATATTAAAGGGTCCTGGGTATTGCCGCCTTTTTCAACTGTAAAATGCACATGTGGCCCAGTACTTCGCCCAGTATTGCCAAGCAAAGCTATTACCTGCCCTTTTTTCACTTTATCCCCCACATTTACCTTTATTGATGAGTTATGACCATATTTGGTTTTTATCCCGTAACCATGGTCAATTACCACCATTTTCCCATAAGCGCCCTGCCATCCGGCACTAATTACTACACCGTCACCTGCTGCCAAGACTGGTGTCCCCACGTTATTAGCAATATCAATGCCATTATGAAAACTGGTCAGGCTTCCACCAAAGGGGTTTTTTCTCCAGCCATAAGGAGATGTTATACTTCCTTCCACAGGCCACTGGTTAGGCAAACTGCGGAAGTATTCAGCTTCTTGGTTGACCTTGGCGAGCCATTGATCCAGTTCTTTTTCCTGATAATCCAGTTGGGTTATTATCGATTGAACAGTAGCCAGTGTATCGAAATTTGATTCTCCCCACATGTGTAACTGTTTAAGATCAACTCCCCCTTCTCCTCCTCGGGAAGGGGTTATACTAGCTTCTGTTTTTATCCCCATTAACTGTTTAATCTGCTGCTGCTTGCTCTCAATGTCAACCTGTTGCTGTTTTATTCTATTAATTTCTTCGTTCATTAATTGAATAGTCTCTTCTTTTTTTTGGTTATCTTGCTTCAAAAGATAAACCTGGCGCAATTCTGTCTGACACCCATAATAAAGACAGGTTACAATAACAAATGCAGCAATGAACAGGGCTCCGGCAACAATCAAAAACTGCAAGTACTTTCTTGGTAGGCTAAGCTGTATCGGAGTACCAGTAATACTTGGGATAAGGATAAAAGTAAAGCGGCCATTGTTTGTTTTACGCCTTTTTTCAAAATTCATGCTCCGCCCCTTGATTTCTCTAGTAAATGCTGGCAATACGCCCATATTGTATGATATATAATATCATGTTCAAAGTTTTTTTGTAAATCGGCTTTTGGCTCTTGTTTCATGTGGCGCATTATTGGTTGGGCATTTTCCCCAGTTAAATCAATCCCCTTTTATAGCCTATGTTTCACGTGAAACAAGAGTATTAATTACAATCCCATCAATCCCATCAATTCCATCAATCTCTCCAGGTCTTCATCACTGTAAAAGTAAATATCAATTTTCCCTTCCTTTCCATTCATAATAATCTCCACCTTGGTCCCCAGGTATCTTTCCAGTCGCTGTTCTAGTTGGATTATTTCGGCAGATTTAGTTAGATCCCTTCTCTTGCTGTGTTTTCTAACCTTTTCTTCACTTTTGCGAACAGACATTTTCCCTTTAACTATTTCTTGTGCCGCTGCCAACTGTTGTTCAGCATCAGCCAGAGGCAGAAGGCTCCTGGCATGTCCAGCCGAAATCTGCCCATCCTCTATCATTCTTAATACCTCTTCCGGAAGCCTAAGAATCCTGATGGTGTTGGTTATATGGGTACGACTCTTTCCAATTCGATTAGCCACAGCTTCATGGGTATATCCAAAGTCTTCAATCATCTTTTTATAAGCCAGTGCTTCTTCAACAGGATTAAGGTCTTCCCTCTGCAAGTTCTCAATAAGAGAAATTTCCGCCGCCTCTCCGTCACCAATATCTTTTACAATAACCGGTACTAATTCCATTCCGGCTAGCCCTGCCGCTCTCCATCTTCTTTCTCCGGCAATTATTTCATACCCATGGTCCCGGGGGCGTACCAGGATAGGCTGGAGCAATCCGTGCTCTTTTACGGATTCGCTTAATTCCCTCAACGATTCCTCGTCAAACTTCTTCCTAGGTTGGTTTTGATTTGGATGGATGGTGGAATGCTCCAGTTTAATAATATTCTCGGTTCCATCAGGCTCAAGCTGGGAAAAAAGTGCATCCAAGCCTCTCCCTAACCCTCTGTCCCTTTTAGCCACGCTTAATCACCTCCATGGCCAGTTCTTGGTAAACTTCGGCACCCCTGGAGCGTGGATTATAAGTTATGATGGGTTGCCCATGACTGGGCGCCTCGCTTAACCGAATGTTTCTGGGAATAATAGTCTTATACACTTCTCTTCTAAAATGCTTTTTCACTTCGTCTACGACCTGGATGGATAAATTCGTTCTGCCATCAAACATGGTAAAGACTATACCGTTTATTTTTAAAGCAGGATTAAGCCTCTTACGCACTAAAACAATCGTATCCATCAACTGGCTTAACCCTTCCAGGGCATAGTATTCACATTGCAGGGGAATCAAAACCGAATCACAAGCAGAGAGTGCATTAAGGGTAAGCAGCCCCAGTGAAGGAGGACAATCAATAATAATATACTTATATCGAGAAGCAATGGGCTCAAGAGCACGTTTAAGAGCCTTTTCGCGTCCTGGACTACCCGCCAGTTCAACTTCTGCCCCAGCCAATTGAATAGTGGCCGGAAGAACATTCAGGTTGGCTAGCTTGGTCTTTTTAATATGCTGATCAGCGGGCAAACCATCAACCAAAACATTATAAATACAGCTTTTTAACACTTTTCTGTTAATACCCAATCCACTCGAAGCGTTCCCCTGAGGGTCACAGTCAACAACTAATACCTGGTATCCCTCCATGGCGATACAGGCCCCCAAGTTAATGGCCGTAGTAGTTTTCCCCACTCCGCCTTTCTGATTGGCGATGGCAATAATTTTCGTCATCAACTGTTCTCCTTTCGGAAACTATTGAAATAGATTCTCTTAATTAACAAGGAATTCCTTCTTAATTTTATCACTTGCTGCTGAACCCAAAAGCACAAAAAAAAAAGCGGTTCACACCGCATGTAAACCACTTCCCTATTTTGCCTGTCTGCTGTTAGCTCTCCGTTCCTTGCCAATTTTAATTAAAATTTCATATTCATCGTCGTTTTCCTTTTCTATTATAGAAATATTAATCCCTGTCTGCCTGGCTCTCCTAACCGTTTCTTTTATGGTGTTCAAAAATATCCTGGCATCTCTAATTATCAACGATACGTGCTGATGCCCTTCTTCTCTATCTTTCACCATCCGGGGCATATTATTCTGACTTAGACTTTGGACCAGTTCTTCTGTTTCTTTAACATTTAAATCCCGCTCATAAATCTGTCTAACCACTTCTGCCTGCATATCAGTTGAATTAAGCTTTAAAAGAGCCCTGGCATGTCTTTCACTGATTACTTGAGGGGCGATCATATTTCTAACCTCTTCCGGCAACCTCAATAACCTTAACTTATTGGCTATGGCCGACTGGCTACGACCAATCTTCTTAGCCAATTCATCCTGGGTCATGCCAAAGTATTCTATCAATACCATATATGCAGTAGCCTCTTCAAAATAATTTAATTCCCTGCGCTGCAAGTTTTCAACCAGTGATATGGCTGCAGCATTAGCATCATTAATGTCCTGAACTATAGCCGCTACTTCTCTTAACCCTAACCATCGACAGGCACGAAATCTCCGCTCGCCTGCAATAATTTGGTATCGATCCTTAGCCTTTCTGACTACAATAGGCTGAATAAGGCCATAGGCCTTTATCGATTGCGCAAGTTCAATAATCTCTTGTTCGCTAAAATCTTTTCGGGGCTGAAATGGATTGGGTTCAATTAAGTCAATCGGTATTTTGGTTATCACCTCGTTACCGTTCTTGCCAAAAATCTTTTCCAGCCGGTTTAGCAAGATCCAACACCTCCTATAACGGCCTTTTGGCCGGAATCCCAGTCCGCCGGGGAAAGCCTTTTGCAGTGGGCTTTACCTTTCCTATAAAAACTAAAACCCTTTTCCTTTCATCTCCCAGATCATACTCCTCAACTCTTTTTAACTCCCCCCCCAAAATTTCTAAGGCTTGCTTAGCTTTATCAATTTCCTCCTGGAAACTCTTCCCCTTCCAAAGAACTAATTCCCCTCCCACCTTTAAAAGAGGAATAGCATACTCAGCTAAGACATTAATGGGTGCTACGGCTCTGGATATAGCCAAATCAAAAGATTCCCTATATATATTGTGGCGGCCAATTTCCTCTGCTCGCTGAGGAATTACCGAAATATTATTAATTCCCAAATCGCTAATCACCGATTGGAGAAAAAAGCTCTTCTTTTGATCAGATTCAATAAGAACCAATTCAATTTCCTGAAAGGCCATTCCTAATATTAAACCGGGGAAACCTGCTCCCGAACCAATATCAACAATTTTTTGCCCGGCTAAATTCAAGAATCGGGCAATAGCCAGACTGTCCTCAATATGCCGTTGTAAATCCTCCCTGGTGGTTTTTCTGCTTACCAGGTTCTGTCTTAGGTTTTCATTTAACAAAAGCTCTTTAAACCTTGCTATTTTATATTCCACTTATTTCCTTCATTTCCTTCTTTTTCTTTCCAAGTAAATTAACAACACACTTATATCAGCCGGATTAACACCAGCGATTCTGGAAGCTTGCCCAATGGAGGAAGGCCGAAATTTATTAAGCTTCTGCCCTGCTTCGTTTGATAAACCAATTACCTCGTCATAATTTATATCAGGGGGAATTAGTTTGTTTTCCAGCTTTTCAAAGCGTCTAACCTGTTCTTCCTGTTTTCTAATATAACCTTCGTATTTGGCCTGAATCTCCAGTTGTTCCAATATATCCAAATCGATTTCTTCTATCCACCGCCTATGTACATAGTCGTTTATTTTTATTTCCGGACGCCTTAACAGTTCCCATAAAGATACTCGGTCACGCAAAACCGCGCTACCTTTCTCCTCCAAGAATTCACTGATTATTGCATTTTGCGGTGAAAAATTTTTTTCCTGGAGTTTTTCTTTTTCCTTAATCAAACTATCCATTTTGGCATTAAAAATTTCCCACCTGCGGCCATCGACCAATCCAATCCGCCGGCCTTTTTCAGTTAGCCGCCAATCAGCGTTATCCTGCCTTAACAGCAACCTATACTCCGCCCTGGATGTAAGCAAGCGATACGGTTCATCAATTTCCTTGGTCACCAGATCGTCGATCATGACTCCTATGTAGGATTCACTTCTTTTCAGAATAAAAGGGTCTTTATTCTGCACCTTTAAAGCAGCATTTATCCCGGCAATTAATCCTTGTCCAGCTGCCTCTTCATAACCTGAGGTACCATTAATCTGTCCAGCCGTAAACAGGCCCTCCACCTGCCGGGTTTCCAGGGTAAGTTTTAACTGTGAAGGGACAACATAATCATACTCAATAGCATAGCCGGTTCTCATTAGCTTTACATTCTCCAGGCCGGGAATGCTCCTCAATACCTGAATTTGCACATCTTCCGGCAGGCTAGTATTCAATCCCTGAACATACATTTCATCGGTGGCTCGGCCTTCCGGCTCAACAAACAATTGGTGGGAGTCTTTATGGGAAAACCTCACCACCTTATCCTCGAAAGATGGACAGTACCTAGGTCCCCGTCCTTTTATTATCCCTGTGAACATGGGTGCTCGGGAAATGTTATCCATGACAATTTTATGGGTCTCTTTAGTACTATGGGTTAGCCAGCAAGGTAACTGCATTCGGTTAGGCTCAGGGGAAATAAAGGAAAACCTTAATGGTCTCTCATCCCCTGGCTGCTCTATCATTTTAGAGAAATCCACGGTCTTTTTATTAATACGAGGCGGAGTTCCGGTCTTGAAACGTCCCATAGCAAACCCCAGGCCTTGCAAGCATTCCGAAAGTTTAGTGGCTGGAAATTGATTGCCCGGACCGCCATCAAATGTAATATCACCTATTATTATTCTTCCCTTTAAATAAGTACCCGAAGATACAACAACCGCCCCACATCCAAACTTGGCGCCCGTTTTTGTTATTACCCCGGCAATTTTACCGTTTGCCACTTCCAGGTTCTCGATTTCAGCCATCAAAATGTCCAAATTGCGTTGGGCTAAAAGGGTCTTAAACATTTCCTTTTGGTATTCATATTTATCGGCCTGAGCCCTTAAAGCTTGCACAGCGGGTCCCTTGCCGGTATTAATAATGCGCATTTGTACATTAGCCTTATCTATGTTAACTGCCATCTCTCCCCCCAGGGCATCAATTTCCCTCACTAACTGTGCCTTAGCGGGGCCACCTATGGAGGGATTACAAGGCATTAAAGCTATACTCTCCATACTCATGGTACAAAGTAGGGTACTACATCCCATTCGAGCTGAAGCCAGAGCTGCTTCACATCCGGCGTGTCCGGCTCCGATTACTACCACATCGTATTTTCCTGCCTGGTAAATCATTGGTTCCTCCTGAACTTGTTTATTTTCCAATACAAAAATCATGGAATATCCGATCAATTACATTTTCCTTAAGGTTCTTGCCCTTTATTTCGCCTATTGACTCCAGGGCACCCCATATGTCAACCCCAAGGCAATCCAAGGGCGCTACCTGCAAAGATTTAATTGCATCCTGCAAATGCCCTCTTGCTCTCAGCAGCAGATTTTTCTGCCTTAAATTAAACATTACATCCAACTGGTCATCTTTTACTTCTCCAGACAAGATCATCCTTTCGATAGTGGCCTCTAAATCATCCAAACCGACTTCTTCCTTAACTGATCCCCGGATTACAGCAACCCCCGAAAACATTTTTCCTAGTTCTTCCTCAGTTATATTCTTTTTTTCAAGGTCTTCCTTATTAACCAATACTATTTTCTTTTGATTCTCAATGCTTTGGAAAACATCCAGGTCTTCTGCGGTAATTCCGGTTCCCATATCCAATAAGAAAATTACTAGATCGGCTTCCCTTATAACCTCCTGGGATTTTTCCACCCCTATTTTTTCCACTTCATCTTCCGTAACCCTAATTCCTGCCGTATCTATTAATTTAACTGGTATTCCTCGGATATTTATGTAATCCTCGATTATATCCCGGGTAGTTCCCGGCTGGCTAGTAACTATAGCCTTTTCCTTTCTGGCCAGGGCATTCATTAAGCTGGATTTGCCAACATTGGGTTTACCGCAAATAACGACTTTTACTCCGTCACGATAGATTTCTCCTCTTTCTGCAGCCTCCAGGATTTTTTCCACACCCGAAAGTATTTCCTTTAGTTCTTGTTCAGCTTCATAATAACTGATATCTCCCACTTCATCTGGAAAATCAAGGCTAGCTTCAACCATGGCGTTTAGTTTGATCAATCGGTCTTCTATTTTTTCTATATATAGGCTTGTCTTCCCCAGTATTTGATTCATAGCCAGTTTGAGACTCTTTTCGGTTTTTGCCCTTATTATTTCAATTACTGCTTCCGCCTGGGAAATATCCAGGCGCCCGTTCAAAAAAGCCCTTTTAGTAAACTCCCCGGGTTCGGCAATCCGAACACCTTGCCTTAATACATTTTCCAGGCATTTATGGGCAGCCAGGGTTCCTCCGTGACAGTTGATTTCAACCACATCTTCTCCGGTATAACTCTTGGGACCTCTCATTAGACCAATCAATACTTCATCAATTTTCTCGCCATCTGGGTTGGTAATCCACCCTAGAGTCAACGTATAACCTTTTTTATTAGATAGTTTTACGGTCGTATCAAAGGGTTCAAATATTTTTTCAACTTTACCTATCACGCCAGAACCGCTCAGCCGAACAATGGCAATTCCCCCTTCACCAGGAGGGGTAGATATGGCGGCAATATCATCAGTTATCATGACTCAACATTCCTTTTGACTTTTTTTAATAATAAAGAACTGCAAAGAGAAAGACCATCTATATATTACCCAGTACTGGGAATTTTACCGTCATATAAAAAAAGGCCCTTACGGGCCGAAAATTACTTATTTTTTAAGAGAAATCACTACTTTACGATTAGGTTCCTCTCCCATGGAATAAGTAGTTACAGTTGGATCACCCTGTAATATAGTGTGAACAATTCGCCTTTCCTGGGAACTCATCGGCCTCATTACCACGTTCTTCTTAGTCTTTTTTACTTTATCAGATAACCTTAGTGCAAGTTCCTCAAGAGATTTTTCTTTTTTCTTTCTATAATTCTCCACATCGAGAATTACCCTGATTTTATCTTGTCTTTTATTATTGATAATTAAACCAATAATAAACTGAATGGCGTTCAGTGTTTCGCCTTTTCTACCAATTAACAGCCCCACATCCTGCCCAATAATATTGATTCTCACATTTCGGCCATCCCATTCAGCCCGGTCAATTTTATAATTTATCTTCATTCTGCTTAGTAAACTTTCCAAAACCTGACAGACTTCTTTTTCTGGTTTGTCCCTTAGGGACACTCTTACAACGGCTGGCTTTTTTCCTACAATCCCTAGCAGTCCTTTAGCTGGCTCCTCAATGATGTCAATAGAAACATCATCAATCTCACAACCTAATTCATCCAATGCCAATTTTATGGCCTCATCTACGCTTTTTCCTTTCTTTTCTGTTGTGTGGATTTCCATCCTTTTTCTTTCCTCCTTTGCCCCTCCTTGTTGCCTGTTCAAAAGTTGAACCTTCATCCTCCACAGGCCCATCAGCCTTTTGGTTGATTATTTCTGGCTGTGGTTGAACAGCAATCCCTGAAGCGGTCTGGGCTGCTGAACTCTTATTAACATAAAGCTGTTGAAAAATACCTAAAATATTAAAAACAATCCAATAGAGCGGTAAGCCTGCCGGCATAGTAGCTGCTATCCATGCCATTAAAAGCGGCATCATATATAGCATGGTCCTTTGGGTAGTATCTGCGATATTAACCATGGATATTTTTTGCTGTAGATAAGTAGTGAGGCCAGCCAATATAGCCAGGATATAATAGGGATCAGCGGCGCCTATATTGGGGATCCATAAAAAAGCTGCGTGAGCTTCTACTTTAAAATCAAATCGATATAGGGATTGGTAAAAAGCAATAAAAATAGGCATCTGGATTAGTAAAGGCAGGCAGCCCCCAAAAGGATTGACTCCGTGCTCTTTATACACTTCCATAACTTTCTGGTTCATGGTTTGAGTATCATTTTTATATCTCTCTTGAATCCTCTTAAGCTTTGGCTGTATTTCCTGCATTCCCCTAATGGACTTCATCTGTTTTTGGGTAAGGGGGAACATGACCAATTTAATCAAAATAGTCATAAAAATAATAGCTAAACCATAATTGGGTACTCCCATGGAAACGGTTACACCATAAAGATAGTCAATTACCTGTGCAAACCATTGAACAAAAGACTGCCACAAAATAAACCCTGCTTATCGAAATGTTTAACGACAGCAGGTTTTCACCTCCTTAAAATGAAAACACTTAAAAAAATATGCTCCCGTTTGCAAAAAATAATAAGGCTATATAAATCCCTCTTTTATCACGGCACAGGATCATATCCTCCGGAATGAAAAGGGTGACATCGAAGAATTCGCTTTATTGATAACCATCCTCCTTTTATAACTCCATATTTTTCTATAGCCTCCAGGGAGTAAGTAGAACATGAAGGATAATAACGGCATACAGGAGGTTTAAAAAAACTAACCTTTTTGTAAGCTCTTATTATATAAATGAATACTGTTTTTAACATAATCCAGCCTTTTTTAAAGCAGATACATAATCCCTTTCGATATCACTAAATCCTCCTTTGCTAATACTTCTTCGCACTACCACTACTATATCGGAGCTATCCCCAAGCCTTGCACTATATTTTTTTAATATTTCTCTGATTTGCCTCTTGGCTTTATTTCTGACTACTGCATTTCCAACTTTTTTACTGGCTACAACTCCATATCGGTTAATTTTTCCATAATTTTCTTTAATATAAACAATTATATACCGACCTGGTATTTTTTTACCATATCTGTATATATTATTATAGTCTCTAGGCTTCCTTATTCTAAATTCTTTTTTAAGCATCCAAAAAGCCCCTCGTTTTAAAAACAAAAAGGCCGCTTTAACGACCTATGCACAAATAGTAGTTCTGCCTTTTCTTCGCCTGTTGGCTATGACTTTTCTTCCTCCGGCTGTAGCCATTCTCTTCCTGAAACCGTGCTCTCTTTTTCTCTGCCTATTTTTAGGCTGAAATGTTCTTTTCATAACTTTGTACATCCTCCTTAATGTGATGCAAACACCTTATAATTATATTTTTTCACCCCAGTAATGTCAATAATACCAGGTTTTTTAACACTTCAAAAAACAGTCTTATTCTGTTATGATAATATTCATGATTACAGCTTTTTACCATTTTTGTTATCAACATATCAACAGGACATTTTCATATTTTTAAATATCTTTCCACATATTCAACAGGGGGACTAGCTAAATGTCTGACCAATATTCCGTTTTGTGGAATAAAGTGCTAAATGAAATTCGCAATGAAATTGGATCAACCAGTTTTGATATCTGGTTTTCTATGCTCAGTTACCAGTATACGAATGACCATATTATGTATATAAACGTGCCTAATTCTCTTACTAAAGAATGGATAGAATCACGTTATCTTTCTTTGATTAATAAGAAGTTAAACCATTTATCTGATCAACCGTTAACGGTTGCATTAACCACAGAACCTGTTACTGAAAATAATTTGTCTAACCTCACTCTAAACCCCAAATATACTTTTGATACCTTTGTTATAGGAAACAGCAACCATTTTGCTCATGCAGCCTGCTACGCAGTCGCTGAATCACCATCGAAAGCTTACAATCCTTTATTTATTTACGGCGGGGTAGGCTTGGGCAAAACCCATTTAATGCAAGCTATTGGTCACCATATTCTAAGTAAAAATCCCAAAGCCACAGTCACTTATGTGTCGTCAGAACAATTTACCAATGAACTTATCGGTTCAATTCGTGACGATAACACCTCCGGGTTTAGGAATAAATACAGAAATATAGACGTATTGCTGATTGACGACATTCAGTTTCTGGCAGGAAAAGAGAGAACTCAAGAAGAATTTTTTCATACATTTAATACCCTTTACGAAGCCAATAAACAATTGGTTATTTCCAGTGACCGCCCACCAAGAAATATCCCCACACTGGAAGACCGCCTGCGTTCTAGATTTGAATGGGGCTTAATAACAGATATTCAACCTCCCGATCTGGAAACCAGAGTGGCTATATTAAGAAAAAAGGCCCAAATGGACAATCTTAATATTCCTTATGAAATACTTGACTACATAGCCAATTATATTGTATCCAACATCAGAGAACTGGAAGGAGCTCTCATAAGGCTAGTAGCTTACACTACCCTTACTAAAAAAGAATTAAACATTACAACAGCAACGGAAGCATTAAAGGATATTTTACCATCACCACCCCAAAAAAAGGTATCTATTGAGACAATTCAACAAATTGTTGCTTCCCATTACAAGATTGATGTAAAAGAAATTAATTCAAAAAAGAGAAATAAGCGGCTAGTCGAACCTCGCCAAATAGCCATGTTTTTATGCAGAAAATTTACTGATGCTTCCTATCCTCATATTGGCTCCTGTTTTGGAGGAAGGGACCATACTACAGTAATACATGCCAACGATAAAATTGCCAAAGATATTCAAGATAACGAAGAGCTTGCATCAATTATCGAGGAATTATGTAAAAAAATTGATCCAAGTTATATAAAATAATAAATAACAGGTTTATTAACGTCTCAAACATAATCAAAAAGGTTTTTTTTCTTGTTTTTCCCCATCTTTCACAGTACTACTACTATTACTGCTAATATGTTAATCAATAAAAAAAATAACCTTAAAACATATAAAAGTTGGAGGTTTTTTGAATGGAATTTGTGATTGAAAAAAAAGAACTCTCAGCCTTAACGACAGCTGTTTATCGGGCGGCCTCAACCAGAAATACCACTCCTATCCTTTCCGGCCTTTTAATAGAGGCCACCTTTGATAAAGGATTAACAATGACAGCAACTGATATGGAAATTGGTATTAAAGCAAGTAATACTAACGTTGAGATAATTGAAGAAGGTAAAGTGCTTGTAAATGCTCATTATTTTGCCGACTATATCAAATTACTGCCCGACTCTAAAATAAATGTGAATCTCAATTATGAACGTTCCAAATTAAATATCACCTATGGACGTTCTTCTGGGGCCATTAATATTTACAGGGATTACGAATATCCCGATTTACCTATTTCTAATATGCAGAAATTTGTATCCCTGCCTCAATATATATTACGGGAAGCCCTTAAGAAAACAGTTTTTGCCTCTGCTGTAACACATTTTAGGCAGGTTTTTACAGGAATTTTATTTGACCTAAAGGAAAATGGGAGTCTTAGAATAGTAGCATCAGATACCCATCGTCTGGCTTATTACATCTATAATTTGGCGGAACAAAATTTAAAACCTTTATCTTTTGTTATTCCCTCCCGTACAGTAAGTGAATTGCTGCGGCTTTTAGACGATAATAAAGAAGAGATTACAATAGGTTACAGTCAAAACAATGTTTTCTTTGTGAAAAAAGATTTCTTACTTTTATCAAGAATAATAGAAGGGCAATATCCTAATTATGATCAAGTTATTCCTTCTTCCTTTAATACAACCATAATAATCCAAAGCCAGATTTTAGAAGAAACTCTTGAAAGAGCACGAATAATGCCTACTGATGATAAACTAAAAATACAACATGTTCAATTTAGTCTTGGAAAAGATGAAGTAATAATAAATTCTTATTCGGATATTATGGGTGAAATAAAGGAAGTAATAGAAAACGTGACTATTGAAGGCCAAAACGAACAAAGAATTGCTTTTAATACAAATTATTTTTTGGATGTAGTAAAATTACTGAGCGGAGAATGTGAGGAAATAGTAATAAAACTCTCCAGCTCCCAAGGCCCAGCCATGATTTTAAATCCAAATAAGGATAATTATTTATATATTCTAGTACCTCTTAGAACCAGTAATTGAGGAGAGTGTTTCCAAAGAGCTTGAAAATTAATAAATTGATAATAAACCGCTTTAGAAACATCAAAAATATCTCGTATAGCCCTGCTTCTAAATTGAACATTTTTCAGGGTAGTAATGCTCAGGGAAAAACTAATATTCTCGAAGCTATTTTGGTAAACGCCACTGGATCTTCTTTTCGCAGCGGAACTTACGACGATTTTATTGAAGTAAATAAGGATAGTTTTACTATACAAATTACTTATAAAATTGACGACAGAGATTTTACCAGTAATCTCAGTTATTATAAGAAGCAGGGAAAGATTTTTAAGATAAATCAACAAAAACAGCCCCACCAACATCCCGAGCGTCTGCGAGTGGTCATTTTTACTCCAGACGATCTATATTTAGTTAAGGGAACACCAAAAAAAAGGAGAAATTTCCTGGATTTTGCTTTAAGGCAGATATCTCCCCAATTTAATGCTGATATAGAGAAATATACAAAAATCCTAAAAAAGAGGAATTTATTATTAAAAAGGGACCAAGCTTATACTAAAACCTTCAATATTATAAATGAAATATTCGTTGAAAAGGCTGCCAGTATTATTATAGCCAGAATTAACTATGTAAACCTACTAGATCAAGCTGCCCAAATAGTACAAAAAAGTATCAATGATCAGGTAGAAGACCTTAAAATCAGATACGCCCTTTCTTTTCCCGTTGAGAATGGTAAAATTAACATGGAAATTCTCCGCGATATGCTAAAAAAGCAATTGGAAATGATAGGAAAAGAAGAAGATGAAAAAAAGAAAACTATGGTGGGGCCTCACCTGGATGATATAAATATATATCTAAATAGTCAACCAGCTCGAATTTATGCATCACAAGGGCAGCAACGCAATATTGCCGTTACTTTGAAACTTGCCGAGCTCTTTGCTTTCCGGAAAATAATGGGTTTTTATCCTGTTCTATTATTGGATGAAGTACTAGCAGAACTTGACCGACCAAAAAAAGATATGTTAATTAAATATCTAAGTAATGCCCATTTTCAAACTTTCCTTACTTCGGTTAATATCGATTCCAAAAATCTGCCAGGAATAAAAATATCGACGGTTAACCAAGGCCGGCTGGAATGAAAGGAGATATTATGTATATTCACCTGGGAAATAATTATGTAATTCCTGCTAGGGAGATAGTTGCCATTATTAATATTGAAAATTCACTATCCAACGACTTGGAAGATATTATTGACAATGCAAGGCTGGACAAAATACTGGTAAATATCAGTGAACTCGGAAAAGAAAAAACATTATTGATAACTGATAAAAAGGTTTACCTTTCTCCGATTTCTTCAATTACCCTGTATAGAAGGTCACTGAGCCACTACAAGGAGGGCTAAACAGAGTGAATAAAATTGAAGGCGAATATAATGCTGCAAATATTCAAGTTTTAGAAGGACTGGAAGCTGTAAAAAAAAGACCCGGTATGTATATTGGCTCCACCGGTCCTAGAGGATTGCACCACTTGGTTTTTGAAATTGTTGATAACAGTATTGATGAAGCAGTAGGCGGATACTGTGATTTTATAGAAGTGAGCTTCCTGGAAAATAACGGAGTACTGGTAACCGACAATGGAAGGGGTATTCCCGTTGATATCCATCCATCCATGAATCTGCCGGCCTTGGAAGTAATCATGACTACTCTTCATTCCGGCGGAAAATTTGGAGGCAGCGGATATAATATTTCGGGTGGGCTGCACGGTGTAGGCTTATCTGTTGTTAATGCCCTATCTAGTCTACTTGAGGTAACCGTCAAAAGGGATGGCTACATTTTTAAGCAAACTTACAAAAATGGGAGACCGGTTACAGGTGTGGAAAAAATCGGGGAAACGAAGGAAAAAGGGACATCCATTTATTTTTTGCCCGACCCGGAAATTTTTGAGGAAACGGTATTTGAAAGAGAAATAATAATCCAGAGGTTGAGAGAACTTTCTTTTTTGAATAAGGGGCTTAAAATCGACTTTAATGACCTAAGAGGACCGGAACCTTATAAAATCAGTTTTCATTACACGGAAGGATTAAAGGATTTTGTGTCTTTTATTAATAAAAATAAAGAAACAATAGATACCAACCCTTTTTACTTCGAAAGCCGGAAGGATGACGTTATTGTTAATGTGGCTCTTCAATATAACACTGGCTATACGGAAAATATTTATTCTTTCGCCAATAATATCAGAACCCAGGAAGGGGGCACCCATGAAGTAGGCTTTAAAAATGGATTAACTCGTTTGATTAACGATTTTGGCAAAAGAAATGGGTATTTGAAAGAAAACGATGTCAACCTTTCAGGAGAAGATATTCGCGAAGGACTTGCGGCGGTGGTTTCCGTTTTAGTTAAGGAACCCCAGTTTGAGGGACAAACTAAAACAAAATTGGGCAATACTTTTATTCGCGGGATTGTGGAAAGTGCTGTTAACGAGCATGTAGGAGACTATCTCAATGAGAATCCAGCCATTGCCAAAAAGATAATGGAAAAGGCCATTTCAGCCCGAAGAGCTCGCGAAGCAGCAAAAAAAGCCCGGGAACTTACCCGCAGAAAAAATGCTCTGGAATCCACCAGCCTGCCCGGGAAACTGGCTGATTGCAGCAACAGCAACCCGGAAGTATCAGAATTATATATTGTTGAAGGAGATTCTGCCGGCGGATCCGCCAAGCAGGGAAGAGACCGAAATTTCCAGGCTATACTTCCCTTAAAAGGGAAAATTCTCAATGTGCAAAAATCCAGATTGGACAAAATCCTTTCCAACGAAGAAATAAAATCTCTGATAACAGCCATAGGAACCGGAATAGACGAGGACTTTGATATTACCAAAGCGCGCTACCATAAAATATTTATTATGACCGACGCGGATGTTGATGGTTCACATATTAGAGTTCTTCTGCTAACCTTCTTCAACCGGTATATGCGGCCATTAATTGAAAATGAGTATATCTATATCGCCCAGCCGCCCCTTTATGGAATAAAACAGGGAAATAAGATTCATTATTTCCACAGTGAAGAGGAAATGAATAAATTCATCAGCGAGTCAGGTACAAAATGGACCATACAGCGATATAAAGGTCTGGGGGAAATGGATCCGGAGCAGTTATGGGAAACCACCATGAACCCGGAAACCAGAAGCTTGCTAAAGGTAACCATAGAGGACGCCAATGAAGCAAATTTAATTTTCTCCGATTTAATGGGGGAAAATGTCGAGCCTAGACGAGAATTTATTCAGGAAAATGCCAAATATGTTGTGAACCTGGATATTTAGTATAGAGTTTCGAGGTGAATTATTTGTTTGAGAATACAATAGGGCAGAAAGTATTGGAAGTAGACATTGGCAAGGAAGTAAAGAAATCTTTTCTGGAATACTCCATGAGTGTTATCGTATCCAGGGCTATTCCTGATGTCAGGGATGGGTTAAAACCCGTTCATCGCCGCATTTTGTATGCACTTTTTGATCAGGGTATGACTCATGATAAACCACATAAAAAATCTGCCAACATAGTCGGCGAAGTCATGGGTAAATATCATCCCCATGGTGATGCAGCTATATACGATACGATGGTTAAAATGGCTCAAAACTTCTCCATGCGATATCCTTTAATAGACGGGCATGGAAATTTCGGATCAATAGACGGGGACTCGGCGGCTGCTATGCGTTACACGGAAAGCCGCATGTCCAAAATAGCTGCAGAGCTCCTGAAAGATATTAACAAAGATACAGTTGATTGGCGGCCCAATTATGACGATACCCGGCAGGAACCCCAGGTTTTGCCCGCACGCATTCCTAACCTGCTGATAAACGGATCATCGGGAATAGCCGTAGGGATGGCCACTAATATCCCCCCGCATAATTTAGGGGAAATAGTTGACGGTTTAATCTTGCTCATTGATAATCCAGCAGTGTCTGTTGACGAACTTATGGAAACCATTCCCGGGCCGGACTTTCCTACTGGGGGGATCATTATGGGAGCTGAGGGAATAAAACAGGCCTATACTACTGGAAGAGGCACTATTAAGATTAGAGCCAAGTACCATATTGAACAAAGAAAAAATGGCGGGAATTCAATAATAATAGATGAGATTCCTTATCAGGTGAACAAATCCCGTTTGGTAGAAAAAATTGCCGAATTGGTAAGGGATAAAAAAATTGAGGGAATCGTAGCCCTTAGGGATGAATCTGATCGCAAGGGAATTAGAGTTGTAATAGAAGCCAGACGTGATTTAAATATTGAGATACTTGCTAACAAGCTGCTTAAGCAGACCCAGATGGAAGAAAGCTATGGAATAATCATGCTGGCCTTGGTTAATGGACAGCCCAAAATTCTCAATCTAAAAGATTTTTTACAGCATTATATTGAACACCGCCAGGACGTAACAATCAGAAGAACCCGGTATGAGTTGAAAATTGCCCAGGAGCGGCTCCATATTGTTGAAGGGCTAAAAATAGCCTTGGACAATTTGGATCAAATTGTGGATTTGATTAGAAATAGTCCCGACCGGCCAACTGCACGGGAAGCACTAATATCACGTTTTAACCTGACCGAAATCCAAGCTAATGCCATTTTGGACATGAGACTGGCACAATTAACCGGGCTGGAAAGGAGCAAACTGGAAGAAGAATACCAGGCTTTATTGGCTCAAATAGCCGATCTTAACGACATACTGGCCAAACCAGAAAGAATTCTGGAGATAATAAAAGAGGAATTAAAGGAGATAAAACAAAAATACGGTGATGAAAGAAGGACCGAAATTTGTCCGGAAATTACTCAGCTAGAAGAAGAAGATTTTATAGAAGATCATGATGTGATGATTACTCTCAGTATGCGGGGTTATATCAAACGTCAGCCTCTTGAAGGATACAGAGCTCAGAAACGGGGAGGAAAGGGAGTCAGCTCGACAACTACCCGGGCTGAGGATGAAGCTGTGAGTGTTTTGGTAACCAGCGTGCTGTCCGATGTTCTTTTCTTCACCAACAAAGGGCGGGTTTTCTCCTGTAAGGCCTATCAGATTCCTGAATCTTCACGGCAGGCCAAGGGGATGCCAATAATTAATTTTGTGGACATCCAGGGAGAAGAGAAAGTAACCACAATGGTTGCTGCCGGCAAATTCAACAAGCAATACGATCTGATGATGATAACCCGGAAAGGGGTCATAAAAAAGACCAACCTGGAATTGTTTAGAAACATCAGGAGAAAAGGATTAATAGCAGTTACCTTGAAGGAAAATGATGAACTGGTGGGAGTTATCAAGGTAAAAGAAGACAATAGAATTATGGTAGCTACCTCAACCGGACAAGCTATTGTCTTCAACGAAAAACAAGTGAGAGAAATGGGGAGGGCAGCAGCCGGAGTCAGAGCAGTTACTCTAGATGAAAATGCATCAGTAATAGGTATTGATAAATACCGGCCGGGATCAGAAGTTGTTTTAGTAACAGAAAAGGGCTACGGCAAAAGAACCCGTATAGAAGAGTTTAAAGAACAAAACCGCGGGGGAAAGGGTTTAAAAGCAATTGAAATAACCAACAAGAATGGATCCTTAGTGGCTTTTAAAACTGTTCTGCCCGAGGAAGAAGTCGTTATCCTGACAGCAGAAGGTAACGTAATAAGACTGCAGGTAGATGATATTTCCCAGCAAAAAAGATACTCCCGAGGAGTTCTTTTAATGAGACTTCCTGCTGATGATCATATTGTTGGGATAGCCGGGTTTAGAGTGGAAAAAGAAGAATAAAAGGAGATGGATAATGAATTCACCTATAACCAGAGTGGCGGCTATTCACGATTTGTCTGGTTTTGGCCGGACATCCCTGTCAATAATAATACCCATAATATCATCCATGGGAATCCAGGTATGTCCTGTACCTACAGCTATATTATCAACACATACAGGAGGCTTTACAGACTATAAATTTATCGATCTAACCGATCATTTGGAAGAATACATTGGACACTGGGTAAAGCTGGGCGTAAAGCTTGATTGTTTATACAGCGGATTCCTGGGATCCCCCCGGCAGATAGATATTATTTCTCATTTTATGGATGTCTATGCTGCATCTGATGAACCATTCATAGTAATTGATCCCGTGTTGGGGGATAATGGTAAACTGTATCAGACTATGAATAACGAGATGGTTTATAAGATGCGTTCGTTCATTTCTCGAGCTGACCTAATAACACCAAATTTTACCGAAGCAGTATTTCTCCTAGAAAAAAAATATAAAGTAATCAGTGACCAGGAAATAAAAGAATGGTTACTGGAGTTGTCTGCCATGGGACCCCGCATTGTTATTATAACCAGTGTTCCTGATAAAAAAACTACCAAAAGCACCAATGTAGTTGCTTATGACAAGGAAGACGGGAGATTCTGGAAAATACGATGCGATTATATTCCTGCGCATTTTCCAGGAACCGGTGATGGCTTTACCAGCGTTATACTTGGAAGCATGTTAAAGGGTGACAGCTTACCGCTAGCTCTTGACCGTGCTGTGCAATTTATTACCCAGGCCATAAGGGCCAGCTATGGATATCGATACCCGGAAAGAGACGGTGTATTACTGGAAAGAGTTTTGGACAACCTAAAAGCACCGGTAACTACGAGCAGTTACCAGATATTAGAATAGGCCATGCCATTAGCAGAAAAAATACTGTATAATGAGCGATATTTTCTTGTCAAACCGGTTACCGTATTATATAATAAACCTCAAATTTAATAAGCGGCAAATGCGATGAAAGGGATTAGTAAAAGCCGAAGCTAGTAAAGAGAACTGGTGGTTGGTGCGAATCAGTGTAGGAGGCTTTGAATCCACCCAAGGAGCAGACTGTGAACAAACAGGATCGGTGGTACCGTTAAAACCATTGAGCGGGTTTAATAACCAACAAGGGTGGCAACGCGGGAAAGGTCTCTCGTCCCTAATCAGGGCGAGAGTTTTTTGTATATAAATACAAATTTGAAGGAGGCTATAAAAATGATAGGTGAGCAGTATTTATTACTCCCTGGTCCGACACCTGTTCCCGAAAGAGTGGTTAGGGCCATGAGTAAACCATTGGTAAATCACAGGGGCCCTGAATTTATGGCTATTGTAAATGAGGTCACCGAAAATGTAAAAAGAATTTACCAAACCAAAGGACATCTTTTAATTTATCCTGCCTCTGGAACAGGAGCCATGGAAGCAGCGGTGGTAAATTTTATCTCTCCAGGGGATAAAGTCTTATCCATTTCCATTGGAGTATTCGGAGACAGATTTGCCCAGATAGCACAAGAATTTGGAGCAGATGTAGAAAAACTCGATTTTCCCTGGGGAGAAGCGGCTGATCCCAATGTAGTCGCCGAAAGGGTGAAGAAAGACAGCCAACATGAGATAAAAGCAGTGCTAATTACTCATAATGAGACGTCCACCGGAGTTTTTAATGATGTCAAAGCAATCAGAGAAGCCATGGGAGATCATCCGGCCCTTTTTATAGTCGATGCTGTAAGTTCGCTGGTGGCTATGGATTTAAAGATGGATGAATGGAACGTGGATGTTGTTGTCAGCGGGTCACAAAAGGCCTTTATGATCCCCCCCGGATTAAGTTTTATAGGTTTTAATGATCGTGCCCTGGAGATTCATAAAAAAAGTACTAACCGCAAATTCTACTGGAGTATTACTAAAGGATTGCAGTACCTGCAAAAGAGCCAAAACCCCTTTACTCCCCCCATATCTCTTTATTATGGGTTGCAGGAATCATTAAAAATGTTATTTGAGGAAGGTTTAGAAAAGGTCCTGGCCAGACATAAAAACTATAGAGACATGGTCAGAAGTGCAGTAAGAGAAATGGGACTTTCTTTACTGGCCCAGGATGAAGTGGCTTCCCCTGCCGTTACGGCAGTTGTGGCTCCTGGGAAAAAAGATGCCAATAAAATAAGAAAATATATGTTGGACGAATTTAATATTGCCCTGGCAGGAGGGCAGCAGAGCCTGGATGATGTAATTATACGCATCGGACATCTAGGTTATGTAAGGGAATTAGATCTACTCTCAGTAATAGCAGCTATGGAGATTGGGCTACAAAAGATAGGGCACCCAATCACTTTAGGAAAGGGAGTAGGAAAAGCTCAGGAATATATTTCCCGGTGGCATGCCGTTTGACCAAGGGTTGAGGAAAGGAGCATTATCGGTGCAAAAACAAAAGGTAATAGTAACGGAAAGAATTGCAGAAGAGGGCTTAGACCTGCTGCGCAAAGAGCTGGAAGTGAATTATTGCGATGGTATTTCAAGGGAAGATTTGTTGAAAATTATTGACCAGTATGATGCCCTAATTGTCCGTAGTGTGACAAAAGTGGACGAGGAATTGGTAAGTAAAGGTACGAGACTAAAGGTAGTGGGAAGAGCAGGAAACGGGATTGACAACATCGATGTAGATGTTTGTACCCGGTATGGTATTATTGTAGCCAATACTCCTGACAGCAACACTATTTCCGCTGCTGAACAAACCATAAGTCTCTTATTGTCATCGGCGCGTAATACAGCTTGGGCCAATGAGACTCTGAAAGCCGGAATCTGGGACAGAAAACCTTTTAGAGGCACTGAACTTTACGGAAAAACGGTAGGAATAGTGGGTTTAGGCAGAATTGGCTCAATGGTAGCAACACGACTTAAATCCTTTAATATGAGAGTCATAGCCTATGATCCCTATATTGCCGATGAGCGATTTGAACGATTTGGAGTAGAAAAGTGTCAAACTTTAGAAGAACTGGTTCAACAAGCCGATATTATAACTGTGCATACACCCAGAAATGAAGAAACCATGCACATGATAGATGAAAGACTACTTAATATGGCTAAGGACGGAGTTCGGGTAGTAAACTGTGCCCGTGGAGGGATCATTAAAGAAGCAGCGCTGGTAGAGGCTTTAAAAAGCGGCAAAGTAGCTAGCGCGGGGCTGGATGTGTTTGAGGTAGAACCTGCTACTGAAAATCCTCTCTTTGAGTTTAAGCAGGTGGTTTGTTCGCCCCATTTGGGAGCAGACACCTTTGAAGCACAAAAAAGGGTAGGAGAAAACATAGCTGAGCAGGTAATAAAAGCACTCAAGGGGGACATTGTACCCAATGTAGTAAATTTGCCTACCATGCTGGGGGAAGAATTGGATTATTTGCGGCCTTACATTACTCTGGCAGAAAAACTGGGCAATATATACTACCAGTTGGAAAAAGCACCTGTTAATAGAGTGGAGTTAACTTACAGCGGACCCATCAGCCAGAATGAAACAGAAATGCTGACCGTTGGATTTCTCAAAGGGCTTTTAGAACCGGTAATGTGGGAAAAAGTAAATTATGTTAATGCCAAGCTTATGGCTGAAGAAAGAGGCATTAAAATTTATGTAACCAAGGAAGATCAGAGTCCCAAAAGGTACAAAAACCTAATAACCGCCAAGATTTTCAACAAAGGGCATGATTTGGAAGTAGCAGGCACTCTAACCAGAGCCCGGAAACCAGCTTTGGTGGAAATAAATGGCTTTGAAACGGAAAGCACCCTGGAGGGATATATGCTGGTAGTCAAGAATCAAGACCGTCCCCGGGTAATCGGGCCCTTTGCTACATTATTGGGAGACCAGGGGGTTAATATTGCGGGTATGAAAGTAGCCCGTAAGACAAAGGGCGAAGAAGCGATTATGATCGTCAATGTTGATAATAAGGTTGAAGAAGAGGTTTTAATTGAATTAAGCAAAGTGGATGGAATTCTAAGCAAGCCAAAATTACTTCGATTATAATTGTTGGAGGTCCGGCATGTTAGACGCAAAACTTATCAGAACAGAACCAGAACGGGTGGAAGCAAAGCTGCAAGCAAGACAGCTATCCGGTGCTCTGGACGGGTTTTTGGCTATGGATCGTCAACGCAGGGAAATACTGGCAGAGGTTGAGGAACTAAAGAAGTTCCGTAACGAATCCTCTCAGCAAGTAGGAAAAATGAAAAAAGCCGGGGAGGATGCCTCAGCTTTGATGGCTCAGGTTCAGGAAGTTGGGCAAAAGATAAAAACTTTGGATGAAGAACTTAAAAAGGTTGAAGCCGAAATCGAAAAAACTCTTTTGAATATACCCAATCTTCCTCACGATTCTGTACCCATCGGGGCAGATGAAAAGAGCAATGTAGAAATCAGGCGGTGGGGAGAGCCTCCGGTATTCGACTTTGAACCTAGGGCGCACTGGGATATTGGGCCATATCTAAATATTTTGGATTTTGAAAGGGCAGCTAAACTCTCTGGTGCCCGGTTTACAGTCTACCGAGGGCTGGGTGCCAGATTGGAAAGAGCTATTATAAACTTTTTCCTGGACACTCATACCCAGATGCATGGTTATCAAGAAATCCTGCCGCCCTTTATGGTGGCTGCCCGGTGTATGGTGGGGACGGGCCAACTTCCGAAATTTGCTGAAGATATGTTTAAAATAGAAGGCAACGATATGTATATGATCCCTACTGCAGAAGTACCATTGACCAACCTGTACAGGGAAGAAATACTGGACGATAGCGATCTGCCGCTGTACCTTACCGCCTATACTCCTTGTTTTCGGGCTGAAGCAGGGTCGCACGGCCGGGATACTAGGGGCGTAATCCGCCAGCACCAGTTTAACAAAGTAGAGCTAGTCAAGATAGTTAAACCGGAGACTTCGTATGATGAATTAGAAAAACTTACCCAGGATGCCGAAGCAGTTTTACAGAAACTGAAGCTCCCTTACCGGGTAGTTTTGCTTTCCAGCGGGGATATGGGATTCTCGTCCGCAAAAACCTATGACATTGAGGTCTGGATGCCTGGCTATAATGATTATAAGGAAATATCATCTTGTTCCAACTGTGAAGATTTTCAGGCCCGGAGGGCCAATATCAGGTATAGACCTGCTCCCCAAGCAAAGCTGCAGTATGTGCATACTTTAAACGGCTCAGGGGTAGCTATAGGGAGGACAGTTGCAGCTATTCTGGAAAACTACCAGCAGAAGGATGGATCCGTTGTTGTACCTGAAGTCCTTAGGCCCTATATGGGCGGGATAGGAGTAATTTCCAGGCAGGGAATCTAGAAGGCTGTTTGGTTGACAAGACAATAGGGGCTGTGATATACTTTCCCTTGCATTGGGCATAGAAGCTCAGGAGGGGTGTCCGAGCGGTTGAAGGAGGCGGTCTTGAAAACCGTTGAACCTCTACGGGTTCCGTGGGTTCGAATCCCACCTCCTCCGCCATTTTGCTCTGGCAAGTATGTTTTAAATAGGTTAAAATAGAAAAGCTGATTAAAATTGTGTGGAGAGATGGCCGAGTAGGCTGAAGGCGCTCGCCTGCTAAGCGAGTAGACGGCTAAAACCTGTCTCGAGGGTTCGAATCCCTCTCTCTCCGCCACTTTTATTAAAAACAATATCCCTTAAGGGGAGTATTAAAAGAATAGTTTATGCGCCCGTAGCTCAGCTGGATAGAGTAACAGACTACGAATCTGGAGGTCCGGGGTTCGAATCCCTGCGGGCGCGCCACTATGTTAAAGATAAAGGGAAAACATGCGCCCGTAGCTCAGTAGGATAGAGCAACGGTTTCCTAAACCGTGTGCCAGGGGTTCGAGTCCCTTCGGGCGCACCATTTGGCGGTGAACCCCTGTATGAGGGATGAAGACTATATGCGAGAGGCGCTCTGTTTGGCTCGGGAAGCTTATAAACAGGGTGAAATCCCGGTGGGAGCAGTTGTCGTTGTTAACGAAGAAATTATCTCTCGGGCACATAACGAAAAAGAGCGATTAAACGATGCAACAGCTCATGCAGAGATACTGGCATTGCAAAGAGCCGTTCAGGTAAAGGGAAACTGGCGTCTCAATGATGCAGTTCTCTACTGTACTCTGGAACCGTGCGCCATGTGCGCGGGGGCTATGGTTAACGCCCGGTTGGGGAAATTGGTTTTTGGAGCCAGGGATTCTAAAGCAGGAGCAGCCGGATCAATTATGGACCTGGTACGCGCACCCTGGTTTAACCACCAGGTTGAGGTAAAAGAAGGCTTATTAAAAGAAGAATGCGCAGAACTGTTAACCAGGTTTTTTGCCAAAATCAGGAGAGATGGCTGAGTCCGGTTGAAGGCGCTCGACTCGAAATCGAGTGACCCGTGTGAACGGGTCCGTGGGTTCGAATCCCACTCTCTCCGCCATTGCAGACTAAATAACCATACATTAACTACAACCATAAAAAAATACTACCATGGAGAGATGGCTGAGCTTGGCTGAAGGCGCTCGATTGGAAATCGAGTATGGGGTCTAAAAACTCCATCGAGGGTTCGAATCCCTCTCTCTCCGCCATAAAGAATTATCAAGGGGTTTCGGACTCATAGCTGAAGCCCTTCTTTTGTGTTTTTTCAAACAGGTGTGCAGGAATAGATGAATACATACGTAGGTTATATTTCAATAAATGGATACCTAGTTGTTCATGGTAATTGAGTTTTCGAAAAAAGGGAAGCAAAAAGAATCTTTTTGCTTCCTTTCCGATGTTATTGGCACTTGCCCGGGCAACAGCCACCGTCCCGATGTTGACATTTTAATTTTTTGAGCTTGGACTGCTGTTCTGGGGTGAGAATAGACTGAATCTTTTGCCGCTTGGATTCACGGAGCGCTTTTAGTTCAGCGTTAAGTTCTTTGATTTCGCTCAATTTGGCTTCCATGGCCGATTGGTCTGTTCCTTCTATCCTCAACTGTCTCAACTCAAACTGGGCGGTCATTAGCCTGAGCCGGAGGTCTTTGGTTACTTTAAAGCTGTTTTCGTTAATTTCCTTCAATTGCTTAACCTGATCCTGGCTAAGGTTTAGCATCTTTGCCAACGGAATTTGATCAGAAGTTACCTTGGGGCTGACGCTTTCATCTCCTCTGGAAGCAGCCATGGCTAATTGGCTGATGGCCATGGTTATCATCAGAGTTAAAATCGAGCATATCAGCTTTCTCTTCAATCAATCACCTCCTTGTAAAGGCTTGATTTTGCAATAAATATTTTTAATATTAATGCATGCCTTTATTTAATTATTCCCTGTGCAATATGCTTTCTTGTGCAAAAGATCTTTACAGAAATGCCAGGGCATACAAAAGCAAGACATATTTGACCTAATAAACTCGGCAAAAAACCTCTTCAGATTAAAGCTAGAGAAACAAGAGGACGTTTTTATAATCATAAAAAATTTTGCAATGAGAAAAACCAAGCATTTATGTAACCTGATTTACTCAGAATTTAAGGAGCAACGATAAGGAAACAAAAAGTACGGCCACTTGTTTCTATTTGCTGTGGACACAACCTTAGTCTGCATTTGCTGCAAAAGTATTGAATAATATCCAATAGTATTATATTATATATTACCAGTGAGCCCTTTAATAAAAAGGCTTCACAAATTCGTATATTTTTCTCCGAGTTTATGTTCCTAAAGCTAAGATGGCCAGGGAATTTAAACCGATGGGTGTATGGGGAAACCGATGCGCCTCCCGTGATTGGAAAGGAGATGATAATAAATGCTGTAATTTAACAGGTTCCTCTATTATTGATGAGATACCTGTATTTTTTTTGCAAAAGATTAGAGTGGGGTGGAGGAATGAAAATGAAAATCAAAAAAACAGGTTTAATTATATCCAGCATATTGCTGTTGGCATTAATAGCCTTAATTTCCGGCTGTGCAGACAAGGAATCCTCGAACCAGCAGCAGCCTAATACTCCTGCCAATCCGCAGGTGAAGTTGGCTACTACAACTAGTACTAATGACTCTGGTTTATTAGATGCTATTTTGCCGGTATTTACAGAGCAAACCGGATATGAGGTGGAAGTAATAGCAGTTGGATCCGGGGCGGCCATTTCTTTAGGGGAAAACGGCGATGTTGATGTTTTGTTGGTTCATTCCCGGGCAGCTGAGGACAAGTTTGTTGAAGAAGGATACGGGGTCAATCGCCATGATGTAATGTACAATGATTTCTTGATTATTGGTCCGAAGGAGGATCCTGCCGGGATAAAGGGCGGAACCGATGCTGTAGCTGCTCTTACTGCCATTGCCGAGTCCAAGTCCACTTTCCTGTCGCGGGGCGATGAGTCAGGAACCCATAAAAAAGAATTGAGTGTTTGGCAGGCAACAGGTATAGAGCCTGAAGGAGATTGGTACTACTCGGTAGGCAAAGGCATGGGTGATACATACCGGATGGCTGACGAAATGAAAGGATACACTTTGATTGACCGGGCCACCTATCTTGCCCTCCGTGACAACTATTCCTTAGAACCTATGGTAGAGGGCGATCCTGTACTCTTTAATCCCTACGGAGTCATAGCTGTTAACCCCGAAAAATATCCCAACGTCAACTATGAGGGAGCCATGGCTTTTATTGAATGGTTGGTCAGTGATGAAACCCAGGCGTTAATTGGTGAGTATGGAACGGACCAATTTGACCAGCCCTTATTTATTCCTGATGCAAAATAAAAATACTTGTTAGCAGACAAGAAAGGCTGAAAGTTAAATTGGAATTATTATTGCAAGGGATAAAAGAAGGACTAAAGCTTGTACTATCCTTTGACCAAGAACTCATGAAAATAACCATGTTATCGTTGGAAGTTTCCATAACTGCCCTAGCTGTGGCGGCCCTATTGGGGATTCCTGCCGGTACCCTGCTGGCTTTGAAAAGCTTCCCAGGTCGAAGACTGCTCTTAAACATTACTTATACCCTAATGGGGCTGCCACCAGTGTTGGCAGGGTTGATAGTTTTTCTCTTTTTAAGCACCAGAGGTCCTTTGGGGCAGTTTCAATTGCTCTTTACCCCTACGGCCATGATAATTGCCCAGGTGCTGCTGGGTGTTCCCATAGTATGCGGGTTGACAGCCCGGGCCATTATGGCCCAGAGCCAGGAAGTATATGATACTGCTATTATGCTGGGCGCTAATCGCCAACAGGCACTTCTAACCATAGTAAAAGAGTCCCGCATAGGTATAATAGCTGCGTTAACCGCCGCCCTGGGCCGGTTAATTGCTGAAGTTGGCGCGGTTATGATGGTAGGGGGGAATATTGCCGGAAAAACCAGGGTATTAACTACCTCCATTGTTCTAGAAACTCGGATGGGGCACGACGAGAAGGCTTTAGGAATCGGGATAATACTCTTGTTCCTGGCATTTTTAATAATGGTGATGATATTAGTGTTGGAGAAAAGGACATTTCAAGATGAAAGCGGCATTCAGATTATCTGAAGTAGCAAAATTTTATGGGAAAAGACAAGTATTAAAAATAGAAAATATGGAAATAACTGAGCCCCAGCTATATGCCATAATTGGACCCAATGGGGCAGGCAAGACCACCCTATTGCGTATATTGTCTTTACTAACAGTTAATGATACCGGGACCGTTGAGATTTGGGGAAAGAGGGTAGCTTGGAATAATCAGAAGCAGTTGGTATCACTAAGGCGGGAAATGGCCATGGTTACTCAAACGTCCTTTATGTTTGACGGTAATGTGTATGATAATATTGCTTATGGTCTGAAAGTACGCCGCTTATCTTCATCAGCCATAAAGGCGATAGTTGAAAACTCTGCTGAGCTATTGGGAATCTCCCAATTTTTGAAAAGCTCTGCCCGGAAACTATCTGGAGGAGAAAAGCAAAAGGTTGCTATTGCGAGAGCCTTAGCCCTAAAACCTAAGGTCTTGTTTTTAGATGAACCTACTTCTAATATTGATCCTGTCAGTGCCAAAGAAATAGAAAAGTATATTCATTATATAAAATCCAAGTATGATACAATTATCGTTCTTGTTACCCATAACCTGTTTCAAGCGAAAAGATTGGCGGACTATGTTTATTTTATGTGGAATGGGGAAATTGCCGAAAGCAACAACAGCAACGAGTTTTTTAATAATGCCCAAGATAGCAGAGCTCAAGCTTTTCTAAAAGGCGAATTTTAATAAATCAGATCCATATCTGCAGGATTAAAGTTAGGCCATTTCGATGTCATGCAGTCTTTTTAGCAGTTGGGCATATTGGGAAAGCAAATAAGGGTCAGTTACCTTTACACCGGAATTGTAAAAATCTATTCTGCCAGTACCGCTTTGGTTAAGGTCGTGCCTGGCTTCCAAAATACGTTTAAGATTTTTAGCGGTGCCGATACTGCCATCAATAATGGCCACCGATGGGGGGAACACTTTTCTTAGCATGTCTTTAAAAAAGGGGAAATGGGTGCATCCCAGCACTACTGTCTCATATTGGTCCAATGGGAGCGGAGATAATTGTTCCCTTAAATAGGGCAATACTATATCTTCATCAAATTCGAAATTTTCTGCCAAAGTTACCAATGTAGGCATGGGCAGACCGTCAACAATTTGCTCTTGGTCCAGTTGTTTGACAAGATCGGTGTATTTTTCTTCTTGAAGGGTGAGGCGGGTAGCCAATACTAATACCCGTTTATTAGCACCCCGATATTGGATGGCTGGCTTAACTGCAGGTTCAATTCCAATAACGGGAAAAGCATATTTATTTCTTAAATCAGCTATGGCGGCGCTGGTTGCTGCATTACAAGCAACTACCAGAGCCTTGACATTATGTTTAGCAATAAAGTCGGCGGCAGCCATGATATATTCTTTTATTTCACTTTTACTTTTCTCGCCATAGGGGACATGTATGGTGTCAGCATAATAAAGGTAATCTTCATTAGGGAGTAATTTTAGAGCCTGGTAAAGAACTGTTAAACCCCCAATTCCTGAATCAAAAAAGCCTATTTCCATTTTTGTCACTTCCCCAATAATCTTTAAGTTATTATAACTGTAAAACAATAGGGAGCCAAATTCTATGGTATTAAGAACGTAAATAGAAAAAATCCTATTTATGTTAGATAAACATACACAATTCAGATTTATTTGCTAATTAGGATTTTATCATGATATAATTCGTTTTGAAAAACAAGTAAAAGGGGTTCCATCTTCTAAGGATGGATTATAATAATTACTAGGGAATAGATTTGCCGTGCTAGACGGGGAATTAGCGGTGCCCTGTAACCTGCAACCCGCTATAGCAGGGTTGAACTCCTGAGCCGAGGGTATATTTTGTGAGGTCTGGCTTAGATAAGTGGCAAAGAAGTATGGGTCCTTCGCAATAGGACATCTTAAACCGTGTCAGGTCCGGAAGGAAGCAGCACTAAGAGGTTAACCCTATGTGACGAAGGGGTGCCTGAATGGAGTTAACTGTTTAAGTAACGCTTGTAAGGTATATTCGAGGCCAGGTGCACGGCTAATAAAAAATCTTTTGCAGGGGGAACCCCTGCTCTTGTTGTTTTTTACCTTATTGAAAAGGAACTTAGAGGTGCGTGGAGAACTAAAAACTAGTATCAGTGCCAGGTTATGAAAAGAGGGAAGACTTTTGAGCTACCTTGCAATGTATAGAACATGGCGGCCCCAACGATTTGATGAGGTAGTGGGGCAGGAAAATACAGTTATTGCCCTGAAAAATGCAGTCAAGGAAGGGCGGCTGGCTCATGCCTATCTGTTTTCAGGACCCAGGGGCACTGGCAAAACCAGCATTGCAAAAATTGTTGCCCGGGTTGTAAACTGTGAAAAACCCATTGATGGGGAACCCTGTAATGAGTGTTCTGCCTGTAGGGATATTGCCCGGGGAAGCTTTATGGATGTTATTGAAATTGATGCAGCATCAAACCGGGGTATTGATGAAATAAGGGATCTGAGGGAAAAAGTCCGGATTTTGCCGGCTCAAGGCAAAGTTAAGGTATATATTGTTGATGAGGTCCATATGCTGACCTCCGAGGCATTCAATGCCTTGCTCAAGACATTGGAAGAACCGCCCGAGTCGGTCATGTTCATTTTAGCTACTACAGAATTTCACAAAATACCTGCCACCATCTGTTCACGCTGTCAGATATTTAACTTCAGGCGGTTAAACAACAACGAAATAATTAAAAGGTTAAGAGAGGTAGGGATAGCCAACAATCTGACCTTAACTGATGAGGCTTTATTATTGATGGCCCGCCGGGCAAGTGGAGGCTTAAGAGATGCATTAGGAATTTTGGATCAGGTAACATCGTACAAAGGGAGCATTATTGACAAACAAGCTGTTCAGGAAGTTTTAGGTCTGGTGGATGATACTTTTCTTGCTCGTTTAATGGATGCCGTTTTCGCCCAAGATATAGGAACAATAGTAAAAATGCTCGAAACAGCTTTGCATCAGGGCAAAGAGGCTCAGCAGCTGGCCAGAGAAGCTGCCCTTTATCTTCGTGATTTGCTGGTAAGTATGGTAACCCGTGACCAGACCCCAGACCTGGTATTTGTTGGGGAAGAAGCCGAAAATCATTTGGAAATACAAAAGGGACAGGTTACTCCTAATCAAATTCTGCAATCCTTGAAAGTGATAATGGCAGCTGCGGATAAGTTGAAGTTTAGTGATAATAATAGATTTTCATTGGAAATGTCTTTTTTGGAAATAGCGCAGATTTTTAATCAGCCTCAGCCGGCAAGTGCGGGAGCAGTAGAAACGGGAGTACGTAAAAACCTGGCCGATTATGAACGGCCTGAAAAAAATGACGCTAGGGAAAAGCTCTGGAATCAAATCCTTTCAGGGGTAAAGAAAAAGAAAATCCCTACCCATGCTCTGTTATCCCAGGGTAAGCTACTGGGAGCTAAAGACAACTGTATATTCATAGGTTTTAAAAAAGGGTTTAGATTTCATAAGGAGAGAATGGAAGAAAAAGCTAATCGCCAAATTGTCGAAGAGGTGGTAAGAGAACTGTTAAAAAAGGATGTTCAATTGGAATTTATCTTCTTAGATGATCAACAGTATAATGATATTATTGTTAAAAAAGCCATCCAATTATTTGGAGAAGATATTGTTGAGATAAAAGAATAGGAGGGACCATTAATGAAATTTAATCCCGGTGGCGGAATGGCCAAAATGTTAAAGCAGGCCAAAAAAATGCAGGAGCAGATGGCCCAGTTACAGGAAGAATTATATAAAAGGGAAGTAGAAGCTTCTTCGGGCGGCGGAGCCGTTACAGTAAAAGTCAATGGCAAACAGGAATTGACCGAGATAAAGATCAATCCTGAAGTTGTTGATGAGGAAGATATTGAAATGCTGGAAGATCTGGTTCGTGCCGCAGTCAATGAAGGTATCCGAATGTCACAGGAAATGGTGTCAGCAGAAATGTCAAAAATCACAGGCGGGCTAAATATCCCAGGCTTTTAGGGCTTTGGGTCAGACACTGCCGTTGTGCTAGGAGAGAACAAAATGAGATTAGCCCGGCCTCTGGAAAACTTGATTAATCAACTCCTTAAACTTCCAACTATTGGACCAAAAACGGCACAGAGGCTTGCCTTATTTATTCTAAAACTCCCGCCTCAAGAAGCCAAAGAACTTTCTGACGCCATAATAACAGCCAGGACTAAAGTATTTCCCTGTCCCGGTTGCGGGTTCCTAACAGACACGGATCCGTGTATTATCTGCCAAGATCAAGACCGGGATAACAGTATTTTGTGTATTACTGAAGAAGCCAGCGATATTATGGCAATTGAGCGGGCAGGCTTTAGAGGACGCTACCTGGCTTTAAACAAAGATTTTCATTTACTCGAAAGCCAAGGTTTGGAAGACTTGGATTTGACGCGTTTCAAGGAGATACTGAACAAAGGGCAAGTTAAAGAAGTGATACTGGCATTAAACCCTGATATTGACGGGGAAATACTGTCACGATTTCTGGCCAGTACGGCTGCAAGTTTTGGTGTTAAGGTTACCTATTTGGCGCGGGGGCTTCCCGTAGGCGGCGACATTGAATTTGCTGACGAAATAACCTTGAGGAGAGCCATCGAAGGGCGCAAGGAAATATAGCATAATAATCAGCCTTCTGGCATAGGATGATTAAAGGAAATAGATTCCATGCCGGGAGGTTTTTGTGTGGGCATTTTTTGCCATATCTGGAGGCGTATTGGCGATCTTTTAATCTTAAAAGAAAATGAAAAAATGCCTGATAGCCTGACTGACGAGGAACTGCTGAGACAGGCTCACTGTGAACTGCAACAAGCCAGTAATCTTTTCAGCCGAGTTGAGGATCCGGATATGATTGAATATGCTATCTATAATCTTAAAGCAGCAGAAAAAAGATATGGTTTTTATTTAAAACGTCAAAAAGAGAAAAAAGCCCTGGAAAGTGAGAATCAATAGGGGGATGATGGAATGGAAATAGTCAACCTGATAATTGCTATATTATTTCTATTGGTCATTATCTACATTATTGCCCAGGTTCTAATAAAGCCCATTAAGCTGTTATGGAAGTTAGTGATAAACTCCTTAATTGGACTGGCATTTCTGCTGCTGGTTAATTATCTAGGCAGCTACTTTTCCTTTGATCTTCCCATAAACCTTTTTACCATTCTTATTGCTGGTTTTTTAGGATTTCCAGGAATTTTATTACTGATTTGTTTTCAATTTCTGCTATAATTTTATTATCTGCCTACCATTACATAGCATGTTATTAACTGGTTAAAGAAAATTTATAAACGATGATCCACTGTAAAGAAGTTGTTTTTCCCAAAACCAGTAACTAATATGTTATGCCTGAATTTGCCCATTATTTTGCTCCAATATGCGCAACATTTTTAAATCCAGGGAGAATTATTGACTCATATTTGTAAAAAGTTGTATACTAATAAAGATTTATTATCAATATATGATATTTTAGGAGGTGTTGTCTTTATAAGGTTGGACGAGGACAGGGTTGTCGAAGCCTATATTGGAGAATATGCCAGTGGAAAGAGCGAAATGGCCATAAATCGCGCTATTGAGTTAAAGAACCTGGGGAGAAAGGTTAACTTGGTGGATTTAGACACCGTTGAACCATTTTATACGATCCGCCCTTTAAAGACGCGTTTGGAAGAATTAGGGATAAATGTTATTGCCTTCTCTAGTAACGATACCTTTGGGTTAGGGGAGACTGGTGCTATGCTAAATCCCCGGGCCAGATGGGCTTTAAGGAATGAAGGCGATGTAATATTGGATATAGGATATGGTGTATTTGGTGCCCAAACGCTAAATTTAGTGGAGGGCATCGATGATACGCCCAATTTTAGAGTCATTGCTGTTATTAATTATAGTCGCCCTATGACTAATAATAGGAACAAAATAAGAGAATACATATTAGGACTGGGTAGAGTTGATGCCATTGTTGCTAATACCCATCTAGGGGATCTGACTACCTGGGAAATGGTGTGCCTGGGCAACAAGGAAATAATAGCGGTGGCAGACGAGCTGGGGTTGCCAGTGGACTATATGGGCATAGATAAAACGCTTAAAGACCAGATAAAGGATGCAATTCCGAATGTCCCGATAAAATTTATTACGAGGTATATGCCTGGTGCAATGTGGTAATAAAAGCGATTATGAACGGGAGGTGTAAATACTAATGGAACGTATAATTGGTGAGCCGAAAAAGGCGTTTGTTACCGGTAATGAGGCAGTAGCATGGGCAGCACTGGTTTCTGGAGCCGATATAATGTTTGGGTATCCTATTACTCCCCAGAATGAAGTAATGCATTACTGGACTCGCTTGGCGCCAAAATATGGCAGGGGTTTTTTACAAACTGAAGATGAACTGTCTGCAGGTTTTACTACCTGTGGTGCTATACAGGCAGGGAAAAAGGCATTCACAGCTACTGCTGGTCCTGGCAATGTTTTAATGCAGGAACCCTTTGGCATGGCGGAAGCTATGAGACTGCCATTACTGGCGGTTATTCAACAAAGGGGAGGACCTTCTTCGGGGACGGTGGTTTACTCGCAGCAAGAGGTTACACTTACAACTTATGGAGGAAATGGGGAAGGACACCGAATAGTATATTCCACCGCAAGCCACCAGGAAATATATGATTATGTAATTAAAGGTTTTAATAATGCATGGAAATATAGATTCCCGGTTTTTATACTGGGAGATGGTTATCAGGCGAAAATGCGCGAACCGCTGGAAATGTATGATCCTGAAGATCGCGGCATAAAAACCGTGGATAGCTTTGCCCTAGTGGGACTGGGGGGCAAAATCGGAGAAGATAGAGAACCCCAGCATTTATGCAACATTTATAGTCTGGAAGAAGAACTTTATGAAGTAGTAACAAAGTTTGATGCTGAATACAGGGCAATAATTCCGGAAATTGTTGAGTATGAGGAAAAAGAGTGTGAAGATGCCGAGGTCATTATTCTTTCACATGGAATAGTTTCCCGAGCTGCCGATGACGCTGTGAAAATTCTTCGCGCCCAGGGAATCAAGGCTGGTTATTTCAGGCCTATTACCCTCAGACCATTCCCTCAAAAACAGCTGCGCGATGTTATCAATAAAAGTGGAGCCAAAAAGATACTGATTGCTGAATCAGCTTTGGGGCAGCTGGAGAGGCTTACCAAGCAGGAGATATATGGGGAAACGGTCGCCATTGACAATCTGGCCATGCCTGGTATGGGCATTGTTGATAATGATATCGTTAATAAAGTGAAGAGTATTCTTTAGGGAAGGGGGTTTAGAAATGATTGAACAAGCCATGCCAAAATCCTGGTATCTCCCGTCCAAGCCACACAAGTTTTGCCCTGGTTGCGGCCATGGAATTACCCTTAAGGCTTTGGGCGAGGCCATCGATGAACTGCAAATTCAGAATCAAACCGTGTTCGGCTGCGATATAGGCTGCTCATTGCTGTCCTGGAATTTTTTTGCCTGTGATAGTACCCAGACCCATCACGGAAGAACAACCCCTGTGATGGTAGGAATTAAAAGAGCTCGTCCAGAACTGGTTTGTATCGGATATATGGGTGACGGAGGAGGCTATTCTATCGGATCTCAACATCTGCTTAATTCAGCTATTAGAAATGAAAAAGTTACCTTAATACTAGTGAACAATACTAATTACGGAATGACTGGCGGACAAATGGCTCCGACCACTCTTCCCGGGCAGAAAACGGAAACTAGTCCATTTGGCCGTGATGTGGAGCTTACCGGATATCCAACCAAAGGCCCTGAGTTTATCGCTGAGATTACGTCTGATACTGCATATGTGGCGCGGGCAACAGTATCTAAATATAAACAATTAAAACGTTTTATAAAAAATGCACTGATAAATCAAATGGAGGGAAATGGTTTTTCCTTTGTTGAAGTACTTTCCACCTGTCCAACCAATTGGAGAACCAATGCGCAACAGACCTGGAATTTTCTTGAAGACGAGATGGAAAAATATTTCTCTGTAGGAGAGTTAAAAAATCCCTTAGCAAAGGGGGACAAATAATGAGTTTATTAAGGATTGCCCTGGCTGGTGAAGGCGGGCAGGGCGTTCAATCGGTGGCTGAAATATTGGCTGAAGCAGGCTACAAGGAAAACCAGCAGACTATCTATATTCCCAATTTTGGGTTAGAGCAGCGTGGTGGCGTTTCGATAGCTTTCATCCAGTTTAGTGAAAAAAGAATTGGTGCGCCTAAATTCTTCAAAGGTGATGTGGTTATTGCCTTAAGCGAGAGAGCCATAGCCCGGACCATTGATTATTGTGATGAAAATACCATCTTCGTATACGACAGCAGCACTGAAGTATCCCAGGCTCAACTGCCTGCCCAGGTTAAGAAAATAGTTGGTATACCGGCTGTGGATATTGCCAACAACCAACTACATCCCCGTGTATTCAATATAATAATCATGGGAGCTGTAATAGGGCTAACGGGGGTAGTAAGTTTTGAGACTGCTAAAGGAGCCTTGGAAGACAAACTAGCGTATAAATTTGAAAAAAATCCTGATCTAAGGGAGCTCAATTTCAAAGCATTAGAAATAGGAAGAGACGTAGCCCGGAAGTCCCTTCAGGAAGGAGGGGGAGAAAATGACCGATAAGGAGAAGGAAATATTTATCCCTATGGAAAAAGCAAATTTTTACATTTCTCCGGAACTCTGCAAAGGATGCGGGCTATGCAAAGAAAAATGTCCTAACGATGTGTTGATCTGGTCGGAGAAACTTGGAGTATACGGAACACCTACCATTAAGCCCAAAGACGCACAGAGTTGTATAGCCTGCAAGATATGTGAGATGGTATGTCCTGATTGTGCTATATATATAGAAAAAATAAGAAAGAAAAAAGCAGTATAGGATTATATAATTTATTGCTTCCCTTAGTGTATAAAGAGGCAACTAGTATATAAAGAAACAAGCCCTATTTTTTTGTAGAAAGATAGGCTTAAATCTCTTGACATCAAAAAGGCTGCATGATAATATAAGTCTTGCGCCCGAGAGGTGCGCACGATCTTGATAAAACAGAACAGCAAGACGACGAGTGCGAAGATAAGAAAAGCCAAGCGAAAGCTAGGATAAAATTTTTATGGAGAGTTTGATCCTGGCTCAGGACGAACGCTGGCGGCGTGCTTAACACATGCAAGTCGAACGGGCTTTGCACTCAGCACTCAGTGTTCTTGGCAAGCAAAGGTGTCAGCGACAGCGTTAAACTGCGAACGAAGTTGGCGAAGACAAAGGAACTGACACGCGAGAGAAGCTTCCTATATACAATTGAGATGGGTTAGTGAGGAAAGTGGCAGCGAAATTCGTTCGCACACGCCTCTAAAGCCAACACAGGCAAGGAAGAACACTGAGAGCTGAGCGCAAAGCTAGTGGCGGACGGGTGAGTAACGCGTGAACAACCTGCCCATAAGAGGGGGATAACACTGGGAAACCGGTGCTAATACCGCATAAGCTTAAGGGGAAGCATTTCCCTATAAGTAAAGGAGAAATCCGCTTATGGAGGGGTTCGCGTCTGATTAGCTAGTTGGTGAGGTAACGGCTCACCAAGGCGACGATCAGTAGCCGGCCTGAGAGGGTGGACGGCCACACTGGGACTGAGACACGGCCCAGACTCCTACGGGAGGCAGCAGTGGGGAATATTGCGCAATGGGGGGAACCCTGACGCAGCGACGCCGCGTGAGCGAAGAAGGCCTTCGGGTCGTAAAGCTCTGTTGTAAGGGACGAAGGAAATGACGGTACCTTACGAGGAAGCCCCGGCTAACTACGTGCCAGCAGCCGCGGTAAGACGTAGGGGGCGAGCGTTGTCCGGAATTACTGGGCGTAAAGAGCACGTAGGCGGGTATTTAAGTCAGGTGTGAAAGACCGCAGCCCAACTGCGGGGTTGCACATGAAACTGGATATCTTGAGGGCAGGAGAGGTCAGTAGAATTCCTGGTGTAGCGGTGAAATGCGTAGAAATCAGGAGGAATACCAGTGGCGAAGGCGGCTGACTGGACTGACCCTGACGCTGAGGTGCGAAAGCGTGGGTAGCAAACAGGATTAGATACCCTGGTAGTCCACGCTGTAAACGATGGATACTAGGTGTGGGAGGTATCGACCCCTTCCGTGCCGGAGCTAACGCAATAAGTATCCCGCCTGGGGAGTACGGTCGCAAGGCTGAAACTCAAAGGAATTGACGGGGGCCCGCACAAGCGGTGGAGCATGTGGTTTAATTCGATGCAACGCGAAGAACCTTACCAGGTCTTGACATCCAGGGGATTCCTTGGAAACAAGGGAGTGCCATTCAGGAACCCTGAGACAGGTGGTGCATGGTTGTCGTCAGCTCGTGTCGTGAGATGTTGGGTTAAGTCCCGCAACGAGCGCAACCCTTGCTATTAGTTGCTAACAGGTAGAGCTGAGCACTCTAATGGGACTGCCTGTGACAAGCAGGAGGAAGGTGGGGATGACGTCAAATCATCATGCCCTTTATGATCTGGGCTACACACGTGCTACAATGGGTGGTACAGAGAGCAGCGAGACAGTGATGTGGAGCGAATCTCAAAAAGCCATTCTCAGTTCGGATTGTAGTCTGCAACTCGACTACATGAAGGAGGAATCGCTAGTAATCGCGAATCAGCATGTCGCGGTGAATACGTTCCCGGGCCTTGTACACACCGCCCGTCACACCACGAAAGTCAGCAACACCCGAAGCCGGTGACTTAACTAGGCAACTAGAGAGAGCCGTCGAAGGTGGGGTTGGTGATTGGGGTGAAGTCGTAACAAGGTATCCGTACCGGAAGGTGCGGATGGATCACCTCCTTTCTAAGGAGTAGGAGAAGAGGGGGAAAAGGTAGGAAAAGGAGAAGAAATCGGTTTACCGATTTCGACCAAAACTCCGACTTCCGACATCTGACCTCCGACTTCCGAAACTAGGTCGATCACTCGATTAGTCTTGCTGTTTGTTTTATGTATAAGGGCCTATAGCTCAGTCGGTTAGAGCGCACGCCTGATAAGCGTGAGGTCGATGGTTCAAATCCATCTAGGCCCACCATTTCTGAGGTCAGAAGTCACAAGCAGGAAGTCAGAGATTTAGAAAGAAACTAGCGGAGCTAGTTTCAACAAGAATCTGACCTCCGACATCTGCCTCCGACGTCTATTCTTTGGGGGTGTAGCTCAGCTGGGAGAGCACCTGCCTTGCAAGCAGGGGGTCAGGAGTTCGAGTCTCCTCATCTCCACCAATTATAAAATGGTAAAAAGGGACCTGGGAACCTTGTTTCTAGGTAAGAATGTTCTTTAAAAACTGCATAAAGAAGAAGCAAGGTAAAAACAAACACACTGAGTGAGAGTTTTTAAAAGCGTCTTAAGGTCAAGATATAAAGGGCGTATGGTGGATGCCTAGGCGTCAGGAGGCGAAGAAGGACGCGGCCAGCGGCGAAACGCCACGGGGAGCTGTAAGCGAGCATCGATCCGTGGATATCCGAATGGGGGAACCCGGCAGAGGCGAACCTCTGTCACCCTTGCCTGAATAAATAGGGCAAGAGGAGCCAGACCCGGTGAACTGAAACATCTTAGTAACCGGAGGAAAAGAAACCAAAAGAGATTTCCCAAGTAGCGGCGAGCGAACGGGAAAGAGCCCAAACCTGATATGTGTAAGGCTGTAACCGTTGCATATGAGGGGTTGAGGGGCTATCTGTTACAGAGTTACAGATCTGTAGGGGAGTAAGAAACCAGCTGATTAGGCGAATTTACCTGGAAAGGTAAGCCACAGAGAGTGAAAGCCTCGTAGCTAAAAATCAGTTGGCTCTCCAAGATAGACCCCGAGTACCACCGGACACGTGGAACCTGGTGGGAAGCAGGGAGGACCACCTTCCAAGGCTAAATACTACCTGACGACCGATAGCGGATAGTACCGTGAGGGAAAGGTGAAAAGCACCCCGGGAGGGGAGTGAAAAAGAACCTGAAACCGTATGCCTACAAGCAGTCGGAGCACGATTAGAACGTGTGACGGCGTACCTTTTGTAGAATGGGCCAGCGAGTTACTGTGACTAGCGAGGTTAAGTCTGAAGAAGGGCGGAGCCGAAGCGAAAGCGAGTCTGAAGAGGGCTATAAGTTAGTTGCAGTAGACCCGAAACCGGGTGATCTATCCATGGCCAGGGTGAAGCGACGGTAACACGTCGTGGAGGCCCGAACCAGAGTACGTTAAAAAGTACGTGGATGAGCTGTGGATAGGGGTGAAATGCCAATCGAACTCGGAGATAGCTGGTTCTCCCCGAAATAGCTTTAGGGCTAGCGTTATATGATGCCTCATGGGGGTAGAGCACTGGTTAGGCTAGGGGCCTTACCGGGTTACCGAACCATCCCAAACTCCGAATACCATAGAGGTAAATATAGCAGTCAGACTATGGGTGATAAGGTTCATAGTCGAGAGGGAAACAGCCCAGACCGTCAGCTAAGGTCCCAAAATATATGCTAAGTGGGAAAGGATGTAGAGTTGCGAAGACAGCCAGGATGTTGGCTTAGAAGCAGCCACCATTCAAAGAGTGCGTAATAGCTCACTGGTCAAGTGACTCTGCGCCGAAAATGTAACGGGGCTAAGCATAATACCGAAGCTACGGCAGCGCGCAAAGCGCGCTGGGTAGGGGAGCGATCTTATCGGGCAGAAGCTATACTGAAAAGAGTAGTGGACTGATAAGAAGAGAGAATGCTGGCATAAGTAAGCGAGAAGGCAGGTGAGAATCCTGCCCGCCGTAAACCTGAGGATTCCTGGGGAAGGCTCGTCCGCCCAGGGTAAGCCGGGACCTAACCCGAGGCCGCAAGGCGTAGGGGATGGATAACTGGTTGAAAATCCAGTGCCACCAAGCTGCCGCTTGAGCAATGGGGTGACGCAGGAGGATAGGTGAAGCGCATGAATGGTAGAGTGCGTCCAAGCAAGTAGGGGGCAGAGCAGGGAAATCCGCTCTGTAAGAACCCTGAGATGTGATGGGGAGTGAAAATTAGTAACGAAGTCACTGATTCCAAACTGCCAAGAAAAGCCTCTAGCGAGGCAGAAGGTGCCCGTACCGTAAACCGACACAGGTAGGTAAGGAGAGAATCCTAAGGCGCGCGAGAGAACCCTCGTTAAGGAACTCGGCAAAATGACCCCGTAACTTAGGGAGAAGGGGTGCTCCATTAGCGTGAGTCTTTTTACAATGATGAGCGTGAGGGAGCCGCAGTGAACAGGCCCAGGCGACTGTTTAGCAAAAACACAGGTCTCTGCGAAATCGAAAGATGAAGTATAGAGGCTGACGCCTGCCCGGTGCCGGAAGGTTAAGGGGAAAGGTTAGCTGCAAGGCGAAGCTTTGAACCGAAGCCCCGGTGAACGGCGGCCGTAACTATAACGGTCCTAAGGTAGCGAAATTCCTTGTCTGGTAAGTTCAGACCCGCACGAAAGGCGTAACGATCTGGGCACTGTCTCGACGAGGGGCTCGGTGAAATTGTAATACCGGTGAAGATGCCGGTTACCTGCGATAGGACAGAAAGACCCCGTGGAGCTTTACTGTAGCTTGATATTGGATTTTGGTGGTGCATGTACAGAATAGGTGGGAGACGTAGAAGCAAGGTCGCCAGGTCTTGTGGAGTCAGAAGTGGGATACCACTCTTGGATTACTGGAGTTCTAACCTAGGCCCGTGAGCCGGGTCAGGGACAGTGTCAGGCGGGCAGTTTGACTGGGGCGGTCGCCTCCCAAAGAGTAACGGAGGCGCCCAAAGGTTTCCTCAGCGCGGATGGAAATCGCGCGAAGAGTGTAAAGGCATAAGGGAGCTTGACTGCGAGAGAGACATCTCGAGCAGGGACGAAAGTCGGGCTTAGTGATCCGGCGGTACCGAGTGGAAGGGCCGTCGCTCATCGGATAAAAGCTACCCCGGGGATAACAGGCTTATCTCCCCCAAGAGTTCACATCGACGGGGAGGTTTGGCACCTCGATGTCGGCTCATCACATCCTGGGGCTGGAGAAGGTCCCAAGGGTTGGGCTGTTCGCCCATTAAAGTGGTACGTGAGCTGGGTTCAGAACGTCGTGAGACAGTTCGGTCCCTATCCATCGCAGGCGCAGGAAAATTGAGAGGATCTGTCCCTAGTACGAGAGGACCGGGATGGACAGACCGCTGGTGTACCAGTTGTCTCGCCAGAGGCACAGCTGGGTAGCTATGTCTGGAAAGGATAAGCGCTGAAAGCATCTAAGCGCGAAGCCGACCTCAAGATGAGTTTTCCCATTCTGATAAGGAAGTAAGATCCCATCAAGACTAGGTGGTTGATAGGCCGGAGGTGTAAGTGCAGCGATGTATTAAGCTGACCGGTACTAATAGATCGAGGGCTTGACCTTAAAAAGACGGGCTTCTTCTATGCAGTTTTTAGAGAACAAGGGGAATCAAGGGGACGGTTCTCCTGTTTCAAAACAAAAGAATAGTATGAAATTAATTTTCCTGGTGACAATGGCGGAGGGGGTACACCCGTTCCCATACCGAACACGGCAGTTAAGCCCTCCAGCGCCGATGGTACTGCAGTTTAGCTGTGGGAGAGTAGGACGTCGCCAGGAATTAGTATTTTCTGGCACACGATATGTTACAGCTGTGGGCGCCCCCTCCGGGGACCACCTATTATTTGCTCCTGCGGAGCTTAGAATTAATGAAGCACCCTGCGGGTACCACTTATTTTGTGCTCCTGCGGAGCTTAGAATTAATGAAGCACCCTGCGGGTACCACTTATTTTGTGCTCCTGCGGAGCTTAGAATTAATGAAGCACCCTGCGGGTACCACTTATTTTGTGCTCCTGCGGAGCTTAGAATTAATGAAGCACCCTGCGGGTACCACTTATTTTGTGCTCCTGCGGAGCTTAGAATTAATGAAGCACCCTGCGGGTACCACTTATTTTGTGCTCCTGCGGAGCTTAGAATTAATGAAGCACCCTGCGGGTACCACTTATTTTGTGCTCCTGCGGAGCTTAGAATTAATGAAGCACCCTGCGGGTACCACTTATTTTGTGCTCCTGCGGAGCTTAGAATTAATGAAGCACCCTGCGGGTACCACTTATTTTGTGCTCCTGCGGAGCTTAGAATTAATGAAGCACCCTGCGGGTACCACTTATTTTGTGCTCTTGCGGAGCTTAGAATTAATGAAGCACCCTGCGGGTACCACCTATTATTTGCTCCTTCGGAGCTTAGAATTAATGAAGCACCCTGCGGGCACCACTTATTTTGTGCTCCTGCGGAGCTTAACACTAGGGTAGCAGAGGGTAGCAGGATTAATTTTTTTCTAACGAAAAAAATTCCCTCAAAATGACAGCTTTATGATCTGTCTAGTTTGAGGGATGAAGACATGGATTGGCCCCTTTAGCGGCTATTACCAGAGCGTCTGATGTTAATATTTCTTCCCGTAGTAAAACGATAACGATGCCTGTGGGCGAAGTTACGGGTAGTCTGGACATTCGGACGGGTGCGGTGGATGTGTCTGCCGCCTCCAATTTCAATATTGAGACCAGTAGTATTTACCAAACGGTGGCGATGATCAAAATTCCTTGTTGATCGCACATTATACCTATGCCGGTGTCTGCCACTGCGCAGTGTTACCAAATTTACTCTTGTTCTTCCTGAGAAACGATGACGGTGTCTTCTGGCAAGGAAGGTTATACCGGAAAAGTTGTGGACGTGTCTGGGTGTTGTACGTTGGCTAACTGTATAATTCAAAGCAATACCTCCTTTCTGAATTATTACATTATATGGTTTGTGGCCCAATGTGTTACATAACGATATGGGAAAATAATTACGTAAAAGGGCTAAAACATGGGGTTTTTGAATAGTAATACAGCAGCGTTAAGAGCAAGTTTTTTGCATAAGAATTTTTTGTGTCCCTAACAAAAGCCATTATGACTATTTTCAATTGGATAAGCTTATGATAAACAGGAGAGAACCTGGAATATAGAGGGGAGGAATTATGTTGGGGGATTATGCCTTTGAAAAGGAAAGGAGAGGCATACTTAATTGCCCCTCTCTTGCTTAATCGGTAAATAAAGGACCGAAAGAAGACTTCATATTCTATTCTGCTTTCCATGGCAGGCTACTTAGAAATTATGACATCACTGGCTTTAATAATGGCGGATGCTTCATCACCAATTTTTAAACCCAGTCTGGTGACGGAGTTTGCTGTTATAGTTGAACAAATCTCCATACCACCTACATCGATAACTACCTCTGACATTACGTTGTCTGATTGAATAGATTTAATACGACCTTTTAGTTGGTTGCGAGCACTTAAAGGCATATACAACACCCCTTTTTATTTTTATTATGGATAAAAATGCCTGGATTTATTCATTTAAGGTTATAATGCCATTAAATTAATATTTTTATAGGCATTATAAAAAGATTACACTAAAATATAAGTGGACAAACTACAGGAATGAGGTACAAGATATGAAGGAGGATGTAAGACCATGAAGCTGGTTTACCAGGGAAAAACCAAAAATGTGTATGAATTAGACGGTGATAAGTGTTTATTGGAATTCAAAGATGATGTAACAGGGGAAAATGGCCGAATAGATCCTGGAGCCAATTTTGTACTGGGGAAGCTGGAAGGAAAAGGAAGAATGGCATTAGCCATGTCGAAACATTTTTTTGATTTGCTAAAAGAAAAAAACATTCCTTCTCATTATATAGATGCAGATCTTGAAAAAAACACCATGACAGTTAAAAAGGCGGAAACATTTGGGCACGGCCTGGAAATAGTATGCCGATTTAAGGCATATGGTAGTTTCTTACGGCGTTATGGGCTTTATGCCAAAGAATTTCAACCATTGGACGCTTTGGTGGAAATAACTTTAAAGGATGATAACCGAGGAGATCCACTGATTAATGATGAGACACTTGTTCAGCTGAATCTCTTATCCAATTCGGAAATTGATGCTATTAAAAAGATAGCCAGACAGGTTGCGGAAATTGTTCGTGAAGACTTGGCTCGATTAGGGTTGGAATTGGTGGACATAAAATTTGAGTTTGGCCGGGTAGACAAACAAATTGTGGTAATAGACGATATATCCAGCGATAATATGAGGGTATTTAAAGATAGGGCGCCAGTACCACCAAAAGATTTAGCCCTATTAGTAACAGCAGGCCAGTAACTGCCCGGTTCCTGACAGAGCTTTATACCCCCCGGAGGGGGATTCAATATTATCAGGCTATTCAGTGTCTTATGTTAAGGATCAAGCCTTAATTATATTATGACTGGTAACATACTTAACAAAAACAGAATAATGTGTAGATACAGAGTGGTTATACGGAAAAGAGAAAAGAATTATGGATAATGAAGAGCTTAAGCAAATTGATAATGTGGTCCCTAGGTGCTCCTTCTGCCATCAAGTACCGGAGAAAGGAATTCGCGGAGGATGGAAACTTAGGAAGATCTTTGTTTGTCAGGAGTGTGAAAAGAAAATTATAAATTCCGAAATAGGATCTCCTTATTATCGAGAGGTAATGGGCAATTTAGCTAGAATTTTTAATGAATTCTTTTACTCTGACAGCTTTCTGGGCTGAAAAGGAGGAATAGATTTTAGGTTAAGAGGAAGGATGAGCTTACAGACAAATGGATCAGGGTACGCCTATATATGATCTGCTTCAAGAATATTGTAAGGAAGAAAATATTAGGTTACATATGCCGGGGCACAATGGCGGAAAAGGTTTTATGGTTGAGGAATTTAAGGCCATTGGCAAATTAGACGTTACAGAGGTACCTGGTATTGATGATCTACATAGGCCCCAGGAAGCAATCAAAGTAGGACAAACGCTGCTGGCCAGGGCATATCGAGCCAAAGAGAGTTTTTTCCTGGTTAACGGTGCCACTTCTGGTATTCATAGCTTGTTTTTGAGTCTGGGAGGTGGCGGGAAAAAAGTGCTGGTACCCAGGAATGCCCATAAGGCTTTTTTTGGGGGGATGGTACTGGCTGACATAGACCCTGTTTATATTCCCTGTAAGATAGTACCAGAGCTTGGATTATCCCTTTCTGTTTATAGTGAGGATGTTATTAATGCTCTTTGCGAACACCCGGATGCTGAAGCCGTTTTTTTGACCAGTCCAAGTTTTTATGGTACTACCTGTAACATAAAAGAGATTGCCCAGCAAACCGGTGCTAAGGGTAAGTGGCTTTTTGTAGACGAGGCGCACGGAGGACATTTTGCATTTCATCCGCTTTATCCGCGGACTGCCTTAGAAGATGGAGCAGATGCATCGGTTAACGGACTGCACAAGACATTGCCTGTATTGAATCAGGGAGGAACTGTTCATCTGGGCAAATATACGGAAAAAAGGGAGGACTTTTTTGAGGCCTATAGTATGGTAACTACCACTAGTCCATCCTTTCCTATTCTCGCCTCTATAGACCTAGCCCGATACTTCATGGTTACTGAGGGACGAACCTATTTGGACAGGGCCTTGCAGCTATCTCAAGAATATACTAAGCGGATAAACGGGATCAAAGGGCTTAAATGCTATGGAGGGGAAGAATGGACTAGATTGGCAGAAGTAAATCAGGCAGATCCCCTGAAATTATTAGTGGTTCTTGATGGATGGGAAATCGATGGAATTCAGCTGTCATATCTTCTGAGGAGCCAATACCATATCCAAGTGGAGCTGGAAGCCCCAAACTTATTACTGGCGATGATGTCCATGTTTCATGAAAGGGAAGACTGGGAACGGCTGTACGTGGCGCTGGGGGCACTGGCTGATAAATACTATACCGCCGGAAAAAGCCAGCCAAGAAGTGTTGAAATAATTCCTCCCGATCCGCAAAAGGCATTAAACCCTCGAGAAGCTTATTTTGCTGCTAAGACCTCAATACCACTGGCCGACAGCCGGGGAAGGGTTTCGGGCGAAATGATAGCAGTATATCCTCCAGGGATTCCCTGCCTGCTTCCGGGTGAAATAATTACCCCGGAAATAATTGATTATTTGATATATTTAAGAGAACACAGGATTAGGCTACAGGGCAGTATGCACCCGGCTATGGAATATATAAAAGTGATAGATGGAGAGTAGTTATAATGAAGAAAAAAGGAGTCTTTATTAGCCTGGAAGGAATTGATGGATCCGGCAAAACCACCCTGCTTAAGGCTTTACAGGAGCGTTTTAGCGATGAAAAACCAGTCTGTATCAGAGAGCCGGGGGGTACATTCATATCGGAAAAAATTAGAGAAATTTTACTGGATGCCAAGAATTACCGCATGATAGCCAGGACGGAGGCTTTGCTTTATGCTGCGGCCAGGAGTCAGGTAGTCAGTGAAGTAATTAAACCCGCTCTGGAGGCGGGAAGGATGGTTTTGGCAGACAGATATATAGATTCTACCGTTGCTTATCAGGGTGCCGGAAGGAACCTGGAAATGCAACAAATAAAGGAGTTAAATCGGTTTTGCACTGGTGGGGTAATACCAGATTTAACTATAATATTGGACTTAGATGTAATAAAGGCCAAAACACGCAAAGCAGGGCAGAGTCCCGACCGGCTGGAATCGGAAGGGGATGCTTTCCAGGAAAAGGTTCGGCAAGGTTATCTAAGAATTGCTGAGGCGGAACCCCAAAGGGTAAAGATTATAAATGCTGCCCAGCCCTTTGAAGCAGTGGTCAGCCAGGCCTATGATCTAATTAATTGCCTTAATCTGTAAAGGCAGTTGAGAGACCAAAACAAATGCCGGCCAACAACTGAGCATGCTGGCAAGGAGGCTTTGATGGATTATTTTAAAGATATAATTGGGCAGGATAAAGCCATTAGCAATCTCCTACAATATATAAAAACGGCGCACTTGAGCCATGCCTATGCTTTTTTAGGACCTGCTGGGGTCGGGAAGATGCTGGCGGCTAGGGCCTTTGCCTACTCTGTCATTTATTCTTCTGATCCTGACGGAGTTAGGGCTTTTTCCGAGGATTATCCGGATATATTAATTATCAATAAACCTGAAAACAAAACTGTGATTGGAAAAGAGCAAATAACCAGGGTGTTAGAACCCTGGTTATCTTTAAGGCCTTACCGGGCAGAATACAGGATTGTTATTGTCAGAGACGCTCATTTAATGAGTAAAGAGGCCGCTAATGCCCTATTAAAAACACTGGAAGAACCTCCTCATTTTGCCCTGATTATACTGGTTTGTGACGAAGACAACTTACCTGAGACAATTTTTTCCCGTTGCCAGGTGGTAAGGTTTTCTCTTATTCCGTCAGATGATATAAAAAGATTTTTGGCCGAAAAAGGCTTCAAGCCGCAACAGTGCAGCCATATAGCCATGATAAGTCACGGCAGCCTGGGGCTGGCTTTACAGTTTGCACAGGAGGAGGAGCTTGATACAATATGGGAAGATACCGTAAAAAATATGAGAAAACTATTAGAAGGGGAAGTAGTACACGTATTTGAGGTTGCTGAAGGGATGAATACTTCCCCGGTTTTAAAGGCCAGTATGATGGAAACAATACTAAGAGACCTTTACATATTCCAAGAAACCGGGAAAACAGAATATCTGGCAGTTCCGCAGATTATTTCTCAATTGAAGGTAAGGCAACCCATTAATCCGGATAAAATTAGGAATGCTATAAATAAGCTTATCTTCTTGCGACAGTATTACAGGAGAAGCCTGAATTCACTTTTATTAAATATTAATATTTGTTATGCAATCTGGAGTATAATCCCAGAAAAGGATTAACATGTAAAAACGAATAAAGGAGGTGTTTATTTTGGTATGGGTTGCAGGAATACGATTTAAGCCTGCCGGTAAAATATATTATTTTGATGTTGAGGAATTTGATCTTAAGCCTGATGATGCGGTAATCGTTGAGACTATAAGAGGAATTGAATACGGGACTGTAGCCTTGGGTAAGAGAGATTTGAGCGAAGAGTCTCTGGTTCTTCCTTTAAAAAAAGTAATTCGCCGGGCTACAGAAGAGGATCATGCCGTATATCAAAGAAACAAACAAAAAGCAGCGGAAGCTTTTGAAATATGTAAGCAAAAAATAAAGGAACACGGCTTGCCTATGCGATTAATTGACGTTGAGTATACTTTTGACATGGGAAAAATTATTTTTTACTTTACAACCGAAGGCCGAGTTGACTTCAGGGAACTGGTAAAAGACCTGGCAGCTGTTTTTAGGACCAGAATTGAGCTGAGGCAAATAGGGGTCAGGGATGAAGCCAAAATGCTTGGGGGAATAGGTGCTTGCGGCAGGGTTCTATGTTGTAATTGTTTTTTGGGGGAATTTGAGCCCGTATCCATTCGCATGGCCAAAGAACAGAACCTATCACTTAATCCAGCAAAGATTTCAGGGATTTGCGGAAGACTAATGTGTTGCCTCAAATATGAGTCTGAAAACAACGGTGTACGGCAACAAGGGGAGGACAAGCATGGAGAAAACTGTCCTGGAAATGAAGAACATTATCAGGGAACTGATTATTGAAGTAGGGGAATTAAAAGAAAGGATAGCTCTCCTGGAGAAAAATACTTATTCTGGAGGCGAAACACAATCAACTGAATATCCGGATTTGGAATTGTTTGAAGGAGAGGGGTATGAAAATCTGGGCAGATTATATAACGAGGGGTTTCATATTTGTTCTATAGCTTTTGGCAAACCGAGGCAAGATGAATGTCTTTTTTGTATATCATTTATGAACAAGGAGTAATCCTATATGCATAACCAACCCCAGGTTATAGTTGAAGATGACGAGACCTTAGATGATCTGCTGATTGGTGGCCTAAAAATAATTCAGCCTCGCAAAGGGTATCGTTTTTCCATTGATTCCGTCCTATTAGCTCAGTTTCCTATTTTAAATGGACAAGAGAAAGTAATTGATTTGGGTACTGGCAATGGAATAATTCCGCTTCTAATGTCAGCTAGAAGCCCATCCATACATATTACCGGTATTGAAATGCAAGCTGCTATGGTGGAGAGAGCCAGAAAGAGCATCGCCCTTAATCGGCTATCTAATATTGACATAAGGCAAGAAGACATTAGGGACACAAAACAGATCTTTCCCCCTCGTACTTTTGATCTGGTGATGAGCAACCCGCCTTTTTGGCGAAAAGGCGAAGGTAAAGTGAACACGAATAGGGAAGAATCTATTGCCCGGCATGAAGTAGAAATCAGCTTGAGAGAAGTGGTTGAGGCTGCTGCTTACCTTCTGGTTCCAGGAGGGAACTTTTGTCTAATTCACCGGGCCAGTAGACTGCCGGAAATATTCCAGCTGTGTATAGACCAAGGGATAACACCTGATAGAGTAAGAACGGTTCATGCTTTTGCTGATCGCGAGGCTACCCAGGTTCTGTTTGCAGGGAAAAAAAACACTAAAACCAGCCTGTCGGTTCTACCACCGTTAATCCTATATAGCAGGCCGGGAGAATACTCTCGGGAAATACAGGAACTATACAGCTTAAATTAGTAAGCCCCTATGTAGGTCAACTCCAGATCGTTATGGAGGTCAATTATGGGAAAATTATATATATGCGGAACCCCCATTGGGAACCTTCAAGATGTTAGTATCAGGCTGCTTAAAACCCTGCGCCAGGTGGATCTTATTGCCTGCGAGGATACGCGTAATACGGTAAAACTCCTAAATTACTATCATATCAAGAAGAAAATGGTCAGCTATCATCAGTATAGTGATCCGGGCCGCGAAAGATTCCTAGTAGAGGAATTACTAAAAGGGAAACAGATTGCCCTAGTCTCTGATGCAGGTATGCCTGCTTTGTGTGATCCAGGGGAAGGGCTGTTAAGAAAAGCAATTGAGGCCGGGGTGCCTATTGAGATAATCCCCGGGCCCTCCGCTCTTATCTGCGCATTAATATTGTCAGGTTTTAAAATAGCCCCCTTTGTTTTCGAAGGATATCTTCCCGCCAATAAAAATGAACGGAGAAAGTTACTAAGCAGCCTGAAGGATGAAGCAAGGACCATTGTGGTTTATGAGACTCCGCACCGGCTTATTGCTGCCCTATCTGACCTGGAGGAAATCTTGGGGCAAGCCCGGCATATTTCTGTAGCCCGGGAAATAACCAAACTCCATGAAGAAGTAAAAAGAGGAACGATTAAGGAAGTCAAAGATTACTTTACAGGAATAACCTTGCGAGGAGAATTTTGTCTGGTAATAGAAGGAAAAGAAAGCCAAATGGTTACCCCTGACCTTAAGCAAATAAAGGAGGAAATTAATCATATGGTGGAATCAGGCTGGAATAAAAAACAAGCCCTCAAAATGAAGGCTAAAGAATATGGCATTAAAAAATCCGTTATTTACAATAGTATGATTGAAAAAGATTCCTAATAAACTGGCCTATTAACCTACCTTTTTGGTGAGCTCAGTCAGGCAGCTTCTGCAGAGGTTTTTGCCTTTGTAATTTAATACTTCTTCGGCATTTCCACAAAAAATGCATGCCGGCTCATATTTCTTGAGAATGATTTTGTCGTTATCGACATAGATTTCTAACGCATCTTTTTCTTCGATTCCCATAGTACGCCGTAGTTCAATAGGAATAACGATGCGTCCCAGCTCATCGACTTTTCTTACCACTCCTGTTGATTTCATCATAATAAACCCAACCTTCCTCAATTTGTATATCTTTGAGACAAAGGGTACCAAAGATGGTAGAAAAAGTCAAGCATTTTTCAACAAAAATTAACAAAAAGTTATTCAAAAGGGTTATTTTGTGAATTTATGAAATGTTTTGTTAAATATTAAAAACAAAAAATGACAAAGTCAAATGAAGGCCAAGCAGGATACAGAGACAAAAATGTGGTAAACTATACAACATACAAAATAGCATAAATACAGGAGGGACCATTGTGCAAAACCGCGATACATATTATATCACTACCCCCATATATTATCCCAGTGATAATTTGCACATAGGACATGCCTATACTACAGTTGCAGCCGATTGTATGGCTCGTTTTAAACGCATGCAAGGTTATGATGTTTATTACCTGACTGGAACTGATGAGCATGGGCAGAAGATTGAAAAAGTCGCTCACGCTAAAGGAATGGAACCTAAAGCATACGTAGATGGGATTGTTGCCGATATTAAGAAACTATGGGAAAAAATGCTGATTTCCCATGATGATTTTATAAGGACTACAGAACCTCGCCATGAAGAGGTAGTCAAGCAGGTATTTCAAAAAATATATGATAAAGGCGATATATACGTTTCACAGTACGAAGGCTGGTATTGCACGCCCTGTGAAACCTTTTTTACCACCAGGCAGCTGGTTGACGGCAATTGTCCTGATTGCGGCAGAGAAGTACAGCTGCTAAAAGAAGAGAGTTATTTTTTTAACATGTCAAAATATGCCGATCGGTTATTACACCATATTGAAACCCATCCGGAATTCATTCAACCGGAATCCCGGAGAAATGAAATTGTCAGCTTTATCAAGAGCGGGCTGGAGGATTTGTGTGTTTCCCGCACTACATTTAAATGGGGCATTCCCGTTCCATTTAATGATAAACATGTTATTTATGTTTGGGTTGATGCTTTAACCAATTATTTGACCGGGGTCGGCTATTTGCAGGATGAGGAAAAGTTTAACAGATACTGGCCGGCTGATGTACACCTCATGGCCAAAGATATAATCCGCTTTCATGCTATAATCTGGCCCATATTGTTGATGGCGCTGGATTTACCGTTGCCCGAGAAAGTCATGGCCCATGGCTGGATAATGCTGGAAGGCGGGAAAATGTCCAAGTCGAAAGGGAATGTAATTGATCCTGCGGTTTTGGTTGATAAATACGGTGTTGACGCGGTTCGCTATTACCTTTTGAAAGAGCTCAATTATGGGCAGGATGGCAATTATTCAGAAGAAATGCTGATAAAGCGCATCAACTCTGATTTGGCCAATGATCTGGGCAATTTGGTCAGCAGGACGGTGGCCATGATTCTAAAGTATTTCCAGGGACAAATTCCAGAACCGGCATTGACAGAGGAAATCGACCAGGAATTAAGAAAGACCGCCCAAGAAGCATTTCAAGAAGCTACCAACAAATTGGAACAATTGGATTTTAACGCTTACTTGCTGGCCGTAGCCAAACTTGTCTCCCGGGCCAATAAGTATATTGACGAAACCGAGCCATGGCGTTTGGCAAAAGACGAAAATAAGATTCCCCGACTAGCCACTGTAATGTACAATTTGGCCGAAAGTATACGTATAAGTGTAATACTCTTTTCACCAGTAATGCCGACCCTGGCGCAGAGAGCCAGCCAGCAAATCCCTATTTTTGGCGATTTAAATCAGATTGACTGGGTGGCCGCGGGTCAGTGGGGATTGTGCCCGGCAGGCATTAAGGTGTCCAGGGGAGACGCCCTTTTCCCCCGGGTGGAATTAAACGGTTTAGAAGAACCTGCTACGGATAAAAAGCCCCCAACGGCGGAGGAAAAGGATGGCAAAAAGGCGGATAGGGGCCCGGTTACAATTACTATTGATGATTTTGCCAAAATTGATTTTCGGGTAGCAGAGGTTATTGACTGTCAAAAAATGCCCAAAGCAGATAAACTACTGGTTCTCAAACTCAAGCTGGATAAGGAAGAAAGAACCGTAGTATCAGGTATTGCTCAAAGTTACCAGCCCGAAGATTTAATTGGAAAAAGGCTTATACTGGTTGCCAATTTAATGCCCACCAAATTAAGAGGAGTACTAAGTGAAGGCATGATTCTGGCAGCCTCCGATGATAATGGTTTAGAAGTATTAACGGTAGAAAACATAAAACCGGGGAGCCGGGTTAAATAAGCTCTCCAGGGTGGTGATACAATGTTGATAGATTCCCATGCTCATATTCAAAAGAATGAATTAACTGATAAATTAGAAGATGTTTTAGGTAGAGCTAAAGATGCAGGTGTAGAAAAAATCATCTGTGTGGGCTATGATTATCCTTCCTCCGTGGAGGCAGTTAAACTGGCATCAGAATACCCGATGATATATGCGGTAGTTGGGGTTCATCCACATGATGCCAAGACTTATCAAGGTGATATTCCGCAGCAATTGCTGAAATTGGCTAAAAGCCCCAAAGTAGTGGCTATTGGTGAGATAGGGTTGGATTTTTATAGAGATCTCTCACCCCGCGATCAACAGCGTAAGGTATTTTTTGAACAGATCAAATTAGCCCAGGAATTGTACAAGCCAATTGTTATTCATGATAGGGACGCCCATCAGGAAGTGATGGAAATTATCAAGAAGGAAAAAGCGGGAAAAAATGAAGGAGTAATGCATTGTTATTCAGGTTATCTACCCATGGCCGTGGAGTTGATCAAAGAGGGATTTTATATTTCTTTTGCCGGGCCGCTGACCTACAAAAACGCAAAAAAAACCCAGGAAGTAGCTGCTAAAATTCCTATTGACCGGATACTGGTAGAAACCGATTGCCCCTATTTAACACCTGAACCATATCGGGGCTCCGTTAATGAACCGGCTCGGGTTCGGTTGGTGGCTGAGAAATTATCCGCCATCAGGCATAAGACGGTTGAAGAAATCATTTATTTAACAGGAGTAAACGCCAGAAAAGTGTTTAGAATCAATTAATTGTACCTTGATTTTATTTCCAGATAAAACAAGTTTTTTTAGAAAGCGCATAGACTTATAGTAAGACTTTAACCCTAGGCACAGAATTCCTAAAATTTGAACGCATCAGTCCTGGCAAGAAAAGAACAAGTGTGCTTACCCATTAAAGGGAGGAGATACAATGAAAATGACCTGGTCAAAAAGGAATATCTTCATTGCCGTAGTTTTTTCCTGCCTGTTGGCTGTTAGCATGTTTTTTGCTTTGCAAAAACCGGTGTTTATTCAGATAGATGGGCAAACCTATGAACAACGGGTATTCTTTTTCTATTCAGTGGAGGATGTGCTGAAAAGGCAGAATATTTCTCTAGCGGAAAAGGATTCGGTGGAGCCTGATTTGAGAGTTAAAATCAAAAAAGATATGATAATTAAGGTTACCAGAGCCTTCAAAATACAGGTTGTGGCTGATGGCTTTACCAAAGAGATTATTACTACACCTGTTTCCGTTGCAGAAGCCATAAAGCTGGCGGGATTTACCTTGGGAGATCGGGATATGGTAGAAGACACTGCTTTGACGGAGATGGTAGAGCCCGAGCAAATTATTTCTATTGTTAGAGTCAGCGAAGAAACCATCCAGGAAGAACAACCCATACCATTTGCAACAGAGTCCACCTCTGATGATACTTTGGAGAAAGGACTTTCTCGGACTATCAGGAGGGGACAATACGGAATCTCTCTGAATACTGTAAAAATTACCTACCACAACGGAAAAGAAGTATCCCGGGAACTGATTTCCAGTGAAAGAATAAAAGAGCCGGTTAATCAAATAATTGCTTTGGGCAATATAAATTCTGTGTCTCGCGGAGGGCAAGCTCTAAATTTCCGAGAGGCCAAAATAATGGTAGCAACAGCTTACACCTATACCGGATCCAGAACTGCTACAGGCACTTATCCAGCAGTGGGATCGGTAGCTGTTGATCCATCAGTAATACCCCTGGGGACCAGGTTATATATAGAAGGGTACGGTTATGGGATTGCTTGTGACACAGGGGCTGCCATAAAAGGGGATAGGATTGATGTTTTTATGGAAGATCGTTCTCAATGCCTAAAATGGGGAAAAAGAACTACCAAAGTATATATTCTATAAAAATTAGAAAATGTTAAACCTGCCTTAACCGGCAGGTTTTTTTGTGCCAATTTTTGACGCGTTTTTAAATGAATTAAAAGATAAAACTATATGTTGAAAAAGAAAGGAGGTGAAATATTTGAAGAATAAACTGTTTAGATTAGCAATTTTTTCTCTTTTTTTTCTTTTCTTAACCGGATGTCAAAATACAGCCCAACAAAGGCCTATAATGCCGGATACCAACCAGGTACAGCCTCAAAACACTGCGGATATGACAGATAATGAAAGAAGGATGATGGCTGATAGATTAGCTGACCTGGCCGAGTCAGAAAATGGAGTAAGAAAGGCCATCGTTGTAGTGTCAACCATCGGTATGGCGGATAACATGCCGAGAAATAATAACAACAACCGTTTCGATAACACTATCCCGCAAAATACTCCGTTGAACAACATGAATAACGGCCGAATTAACGATGGGGTATTGGATAATAATAACGCTAACGGCAGAATGAACGGCGCCAACAATATTAACGGCAGAATGAACGGAACGTTAAATAACAATAATAATTTCAACAATAACATGACCAACAATAACATGAACGGTGATAGTGCCAACGGTATTGTGGTAATGGTCGGACTAACCCTGGACGATAATAGAAACATGAACGAGATGGATATTAAGAGAAGAGTAGCCAATCGCATCAAAAACAGTGATCCCAGAATATCCCAGGTACTAGTTACAACTGACCAAAATCTAATGCAAAGGATCAATAATGTTGCATCTGGGTTAGTCAAAGGAATTCCCATTGATAATTTCCGCAATGATCTGAATGATTTATCGAACCGGATTGAACCAATAATATAAATCCCTTCCTGAAAAAGCCCGGGGATAACCCGGGTTTTCATTTCAAACTAGTTACCTGAAAGGAGTGAAACCAATGAAAAAGTGGTGTTTAATAATATGGTTAGCATTACTAATAATCACCGGATGCGGCAGTACAGCTCAAAAGCCGGATTACTCCGAACCGTCAAAAAATCAGGTTACCGTAAGCGAAAGGAGAGTTTTAGCTGTTGCGATTTCTGAAAAGGCGGAAAAGGTAAAAGGAGTTATTACTGCAACAGTAATAATACCTGAAATCCAATTAGAAAAGGCTAGAGCCCAATCTGACCAAAAAGATGGAAGTGAATACAGTAATATGGTTGTTATGGTAGGACTAACCATCGATAATAAAATTCAGGAAGATAAAAAAAAGGTAGAAAATATTAATAAACAGGTGGAAAAAACGATCCGGGAAGATAATAAAGTATCAAAGGTGCTAGTTACCAGTGATCCAGATTTGGTAGAAATAATAAAAAATATTGCCGCTGGAGAATTTGAAGGCAAATCTATCGATGATTTCGATAAAGATATCAAGAAACTTTACCGGGAAATATAGACCTGACCATATAGTATAAAATTGTTAATAATGGTATAGTAAAATAGGTTTATTGCCTAAAGAAGGGATAAATGTGTTATCAATAACCTCTATTTCCGATGTTAAAGCAATCCTAAAGGCCCATAATCAGCACCCTAAAAAAAAGTGGGGGCAAAACTTTTTAATTGATAAAAACGTTCTTAATAGAATAATTCAAGAAGGGCAGATTAATCCTCATGATTATCTTGTAGAAGTTGGCCCGGGATTGGGAGTCCTAACTCAACAACTGGCATTGAAGGGGCAGGGTGTACTAGCAATCGATATAGACTTAAGCCTAAGAGAGTTATTGGCCGAAACATTAGAGGGCTTAAGCAATGTTAGGGTGCTATTTGCCGATGTAATGAAGGTAAATATCGAAGAAGAAATAAAGAAACAGTTTGCTTTGCCAGTAACCCCTAAATATAAAGTTGTGGCCAATATCCCTTATTACATAACTAACCCCATTATTTTTAACTTATTGGAAAACTGTCCTAGTATGCAGGAAGCTATTTTAATGGTGCAAAGGGAAGTTGCGGTGAGACTTTTAGCCGCACCCGGAAGCAAGGATTATGGCCTATTGACTATAATGACTTCGTATTATGCCAATATTGAACAATTGATGAAAATTTCCCGCAATTGTTTTTTCCCCAAGCCTAATGTGGATTCAACCTTAATTAAGATAACTCCACTTCCAGAAAAAAGAGTGAAAGTAAAGGATGAAGCCTTTTTTAAACATCTAGTCAGGCATTCTTTCCAAAAAAGAAGGAAAACTATCTTAAATATTTGTGATAGTATGTTTCCCGATGAAAAAAATAATATAAAAACACAATTATACCAACTGAACATAGATCCTCGCAGGAGATCAGAGACTATGAGTATTCAAGAATTTGCCTTATTAGCTGATGCATTTTATAAGCAGGAGGCGTAGAATGTTATTTTGCAGTCCCAGCAAGGGTAACATGGAGTTGCAAGAAGTTGCAGCGGATATTATATACTATATAAGTCAGGACATGACTCGTTCCTATAAACTCCTGGTAGGAAGCGACTCTCATGTAAACCGGCATGGCGTTTGTTTTGTTACTGCCATCATCGTTCATCGAGTGGGAAGAGGCGCACGTTATTATTACCAAAAAACTTCTGACCGAAAGATAAAAAATATGAAGCAGCGCATTTTTTATGAGGCTTCTCTCAGCTTGGCCCTGGCTGATCAGCTAATGATAATTCTAAAACAATTGGGACAGGAAGATATGAAAGTAGAAATACACATGGATGTAGGTACTAATGGAGATACAAAGGAATTAGTAAAAGAAATAACCGGAATGATTATCGGTTGTGGCTTCGATGCAAAAATAAAGCCGGATGCCTGTGCTGCCAGCCAAGTTGCTGATCGTTACACAAAATAAAAAGAGTATGAGAGTATTCTTTTTTTAAGAAAAATTAGTTGACATGTATAGTTATTTTTTATATACTAATCTAATTAGGTTGACAATATGACAATTGTATTATAGAATAACAATAACAAACAAATAGAGAAGGTGATTTCTTGATTGCACCGAGGGCCATATCTGATATAAAGAAAGACCTGGAAACCTTTGTAGGCAGCAGAATAAGACTTAAAGCTAATCGCGGCAGAAACCGCATAATTGAGAGGGAAGGCGTTTTAGAATCCATTTATCCCAATATATTCGTAGTAAAATTAAACGAAAGAAAAATTGTAAGACGCGTTTCGTATACTTATGCGGATGTATTAACGCAAACCGTTGAGCTTTTTGTTTATGATACACACAATTCGGAAATAAAAATATCTGCAGCCAATTCTTAAATATACCGCTATTGCCAAGATTCAAACGGCCTGAGTAGTATTATTCAGGCCGTTTAAATTTTATATTAGTAATAATGTAACCTGCACATCCATAAAAATAAAAAAACGCCAAAACTCTACGAAGGTATTTGAAATGAGAAAACCATTTCTCTCTATTCTGGCGCCAGTGGTGGTGGCAGAACTGAAAAGACCTAGAAGTAAAGAGGTCCAGGTACCAATTGAGCCTAGTGAACCTTTTTGTACGGTAGAAAGTCTTAAACTCAGGTTAAAGTCAAGAACCTCCAAATTTTATGGAAACCTTCTTTCGGTACAATTTAAACTGGAATTATTATGTTTGCTTTTGAAGGCGGATGGCGGAGTGATCCTGGAAAAAAGGGATGAAATATGTCAGGATCAAATTTCCATACTTGAGTTTACCGGGAGTATACATTCTAAAGATAATATAAAATTCCATCTGCAAATAAAAGATATTAGTTGGGATGGGGGCAAAGAAAGAGATTTCATACTCTTCAAGTATTTAATCAAATATATGGTAATTGTAACTAGTGAACAAATAATAAATCTATCTGAGGAGAAAAACCAAAACCAAGAGGATTTTCGGCAATTAGAAGAAGAAATCAGCCGTATTAGAGACGAAAACCGAAACTTAAAAAACACCTTATTAATTTATGAGAGAAATATTAGGAGCCTGAAGAAAGGCATCAAAAAATTGGAAGAAGTTAATGCGAAGCTTAAGAGTTACTCACCTGCTGTCCGGGAAAATGGAATTTTGTATAATCAATCGCCTGCCAAAAAACAGCCGGATAATAGGGAAAAGGCAGAAAATTTTGATAAAGATTTCTTAAAACCTGGCCGGCAAATAAGAAGAATGTTTTCTTAAACGGTAATATTCCAACATCGATAGCAATATTGCAAATCACCAACTCTATTACCCCCGTAAAGGAAAGTATTATCCCTTACCTTTTTTGGTATAGATAGCTCTATCCCCTTGCCATTATGCCAACCTAAAACCATACTGTATGAACTCATGCGCTATAAATAAATTCTTGGGGTTTTTGATAGTAAGAGAAAAGATTCCATTATAGCCAAAATAAACAATGTACATTTAAGACACTTCCCGTTTTTATTTTTCATATTTTTAAATATAAAAGGATATCTAAAAGGAGGTGTCCGTTCTTGACATCAAAAGAGAATAACAGGGTTATAAAATTTGGTAAAAGTAAACATGAGGCTATTTTGCTTGCCAGTGAAAACAAAGAGGATATTTTTATGGTTACGACGGCACGAAAAAGCAGCATTGAGGCAAAAAATATATGTCCCCAATGCCAAAATCATGTAAACCGGAACGAGCTTATTGTCTGTGATCATTGCGGTAGTGAAGTTTGCCGGTCCTGCCTAGAAAAAGCTCAAGAAAAAGAAGAATTTTACGATGCTACCGAAAACTAGGTTTATACAGGCAAAGGATGAAGACATAACCTTTGCCATTTGTATAAAAAACTGTTGGGGCAGCGTAAAGTGCTGTAAAAACAATTTAGTTTTGGGGGACTTTGTAAATGTCAAATATAAGTTGTATCTTATATCCTCCCACTTTGGATATAGACTACCTGGTGCAGCGACCACAGCAGTTAATGAAGAGTTTTGCTGAACTGGGAATAACCGCCATATATATGAACAAACCTACTCCGTTTAAGAAACTCAATAGAGGAATAAAGCAAATAAACCCTAATTTCTATCTTTTTGATAATGTAGACCCCAGGTTATACCTAAAAAACGTAAGGCCTGTAGTCTTCTATAGTGCTGCTGCGCAAGTTGATCTTATCAAGCAATACCGGCCGTCCTTGGTGGTATTCGATAGCCTTGACGAGCCATCGGATGAGTTTGCAGCCTGGCGGCCCTTTTATAATAAAGCAATTGTTACTGCAGATGTGGTTCTGGCCACCTCTGATAAACTCTTTCATACTGCCAGGAATCTTAACCCGCACACCTACCTGATACCCAATGGCAGTGATTACGAGTATTTTTCTCAAGGCTCCAGAAGAGACCTGCCGATACCGGCAGATATGGATGGTATCAGGAAGCCGATTATCGGATATATTGGCGTAGTAGCAACCTGGTGTGACTTGGAACTGATAGACAAAATAGCCCGTAATTTTCCGGAATGTAACCTGGTAATGATCGGCCCCTTGTACAATGTATCCAAAGTACCCAGACGCCCCAACATACACTGGTTGGGTTTTAAACCTTATGACCAGTTGGTTTTCTATGCCCAGATGTTTGATGTAGGAATAATTCCGTTTTTGGTATCATCAATGACTGAATCGGTAAACCCCATAAAAATGTGGGAGTATTTGGCAGTAGGAATGCCAATTGTATCAACAGCTATTCCGGAAACACTAAAGTATGGGGATTTGGTTTATTATTCCCGAAACCACCATGAGTTTTTGCATAATATGGCCCTGGCTCTGGAAGATAACTCACAAGAAAAAAGGATACAAAGAAATGCTCTAGCCCGGGAAAATTCCTGGAAAGCCCGGGCAGAACAAATACTGCAAATAATTGCAACGAGGTTAGGGGTTGAAGAATTCGCTCCAATCAATCCATCATTCTTGTCCGATATTTATTCCTATGAGACACAGGAGTTGAATCATCTGAGAATTCCCTACACTTGGTCGCTATCTCCATTTAGCCAGCTTACCATATCTGGCCGAGAACCATTTCGCTGGTCGGCTCGGTACAACAGTATTAATACTGAATCAAATGACCAGCTCCCTTATGGCAGGAAAATTAACGCAAGAAAAGCACGATAAAAAGGATTTATTGAGTATAGTGGAATGGACAGAAAGGTAATGATAGGATGTCCCGTTCGTAATAGAGCGTGGATATTACAGGATTATTTGCATAGTTTGCTGAAAATGGACTACCCCAGCCGTTTAATAGAGTACTGCTTTATTATAAACGACTGCCAAGATCAGACACCGGAGATTTTGGCCGATTTTGCAGCAACTGCACCTTCTCCGGTGTATTTGGTTAATATTAACCTGAATACCCGGTATGGGCATAAAAGAGGGGAATACAGCTTCAAAAACCTGGCACTATTAAGGAATCTGCTGCTGGAAAGATTCCTGCAATCCATGTGCCAGTATCTTTTTTCTGTTGACAGCGATATACTTGTTCCTCCCAATACATTGCGTGATTTGATGGCTGACCGCTGTGACATAGTTTCAGCCTTAGTCTGTAACGGCCATTTGGTGGGGCAGCGCAACCTTTTTAATGTATTGGAAAAAACTCCCCAGGGGAACTATGTTCATATAAAAAAAATACCCTTTAACAGACTTTTTGAAGTGGATTGCACCGGGGCCGCCTACCTAATTAGCAGACAAGTAATTGAGGATTATGGTGTGCGTTATTCCGCAGAATACGGGGCTGAGGATATAGGCTTCTGTCAAAGGGCCAAGCAGCAGGGAATAAAAATATTCTGTGACAGCCGGGTGGAATGCATTCATGTAATGCAAGAGTATAAGAAGGACTAGAAATAGTCATTTGAATCTTAGAAAAAGATACTAATAATACAATACTAATCACATTTTACTTTCCCTTTTCATAATATATCCTAGAAATTTGCCCTACAAATTTCATAAGAAAGAAAAGATAGAAAGAGGTGGGAAAGTAAAATGGGCGGACTAAAGTGTGAATTTCCTGAAGGTTGTATGTTAGAATTGTGGGCTAAAGTCATCAAGGCAAGATTCGTGGAAAGACAGGTTAAGGTCTTAGATACAGTTTTTTGCGTACCTGAGGAGCAGGTGGGAGGAAAAATTTCCCATGTCGAAGATATTAAGGTAAAGCTGATCCGAGCGTACGAAGACATTTCCTGTTTCAACAAAGTAAAGATCTTTATCGATTATGAAGTAATCTTATTTGTTATTGTTGATGATGAGTTCCAAATAATTACCGTCACTGACAGGTATGAGCAGAGCATTGAACTGGATGAATTTGATCCCCCCCTGACACCGGAAGAATTCAGGGAAGAGGTTGAGCAATCAGAAATAGTCTTGCGCAACTGGAATTTCGATTTCGAAATCAAAGGTAATTGTGAAGACCCCCACAATCCAGGTCATCTTACCACGCCAGTCAAAGGCACCTGTATTGCCTTAAGGGTTTATGTGGACATAATTGATAAGCTGGCCAAGATGCACGATGTGATTGTGTACGGGGAACTGGAACCCGAAGGTAATAACGACAAATAAACGATATTCCATTTCCTTGTGCTCGGCCCAGCCGGGCATTTCTTTTGATAAAGCAGGGAGGGTATATGGCAAAAATCGAGAGATTAAAGAAAAATCATATGAGAAATCAGTTGGAAGAAGTGCTGGATATGCAAAAGGGGCTGGAGAAAAAGATCAAAGAGTGCATGAGCCAGACTGATGTAGATGATTATCAAAAATTTTGGGAAACGCTGCTAGGCGCAAACAACGAGAATATGAGAACGGTTACACGTTTTATGACCATTAAATGCAACCGTTGAATCTGAAATAAAAAGAGCGTGCTCTTTATTTAAAACAGTCCGCAGCAGGCAAGGGTGAAGAGGATAATGAAGAAACTGGGGTTGGCCCTAGGTGGCGGAGGCTTAAAAGGCTTGGCCCATATAGGCATATTGCAGATCCTGGCGGAAAATAGGATTCCTGTTTTCAGCATTTCAGGAACTAGCATTGGCAGTCTCATTGCGGCCTTGTTGGCTAGCGGCATGTCACCCTGGGAGATGGAAAGGATTGCTCTAGAAGCCAGGGCCAGCGATTATATTGATTACAATATAACAGGAGCCCTAAAATATATTCTCAGTCTTTACCTGCCTGGCTACAGAGCGAGCTTTGATGGAATACTTAAGGGTAAAAAGCTGGAAAAAATGGTTTATAGATTAACCGGAGGGAAAACTCTGAAAGATGTAATAATGCCCTTATCAATAATAGCTTGTGATATTGATTCCGGCCGGGAAATAATTTTTACCAATCAAATTGATCCGCCAAAAATTGATCAGGTGATTTATGTTAAAAACGCCTTATTAAGTGAAGCAGTTAGGTGCAGTACCGCCATTCCAGCCACCTTTGTTCCGCGCAAAATATACGGTTGGCAAGCGGTTGATGGTGGCCTAAAAAGTATGGTGCCGGTTAAGGCACAAAAGATGATGGGGGCCGAATATATTTTAGCGGTTAATCTCGGGCAGGAAACCTATCAAGAAAAGGTGGCGGGCATCCCTCAAATAGTTTCCAGAGCTATCGACATTTTAGGTTATGAAACATCCGATTGGGCAGAAGGCGTTTTGTCAGATATGATACTATTTCCTAAGGTGAATTCGGTTACCATCTTTAACCCCCAAAACCTTGGCCAGGTTATATATGCCGGAAGGAAAGCCATGGAAGACAAAGTTGAAGAATTATTACGAAAGTTAAAGCAATAGCCAGTCACAGAAGAAAAACAAATTTCATATAATATCCACAAAGCGTAGTAATAGCCGAAATACCTACTTTGGCAGGGAGGGGGTTAAAATGGCTACTGATAAATTTGAACACGCAACTTTCTACCTGACTCAAAAACAGGTTGAAGAAATAAAACACCTGGCCAGAGATCAACAGATTTCCAGAAGTGCGCTAGTTCGGATGATCATTCGAGAATACCTGTCTAGGCAGGATGAATTGAAAAAGTAAAAACAATACCTTCCACCCCCGAAAAAGGTGCTTTGAAAAATTCAGAGCATCTTTTTAATTTTTGAACATAAAATCATTTGATTTCTTTATTCTGTTTGGGTTTAAAAAAACTTCTATGGGAAATAATTAATTTATAAGAGGAGGATTGATCATGATACAAAAAATTGCAGGCATTATTTTGGTAATAACGATGATTTTAATGGGAAGTTTTTGGTTTGCCCAACAGGGAGAGCCGTTGACCGAGAGTGTTTTTAGATTGCATGTAATTGCCAATAGCGATATGATCGATGACCAGGCTCTGAAACTGGAGGTAAAAGATGCTGTTCTTGAAATGATGAGAGAGGAATTAGAATCAGCTACCAGCGTAGATGATGTACGCGACCAGGCCCATAAACTTATTCCCGAAGTGCAAAGAATTGCCCAGAATGTAATAAGGGCGAGAAATTACGACTACCCGGTACAAGTAACCGTAGGGGAGTATGAGTTTCCAACCAAGTATTATGGTAATCTGGTTTTTCCCCAGGGTAATTACCAGGCATTAAGGGTTACTCTTGGAGAAGGAAAAGGGAAAAACTGGTGGTGCGTGCTATTCCCGCCGTTATGTATGGTTTCCACTTCAGATAAAGGATTAAGCCTTGAGACTCCAGAAGAAGCCCAGGTTAGTCTTAAATGTCTGGAACTGCTTCCCAAGGGTATGCAGCTACGATTATCAGGCAATTAAATCGGTTCATATGTTTTTGCTATAAATTTAGGAGAACGGTACCAGCCGTTCTTTTTTCGTCTTTCTACAAGAATATTTTTCTTGCCATCTATTAATTTTGCGGAGATAAAACTTTGGATATATAATTTATCAAAAAAGGGGATAATCATGAAAAGCCCAATTATCGTAGAAGCTCCGGCCAAAGTAAATTTTTTCCTTAATGTAACAGGAAAAAGACCAGATGGTTATCATGAGTTGCAAACGGTTATGCATCAAGTGGAGCTAAAAGACCTGATAACTTTGGAAGTTTTGCCTTCGGGAATAGAAATAGAAAGCGACAGCAGGGAAATTCCTCTGAATGAAACCAATTTGGCTTATAAAGCAGCTAAGGCTTTTTTCGGTTTATGTAATTTAAGCTGTGGGGTCAGAATAACTATAGAAAAAAATATACCGGTAGGTGCCGGATTAGCTGGAGGGAGCACGGATGCAGCGGCTGTTTTAAAGGGCCTCAGTCGACTCTTCCCAACTGCAGTGCGTGATATGGCATTACCATCTATAGCTGCCTCCATAGGGTCAGATGTCCCTTTTTGCTTGCTGGGCGGCAGTGCTTTAGCCAAGGGGCGCGGAGAAATCTTATTTACCTTAAAGCATATCATTTTTTCTCATATTTTATTGGTGAAACCTCCTTTTGCAGTTTCAACGGCTGAGACCTACCAAAGACTCGATAATCAAAACATAACTGGCAAACCTGACCTATATGGTTTTCTTGAAGCGTGGAATGAATGTGATATTATTAGTTTAGCCGGGAAAATGGCCAATGTCCTCGAAGCAGCCAATAGAGATAGGTTTCCGGTTATTGAAGAGATAAAAGAAAAAATGAAACGCTGGGGAGCTATAAATGCTTTAATGTCGGGAAGCGGTCCAACAGTACTGGGGGTTTTTAATGACCCGGGGCTGGCGGCCGATGCTAAAGAAAAGTTTGAGAACCAATACCAAGAAGTATTCTTGATATCATCTTACAAGAATAGAGGGGAATAACATGGAAGAAAGAAAGCTGCTGCCGGTGAATTTGGACTCGTATAAGCCCCTGCGTGAGCTAGTATTGGAAGCCATCAGGGAGGCTATAATCAATGGTACACTAAAACCCCGGGAAAGACTGATGGAAATACAACTAGCTGAAGAACTGGGGGTGTCCAGAACACCAATAAGGGAAGCCCTGCGTAAATTAGAATTGGAAGGATTTATTGTTATGGTGCCTCGCAAAGGGGCCTTTGTTGCAGATATCTCATTTAAAGATATTACAGAAGTATTTGAAATAAGAGCAGCTCTTGAAAGCTTGGCAGCTGGTTTGGCTGCGGAAAGAATAACTGATGAAGAAATTGAAGCCCTGGAGAGAAATTTGGTGGCCAAGGCCGAAGCTATTGCAGCCAATGATTTGCAAAAGCTGGTTGAAGTGGATACTAATTTCCATGAGACCATTTACCAGGCTAGCAGGAACCAGCGGCTGCGATCAATAATCAGTAATCTTAGGGAGCAGATTCAAAGATTCAGAACCCAGTCCCTCTCTTTCCCGGGTAGGATGAAGTATTCATTAGCAGAACACCGGGCCATTGTTGAGGCAATTGAGGCCCGGGATACCCATCTGGCCAGGCAATTAGCCCAGGAACATATAGAAAATGCTGAGAACAGTATATTAGAGTCAATCAAGAAAGATGGACTTTCCATATAACAACGGAGGTGCAAAAATGCAGTATGATGCTGTAATCCTCGCTGGAGGTGAAAGCAGCAGTGAGTTGAAACAGATTGCCCCCTATGACAACGAAGCGCTAATCGTTATTGGCAATTACCCGATGGTTTATTATGTTTATCATGCTCTGCGGCAGTCAGAAAACATAGGCAAAATTGTAATCAGTGGGCCTGTAGATCCTTTACGCAACATATTTGTAGGTCATAAAAACCTTTATCTGGCCAATAGCGGGAATAATGCCGTAGAGAGTTTTTTTAATGCCATAAAGCTTCTGAAGGAGACTGGCATTAGTGACAGAATTTTAGTTATGCCCACTGACATACCATTTATCACCTGTGAGGCCATAGACGATTTTATCAAGCAGTCTGAAGAAAACGATGCAGAATTTTACTATTCCGTTACCAGCCAGCAGGTTAATGACAGTAAATTCCCAGGAGTAGCCAGAACCTATGTAAAGCTTAAAGAAGGAGTATTTACCGGCGGAAATCTTTTTATAGTCGATAAGGGGATTCTGCCCAAAGTAGAGAAAATTGCGCTGCAGTTAGTAGAAAGAAGGAAAAAACCTTTGGCTATGGCCAGGTTGTTTGGCTTTGGCCTGGTATGGAAGTATATTACCGGCCGGTTAAGTGTTGAGGCTGCTGAAAAACGTTTTTTTGAGGTGGTAGGATTAAGGGGCAAGGCCATAATATCTCCTTATGCAGAAGTGGGAGTAGATGTGGATAAACCCAGCGACCTTGAACTGGCCCAAAAATATTTGTCCAAGGTTTCTTTTTGAGTTGTTTGACAATAATAGTTTATGACCCCGGCTAAGCTGGGGTTTTGTATTTAAAGGGGTAGGTAGTTCCCAGTAAGTAATGGAAAACTAAGCGAAAAAATTTCATCAATTTATATTAAAAAGTTATAATAAGAAGGGTTATACTATCATTGGTGAAAGAAGAATATTTAGGTATTTATGATAAAGGTGGTTGCAACAAGTGAAATATGCTGCGGTTATCCTGGCTGCTGGAAAAGGTGTTCGCATGCGCTCTGAGCTTCCCAAAGTTGTTCATGGTGTAGGCGGAAAACCTATGATCAAGCATGTGGTTGATGCTGTCAAAAAAGCGGGGGTCGACGATATCACAGTAGTTGTCGGCCAGGGCAGGGAAAAGGTAAAAGAAGTCTTGTATGAAACCGGTATTCGCTTGGTGATTCAGGAAGAGCAGCTGGGAACCGGCCATGCCTTGATGCAGGCTCAAGATTGTTTTAACGGTGAAGAGGACATCCTGGTCTTAGCAGGAGATACCCCTTTGCTTCAACCTTCTACTATTAGGGGGCTAATGACAGCCTATGAGAAGGGGGGGGCGGTAGCTGCACTTGTGTCAGCAACCATTGAGAATCCATTCGGATACGGAAGAATCGTCCGCAACCGGGATGGATCCTTCGCCCGTATAGTAGAGGAAAAGGATGCCAATGCTGATGAAAAAACCATAAAAGAGATTAATTCCGGCATGTATTGTTTTAAGGCCAGAGAAGTATTTAAAGCTCTATCTCTTGTAAAACCTGACAATGCTCAGGGAGAATATTATTTGACCGAAGTTTTGGAATTGCTGCAAAGAGCTCACCAACCTGTGGCCATTTATACCATCGAGGACAGCGAAGAGATATACGGGGTCAATGACCGCCAACAATTATCTGTGGCTGAGGCTATTATACGCAGAAGGAAGAATATTGCCTTAATGCAAAGTGGAGTAACAATTATTGATCCAGCCAGTACTTTTATTGATGTAGAGGTTAGTATAAAACCTGATACAATCATTTATCCCTTTACTTTTATAGAGGGGAATACGGAAATTTTGGGTGGCTGTGAAATTGGCCCTTTTACTCGCATAATTGATTCTTATATAGGAACCGGAGTTCATATTGAAAACTCCGTAGTTAAGTCAAGCAGTATAGGAGATAATTGTAACATTGGCCCGTTTGCTTATTTACGGCCGGATACTATCCTCCATAATGGAGTAAAAATAGGTGATTTTGTAGAAATTAAAAAATCAGTTTTGGGATCACAGAGCAAGGTACCACACTTGAGTTATGTAGGCGATGCCAAAGTTGGAAGTAAGGTCAACATTGGCGCAGGCACCATCACCTGCAACTATGATGGGAAAAATAAACATGAGACAGTAATAGAAAATGGCGCATTTATTGGTAGTAACACTAATCTGGTGGCACCAGTTAGAATAGGTAAAAATGCTTATACCGGTGCAGGTTCTACCATTACCCGTGATGTTCCTGATGGAGCCCTGGGGGTTGAACGGGCCAAACAAAAGAATTACGAAAATTGGGAAAAAAGAGAAAGCAAAGAATAGTAGGAGGTCTTTTGACTATGAATGCATCCAGATGGAGGATGAAACTTTTTACCGGAAATGCCAACCCGGCTCTGGCAGAGGAAATATCCTCATATCTGGGCATCCCGGTGGGAGATGCCAAGGTGGGTCGTTTTTCCGATGGCGAAATCAGTTGTGCAATCGACGAAACGGTTAGAGGGGTGGATGTTTTTGTAATCCAGCCTACCTGTACTCCGGTTAATGAGAATCTAATGGAATTATTGGTAATGATAGATGCCTTTAGAAGGGCATCAGCGGCACGGATCAACGCAGTAATACCGTATTACGGATATGCCCGCCAGGATCGCAAGAGCAGAGCCCGGGATCCCATTACGGCAAAACTGGTTTCCAACTTAATTGCGGAAGCAGGCGCCCAGCGGGTCGTGGCCGTTGATCTGCATGCTACCCAGATCCAGGGGTTTTATGATATTCCGGTTGACCATCTGCCAGGAGTGCCTACTATTTCAGAGTATTTCAAAAGCCGGGGAATAACTCAAAATGCCCTGGTTTTGTCTCCAGACGTTGGAGGGGTAACCCGGGCCCGGGACCTAGCAGCCAAACTCGAAGCCCCTATAGCTATTGTGGACAAAAGACGGCCAGCTCCTAATGTATCTGAGGTAATGAACATAATCGGAGATGTCCAGGGCAAGTCGGTTATTATCATTGACGATATTATTGATACAGCAGGAACCATTTGTTTGGCAGCTGAGGCCGTTCTTGATAACGGAGCCAAAGAAGTATTTGGTTGTTGTACCCACCCGGTTTTTTCGGGACCAGCCTTGGAAAGGCTAGCCAAGGCCCCATTTAAGGAGATTGTAATCACTAATACTATTCCGGTTCCTGAGAAAAAAAGACTTCCCAATATGAAGATTTTATCCATTGCACCCCTGATTGGGGAAGCCATACTAAGGATTCATGAAGACCTTTCGGTCAGCAAACTCTTTGAAGTATAATACTTGGCTTTTGGACTTTTAATTATTTTTTTGCTAAGGTATTTAGTATAGGCAAAGGAGTGATTTTTATGGCTTTAACCCATAACCTGAAAGTCCAAGAGAGGGTAATAAAATCCAAGGGACATTTGCAAGAAATTAGACGGAAGGCCCAGGTGCCGGGGATAATTTACGGTAAAGATATGCAAGCCCAGCCCATATCCCTGAACAAAAGGGATCTAACTAAAGTCTTTAACACAGTAGGTTCCAGAGGTTTGTTTTCTCTGGAAATGGAAGCCGGAAAGAGTCTGGGAGTAGTCCTGGTGAGAGAGGTACAGAGAGATCCGCTGACCCAGGAGATAACCCATGTTGATTTTTTGAGAGTTAAGATGGATGAGAAAATCACCAGCAGTATTCCAATTTTTATAACCGGTGAGGAAGAAATTATTAAGAAGGGCTGTGTACTTCAGGCCGGTTTGAAAGAACTCCACATATCATGCCTGCCTAAAGATTTGCCCGAACACCTTACTTGTGACGTCAGCCACTTGGAAATCGGCGACCGGGTACTGGTAACCGATCTGCCAATACCGGAAGGCGTTGAGGTGTTAATTGAAACCGATTCCCTGGTGGCCTCTGTTCTTGCTCCTGCCAAGGGATCCGAGGAAGAGGATGAGGAGGTTCCAGAAGGAGAAGAAGCAAAAGCAGCTGAATGAAAATGGTGATTAAACCCGGGGTGAGGCGATAATGAAAATAGTAGTAGGTCTTGGCAACCCGGGCCCGAGATACAAGTCAACCAGACATAATGTAGGGTTTGAAGCTGTACAGGAGTTGGCCTCTCGCTGTCTCGTAGTCAGACAAGAAAGCCGGTTCGATGCTTTAATCGGACATGCCAATATGGGGCAGGAAAAGGTGTTGCTGGTTAAGCCGATGACATTTATGAACCGTAGTGGAAATGCAGTACAACCTTTGGTTGACTGGTACAAAGTAGATCTTAAGGATCTTATGGTAATCTATGATGATATGGATTTGCCGGTGGGAACCCTTAGAATTCGCCCGGGTGGGGGATCCGGGGGACACAAAGGCATGCAGTCCATTATCCAAAGATTAGGCAGCAAAGAATTCCCCCGGACTAGAATCGGAATCGGCAGGTCAGAACATGAAGCTATTGATTGGGTTCTGGGCCGTTTTACTTCTGCCGAAAAGGAAGCCATTGACCAGGCGGTTAAAAAGGCTGTTGATGCCTTGGAGTGCTGGATAAAAAATGGCATAGACCTGGCTATGAATTCGTATAATAAAGCATAAACGTATATTTTTCTGCTCATAATGACAAGATACAAAAAACCCTTTTTTTTAGGAGAGAGTTCCTTTTGAAGGTTTATTATGTATGCGAGTACTGTGAGCAGATTTTCAGTATAGCGGAAACTCTTGGGCTGGAAGGGGCTCTGCAGCTGAAAGGAATTTGTGACGATTGTGCTGTGGAAATGGGGTTAAAGGAACCGCCGGGAGTAACCAATCGCCATTTTTACAGTTAAAATTTAAGATATGGGGAATTTAGATTAGTGGGGGCCATTACTGGTGTCCACCTTTGCTCATGGGGGGAAGGCCGACTTGAATCAAAACCTGATAGGCAGGATTATAAAATGCCTGGTAGGTGGTCAAAATGCTGTTATAACAGGGTTGTCGGGGAGTGCCAAGAGCCTTTTATTGGCCGAAGTCTTTAGGAATCATAAAGGAAAAACCTTATGCCTGGTGGCTGGTGAAGAAAAAGCCTATGATTTTTCCCGTGATCTCAAAGGTATGGTTGGAGCTGATCGGGTTTTCTTGTTCTTAGGGCGGGATCTGGTTTTTTTAAAAGAAAATTATACTTCCGTTGAAACGGATAGAATTCTCACGCTTCAGGAATGCCTGTGTCATCCCCGGCGCAGTGGATTTATTATAGCTACTGCAGCATCTTTGTTATATTTGCTGCTTTCCCCCGGCCAGATGCAGGAAAAAAACCTCTTGCTGGAAACGGGAATGGAAGTCGAAAGGACCAAAATAATCCAAAACCTGGTCCGGAGCGGATTTACCAGGGTAGCTACAGTATTTCGCCCCGGCGAATTTGCAGTACGGGGGGGCATTATTGATGTTTTTGCTCCTAATAATAAGAAACCTTGCCGGATAGAATTTTTCGGAGATACTATTGATTCCCTGCGTTGGTTTGACAGTGACAGCCAGCGATCAGGAAAGAGGGAAGATCGGGTTTGTCTAAGCCCGGCTGATGAGCTTTTCGGGGAAGGACTCTTAAGCACTCTTTTCGATTATTTAGAACCGGGAACCGGGTTATTTATCGATGAACCCCGGGACTTTTTTAAATCCTTTGATCGAAATATCCGCAGAAATCAGGAATTTGTAAAAGAAGCCCGTAAAGAAAAAAAAGATATCAGAGAATTAGCCTTTCTCCAGCGTGAAGAATTGGTTAAGAGAATTAGCAGCTTTCCTGCCATTTATCATTCCTTTTTTCCAGGGAATACCCCTCAAGTACAATATGCAGTACTTGAGCACATTTCTCAAAGAGAAATGGAGCCGTTTTTTAATGATTATGAAGCATTATTCTTGAGGCTTAGAGATTGGTCGACCAAAGGTTATACCATTTATCTGGCCATCCTGAATAAGATGGCCCGGGACAATCTAAGCCGGGACTTGACTGAACATGGTATTACCGGGGCTCAGTTTGTGGAATATGAAGTGGAAAGAGGTTTTTTGAGTCAATCCTTGGAGCTGGTTATTATATCCGAACGGGATATCTGGGGGGGAAGGAGGACTGCTGGAAACAAAACCCGGAGAAGAGCCCACCGGAAAGAAGAACGGCTGCTGGTTGAGGATTTAAAGATTGGAGATTATGTAGTTCATGAAAACTATGGAATTGGCATATTTAAAGGAGTAACGAAAGTTGAAAATGCAGGTGTTACCAGGGAGTATATTCTTTTACAGTATGCCGGAACTGATAAGCTTTACCTGCCAGTTGACAAACTTGATTTGTTATTCAAATATACCGCTTCGGGGGAAAAAGAGCCCCGGTTGAGCAAACTCGGAGGAAATGCCTGGGAAAACACAAAAAAGAGAGTCGCCCAATCAGTCAAGGATATGGCCCAGGATTTATTATATTTGTATGCCAGCCGCAACGCCCGCCCGGGTTATGCTTTTTCTGCTGATACTCCCTGGCAGAGACAATTTGAGGATGATTTTCCTTATAGTGAAACCCCTGATCAATTAAAAGCAATTAATGATATAAAAAAAGACATGGAAAAAAGTCGCTCCATGGATAGGCTTATCTGCGGGGATGTGGGCTATGGCAAAACTGAAGTAGCCATGCGGGCTGCTTTCAAAGCGGTTATGGATGGTAAACAGGTGGCAATTTTAGTTCCTACCACTGTTCTGGCAGAACAGCACTACCTCAATTTTTCTTCCCGGTTTAAAGAATATCCCACTACCATCGAAGTCCTAAGTCGGTTTCGGACACCCGCCAGGCAGAAAGAAATAATCCATGATTTACAAAAGGGAGTAATTGACATTGTCATAGGTACTCACCGATTGCTTTCCCCGGATATAAGGTTTAAGGATCTGGGATTATTGATTATTGATGAAGAACATCGTTTTGGAGTAGCGCAGAAAGAAAAGATCAAAGCCATTAAGGAATTGGTAGATGTAATAAGCCTATCAGCTACTCCCATTCCCCGCAGCCTGCATATGGCATTAACCGGTCTTAGGGATTTGAGCGTAATCGAAACACCCCCTCCACAAAGATATCCTATTACAACATACGTTTTGGAGTATAACGAAGAGATAATTGCCGAAGCCATCAAAAACGAGATTGAAAGAGATGGGCAGGTATTTTTTGTCCATAACCGGATTCATGATATTTATGAGGTGCAGGAAAAACTGAAAAAGCTGCTGCCGGGCGTATCCCTGGGGGTTGGGCATGGCCAGATGAAAGAAGATGATTTGGCTCGGGTAATGATGGATTTTTTGCATGGTAAATTCCAGGTTTTGATTTGTACTACCATTATTGAATCAGGCTTGGATTTGCCCAATGTTAATACCATTATTGTGGACGAAGCGGATAAAATGGGATTAGCCCAGCTATACCAACTGAGGGGCAGGGTGGGACGATCCAGCCGCATGGCATACGCTTACCTCACTTATCGTCCCGATCGCGTTATTACCGAAGATGCCCAGAAGCGACTAAATGCTATCCGGGAATTCAATGAACTGGGTTCAGGAATGAAAATAGCCCTGCGGGATTTGGAGATAAGAGGGGCAGGAAACATTCTGGGAGCTGAACAGCATGGACATATTCAAGCGGTAGGCTTTGATATGTATTGCCGCCTCTTGGAGCAGGAAACAGCAAAATTCCGGGGTGTGACGATTCGAGCCCAATTACAGCCCCAGTTGGAAATAGACATGGACTATTATATTCCTGACACTTATATTATCGACGCCGGGGCCAAAATGAGGACCTACCGCCGGTTACTGCTGGCAACGGATGAAGCTGACATAGATGATATTAGAAACGAGTTGTTGGATAGATTTGGGCCTATTCCCCAGCCGGTAGAAAACTTTTTGCAGCTGGCTGCTCTGCGTGTACTGGCCAGTCAAAAGGAAATACGCAGCCTGCGCCGGAAAGGACGGGAAATTGAAATTCAGCTATCCCGTGAAATATCTGATGGTTTTGCCCAGGTAGCCCAAGGTCACAAAATAAGGATCAGAAACGAAAACACCATCGTGCTGTCAGGGGATGAGATAAAATCTTTGGACGGGCTGAAAGAATTGCTGGAAAATATATGAGCTTAATTATGCAAAGAATATAAATGCCTGAGCTTATATTCTAATTCCAGTTCATATTCCACTAAAGGAAATTGTTCATTCCAGTTTTCCTGCAGGTATTGCCATTCCTGGGGATAATATCGGGAGATTTCCAATCCCCAACCTAGAATGTCGCTTTTTAGGTCTTTGGCCTTCTTAATACAAGCTTCAATATCCTTTTTAAGTACTAGGGCGGCCTCTTTTTCCAGCAGAGGGATGTTGCGGCTTGACTGGAGTTCCTCGGGGATCTCTTCAAATAAATTGCCTTCAGCTGTCACCTTAATGGTTATTATGGGTTTATTATCTTTAAAAACCGGTTTAGTGGTTGTCAATATATTAGACAATTCCAGGAACAACCGGCCATGGCCACCTGTACTGCCGGCGGAATTGTTGGGGTCTTTAACACTAATCAACCCGCCATGATTAATACCTGGACTTAACAAACGATATCCTTGGCTCTCCTGTTCATTAAGAGACCCTACCATTTTTTGTCCTTTAATTACCGCCAAACCCTGCAGGGTTATCGTCTGGCCTTCCCCAGCGGTTTTAATGGCTACTTGTGGAATAACCGGTTCAATGCCTGCTGCGGCTGATCTATAAATGAATTCCTTCGTAGAAACGGGCAGATACATACCTGCTTGTGCCTCCTGATTGGAAATCACTCTTTCCAGACCGCTGGCGGAAAGATTGGCTGATGGCAGGGTAATTTTTAGTATTTCCTCGGGGGTGGAGCCGTGAGCCAAAAAAAGCATGGTATTAATGCGAAAATTAGGGTTACGGAACAGCAAATCCACAAATTGGCCTGTATCCTGCCGGGCCAGGTTTTCGCTGATTATTATTATATCCGCCAGTGACCATAAAGGCTGGCGGGGCAGACTTAGCATCAGCCTGCGCGCAGCAATTGATAACCCTTCCCCTTTTTCTGACAAAACCAGGGGAATAGGATCTGTTGATGGGGAAGTCTTCAGAGACTGGGAGAGAGCCAGCTGGGCTGAATAAACATAGCTGCCATCAGCAAAATCAAAACCGTGTCCGCTAACATAAATTGTATCTTCAACGTCCAGCCGATTATAACAGCCGGATAGAAAAGATAAAGATAAAATAAAAAGAATACTCAATACTTTTTGTAACAAAGCGTATCCTCCATTTTTACTGGTTTTTATAATGGGCGACAGTTTTTTTTCCATAAAGAAATAAGGCCAGGAAAATAGGGATGACAATATAAAAGAAACTAAATAAAAGGGGAACTATCTTTTCCAGCATAACAAACAGGATTAGTATATTAGGACTGATAAGAATTGATAAAAAACCTATCAGCAGCGCGCTGGGGGCCGCTAGGAAGCGGTAATCTTGCAGCCCCAATACATCTTTAAGGATTAACAAGGCCATTAACCAGTTTAATGTGACCGGGATAAAAATCCCTGCAATATGAATGGTTATCAATACGGCTTCAATATTTCGAATGAAGTCTAATATGGAAACCGCTCTGGTCATAGAGAATACCGGGAAAGAAAGCTGGGTGGCCAGAGGTACTCCCAGGTTTACAAGGCATACTACCTGAGTAATAACCGTGAACAAGGTAAATACAAATAATAGCTTATACAGGATTCCAGGGATGCCTGGGGGGTCATTGGAACAAAATGCTAAAAACAGCACTACCATGATGCTGCCCCAAACCCACAATAATTGTAAAGAGGCTGCCCCCAGATCTTCGGCTGGGGAAGCTAATAAGGGCAGGAGATGTCTTATCTCAATGTCCTGCCCGGCCGCTAATAAGAGTATCAGCGAAGCCAAAGGAAAACCAAACAAAAAAACAATTTCACCCACGCGGGCCAATACTTCCCACCCTGAGTAAATAACTAGAATACCCGGCAACAGCATTATAAATACCAGGAGACTTATGGGAAGCCCGGGAAGGATGACACTTTGGACAAAACTGACAAAAAATCTCAGAATTGTGACTGATAACAGGAGGAAAACCAAAGCATAAGTAAAACCTAAAACGCCACCGGCCAGGGATCCTAGATGCTCCTTAAGCATGCCTGGAAAAGGCCTATGGCTGTTATTAATGAGAAAGGTGTAAACCTTGATTATAATAGACCCGGGAATAACCAGAAGAAAAACCGCCAGCCAGCTATCGGGACCGGCCAACTGGGCCAGGACCCGGGGAGAAAAAATATATGTAAAAGGAGTAATTGTTACGAAAAGCAGAATGAATATTTGCAGATTGCTTAAAGATGGCAATAGCTTCCCTTCTTCCCCCGAACTATTTATTTACTCTCTTCCATCATAGCGGCCCATTCCGGGATGGGATTATAAAATGGCCAGTCATACAATTGAACCATGCCCAGGTAGACTCCTAACAGTAAAAAAACGGAGAAAACCACCAATTCTTTATAACTCTTTTCCCTAAGCAAAGACGGTACTTCCAGTAGAATAACAAATATGACCAAAACGGCAAAAAGAACAACCAAGACAATCACCTCCTAACTCATTTCATTAATTAAACTTAAAGGAACCATCCAGGAGATAACCCCGCCGGAGCTTGTAGTTGACCGATACTTCAAATTCCATACGAGAAAAGTATTGGGGCCAGCTGGCTTTCAGGGTTTCCCACTCTTTTGGATATTTAAAATTGATTAAGGTTCCCCAGCCCAAAACATCGCTCTCCAATTCCTGGCACTTGGTGATACAGGCCATAATATAGTGTTTAATAGCCTGGTTGGCTTGGGCCTCGATAGCAGGGACATTTTCGATGGAGAAAATATTATCGCTGCTGTTTTGTTCATAATAATTTCCTTCAGCTTCCACCTGGATCTGCATTTTTATCCGGTTGCCATCTAAACTCGGTTTTATTGTGGATTGGGAGCGGATAAGTTCCAAAGTAATTTGGTTGCCGGTATTACTGTTCCCGGGTTCATCAACCGCGAATAACCCTCCGGAAATCATGCCGGTCTGTAAAAAACGCAAGCCACGACTTTCCTGCTCATTTAATGAGCCTACCATTCTCCCTTCTCTAAAGATGGCAGTTCCGTCAAGAATCAGCTTTTCTTGATCTTCACCCTTCATTAATCTAATCTGCGGAACAAAAGGCTCTATTCCTTCTGTTGACATCCGGTTGGCAAATATAACTCCGGTTACAGGTATGTAAATTCCGATAGAATTCTCCTGCCGTTGTATGATTTTCTCCAAACCCAGGGCCGAATAATTTTCCGTGGGCACCGCTGTTTTTAGTATTTCCTCAGGTGATGCACCGATAGCTACGAACAAGAAGGAATTTGGGTGGGTGTTGCGGTTGCGCATAAGAAAATCCATGTAAATTTCAGGTCCCTGGCGAACCATTTTTTCCCCCAGAACTATAGTATTGGCCATGGCCCAGATAGGCTGCCGGGGCAGGAACAAGAATAACCGTCTGGCTGCCTCGGCAAAGCCAGAGGCTTTTTCTGTTGCTACAATATATTGAGGGCCGGTTAAGGAGCCTTCCCGGGGTTTGGGCAGGGCCAACTGGGCTGAGTAGACGCAATTTTCCCCTTCGATATCCAGCCCTCGGCCCATGGCTACAACCGTATCATTTACTTCGGTACGGCCATAACAGCCAGTGCCAATGAACAAAATGATGCATAAGAGGATGGATAAATTTCTGGGCATATTAGCTCCCATCTCCTTTATTACCCTGCCTTTGCTGGTTTTTCATCCCATCCCGGTAGGGACGAAAGTAGTTGGTATACCAGGGACGGCGGATCAGCACATCCGATACTTGTGCCCGGTTAAAGGGTGCTAAAGGAGCCAGATAGGGTTGACCAAAAGAGCTTAAAGAAGCCATTCTTATAAAAATGAACAGCAAGCCTACAATTATGCCGAAAAAACCCAAAGTGCCGGCTAATAATAATATGCCGAAGCGTAAGATGCGGATTATGGTCCCGGCATTATAGGAGGCATTAACAAAGGATGCAATACCGGTAAAAGCTATAACCACTACCATGGGGGTGGAAACCAAACCTGCTTGTACCGCTGCATCACCAATTATTAAGGCTCCCACGATGCTAACCGCTGGTCCTATGGCCCTAGGCAGTCTCAAGCCGGCTTCCCGCAGCAGCTCAAAAGTCAACTCCAAAATAAAAGCCTCTACCAGGGCGGGAAAGGGGACCCCTTCCCGGCTGGCGGCAATGGTCAAATATAATGACGACGGAATCATTTCCTGATGATAGGTTATTAGGGCTACATAGAGAGACGGCAGCAGCAAAGCAATGCCAAAGGCCACAAATCGCATAATTCTAAAGAGGGAGGAGGGAATAAAGCGCTGGTAATAATCCTCACCGGATATTAAGAACTGAGGAAAAGATGTAGGAATAATCAGAGCCATGGGGGAGCCATCAACCATCAGGCATACCCTTCCATCCAGGAGATGGCCGCAAACCCGGTCAGGTTTTTCTGTGTATTCCACCTGGGAAAAAACCGAATACCTGGCATCTGCAATGAACTCTTCCAGATATCCGGTATCAAGGATTCCGTCAATATCAATTTTGGAAAGGCGGGTTCTTACCTCTTTAATCAGGTCTTCTGAGGCTATATCCTTAATATAACCGAGGATTACATCAGTTTTGGTTATCCGGCCTATTTTGAAGCTTTCTATTTTGAAATTTGCTGATCTCAATCTTCTTCGCAATAAAGCCGTATTAAAGCGCAGGGTTTCAGCGAAACCTTCTTTGGGACCCTGTATAACCGCTTCATTTTCAGGGGTTTCGATAGAACGGGACTGCCAGGATCTGGTTCCTGTTGCAATGCCCTGGTCAACTCCATCCATAAGCAGCACCGTATCACCACAACTAATATGGTAGCAAACCTCCTGCAAGGTGGTAAGGGTCTTGGTTTCGGCCATGGCCAGGATCTGCTTTTGCACCTTACTCACTAAAGCGGTCGGGTCAGAAGTATCTGGTGCGTTATCTTCCATCATATTGATCTCTAGAAGCATGGGGCGCAGAATATTATCCTCCACTTCCTGACGGTTAACCAGCCCGTCGAAATAGAGGAGAAGGCAGTTGGTGCCTGGATTGCGTCCAAAAATGAATTCTTTCAAAACCACATCTGAGCAGGAATCAAGAAGAAAGCTTAGACGCTCCTGGTTTACCGCAAGATTCTTGGATATCTCTTCATACACTATTTTGTCATCGGGATTTTTATTTTTTAAATAGCGCATTTTGCCACCCTGCCTAAAATCTGTTACTCCATTTCAGTTTGAGCATGTTTATAACGGATTATGCACGGTGGCGGCAAAATTACTGGCCCTGGGATGGATTAGGACTGGGGCCGGCCTGGGGATTATTTTTTATTATAATAACCAGGAATAAAATAACCGGAATAAGTATAAGGAATACACAGAAGAAGACGGGTGCCATTTTTTCCCATATAACCGTTAGGACCTTAATATTAGGAGCAATGAGAATAGAAAGGAATCCCAGCAAGAGTGAAACTGGAGAAGCCATAAACCTATAATCCTTCAAACTGAATACTTGCTGACTGGTATAACAGATCATAAACAATTGGATGGTAAAGGCGGCGAAAACACCTACCAAAAAAATAGAAACCAGGACTACTTCGATGTTTCTGATAAAACCTCCTACTGAGATGCTGCGGGTGAAAGTGCACATGGGACAAGTCAGTAAAGCAGTCAGCGAGGCCCCTTGAATCGTTATAAGAAAAGCATTTACAGCAACCGTAATTCCTATATATAACAGGAGGGAATAAGACAGGAGCTTCTTGAGCTGGGCTTCTTGGCAGAAAAAGGCCAGGGTCAGAATGAAAAAAATATTCCCTAAAGGTACAAAACTTATTAATAAGGCCTGGGGCAAGGATTTTAGGCTGGGGAAATAGCCCACCGGCAATAAACGGCTAAGAATGGGCTTTTGGGACATACCGGTTATTAACACAAAGGCGAGCAAAATAAGGAAAACCGGCAGAATTAGTTCAATTACCCGGGCCGATACATTTAACCCGTTCTTTACGGAATAAAGGGCGGGGAGCAGCACAAAAGAAATCAGGATACTAATGGGGATAGTTGGAAGTACGTTGCTTTGTACAAAACTAACAAAGGAACGCAGGGTCAAGACCGCCATTAAGATAAAGACAATTATATACAGCAGCCCAAGAGCCTTGCCCATCGGTTTCCCCAGATGTTCTTCCAGCATCAGGGGAAAAGGGCGAGCGCTGTTCTTAACCAGAAGATAATATACCATAACAAGAAGAATGCCTGGCAGCAAAACCGACAGCGTTACCAGCCATCCGTTGTTTCCGACCAACCTGGCCAGAATGGGCGGGATATGACCGGTAATAAAGATGTATGGAAGAGTCAGAAAAGTCAGTAAAGCAAAAACCTGGTGATTAGTTAGAGGTTGCAAAGTTTTCCCCCCGGCTCTTTTTTTGCTATTTTTAGCTATTATCCTGTGGTTTATGCGCTGTTGCCGTTTATGTAATACATACGGTTTAAAATGAAAGGGATGATAACCTAAACCGTAATATATTGTGATTACCCTAAAAATGGTGAGAATTCCAGTTTTATAGCAGCAGTAAGATAATAGTGATATGTGCAGTTATAAAGATGGTGTGGCATGGGGAGGGATTACTAAACCTTTATTAGATATAATAAATGTCGAAAAGATTGCCAGGGATCAATATAAGATGAAGATAATGGATGCGGGTGACTATTTTGATGGGAGATAGTATTTTTTTTAGAAACAGTGTCCAATTATTTTTTCAGCATGATGGTAAAAAGTGAATAAAAGGGGATTTTGAGTTATATACTATCATTGAGAAAGAAAACAAGTTTTTCAAACTTTTTTAAAGGAGGGATAAATGAAAATTGAAAGCAACAGGAATCGTCCGTCGTATAGATGACCTGGGAAGGGTTGTCATTCCGAAGGAAATAAGAAGAACTTTACGTATTCGTGAGGGAGACCCTCTGGAGATTTTTGTTGATCGTGAAGGAGAAGTGATCTTGAAAAAGTATTCCCCCATTGGGGAACTGGGCGATTTTGCCAAGGAGTATGCGGATTCGCTCCATGAGACCATAGGGCATATTTCCTTGATCGCAGATCGCGATGTGATTATTGCTGTTTCAGGTACAAATAAAAGAGAATTTCTCAGTAAAGCCATAGGCAAAGCTGTCGAAAGAACCTTTGAAGAAAGAAGTACCCTGGTTGTTAACGAAATTGACCCTGAGGTTGATGAAAGCTATCACATCATACAAAATGATGACCGGGAATATAGTATAAGAGCCCAGGTGATAGCTCCTATTATTACCCAGGGCGATCCCATTGGAGCAGTAATTATTGTCAGCAAGGATAAGGGAGCCAAAATGGGAGAAATGGAGGTTAAACTGGCTGAAACGGCAGCAGGTTTTCTGGCCAAACAAATGGAACAATAATTATCGTGGAAAAAAGCGGCCGTTTTGGCCGCTTTTTTTGGCCCCAAATTGCTAAGATGCTTGAATACGGGCCAGAAGCATAACCCTACCATGCAATTTATGTGGTATAATAACCTCGCAGAAAACGGGGAGGAGAAAGATGGAAAATAAGCAGAATTTCCTTAAAGGGGCCATGGTCTTAAGCGTTGCCGGAGCTATAAGCAAAATTCTGGGAGCCATTTACCGCATCCCTCTGGCCCGGTTGCTGGGCGGGGAGGGTATGGGTCTCTACCAGATGGCTTATCCTATATATACTACTATTCTGGCTCTGGCAACTGCAGGTGTACCGGTAGCCATCTCAGTTTTGGTTTCCCGTAAAGAAGCTGAAGGATTTACTGGTGACAGCAGGAAAATCTTTCGGGCCTCACTGCTCATTCTATTCGTTTTCGGTTTGTTGTTGACGCTTTTTGTAATCCAATCAGCGGAATTTATTGCTAACTTCATATTAAAAGAGCCCCGGGCCTATTATCCTATTCTGGCTGTAGCGCCGGCCATTTTCTTCGCCGGAATGATGTCAGTATTCAGGGGATATTTTCAAGGGTACCAGTCCATGGTACCAACTGCCGTATCCCAGGTGGTTGAACAGTTCTTTCGTGTTACTGCTGTTCTAATTTTAGCTTTTTTCCTGTTCCCCTTGGGGTTGGAGTACTCGGCGGCCGGAGCCACCTTTGGTGCAGTGGTGGGGGGCATTGTAGGGTTGGCAGTTTTGACTGTTTACTATTTCCGTTTTCATGGAAAAAGGTCCTTTCCTGAGGAAAGGCTGGTTTATTCAGGCACCGGAGCCATAGACCTGGCCAAGGAAATGGTTCGCCTGGCAGTGCCGGTTTCCTTTGGAGCAGTTGTCTTACCGTTGGTACAAATGCTGGATGCCGTTATAGTACCCGGGCGTCTCATAGCTTTGGGATATACTACCTCTCAATCTACGGAACTCTACGGACAACTGGCCGGAATGGCAGCGGTTCTTATCAGTCTCCCTACCATATTTACTATTTCCATTGCAACCAGCTTAGTTCCAGCCATATCCGAAGCCCTGGCGCGTGACGACCAGGAGCTTTTAACCAGCCGATTAAATTATGGTTTTCGGGCTGCGATGATTATTTCCCTTCCATGTGCAGCCGGGCTTTATGTATTAGCCTTCCAGATATGTGACCTTCTTTATGCTACCCCGGAGGCTGGCATTCCCCTGGAACCGCTGGCTTTTTCCTGCATTGTATTGGCAGCTTTCCAGCTTTCCAGCGCAGGGCTGCAGGGAATAGGGCACCCAGAAATAGCCATGCGTAACCTCCTAGTAACCGGGGTGCTAAAGGTAATATTCAATTACAGCTTAACCAGCATTGCCTTATTAAATATCCGGGGGGCTGCTTTAGGTACGGTTTTTGCTTTTCTGGTGGGTTCCTTGCTAAATATTTATTATCTACGGCGTCTGACCGGAGTAGTATATGAAGCAGGCAGATTGGTAAAGATATCTCTGGCCACTGTCCTGATGGGAGTTTTAGTCGTTTTGGCCTACCAATTCTTGGTTTCTCTTCAGGTATATTCCCATTTTGCTACCTTGTTGGCAATACTGGCGGGAGTATTAGTTTATGGAGTTTTATTACTCATAACCAGAGAATTGGATATTGCAATGATTAAAAAAATCATCAAAGGAGTATAAGTGCAAGCGGAGGTTCTGGACTTGCATAAACAATGTTTTCAGCAAAGGGTGATAAATATTGGAAAAAACAAAAAACTCCATTGACGAGCTTATTAAAGTAATGGACAAGCTGCTATCCCCTAATGGATGCCCCTGGGATCGGGAACAAACCCATCAGTCGCTGACCCGGTATTTAATTGAAGAGAGTTATGAGGTAGTCTATGCCATCAAGAGTAAAGATATGGCAATGCTTAAAGATGAACTAGGCGATCTGCTGCTGCAGGTAGTGTTCCATGCAGCCCTGGCTGAAAGAGCAGGCCAGTTCGATTTTGCTGATGTAGCAGATTCCATAAGAACCAAAATGATCAACCGTCACCCTCACGTATTCGGCGATCTGGACTTAAAAACCAGTTATGACGTAATGGACAGATGGGAAGGTTTTAAAAAAGAAGAGGGGAAGAAGCGCTTGCTGGAAGGGATTCCGCCTATGTTGCCAGGGTTGCTGAGAGCTATGAAATTACAGGAAAAAGCTGCCCGGGTAGGTTTTGATTGGCCTGAGGTGCAAGGGGCCCTAGAGAAATTTAAGGAAGAGATCGATGAAGTGGCTAAGGCCAATTCTGCAGACGAAATTAGGGAAGAAATAGGAGATCTCCTGTTTGCTTTGGTTAATGTGGCCAGGATCAAAGGAGTGGATCCGGAGGAAGCCTTGCAAGACTGTAATGATAAATTTGTCCGGCGGTTTAACTACATAGAAGATAAGATTAAAGGTCAGGGCAAGGACTTCCATGACTTCAACCTGGCCCAGCTTGATATCATTTGGGATGAAGCAAAGTCCAGGGGTTTGTAAAAACGCCAAATAGTATAAGTTTTTTGGTATAAAGAAGGAAAAAGTACGAAAGGTAGCGAATAGCCATAATATACCATTATACTAAGGAGGAATGGGCTTTGAACAAAACTGAAATGATATCAGAGATTGCCGGCAAAGTTGGTACCACCAAAAAAGATGCCGAAAAAGTGGTTAATGCTTTCTTTGACACTGTTGAAGGAATTTTAAAGTCTGGAGGCAAAGTACAGCTTATCGGTTTTGGGACCTTTGAAGTCAGGGAACGGCAGGCCAGAAAGGGCAGGAATCCCCGGACAGGAGACGAAATAAATATTCCTGCTACCAAAGTACCAGCTTTTAAGGCAGGGAAGGCTCTTAAAGACGCTGTAAAGTAAAATGCGCCTGGATAAGTTTTTAAAGAATTCCCGAATTATAAAAAGACGAACGGTTGCCAGGGAGTTTGCTGATAGCGAGAGAGTCCTGATAAACGGAAGAATTGCTAAACCTTCCAGCAAGGTTAGCATTGGAGACCTTATCACTGTTCAAATTGGAGGAAAAAGCACCGTATATGAGGTGTTGGATATTACAGAAAACATCAGGGCTTCTGAAGCCAAAAATCTTTACCGTATCGTAGAATAAAAAACGCCATAAAAAACTGTCTCTTCTGGAGACGGTTTTTTTTTGGTCTTTTTAAAGAATATCCAGGGTGGAAACATTGCGGTTATTGAAGACATAAAATGTTACCACCTTAGCATATCTTTTACAAAATACTTATTTCCGGTATAAGGAGGCCTGTCTTATGTCTGAACATTCCTTTAAACTGGTAAACCGGAGTAATCTGGAACTGGCCGGTGTTTTCAATGTTGTCAGTTTTAATGAAGAAGAAATAATTCTGGAAACGTCCATGGGTTTTCTTTGCATTGCAGGTGAGGATTTGCATATTACTATGTTGAATCTGGAGGCCGGCCAAGTAAACCTTCAAGGCACTGTAAACAGTCTGTCCTACAAGGCTCAAGGTGCAGACATTAAAACCAAGAGTAAAAATATCATTAATCGCTTGTTGAAATAACCGCCAAAATCTCACGAGGAGGTATTCCTTTGCCAGATTTATATGCCCAGATAGCTTCTTTTGGTCTGACTATCCTGCTAGGCATTTTAACCGGCTTATTGTTCCACTTATACCAGGCATTTATCAGGGCAGGTGCCTTAAAAAGGCTATTAGTTTATGTTTTGGATCTGGCAATGTGGCTGATTACACTGGTTTTCGTTTTTTTTGCCTTACTATACATCAACTTAGGAGAAGTACGGGTGTATGTGTTATTAGCCCTGTTAATCGGCGGGATACTTTACTACCGGTTGCTGCATAAACGATTGGAAACGCCCTTTTACCGTTTGGCCAGATTAGTATTTAAGTTTCTCCAATCTGTGGCCGGGATATTAAAAAAACCATTTCGTATATTGTTTATCTACCTGAAAACCATTAATAACAGATTTAAGAAAAATCCTCCGCCGGCAGATGACTAGAAGTAAAGAGCACCAGTATTTGGCTAAACCACTCTGGTTTAAACAACTTGGATGGAATTTCGTCGGCCATGAGTTAATGATCTTTGGATACACTATTTGTCCCCAGCCTAATCTCCTGTTGTGTTTTCAAATGTAGATAATTGGATGGCCACTCCAACATTTGCAAACACACAAAAAACTTTATTTTTAGAAAAGCAGGAATTTCCCTCCGATTAAGCGAAGAATTATGTACTAAATTTGTCCACAGATTGTGGATAAAATGTGGATAGAAGGTTGCAATGAGGATTGAAATCCGGGGAGCGGAAAAACTCAGCTTTAGGGAAAGACAAGTAGTTGTATTAAAGGAAATGGGTAAAAATACCGATGAAATAGCCAGGCAACTACAAATAAGCACCAGTACGGTATCAACCCTTTATCATCGGGCACGAAGCAAAGGGTATGAAGTGGTAATAATACTTTCTGGGGATACTTTGGGTTTGTATAATGAAGAGGAAGATGCAGTTGAAAGATAACAGCCAAAGGCAGCGGTTAGTTAAGTTAATAATTACTGGGCTACTAGGTGTTCTGCTTCTGGTGGGAGTTTTACCCCGAGCCATTAACGTTTGGGAATTGGCACAAACCAAGAGCCAGCTTGAGCAGCAAAAGCTGGAGTTGCAGCAAAAACAGCAAGAGTTGCAGCAGGCTTTGGATAAGATGTCTTCTAGGGAGACCATTGAAAAGATAGCCCGGGAACAGTTGGGAATGGTTAAGCAGGGGGAGAAACCTATAATACCAGCGGTGAGACAAAATTAAGCTCAGGTGCTGAATGATATTGACTACCTTAGTGCTGTTCGATAAAATGGTATATAACAGCTATTGAGGGGGATCTTTTGTTATATGCCAACTGAACAAACCAATATTGTGCCTGGAAGTATTGTGGATGGCAAGGTTCAAGGTATTACCAATTTTGGAGCTTTTGTCGAACTTCCTGGGGGAGTTGTAGGATTGGTTCACATCTCTGAGATTGCAGATACTTACGTAAAGGATGTTAAGGATTTTATTCAAGAAGGGCAAACCGTTAAGGTTAAAGTTTTAAGTGTTGCTGGAAAAAAGATAGGGTTATCCATTAAACAGGCTTTACCCAAAAGGGAAGAGACTAAAGCAAAAACTGTAGATGCAGCTAGCCCATACCACAGCAATAGAACGATAGGCAAGAGTAATCCAAGGGGTTCAGGAGGCACTCCATCCAATTCTCCCAGTCTTGATGATAAGATTGCCAAGTTCCTCAAAGAGAGTGATGAGAGAATGCAACAACTCAAGAACAAACTGGAGCCGAAAAAAAGGCATAGAGGTAACTAGGATATATAAAACGGGGCCAAGAGGACGGTTCTCCCGCTCTTACACGAATGTTTTGCGTAAGAGCGGGAGAACCGTCTTCTTGGTATAAAAGGAGCGTATATTTTGAAGATTGCTGTATTGGATATTGGAACCAACTCCATCAGGTTGCTGGTTGCCAACTTAGAGGATGACCGGTTGTATCCCTTGGCCAGAAAAATAAAAACAACTCGGCTAGGGGAGGGAGTGGGCAACTCTCATATCTTGAGTCAAAAGGCTATGGAAAGGACACTGATAGGCTTAACTGAATTTATGGGATATGCCAACCAAATGGGTGCTCAAAAAATAAAAGCCGTTGCCACCAGCGCGGTCCGTGAAGCAAACAACCGGGAGGAATTTATTAAACAAGCCAAGGAACGATGTGGTCTTAATATTGATGTAATATCCGGGGATGAAGAAGCTTACCTGGGATTTCTGGGCGTAAAGAAGGGTCTGAACCTGGCAGAAAATTTCATTGTCGTAGACCTGGGAGGAGGAAGTACGGAGATTATTTTCAGCCAGAGTGATACCTTAAAAAAAGTTTCCTTGCCGGTAGGAGCTGTTAGGGCCACCGAGCTAGGCATGTATAAAGAAGAAATCCTCCGAGCTATTTCTGTAATTCCACTGGGAAGTAACCTTTTAGAAAAGCAACCATTGGTTCTAACCGGAGGTACTGCTACCAGCCTAGCGGCCATTAAGCTGGGCATGACCCAGTATCAGCCGGAGCTAATCCACGGGCATATCTTGAGACGTACTGAAATTGAGGATATATTGTTACGCCTAAACAGCCTGTCTCTTGACCAGAGAAAGACTATCCCTGGCTTGCAGCCGGCCAGAGCTGATATCATGCCCCAGGGCACCTTAATAATACTTCTTCTAATGGATTATTTGCATAAAAAAGAGGCAATCGTTAGCGAAAGTGATCTCCTTGAAGGTTTGGTCTGGAAGGAAATATTAGAATAAAAGAAGTAACCTTTTAACCGAGTATTTTTCTCACTTTCATTGGTTTCTCATCCTCTTTTTTTTCCAAAGTTGTTGAAGCAAATCAAATTCTGTTCACTCGTCAGCCAATGGCAAATATTTTGTATTAATAAAAACATAATACCTGCCTTCTAATTACAAAATACCCCTGCCCCAGATTGCTATAATGAGTGGACAAACCTTAGAGATGGGGGAATGAGTATGTCAGGTGGAACAGAGATTTACCCTTATCAAAGGGTAAGCGAACCCGGGTTAGGACAAAAACGCAATCGGAAGAATCCGTCAGTTTTGGAAAAGTGGTTTAAGAGCATCTTTGCTCTCCAAAATATACGTTTTTTAGAAGAGATTAAGGGTATAGCCACTGTGGACACCCTGGTAATTTCAATAATTGCATTGGTTATGTCACGGGCTTTTGTCTTAGTAGAGCTTCTACCCTTTGCTTTTGCCTTCGCAGCCGCCTTCCAGTATGAAAAACCAAGCCGCTTTCTTCCTCTTGCGCTATTCACCGGATTAGGTTTTCTAATAGCTTTAAGCGGAGTAGACCTGTTGATCAACCTGCTGGCCATCATAGCCTTAACTGCAGTTATCCGTTATTCCCCCATACCCAGAGAAAAGGCCTGGTGGGGGCTGCCCTTTCTTACGATTTCCGTATTGTTGGTGACAAAAACGATTATTACCCTTTTTAGTGGTTTTTCTGTTTACAACGAAATGGTAATAATTTTTGAAGCTTTGATGGCTGGCATTCTAACCTTTGTATTTATGATTGCCAGCGAGGCGGTCCGGGAAAGAAAGGTTCTGGTAAGCTTTACCTTTGAAGAAATAACCGCTTTTATGATTCTTGGCATCGGCCTCGTCATGGGGCTAAATGATTTTTATATTGGCCAGCTCAGCATTGCCAGTATTATCTCCCGCCTGGGAGTGCTGGTGGCAGCATTTCTTTGGGGATGTGCCACTGGTACTATGGTAGGTGTCATGGCTGGAATTGTTCCTTCCATATCATCCAGTATTTTTGCCCAAAGTCTGGCCATATATGCAGTTTCCGGGCTATTAGCAGGTCTCTTCAAGAACTTTGGGAGACTGGGAGTGGTGGTCGGATTTATGCTGGGCAACCTGGCTCTATCCATGTTTATACCGGAAACCCAATCTACTATTCTGGGGATTTGGGAAACAGGCATAGCAGCCGTGTTATTTGTTTTATTGCCTAGCTCTCTAAAGGAAAAAGTCCCCGTTCAGTCATTGGGCACCATTAGCAATCTTTCCCAGAGCGAGTACAAGAGAATTGATGAGCGGATTCGTGACACGGCCCGGAGCCGTATCGAGAATTTGGCAGAGATATTTGAGGAACTGAGTTGTACCTTTACGGATGAGAACGATTTGAAAACCCGAATTGATCAATCCGGCTATTTAAACTATCTATATAATGAAATAATGAAAGGTTTTTGCAACAGCTGTTCCCGTTACAGCCGGTGCTGGGAACAAGATTGCTATAATACCTCCCAAAAGATTTTAGATATCTTTACTATGGCTGAAACGGCAGGGGAGGTTCATTATGAGCAATGTCCGGTAGAATTTAGAAAGAGTTGTGTATATGGCAGGGAAATAGTAAACACCATCAATTATCTCTTTGATAATCTAAGAATAAATGAATATTGGGCGGGGAAAATCGGTGAATCAAGAGATCTGGTAGCCAGGCAGCTTCAGGGGATCAGCCATGTGGTAAAAAACCTGGCCGAGGAAATAGATATAAAAACCATGGTAGATTTCCAACTGCGTGATAAGTTATTGCACCAAAGCGACAAATTGGGCACCAAAATAGAGGAATTCATACCCCTTCGCACCGGTAATGAAGAACTCCAATTAAGTATCCTGGCAGAATCCTGCGCCGATGGAAAACAATGCGGGCTAATTGCAGGTTCGGTATCTGATTTAATTGGCCAGCGCATGCAGGTATGCGAAAAAAAATGCCCTTCCTTTCCCGGAAAAGGAAAATGTGAATTTACCCTTTCCCGAGCCTTTAATTACCGGATTCAGAGCGGAGCGGCGCAGGTGGGGAAAGAGGAGGTGTGCGGAGACAGCTTCACCATTGCCACCCTGAAGGAAGGGAAGGAATTGATTGCCCTTAGTGATGGCATGGGAGTGGGAGAGAGGGCCTTAGGAGAAAGTCAGGCCGCTGTCCGCTTGCTGAAAAACCTCCTGGATGGTGGGTTTAATCGTGAAACAGCCCTTAAAACCATCAATTCCGTATTACTGTTGCGGTCTACCAACGAAAGCTTTGCTACCCTGGATCTGGCCATGATTGACCTTTATTCAGGTAATGTGGATTTCATTAAAATCGGCAGCGCTCCTTCTTATGTAAAAAGGGGCAGGCAGGTAGAGGAGGTTGTGTCCAATTCCTTGCCTATAGGCATATTAAACAGTATTGATATTGTAACGGAAAATAGAATACTCTGTCCCCGGGATATGCTGGTAATGCTCAGTGATGGGGTTTTGGAAGTGTTCGGGAATAGAAGAAACGACCAGTGGGTAAGAGAATTTCTGGCGGCCGTAGATGAAACAGATCCCAATACCCTGGCTGAACTCATCATAAATAAAGCATTGGCCATATGTAAGGGTAAAGTTAAGGACGATATGACCGTAATCTGCCTAAGAATTGAAACTAATGACTGATAGCCTAAAAGCTGTTAGTTTAGAGCATATGGGTAAATATTTGACAAAGGAGAAAAGATGGTTAGGATTTAGTAAAGTACATTTTTAGGATGAGCTAATGTTAAACAAGGTTAAGAGCTTTATTCAACAGCATGGACTTATCAGTTCCGGAGATAGGGTTATCGCAGCAGTGTCAGGTGGTCCTGATTCTATGGCTATGCTTTTAGTTCTGGCCGACTTGAGCAAAGAACTAAATTTTTTCTTGGTAGCTGCTCATTTGAACCACATGATAAGAGAAGAGGCCGGAGCAGAAGAAGAATTTATAAAAGAAACTTGTTATAAACTGAACCTTCCCGTTTACACCCGGGTCATCAATGTGCCGGCAGAGGCCGCCCGCCAAAAAAAGAGCCTGGAGGAAGCCGGCAGGGATTGCCGTTACAGCTTCTTTCATGAGCTGCGGCAGGAAATAAGTGCTAATCGCATAGCAGTTGCCCATCATCAGGATGATGTGGCGGAAACCGTTTTGCTTCATCTATTAAGAGGCAGCGGCATCAAGGGTTTAAGGGGGATATTGCCTGCTCAGGGAGTGATTATAAGGCCTCTTTTGGGGGTGCGAAAAGAAGATATTTTATTATATATGAAAGAAAATTCTTGGCCGTATTGCCTTGACCAGAGTAACCAAGATACATACTATCTGCGCAACCGGATCAGACATCAACTGATGCCCTATTTAAAAGAGAATTACAACCCCCGTATTGTGGACGGACTCAACCATCTCGCCGAAATAGCCAGGGAAGAGAACGACTTTCTGGAAATGGAAGCGGAAAAGCTCTGGCAGCAGGCAGTTATTGAAACCACTCCGGATAGCATTATTATGGCTGCCGACCTGTGCCATAAACTGCACCCGGCCTTACGAAACCGGATTTTTCTAAAAGCGGCAGAAATCTTAAGGGCCCAGGCGGGTTGGAGTATCTCTGACATTAAGGCTATTAGGAACCTGGGTAAGCAGCCCGGTTCATCCAAAGAAATACACTTAAAAAAGGGATTAAGAGTAAAAAAAGTATACAATAGAATAATCTTTACTATTAAGCAAGAGCCGGATAGAGTGTTTTTTTGTTACAAGGTGCCCATCCCCGGGGCGCTTTTCATACCGGAAACCGGTGACACTTTTTCTTTTTCGGTACATGAGGGACTGGAGAAGAAAAGCCTGCCAGCAGAAATGGTTTTGGATTATGACCGTCTTGATTTCCCTCTTTTTGTCCGTTCCAAAAAAGAGGGAGATATATTCCGCCCGGCTGGATTTAAAGGCAGGAAGAAATTGCAGGATTTCTTTATTGATATAAAATTGCCCGCCGCTGAAAGGGACAAAGTACCCTTGCTAGCTTCCCGAGACACTATTTTTGCCGTATTGAAATATCGCCTGGCTGAAAATGCTGCAGTTAAACCATATACGAAACGTTTTCTGGTAATAGATAGGGTTCAATAAAATAGTATGGAGAAAAGGATGAATCCCTTTTAGAAGGGTATAATTAGTATAGTCACTTGTCCAAAAGCTTGCAGAGAGAAGATGGCGCCGATTCCAGATATTGAAAACAAGGGGTGGTTGTGCTACAATATGACCGGATTTTTCAATATATCCAAAGGGGAGGAAGAAATTGGATAAAGCTCTTAAAAACATTGCAATATACGTCCTAATAGTATTACTGGTTGTATTTACCCTCCAGCTTACCTCCAATACCACCGAACAGATTGATGAGCTTTCTGAACCTGCATTTATTTCACAAGTAGAACAAGGACAAGTAGCTACCGCCAAAGTTGAAGTTGACGAGCATGTCTATAATATAAGCGGAGAACTGAAAAACGGGTCCAAATATACCGCTACGGTTTCCAAAGAATCAAATATAATTAATTTGATGCGTGATAAAAAAGTTGCCTATACTACTCATAAGGTACCTCCACCACCTTGGTGGATGACGCTTTTGTCCACCCTTTTCCCCATCCTGATATTAATAGCCTTTTTAATATTTATAATGAACCAGACCCAGGGCGGAGGAAACCGCGTAATGCAATTCGGCCGCAACAAAGCCAAGCTGCTTTCCGGCGAGGATGTGAAAGTAACCTTTAAAGATGTGGCCGGTGCCGAAGAAGCCAAGGAAGAAATGCAGGAAATTGTGGAATTCTTAAAAAATCCGCAAAAATTTATAGATATTGGGGCCAAGATACCCAGAGGAGTATTGCTCTTCGGAGCACCCGGGACTGGAAAAACCTTGATGGCCAAAGCCGTGGCGGGGGAGGCTGGGGTGCCCTTTTTCTCCATCAGCGGTTCGGATTTTGTGGAAATGTTTGTTGGGGTTGGAGCCGCTCGGGTACGGGATTTATTTGAACAGGCCAAAAAGAATGCTCCTTGTATCGTATTTATAGATGAGATCGATGCGGTAGGCAGACAGAGAGGAGCCGGTTTAGGAGGCGGACATGATGAGAGGGAGCAGACCTTAAACCAGCTATTGGTGGAGATGGACGGCTTCAGCACCAATGAAGCTATTATAGTAATGGCAGCCACTAACCGTCCCGATATACTAGACCCGGCTTTATTGCGCCCGGGAAGGTTTGACCGCAGTATTCTTATTGACCGGCCAGATGTAAAAGGCCGAGAAGCTATTTTAAATGTTCACATAAAGAATAAGCCTATTGACGATACTGTAAACTTGGAGATTTTGGCCAAGCGAACACCTGGTTTTACTGGAGCGGACCTGGCCAATTTAGTCAACGAAGCTGCCTTGCTGGCGGCTCGCCGGGGAAAGAACAAGGTAGGCATGGCAGAACTGGAGGAATCCATTGAAAGGGTTATAGCCGGCCCTGAAAAGAAAACCCGTGTAATATCAGAAAAGGAAAGGCGTTTGGTGGCTTATCACGAGGCTGGGCATGCAGTTGTAAGTTACTTCCTGCCTAACACCGACAAACTGCATAAAATATCTATAATACCGCGGGGACGGGCTGGGGGTTATACCCTTTTACTGCCGGAGGAAGATAGAAATTATATTACCAAATCCCATCTATTGGACGAAGTCACTACCCTTTTAGGAGGAAGGGTAGCCGAGGATTTAGTTCTTCATGATATCAGCACCGGTGCCCAGAACGACCTGGAGCGGGCCAGCAGCATTGTGCGCAAAATGATTACCGAGTACGGAATGTCTGAAGACTTAGGGCCCTTAACCTTCGGGCACAAAACCGAAGAGGTGTTTTTAGGCCGGGATATTTCGCGGGACAGGAATTATTCAGATGCCATTGCTTATGCTATAGACAAAGAAGCCGCTACCTACATGGAAAATTGTTATAATAAAGCAGTACAAATTCTTACCGAAAACATGGATAAACTGCATCAGGTAGCCCATCGCTTAATGGAGAAAGAGACCATGGAAGCAAATGAATTTGAGCGGATTATCAAGGGGGAGGAAATTGTAGAATACCAACTCTTAGATGCGGAAGGGGAAGAAAAAAAGATTGACCAGGAAACCAAGTAATAGTTTAGGAGGAAAACCCTTGGAAAAAACTTTTGTCATGGTTAAACCCGACGGAGTGCAAAGAGGCCTGGTAGGAGAAATTATCCGCCGGATTGAACGGAAAGGCTTTAAGCTGGTGGCATTGAAAATGATGAGAATTAGTGAGGAGTTGGCCAAAAGACACTACCAAGAACATAAAGATAAACCCTTTTTTCCCGAATTGACCGCCTTTATCACATCAGGGCCGGTTATAGCCATGGTGTGGGAAGGACAGAATGTTATTGCCGCCATTAGATTACTAATGGGGGACACCAATCCTGCTTCCGCCGCCCCGGGAACCATTCGGGGGGATTTAGCTGTTACTATCGATCATAACCTAATTCATGGTTCCGATTCCGGGGAATCAGCCAGGCGGGAGATAGCGATCTTCTTTAGTGAAGATGAGTTTCAGGATTATCAGCGAACAATTGAGGTTTGGATCTAATAACCGGGCTGAGCCCGGTTTGTACGTATAAAGAGCAGTTTTTTTTGAAGACTTGATGGTAGTGAAGGGTGATATTGGTTGGAAGGATCCCATGCGGTACTAATTACCAACGAAAAAGAAGCCGAGCTTTTTTTAAAACAAATCGGGGTTGATCCTGCTGCTTATCCTTATCTGATTCCCAAAGCCCTTTTTCGCTGCATAAAATTGAAAAACATCCCTTGCAGAGCGGCTAATATTATAAAACAGGAAATGCTGGCCAGAGGCGGAGATGCGGCAGTCAAGAGGGAAGCCTTGTCCTTCCAGGGTGTTACTGATGTATTATTGATGGGTACCCTAAAACAATATGAACTATTGGTAAATAAATTGGATGTTCAGGTTTTTGGCTGTAAGAAAATCAGCCAGGAAATCCGCCGCCTGTTGCAAGCAGAAAAACCGAGGGCTTTTACGATGGAACTGGCCAATCAGAAAACCTTGGAATTGGGGAAAAAGACCCTCATTATGGGAATACTAAATATAACTCCTGACTCCTTTTCTGACGGGGGATTATATCTTGGCCCCGAGCAGGCTATTAAACGGGGGCTGGAAATGATAGAGGAAGGTGCTGATATCATTGATATAGGAGGAGCCTCTTCCCGCCCTAACTCAATAATGGCTGATGCAGATGAAGAAATAAACCGTCTATTGCCGGTTGTTAAAGCCTTGGCCAGGGAGCAAATACCTATCTCTGTTGACACCTGGCGCAGCCGGGTGGCCGATCTGGCTTTGGATAACGGGGCAAATTTTATCAATGACATAGGTGCCTTGAAGATGGATGGTGATCTCTTAGGCGTATTGTTAAAGCATAGGTCGCCGGTAGTCCTTATGCATAATCGGCTGCAAATCAAACGGGGAGAGCCCTATGAGGACTTAATGTCAGATATTATCACCGAATTGGGTGAATCCGTTAGTCTGGCGGAGAAGGCAGGATTGGCAGCAGATAAGATCATAGTTGATCCGGGAATTGGTTTTGGGAAAGATGTAGGCCAAAACCGCTTGATTATTAAAAGACTGAAGGAAATAAGGAGCCTGGGCAAACCAGTTTTGCTGGGGGTTTCCCGCAAAAGATTTATCGGTGCCACCCTGGCCCGAGAAGTAGGGGAGAGGCTGGAAGGAAGTCTGGCGACCCTGGTAATGGGAATTATTAACGGGGCTGACATAGTAAGGGTTCATGACGTAAAAGAGAGCAGACTGGCTGCAGCTATGACTGATGCGGTGATACAAGAGCATGGATAAAATCATTGCCAAAGGTTTAAGGTTTAAGGGCTGCCACGGGGTGTTACCGTCGGAGAAACAAATACCGCAAGAGTTCTTGATCGATGTGGAATTATGGCTGGATTTGTCAGTAGCGGGGAAAACGGACGATATTGCCAATACGGTAGACTACAGCCAGGTATGGGCCCAGGTAAAAGAAATTGTTGAAAACAGGTCTTATAACCTGATAGAGGCCCTGGCTGAACACATTGCCAGGACATTGCTCAATGGATTTCGGGTAATAACTGTCCGGGTTACTGTGTACAAGCCACAGGCACCGGTAGAAGGTGATTTTGATTATTTTGCAGTTTCAATTGCCCGATCTAAAGAATGAATTTTTATCCTTAAAAAGGATTTCTGCTGGCATATAGCGAATAAGTTTAAGAATTTTTTCTCTTAAGGCAAAGGATGGTAAAGGTTTGGCAGTTACAGCATACGTGGGTTTGGGCTCAAATCTAGGGGATAAAATCCAGAACCTAAAGAATGCTGTTAAAGAGATTGAAAAAATTGCCAAGACCCAAGTAACCAGGCAATCATCTTTATATTTGACGGAACCCTGGGGGAAGCAAGACCAGGAGGAGTTTGTCAATCAGGTAATTGAAATTAGTACCCAATTAACTCCACGAGAACTCCTTTCCTGGCTACAACAAATTGAAATCAAAATGGGCCGTAAACGGAAAGAAAAGTGGGGCCCTCGTATTATAGACCTTGATATTCTATTGTACGGTGATCAGGTAAAAGAGGAGGAAGATTTGCGGATCCCTCACCCGTACATGCGGCAAAGGTTGTTTGTACTGATTCCCTTGCAGGAAATTAACCCGACGGTGGTATTTCCTGATGATAAGGGAACCATTGAGGAGGTGTTGGTTAGAGTTTTCGCCCGAGATGGAAACCAAGGAATAAAAAGAATTTAAAGGGGTCTCCCGCCGGTACCCTTGCTGAAGTATAGCCGCTTGTATCCAGATGGACCAAGACGGCAGGTTTTGCAAAAGAAAGCTCTTCTGTTCCCAAAAGGGGGTTGGACGGATGAATGAAAGGATCGGCATTATCGGGGCGGGAGTTGTAGGAACAGCAATCGGGGTGGTACTGCATGGAAAAGGCTATGAGATTACGGGTGTACATGATGTTAAATCCGAATCTACTCGGCAGATTGTAGAACGGATCGGATGTACCGCTTATACCTCACCCCAGGAAGTTTCTCGCTCGGCAGACATATTGTTTATTACCACTTCGGATGCGGCGATCAAAGAAGTGGTCAATATCCTGGCACAAGGAAAATCGTTTAAAGACAACCAGGTTATTATCCATATGAGTGGTGCACTTTCATCAGAAGTACTAAAGGAAGCAAAAGCCTTTGGGTCCCAGGTTTTATCCCTGCATCCCTTACAATCTTTTGCCAGCGTTGATGGTGCCATAGAAAACCTGCCTGGTTCAGTCTTTAGCATTGAAGGAGACAAGTCGGCCTTTAATACTGCAATTCGGATTGTGGAGAGTCTGGATGGAGAGCATTTTTTCCTGGAAACAGCAGCCAAGCCGCTATATCATGCCGGTGCCTGTGTGGTTTCCAATTATTTGGTGGCAATTGCCTATATGGGAGCAGCTCTCTTAGAAGTTACCGGAATTCCCCGAAATGCGGCGTTAAAGGCTTTGTTGCCACTTATCCGGGGTACAGTCAACAACCTGGATAACATTGGAGCGCCCGGTGCCTTGACAGGTCCTATTGCCAGGGGAGATTGGCAGACTGTGTTACAGCATCTGGAATCCCTGTCCGAACTAGCTCCTGAGTACAAACGGCTGTACAGCTTGTTAGGGTCTTATACCGCCCAAGTAGCATTAGAAAAGGGGACCATAAACCTTACTCAAAAAAACCGTTTTGATGAAATTTTTGAAAAACCATAACAACTGTTTTCATCGGTTCAGGTAGATCTTTACAGGTGAAAAGGAGGAAATTTATGGCGAAAGTAACAACGGCAAGCCTTGCTGCCAAAAAAGCCAATAATGAAAAAATTACCATGCTGACTGCTTATGATTTTTCCATGGCTTCAATAGTTGACGAAGCCGGTATCGATATGATCCTGGTAGGGGACTCCCTTGGCAATACCATGTTGGGTTATGAAAATACCCTGGCCGTTACCATGGATGATATGGTTCATCACACCAAGGCTGTTGTCAGGGCATGCCAAAATGCCATGGTGGTAGCTGATATGCCTTTTTTATCCTACCATATTTCCTTGGAAGAAGCGGTGCGCAATGCGGGCAGGCTGATTCAGGAAGGCGGAGCCCAGGCAGTGAAGATCGAGGGAGGAACCGAGAGGGTCAATACCATAAAGGCTATTATTGATGCCCAGATTCCCGTTGTCGGTCACATAGGCTTAACCCCCCAATCGGTACATCAGTTGGGCGGGTATAAAGTCCAGGGCAAGGATGTACAGACGGCTAAGAAATTGCTGGAAGATGCTCTGGCAATTGAGAAAGCAGGTGCATTCTCTATTGTTATGGAATGTGTTCCTGCCGAACTGGCCAAAAAAATTACCGAAGAAGTATCGGTTCCTACCATTGGTATAGGAGCGGGTCCTTTTTGTGACGGACAGGTACTGGTTATCCATGATCTGCTGGGAATGTATTCCCGGCGCAGTCCCAAGTTTGTAAAAAAATTCGCAGATCTCAAGCCATTGATAATGAAGGCGGTTACAGACTATAAAATTGAAGTAACCCAGGGGAGCTTCCCGGCTCCAGAACACTGTTTTTCCATGGGAGAAGAGGTTTTACAGAAGCTATATTAAACATTTTGTTGGCAAAAAAACATTACATGATATAATGGGGAATTGATATGCAGATAATAAAAAGTGTTGAAGAAATGCAACAATGGGTAAGGGAAAAAAAACAGCAGGGGAATAAAATTGGGCTGGTTCCGACCATGGGATTTTTACATGAAGGCCATTTATCCCTGGTCAGACAAGCCAAAAAGGACTGCGATACAGTTATTGTCAGTGTTTTCGTAAATCCCATCCAGTTTGGAGCGGGAGAGGACTATGATGAATATCCGAGAGACTTGACTAGGGATGCTGCCCTGCTGGAAAAGGAACAGGCCGATGTAGTATTTGCTCCGGCTGTTAAAGAAATGTACCCTGCGGGTTACAATACCTTTGTTGAAGTATTTGGGGAAGCCACGCAAAAAATGTGCGGAGCTTCCCGCCCCGGTCATTTTAGGGGTGTTACCACGGTGGTTGCCAAGCTCTTTAATATCTGTCAGCCGGAATTGGCCTATTTTGGACAAAAGGATGCCCAACAGGTAACTATTGTGGAAAAAATGGTGAGAGAACTGAATTTTCCCTTGAAGATTGTTAGAGTGCCGATTGTTAGAGAAAAAGATGGCTTGGCTATGAGTTCTCGTAATGTTTACCTTGATTCTACACAGCGGCAAGAAGCCGTAGTGCTCAGCAAATCCCTGAAAATGGCCGAGGATCAAATAAAGCAGGGAGAAAGAGACATAAAGAAGGTCAAGAACCTGATGCAAGAAATGATTTCCGAATGCCCTCAGGCCAAGGTTGATTACATCGAAATAGCTAATGCCTATGATCTTTCGGATTTGGAAGAAATACAAGGCCAGGTGCTTATAGCTTTGGCAGTAAAGATTGGTAATACCAGATTGATTGACAACATGTTGGTGGAGGTGTAGAGGATGCTTCGGTACATGCTTAAGTCAAAAATTCATCGAGCCGTTGTAACTGAAGCCAATTTGAATTATATTGGCAGTATAACTATTGACAAGGAAATCTTGGAGGCAGCAAACATTATCGAAAATGAAAAAGTAACTGTAGTTAATGTGAACAATGGCCAGCGTTTTGAGACTTATGCACTCGAAGGAGAGCGGGGTTCCAAAGTTTGCTGTTTAAATGGGGCAGCGGCCCGGCTAGCCGAGATTGGGGATATTATTATAATCCTGACTTATACCATAATGGAGGAAGAAAAATGCCAAAACTTCCAGCCCAGGGTGGTATTTATGGATGAGGACAATAATATCCGGGAAATCAGAGGGGGAAATTTGGATTAAGGAGGAGAATGGCCATGGAAAACCTGGTGGAATTAATTAATAAGAGGAAAAGGGAAATAAACGGTATAATAATTGCACATTATTACCAATTGCCCGAAATCCAGGACGTGGCTGACTTCGTAGGTGACTCTTTACAGATGGCCCGGCAGGCTGCTGATACTGATGCTGATGTAATAGTAGTCTGCGGGGTCAGATTCATGGCAGAAAGCGCTAAGATTCTTTCTCCTGAAAAGACGGTGATTCTTCCTCAGTTGGATGCCGGGTGCCCGTTGGCAGATACTATTTCTGCGCGGGATTTAAAAGAGTTGAAAGACCGGCATCCAGATGCAGTGGTAGTATGTTATGTTAATTCATCCGCGGAGGTTAAGGCTGAGAGTGATATCTGCTGTACCTCCGCTAATGCCGTGCAAGTCGTCCAATCCATTCCTGAAGACAAGACAATAATATTTGTCCCCGACAGGAACCTGGGAGCCTATGTCCAGGAGAAAACCGGGCGGGACATGATACTATGGCAAGGTTGCTGTCCGGTTCATGATGCTTTAAGATCCAGCCAAGTAGAAGAACAGATGAAACAGTACCAAGACACTGAGCTGCTTGTCCATCCTGAATGCCGCCCAGAAGTAACACAGGTTGCCAGTAAAGTCTGTTCCACCGGGGGCATGCTGAAATATGTCAAAGACAGCTCCTGCCAAAGATTTATTATTGGTACGGAAAAGGACTTTTTATACTCCCTAAAAAAACAATGCCCGGATAAGGAGTTTATTCTGGCTCCAGGTGAATTTGAATGCCCGGATATGAAACTAATCTCCCTATCCAAGCTGGCCCAGGCCATGGCAACCCTGGAGAACAAAATCGAAATACCTGTGGACATTCAGAAAAAGGCCTATCAATCCGTTAAGAGGATGCTGGATATTTAGCCGTAATACCCTGTGTCAGGGGGACGGCAGACTGTGTGAAAAGTCAAAGAATTATGAAGTTAATTTACTTAAGTGGAGAGAAATTATAAAAAACCAGAGGGTTTTTAGGCTAATCCCTAAACACACCACTTATTAAACCCTAAGTAGGGCGAAAAAATTTGGGAAAATAGTTTTTACACAGGCTGACGGTTACCCTGACACTGTTATTAGATGTGGGTTTAGTAGTATTTACACTTGGCGCCAACCAAAAGGTGGAACCGTCACCTGGGGATGACCTGGTGTAACAGGGGGTGGGTTATGAAAATTACTCGTTACATAGGAAAATTGGAGAATAGTACTCCAGTTGTTTTTACGGATTTTCTGGTAGTTGGAGGGGGAATTGCCGGACTTTTTACTGCACTCAAGGCTTCAGCCTATGGCAAGGTAACCGTTCTAACCAAAAAAACCGTTGTAGAATCCAATACCGGCCTGGCCCAGGGAGGGATTGCAGCTGCAGTCCATGAGGAGGATTCTCCTTTTCTGCATTTGGAGGATACCCTGGAGGCTGGAGCGGGGTTATGCAAGATTGAAGCAGTGGATGTATTGGTCAGAGAGGGGCCCTTTAGAGTAAGAGAACTGATCGAAATGGGAGCCAGGTTTGACATGAAGGATGGGGCGGTGTCCCTGACCCGGGAAGGGGCTCATAGCAAACCCCGCATTCTCCATGCGGCAGATGCTACCGGAGAAGCCATTCGGGTTGCCCTGGTGGACAGGTGTGAAGCCAATCCTGACATTAATGTGCTGGAAAACCAGTGCTTGGTGGACATCCTGGGGGACTGCAACCGCAAAGAATGTTATGGAGCCCTGGTCTATGATTCAACTGAGAAGTCCCTGATAGCATACATAGCCAAAGCTACCATAATTGCCACCGGAGGAGCCGGCCGGCTATTCAAATACACCACCAATCCCAGTGTGGCTACTGGTGACGGTATGGCTGCCAGTTTCCGGGCCGGTTGTCAGCTGGCGGACATGGAGTTTATCCAGTTCCATCCCACTGTTTTATTCAGTTACGAAACCGAAAGATTCCTGATCTCAGAAGCAGTCAGAGGTGAGGGCGGCAAATTATACAACTGCCGGGGAGAGAGGTTTATGCCCGCTTATCATCCCCTGGCGGAACTGGCACCCCGGGATGTAGTATCCCGGGCAATTATGGACCAGATGGAGAAGACGGCCAGTGAGTTTGTATATGTGGATATGACTGAGATTCCAGGCGCCAAACAGAGATTCCCCAACATTAGCCGTACCTGTGCCGAAAAAGGAATAGATATCAGCAAGGATTATGTTCCGGTTTCGCCCGCAGCTCATTATATCATGGGGGGAATTCAAACCGACACATACGGCGAAACGGGAATTTTTGGGTTATTCGCAGCAGGTGAGACAGCCTGTACCGGAGTTCATGGAGCCAACCGGCTGGCCAGCAATTCTCTTTTGGAAGGTATTGTATTTGGACAGAGAATAATTGACAATATAGAGTCAATTCTATATAGAAGGAAAATCCAGGTAAAGGACTTAATAGATAATTTTGATCATAGTTGGACACTGTCGCCTTCGCCCCAGGGCCTAGATCCGGGAGGGGTAAAAGGTATCTTGCAAGGAATAATGTGGGATAATGTTGGTATAATCAGAAATGAAGAAAGGCTGAAAAGAGCCCATAACGAGGTAGAATCCATATACAACCGGTTGGGGCCCGGGGATGATCCCGTAACTTACTTTGAGGTAGTAAATATGCTGACTACAGCACGGATTATTATCCAGGCTGCCCTGTGGAGGAAAGAGAGCCGGGGAGGACATTTTCGCTCCGATTATCCCCAAAGGGACGATATCCGCTGGGTCAGGCATATGGCTTTTGCCAACTGGTAGAGCTACTAATGGAGAAAGGTGATTATATGACATTTTGGCAGCTGGATGAACTGGTAAGAACTGCTTTACAAGAGGATATTGGCCATGCGGATATAACCACTGCCAGTCTGATTCCAAAGGAGCAGTATGCCAAAGGAATATTTATAGCAAAAGACTCTGGGATAATTGCAGGCCTTGAGGTTTGTGAAAGGGTATTTAAAAACCTGGATAATCAGGTGGAATTCCGAAGCAACATAGATGACGGAGATCAGGTTGATTGTGGGTCAGAGATTGCAGTGGTTAAAGGGCCTACCAGAGTCCTTTTAACCGGCGAAAGAGTAGCACTAAACTTTTTACAAAGATTATCTGGGATTGCTACCAAAACCAGGTCTTTGGTAGAGACCATCAAATATTACAAGGCTGAACTGGTGGATACCAGAAAAACTACTCCCGGTCTGCGGTATCTGGAAAAATATGCGGTAAACGTGGGAGGAGCCAGAAACCATCGCTTTGGCCTATATGATGGTATACTAATAAAAGATAATCACATTAAGGCTGTGGGCAGCATCCAAAAGGCTGTATCTACAGTTCGGCAAAGGGTGCCGCATACCTTCAAAATCGAAATTGAAGTGGAAAATCTGGATCAATTGGAGGAAGCTATTGAAGCCCGAGCAGATATTATCCTGCTGGATAATATGGATCTGGAAACCTTAAAGAACGCGGTGGATTTGGCCCAGGGCCAGGCATTCCTGGAAGCCTCCGGGGGAATAAACGAATGCAATATCCTGGAAGTGGCCAAAACTGGAGTTGATTTCATTTCCATGGGGGCCTTAACCCATTCAGTAAAAAGCCTGGATATAAGCTTTAAAATAAAAGAGACCTATTAACCCGCAAAGTTGCTTACCTGTATTTATTACTCCTGGTTTAATTTATCAATATGGCTATTTTTTCTGTTAAGACTGTTAACCTTTTGCTATAATTATGGTTAACAATTTTTTAGCGAAAGGATAGTGCTTAATGAAAATATCTACTCAAGAAATGGTTTTAGCAGCTCTTTTTACTGCCATAATGTGTGTCTTGACTATTTTAGTCAGGATGTTTCAGCCGGTATTTGTCATACCCTTCAGCCTGCAACCCCTGGTAATGCTTCTGGCAGCTTGTTTGCTTTCACCCCGGGGGGTGTTTTTGAGTATGACCGCCTATCTTTTTCTGGGCTTGTTGGGCCTGCCGGTTTTTTCAGCTCCGCCTTATGGAGGTCCGGCTTATGTCTTAATACCCAGTTTCGGTTTTCTATTAGGTTTTCCTTTAGCCGGATGGCTGCAATCCAAGTTAATTAAACAGACAAGCCTGGTAAACTTTACCTTGGCCGGGTTGGTGGCAATAATTACCTATTATGCTATTGGACTGCCTTATATGTATTTAATACTCAGGTTCTACCTGGGGAATACTCTAGATATTGTACAAATCCTACAAATAGGACTCATACCCTTTATTACCTTTGACTTGATAAAAGTTGTTGTTGCAGCTTCCCTGGCCCTGCAATTAAGCAGGAGATTAAACATTAATAGAGAACTTGTTGCTAATAATTTCTATCGGAAGGATAGCTGATGGCCCATTCAATTACTGATGTTAACGGAATAAAGGTTGGCTGTGCTGAGGATCTGGACGCCTTAACCGGCTGTACCGTAGTTTTGACAGGAAAAGAAGGTGCGGTGTGCGGTGTTGATGTCCGGGGAGGGGCTCCTGGAACCAGGGAGACTAATCTCTTGTCCCCTCTGTGCAGGATCGATAGGGTGCACGCTGTTTTGTTGACCGGCGGCAGCGCTTTTGGCCTGGATGCGGCAGGGGGGGTTATGGATTTCCTGGAGGAACGGGGAATCGGGCACTTTGTGGGTCCTACCGTAGTTCCCATTGTCCCTGCCGCGGTCATTTATGACCTGGATGTAGGAGATTACAAAACCAGGCCTGATCGTAAGATGGGTTATTTGGCATGCCAAAATGCCCAGAAAAACGTTAAGGAAGGGAATTATGGAGCTGGTGCCGGGGCTACCGTGGGCAAAATCAGAGGATATGAGTACTGTACCAAGAGCGGCCTGGGGACCTGGTCCATAACCCTGGAAAGCGGGTTGGCGGTAGGTGCAGTGGTAGCTGTCAATGCTTTCGGCGATGTAATAGAACCCTCTACCGGCCGGGTTATTGCTGGCGCTCGGGGGGATAAGGGCCAGTTCCTGGGTACTTTTGAAGTATGGAAACAAAAATATACCAATATGCCCCTATACGATGTAACCAATACTACTGTTGCCGTTGTGGCCTGTAATGCGAAACTGGACAAGGCTCAAGCCAACAAGGTAGCTCAAATGGCTCATAATGGCCTGGCAAAAACCATATCACCGGTTCACACCATGTTTGACGGAGATACTGTTTTTGCTCTGGCTACCGGAGAGATTGAAGCTGATGTAAACATAGTAGGGTTTCTGGCTGGGGAGGTTCTGGCCCGAGCCGTAATCAGGGCGGTGCTGGCGGCTGAAACGGTAAAAGGCTATAGGAGCGTAAAGGATTAAACAAGGGGGTATAAGATGATTCTCGTTTTTGATGTGGGCAATACTAATATGGTTATAGGAGTATTTGATGGGGGAAAACTGGTTACCCACTGGAGAATCCGGACTGATACTATGCGGACCTGTGATGAATACGGGATTACCCTGCGAGGCCTGTTTGAGTATGAACAGGTGGATATGAAAAATATTGATGCGGTGGTAGTTTCATCGGTGGTGCCCACCTTGATGCTGGAACTGGAGTGGATGAGCCAGAAATACTTCTCCTGCCGGCCGCTGGTAGTGGGACCAGGAGTAAAGACGGGGCTGGCCATTAAATACGATAACCCGCGTGAAGTTGGCGCAGATCGGGTAGTAAATGCGGTGGCGGCTTTCTATAAATACGGCGGACCTTTAATAATTGTTGATTTTGGAACTGCTACCACCTTTTGCGTTGTAAGTGAAACGGGAGATTATTTAGGAGGAGCCATTGCTCCAGGAATTAGGACTTCTACTGATGCGCTTATTTCCCGGGCGGCTAAACTTCCTAGGGTGGAATTTGTAAAACCGCGGAATCTGATTGGCAAAAACACCGTGGAAAGTATTCAATCCGGGATTATTTACGGTTTTGTTGGGCAGGTGGAAGGAATAATCAATCGCATGAAAAAGGAACTGGGTTGTGATCCCCGGGTAATTGCCACCGGGGGACTAGCCCGGGTTATTTGTCGGGAGACCAATGTGATAGATATAGTTGATGAACTTCTTACCTTGGAGGGTTTGCAAAAAATATATGAGCTTAACCGGGGGTAATTATGTTCATCATTGGCAATATTCCCATTCCCAACCGAATTGTTGCTGCACCATTAGCCGGAGTCAGTGATAAAGCCTTTCGCATTCTGGCCAGGTCTTTTGGCTGCGGATTGGTCTTTTCAGAAATGATTAGCAGCAAAGGACTGGTTTATCAACAAGAGAAAACCCTTAAACTGGCTGACCTCAGCTATGAAGACTCACCGGTGGCAGTTCAGATCTTTGGAGCGGAAATTGAGCCCATGGCTAGAGCGGCCAGGATAGTGGAAGAGCTGGGTGCCAGCATGGTAGATATCAACATGGGCTGCCCTACCCCCAAGATTACCAAAAACGGGGAAGGGGCAGCTCTAATGCGTGATGTAGGCTTCTGCCGTGAACTTATCCGGGCGGTAGTTGATGCAGTCAAGGTTCCGGTTACAGTAAAGATGAGAAAGGGATGGGATGAAGACAGCATAACCTGCCTGGAACTGGCTAAAGTTGCGGAACAGGAGGGAGTCCAGGCGATCACTATCCACCCCCGCACCCGCAACCAATTTTTTTCCGGAAGGGCTGATTGGGATACCATTCGTGCGGTTAAACAACAGGTCAGCATTCCTGTTATCGGTAACGGGGATGTGAACACCGCTCTTGATGCTGTCAGGATGATAGCCTATACCGGTTGTGACGCTGTTATGATCGGGCGGGCGGCTTTGGGGAACCCTTTTATTTTCCGGGAGGCCCTAGAGCTGCTGGATAGGGGTGAAAGTATCCCACCGCCCAGTAGTTCGGAAAGGATAATGACAGCTGTTATACATCTGGACCTGGTTTGCAAATTTAAAGGGGAAGAAGTTGCGGTAAGGGAAATGCGCAAGCATTTTTCCTGGTATATGAGGGGACTAAAGGGGGCGTCCAAACTAAGACAGCAAATTAATCAATGCCGGACCAGAGATGAATTAATTGATGCCATAAGCCTGCTGCAGGGGATATAGAAGAAAGTTGTCTGTAAACAGGTTTGGTGATAAAATTGGAAAAAAGTTGTGTACAAAATTGTGCTCAAAGGAAATGAGAAAGATGGATTTTTTCCGCATCCAGGATAAAATTATCAGCTGGCAGACCATAGAGAAAAAACTGCAAAAGGCACTTCTGTTAAGATCGAGGGGGTTTTCCCAGCAAGAGGTGGCTGATCGTTTAGGGATTGATCGCACCTTTATTTCACGTTTGGAAGGCTTGGGCGAGCTGCGCAAAGGGCAGTCCGTAGCCTGCGTCGGATTTCCTATACTTAACAAAAAAGAAATAAGTGACCTGCTGGAAAAAGAAGGAGTAGAGTTTATCTTTTTGCTGACCGAGGAGGAAAGGCTTAATTTTGTCAATAACCGGAGCGGAAAGGAGCTCTTAAATGAAATAATGGCCTTGACCGCCAGGGTAAGGTCCTTTGATACAGTTATCTGTATTGGTTCTGATGAAAGGATTAAATTGTTAGAAGGGATACTGGACGGCCAGATTGTATCTATAGAAATTGGTTCATCGCCCATTACTGAAGATAAGTGGGTAGACCCTGATGAATTAAAGAAAATACTGCGTTCAATAAAGGCTGCACGCTAGAAATGTGCCGTCCGAAGCCGTACAGGAGGAGGTTATTAGGGTTGAAACATGTTGTAAGTGTTAGCCTGGGGTCGTCCAAAAGGGATCATGCTTTTGAAACGACTTTTATGGGGGAAAAATTTCTCATTGAGAGGATCGGCACTGATGGTGATTGGGATAAGGCTATCGATTTAATCAGAAGTCTTGATGGGAAAATTGATGCCTTTGGCATGGGGGGCATTGATCTTTATATTTATATTGCAGGAAAACAGTACACTATTAAAGACGCTAAAAGGCTCATAGCGGAAGCCAAGAAAACACCCATGGTGGATGGCAGTGGTTTGAAAAACACCCTGGAACGCAAATGCGTTATGGATATTCAGCAATCAGGGATACTTGATGTAAAGAACAAAAAAGTTCTCATGGTCTGTGCAGTAGACCGCTTTGGCATGGCCGAGGCTTTTGAGGAACTAGGCGCCCGGCTTACCCTGGGGGATTTGATTTATACTATAGGAATTCCTCTGCCCCTGCATTCCCTCAAAGCCCTGAAATACGTGGGCAGGACCATAGCTCCTTTTGTGGTTAGAATGCCCTTTGAAAAACTGTATCCTACTGGGGACAAACAGAATGTCATAATTCCACGGCATGCGAAATATTATTATGATGCAGAGATAATAGCTGGTGATTTCCACTTCATTCGCCGTTACTTGCCGGAAAAGCTGGATGGACAGGTGATTATTACCAATACTACTACCCAGGATGACTTAAAGCTATTAAAAGAACGCGGCATTAAGCAGGTGATTACCACCACGCCCAACATGGGGGGGCGTTCCTTTGGAACCAATGTGATTGAAGCTTTAATGGTAGCCTTGCTGAATAGGCCCTTGGACCAAATAAAATCCACCGACTATTATGCCATACTGAATGAATTGGACTTAAAACCTGGCGTAGTTGACCTGGAGAACTTTAATGGATGATATAGATTTTGGTTTTTTTAATTTAGCAGCTGACAAAAGAGGGTTAGCCTATGAAAAATTCTTTCTGGACAGGCTGGCCCCTTTTCTATTTGTTCCCCGGCTGCACAGCTTGATAGAGCTGCCCGGGTTAAAAGCCAAAGGAAGCAACATAAAACTGCCTCTAGGTCCACAAAATATCAAAACATTAGACAATAACAAAAGAGAATTGCTTTTTCAGAAAACCATTAATTTGGCGGACAGGTATCATTTACAATATCTGGCTGTTGATCGCCGGCTAAAAAAGTACTTTATGGACGGAAAATATGCTTATCCTTATGTTTTCGGCGACAAATTTATCAAAGCACTGGCTTCGGCCTTGATCAAACACTGGTTAGGTACCAGAGGGGCCGATAAAATAATAATTACAGGCAATATCCGGGATCTGACGGACTTTATTGAAGACACTGCCAGTTATGGAGTACCGGTATCATTGCAGGGATTCCATCCATCCCGATACGAAGTATTGGCGCATCGGCTGCTTTATGAAAAGGGGTTAGCAGTTAGCACCAGTATGATTAATCCTTCCCAATGGGGGAAAGGAGACTTGGTAGTAGTTTTTGACGAATATTATCAGCGGTTCAGCCTGGTAGCTCCAGATGCCTGGTTTTTAAGTTTATATGATAATAGCAGAAATCTGGCCCCAGAGCTGGAAAACCGGTTTTTGCGCAATGGTCTGGATGCCAGTATTTATACCCTGGCGCCGGTTTTGGAAAGTTGTATTTTGTCAAAAGGAGGATTAATTAAGAGAAATGCCGAACTGGAAATGGATAACTACAGCTTCTTATATTTAAGAGAACTGGGGGAACAATTGGGCTTATGGGAGCAGTTTCTTGACAAGGGAATATGAGGTTCATATAATACCATAAAGGAAAACCGAGTGTTAGATATATTTTTGCCTTTAGCATGCGGAATGACTAGCCTGGTAACACAGAAGCCGTGGTATTCCCATGGACACTAACCAAATTAGCCCTTATTGACTCCAATGGCAAACGATGTCATTGGATTGTTATAAGTAAGGAAGGATCTATAATGAAAAAAATTATTCTTACTAAAGCATAGTGTTATACACTATACTAACTATTGTAATTAAGGAGCGATCGTATGGTGGGAATTAAAGAGGTAATCTTAACTAAAGAGGGATTAGAGAAACTTGAGGCTGAGCTTGAATACTTAAAATCAGTCAGACGTGAAGAAGTAGCGGAAAGAATCAAGCAAGCCATCGCCTTCGGTGATATTACGGAAAACTCCGAATATGAGGATGCAAAAAACGAACAGGCATTTATAGAGGGCAGGATAATTAGTCTGGAAAAGACCTTAAAAAATGCCCGTCTGATGGAAGAAGAAGAAATTCGTACCGATGTGGTATCCCTAGGTTCCAAGGTTACCTTAAAAGAAATGAAGTCAGGCCGGGAAGTAAACGTAACTATTGTATCTTCTGTTGAATCAAAGCTGCGTGATGGCAAAATATCTGATGAATCCCCGGTAGGGGTGGCCATTATTGGCAAGAAGGTTGGATCATTAGTAGAAGTGGAAGCTCCGGCAGGTATTATACAATATAAAATTGTCGATGTACAAAGATAAATTTCTTGATAGATTGAGGTGTAAAGCCAGTGCCACAGAATGACTACCTGGACATAAACCAACTTAAGCAAGTACGCCTGGAAAAACTGGCTGAGTTGCAGGAAATGGGCATTGACCCTTTTGGCAAAAGGTTTGACCGCAATGCCGAAACGCAGGATATTAAAGCAAACTTTGACCAATTGGAAGGGCAGTCGGTGAGAATAGCCGGCCGGATAATGGCTAAAAGAAGGCACGGCAAAGCAGGGTTTGCCAACCTGCAGGATCTATCCGGCAATATCCAATTATATTTTCGCCATGATGACCTGGGGGAAGAAAATTATGAATTATTTAAAAAGCTTGATCTTGGTGACTTATTAGGCATTGAGGGTAAAGTCTTTAAGACCCAGAAAGGCGAGATTAGCGTCCACGTCTATTATTTGGAATACTTGGCCAAGTCGTTAAACCCACTGCCGGAAAAATGGCATGGCTTAAAGGATGTAGAATTAAGGTACCGCCAGAGATACATAGATCTCATAGTCAATCCCCAAGTAAAACAAGTCTTTATAAAAAGGAGCAATATAATAAAAGAAATCAGGAAATACCTTGATAGCAAAGGTTTTTTGGAAGTAGAGACACCAATGATGCAGCCCATCCCGGGGGGGGCTACAGCCAGGCCCTTTATTACTCACCACAATGCCTTGGACATGGAATTGTATTTGCGCATAGCCCCGGAATTATACCTGAAAAGACTGATTGTAGGGGGACTGGAAAAGGTATATGAGATCAATCGCAATTTCCGCAATGAGGGCATTTCCACCAAACACAACCCGGAATTTACCATGCTGGAGCTTTACCAAGCCTATGCGGATTATGAGGTAATGATGGATCTGGCCGAAGATATGATCTCCACCGTAATGATGAAGGTAAATGGAACCCTGCAAGTGGAATTCGATGGACAAATAATAGACTTTACACCACCCTGGCAGAGAATTACCATGCTGGATGCTATCAACAAATATGCCGGGGTAGATTTCATGAAGATTACCACCGATGCTGAATGCCGGGAAAAGGCCCGGGAATTGCATTTGGAAGTACCCCCCTCGGCTAGCCGGGGAGAAATTATCAACAGCGTTTTTGAGGAGTTTGTAGAGGACAAGCTCATTCAACCTACCTTTGTTTACGGGCATCCGGTGGAGGTTTCCCCATTGGCCAAAAGGAATGCAGAAAGACCTGAACTCACTGATCGTTTTGAAGTGTTCATAATGCAGCGGGAAATAGCCAATGCTTTCTCCGAACTGAATGATCCCCTAGACCAGCGCCAGCGCTTTATGAGGCAGATGGAAAAAAGAAAAGGTGGAGATGCCGAAGCCCATATGATGGACGAGGATTACCTGAATGCCTTGGAACATGGTATGCCCCCCACCGGCGGTCTGGGAATAGGGATTGACCGACTGGTTATGCTATTAACCGGCTCTCCTTCAATCCGTGATGTAATCCTGTTTCCCACCCTGCGTCCCCGAGACTAGCTTAATGGACAGGTGAGGACGGGTCTGACAGGGGGACGGCAGGCTGTGTAAAAACTATTTTCCCAAATTTGTTCGTCCAGCTTAGGGTTTTATAACTGGTGTGTTTAGGTATTAGCCTTAAAAACCCTCTGATTTTTTATAGTCTCTCTCCACCTTAAGTAAATTGACTTCATAATTTTTTGACTTTTCACACAGTCTGGCGTCCCCTGTCAGCCCTCCTCGAACCCTTTGAATCCCACCGTAAGAACCGCCCCCCCTGGTTCTTCCCCTTGCTACTGGAACAGATTTGCTATATTATACTAAGGAAAACAGTATAAGAAATGCTTTCCGCAATTTAGGATTGAATTCCTTAAGGAGGAGTTATTGTGCTGGATGAGAAAGGAAGACTATTTGGCTTAATAAATATAGTTGATCTGGCAGTGGTTTTATTAATTTTGGTTTTGGCCGGTGGTTATTTTTGGTCCAAAAGAGCACCGGCAGATACTGCGGTAAATACGGCCACTATTAAAGTAATCTGTCCTTATCTGCGCCCTGAAGTAGCCCGGCAAATTCATGAGGGTGACCAATTGCTGGCCCGGGGACAGATTCAACCGGTATTTATCAAGGAAATACGTGTTGAACCTGCTAATGATACGGCTTCTGATGCAAAAGGGCAGATAATTCTGCAGAAGCATCCATTTAGGCAGGATGTATACCTTACCATAGAAGGGCCTATTGCCAATACCGGCGGGGAGTTATATTTGGCTGGACAGCAAATCAGGGCCGGGTTGGATAAATACATAGTAAAAACTCAGTTCTTTGAAGCGCAAGGGGAAATCCTGGAGGTTGTAGTCAAGTAACCAAGTTTATGGCCATCTATGTTAATACTGGCTTCGCTAAAGTGGGGGTTAACGTGCAAGTACTAAAAAATAGCATCTGCTACCGGTGCCTGGCGGGAAGTTGGATTTTTGGCTGGTTGGTGGCAGCACCGGAGAAGAGCAGTTTTTATGAAAACTCCATAACATTTCGTTTGATAGAGCGCATGGTATCCAGAGTCGTGATCCTCCTGCACAGTATAGGCAAGCTGGTCATGGCTTGGCAAAGAGGCAGTGTTTTGGCCAGGGAGCCGCTAAAAACCCTCGGAGGCTTTATTATGGCCATTTTTTCATTAACCCTGGTCTTCGACGTTCTTCAAGGACAGCCGGTAGTTAATGATTTGCTCCTGGTGGTTTTGGGTTTACTAATTCTGGCGGAAAGAAGGTATAGACAATATCTTCGCCATAGCCTGATAATGAAAACCATTAACTGGTGGAATAGAACTGACTGAAGGATTGAGATTATGCAAGGCTTAATTAAGTCTGTAAACAACTGGCTGTTATACATAGTTCCAGGATACGTGCTGGTTGATTATTACCTCAGAAACTCCGGCTTCGGCTTTATGGCCTCCCTTTGGGATGAGCTGTTGTTCATTATGCTGGTTTCGGTGTGGGTAATCAAGATTGCTCAAACTGGGGAGAAACCCCTGGCCAGCAGTCTGGTTTTACCCCTTATTATTTTTTACGTTGCTGTTCTATTCGTCTTCTTTGTTAAAGGGGGAGAAATACAGGTTGCAGTTGTTGAGCTGCGGGCCCTGATCCAATATACCTTCTGGTTTTTCCTGGCCTTAAACCTGGTGAGCACTTCACAGCAGGTCAAAAAGATCTGCGACATTTTTCTGGCTGTAGGACTGATAGTGGCACTTTACGGGATATATCAGTATATAACCGGGGCTGAGATCCCTTCTACCTGGGTTGACCGGGCGGAAGGCAGTGTTCGCTCCCGGGCTTTTTCCTTTATCGGCAGTCCCAATGTACTGGGCAGTTTTCTCATAATGCAGATAAGTATCAGCTTCGCCTCTTTTATGGCGGCCCGGCACTGGCTGAAAAAACGGATTTACCTGGGACTTACAGGTATCTCCCTGCTCTGTTTGATCTTTACCCTTTCACGGGGAGCCTGGCTGGTTTTCTTTTTTGCTTTTATTCTACTGGGATTGTGGCTGGACAAACGAATAATTGCCTTATTAATCATTCTGGCCCTTATAACACCGGTAGCTGTTCCGTCAGTGTATAACCGGGTGGCTTACATGCTCAGCCCGGAATATATAGCCTCCAGTGAACAGGGAGGCCGAATTGCCCGCTGGTCTCAGGCGGTGGATTATTGGGAGGGGGCACCTATGGCTGGCTTGGGTCTGGGAAAGTTTGGCGGCGGTGTGGCTATTGCCAACTACCCCGATGCGGCCTATAGCGTGGATAATTTCTATTTAAAAATACTTACCGAGATGGGTATTATTGGCCTGGCTGCTTTTCTCTACCTGGTCTTTTCAGTCCTTCGGGTGGGCAAAAGAGCCATATCCCTGGCCAGGGACCGTTATACAGCAGTATTGGGAACCGGCATCTTTGTAGGTCTGGTAGCGGTTTTGGGCCATAACATGGTTGAAAACATGTTTGAGTTTCCTCTGATGGCAACGTATTTTTGGTTTTTTGCCGGCATCCTGGTTGCTATCCCTGAGTTAAAGCAGGAAATAGCGGAGGTAAAAAGTTATGGCTAAGACAAGAGTTCTTCATGTCATCGGGGGCGGAGAAGTTGGAGGAGCAGAAGAACTGGTCTTAACCCTTATGAAGCTTCTAAACCCGGAAAAATACGAGCCATGTCTCTTGTGCCTATGTGAGGGTCCTTTTTCATTTCTTGCAGAAAAGGAAGGTTTTTTTTCTGTACAAATTCCCATGCGCAATCGGCTGGATCTGGCCACTGTTACCCCGGTACGGGAATTTTTGTGGGCCCATGATATTAAACTAGTTCATACCCACGGCGTCAGAGCCAATCTGGTAGGCCGCATTGCAGCAAAAAGGGAAAAAATCCCGGTAGTTACCACATTCCACAGCGTTTTGCGTTATGATTATGACTCCTATTTAAAGGCCTTGCTGGCCAAGTATCTGACCATGCTGACCAACTCATATACCCATCAATTTATTGCTATTTCCGGAATTATTCAGGAAGAAATAGGGCGGATGGGTGTTCCCAGGGACAAAATATCAGTAATCCATAATGGTCTGGATACTACTAGGTTCAAAGCTGCCGGTAGCCCGGAACATATAAAGGAAATGCTGGGATTAAAACCCGATTGGCCTACCATAAGCATGATTGCCCGCCTTCATCCTGTAAAGGGCCATCAATTCCTGTTAGAGGCAGCCCAAGAGATGAGGGATAACGGGTTAAATCCTCAGTTCCTATTGGTGGGCGAAGGAGTACATAGAAAACCTATTGAGAAAATGATTGCCCGGTTGGGGCTGCAGGATTCAGTAGTAATGACCGGTTATTATGAGTCCGTCGAAGACATATACGCTGTGTCAGATATTCTGTGTGTTCCCTCCATAATGGAGGGGCTGGGGCTGGTAATACTTGAAGCCATGTACTTTGGGGTTCCGGTAGTTGCCAGCAAAATTGGAGGAATTCCAGAGATAATTGAGGACGGGGTGGACGGGTTGTTAGTTCCTCCCAGGGATCATCAGGCACTGGCTCAGGCTTTGTCCAGATTGCTGCAAAATCCCGGCTTGGCGGCAGAAATAGCACTCAAAGGCAGAGAGAAAGTGAGCCAATTCACCATGGAAAATATGGCCCGCCAGGTTGAACAGGTTTATGAGCAGGTTTTACTCTCCAATTACAGGGAATAATCGAATTAAACATAATATGCTTACTGAAGCGAATATGCTTACTGAAGCGTTAGAGGAATGAACAGAAATGACAGAAAACCAGGATATAGTGTGTATTGCGGGAGTGGATTTTGACCCCCTGTGGGCCCGAGCCCAGCAGCTGGTCTGGCGAATGCCCGAGTCCAATCGTATATTATATGTGGAAGCTCCCATAAGCATCCTGTCTCCGGTTAAGGACCCCCAGATGCGGTATAAATGGGGAATGTGGCGACAAGGGGTAAGATCCCGGAAAGAAAATCTTTTCCTTTATTCACCCATGCCGGTTTTGCCTTTTGGTAACCGTTTCCGGTTAATAAACAAAATAAACCAGTGGCTGATAGGCAAGGCCTTGAAAAAAGTATGCCGTAAAATAGGTTTTTCCCAGCCGGTTCTGCTGACTTATTTGCCTAATACAGCTGATATGGCAGGAATGCTGGATGAAAAGCTATTGGTTTATGATTGTGTTGACGAACACTCCGCTTTTCTAGGTTTTAATCCCGAAATGGTAAAAAAGATGGAAATAGATCTGGTAAAAAAAGCTGATATAGTTCTGGTGACGGCCCAGCCCCTGTTTGAGGCCCGGGCGCCATATGCCAAAGAAATTCATTTGTTGCGCAATGCCGCAGATGTTCACCACTTCCAACAGGCCAGGGATCCGCAGCTTTTAACACCCGAAGATATAAAATCCATCCCGGGACCAGTATTAGGTTTTATAGGGAGAATAAAGGAATGGATAGATTTAGAACTGCTCCGGCAGGTAGCCCTAAGGAAACCCGAATGGTCTCTGGTCATGATCGGACCGGTGGAAATTGATGCTGATATAAGCGGCCTGGTGAGCTTGAGCAATGTATACTTCTTGGGCAGCAAGCCCAAAGAGGAACTTCCCGGTTATTTAAAGAAATTTGACGTTTGTCTCAATCCCTTCCGGATGACTGATCTTTCCCAGGCCGTAAACCCCCTAAAGTTCTACGAATATATAGCCTCGGGAAAACCGATAGTCTCGACACCAATGCCGGAGATCAATATCCTGGCCGACTTAGTTGAAGTAGGCGAAGGACCGGAAGGGTTTATAGAGGCTATCCAGCGGGCTTTAAAGGACGATCCCCAAAAAATACAGAAACGTTTGGAGTTCGCCGAGCAAAATTCCTGGGAAAGCCGGGTAGAAGAAATGTGCCGGCTAATCGCCGCCCAACTAAGCTGACAAGCTCTTGTCAGTTTTCTCTTGCTTTCGTCAGAGATAAGGCCATGTGGGCGTTTTCTATGGCTTTTTCCCGCAGTTCCCGGGCTCTCTGCTGACGGGTCTTTTTCCCTGTATCATCTTCCAGGACAGCCATTATCTGTGACAGCATTTCCTCGGGTGACCCGGAAAGAGGGGAAAGGCCAAACATTTTTAAGAAAGAGTCTATTTTGGGATCATAAGAGATACCGATGAATGGCACCTGACGGCTGGCCGCAAAAATCAAGGAATGAAGGCGCATTCCCACCACCAGACTCATTTGTGATATGATAGCCACATGTTCCTTGCTCTTAAGAGGAATATCCAGCAAAATTGACTCTCTTTGCATCCAAGCCATTATCTTTCTGGATTCCTCCAGATCATCAGGGTAATCCAGGGGGATAAACACTATCTTATATTCCATATCTGCCAGCCTGTCCAGAACCGAAGCCAACTTAGATTCATAACCGGACAGAGGGGACCATTTCCTGACAGAAACACCTACAATCTTTTCACAACCGGGGACATAGCTGTATAAAACCTGCTCCATTTTCTTTAGATCCTCCTGATCCGGTTCCAGGGAAAAAACCGGATCAGCCGTAATTCTTACCGGGGGCCGGGTTATTCCCAGTTGACCTAGCACTTTAAGGGAATCATGGTCCCGCAAAGTAATTATATCTGCATGATTGGCGATAAGGCGCATCAGCACCTTACTCCACCAGCGATTAATGGGGCCGATACCCTGGGCATAAAAAATGACCGGTTTCCTAAACAGTTTAGCCAGAGCCACAATACCTATATAATAAGGCAAGGAAAAAGGTCCGGTTACATCCTGGAAGAGACTGCCGCCTCCGCTTATGAGCAGATCACAGGTAGATAGCTCCCGCATCACAGACCAGGGATTAATCCGGTTAACAGCTGTAAGACCATGTAATTTTGCTGTTTTTCCCGGATATCCGGAAAAAACCACAAAATGAACCGCTGGATTTAATTGTCGGATAGTTGAGGTAATGGCTGATAAAAGGGCTTCATCCCCGGCGTTATCAAAACCATAATAACCAGACAGACAAATTTTCATAATTATCTCCTTTAGCAGGTGTTGCGCTAAAGCTTCCAAGTATAAGCAATAAATAATAGAGCCGCATCTGGTATACTTGTAATTATAGTATTTGATAATTCCTTATGGCAATATTGTCTGCTTATGGGGAAGAGGGTAAACTTTTTAATCAAAAAAAGAAAGGATTCGACTAAATTATCGTATAACTTAAATAAAGGTCTTAGCCCGAACCGGAAGGGGAAGTCCACCTTTTCACAGGGTGCCACCGGCTGGAAAGCTTGCCCATACAGAGGGTTTCCGTATTGTCCTGAAGGGTTATTATGTGGACAAGCAAAAAAACCGGTGTTAGAATGAGTCTAGTTTAAGCCTAGGAGGGTGAAACCTGTGCAAGCAGGTATTTGCTGGAATATATTGATTTTCATATGTACTTTGATTTTAGCATTTGTCTCTGTTCCTCCGGTAATTAAACTAGCCTTAAAAATTAAGGCGGTTGATCGGCCGGAAAAACGCAAAGTGCACTCACGATTAATGCCCAGGCTGGGAGGATTGGCGATTTTTGTCCCTTTTACACTGGTTATGGCCTTAATGGGGAAATTTTATGGCCCCTATACTGGCATAATTCTGGGAGGCAGCATAATATTTTTGGTAGGAGCCTTGGACGACATTTTTGGCCTGTCTGCCTGGGTGAAGCTGGGGGGCCAAATAATTGCAGCGCTGGTAGCCATCCATTATGGGGTAATAGTTCACTTTGTCACCAATCCCTTTGATGGTTATTTAGATCTGGGGATGCTCAGCTTGCCTTTAACTCTATTGTGGATTGTAGGGGTCAGCAATGCCATAAACCTCATTGACGGATTGGATGGATTGGCCGCAGGAGTATCGGCTATTGCTGCTATTACTATGGGAATAATTGCTTTTAATGAAGGTTTATTTGGGGCAGCGGGGGTAGCTTTAATTCTAGTTGCTGCTATACTAGGTTTTCTGCCCTATAATTTTTACCCTGCCCAAACCTTTATGGGAGATGGGGGATCGAATTTTTTGGGCTTTATTCTGGCCTGTATGGCGGTAATGGGCACTGCCAAAAGCGCAGCCCTGATTTCGCTATTGGTTCCTTTGGTTATTCTGGGGATTCCCATTTTTGATACATTTTTCGCGATTATTAGGAGGATTCACAAGAAACAACCCATTTTTTCCCCGGACAAAGACCATTTGCACCACCGGTTAATGGCCCTGGGAGTAAGTCACCGGCGGACCGTTTTAATCATTTATGCTATCAGTATAGTCTTTGGAGCCATTTCAGTTACCATGACATTCATTTCCGGCCCCAAAGCATTGATGGTGATTGCTTTGTTAATGCTGGCGGTAGTTTTGGGAGCGGGGAGAATCGGCCTGATGAGCGGGGGTAAGAACGCTGATGCCCAGCAGGTGGGTAAACCCCGCGGCATTGAATTCTAACATTAGGGTGGCAATTAATATGAGAAAAAAGGACAACAAGATAAAATACTTGATAAGAAACGTAGGAATGATGGGAATCGTATTTGTAGTCTTTTTTGCTCTGGGTTCGGTATTGGCTGGATTTACGCATGAATCGCCCATTCAGGATCAAGAAGGAGAAGAAACCTTCACTACCATAAAAGACGGAAAGAGAACCAACATTCTGATACTTGGGGTAGATGCCCGTCCCGGTGACGAACATGCCCGCTCTGATACAATGATTCTAGCCTCTATTGATCCCAAACTGGATAAGGTGGTCCTTATTTCCATTCCGCGTGATACACGAGTAAAGGTGGAAGGTACTTCGCTGGATAAGATATGTGCAGCCAATTTTGTGGGCGGCCCGGAATATGCTATGGAAGCAGTAGCAGGTTTCCTACAGACAGAAATTGATTACTTTGTAGAAATGGATTTCAACGGGTTTAAGGACATAATAGACACTCTGGGCGGTGTAACCATAAATGTTCCCCAGCGCATGTATAAGCCGGAGGAAGATATTGATCTGTATCCTGGGGAAAAGCGCCTGAATGGGAGGGAAGCTTTAGCATTTGTCCGCTATCGGGATTACAGCCTGGGTGACATTCAAAGGACTTCACAACAACAGGAGTTTTTAAAAGCTCTGGCCAAAGAAGTCCTACAACCCAGAACATTGACTAAACTTCCCAAGCTGGTTGATCAGGTCAGCGATTACGTCACTACCAACCTAAAACTAGGGGATATGCTAAAAATGGCCAGCTGGGCCCCCGGGTTTGATGCTGATTCAATTATCACTCAAACCCTGCCGGGTTACTTTTATGAAGTATATGATGATGACGGGTTCCTGATGGAGAGTTACTGGGTAGCTGATGGCAACAAGTTCCCGGATATGTTGGAAAAGCTGTTTGCCGGGGAAAGCCTGGTAGTGTTCTTAGAATCCCCTTACCCCCAATACACACCGCCGGCCAAAACTGACCAGCAGGTTAATGAGGAAAGATCCAAATTACCCAGTCCTGGCCATGAGGAGCCAACTCCCAATTAACCCCCAGCCTATATTGGGCAAAACTGTTCGACGCATATTGGGGCGCATGTTACCATATAATTACTAAAGGAGTTGCCGCTTTTGCTAGGGTGGCAGGTCCGAAATCAGACTTAGACCGCCTTACTCAAAGGCGGTCCGTTATTTTCTGTGTATTAAACACAGGGAAACAACTCCCAAGATCACCAGACAAAATTGAAACAATTCGCCATAAGTAATCATAGGTATCACCTCACTTCATGGGAAGTGACCTGACCGCCAAACGGCAAATTGGGAATAATTTGTAAGACTCTTTTTAATGCCCGTGACTCACATCCACGCAAGCATGATGCTTTTGTCCGGGCGCCGGAAGGTAAGGCGAGCTGAATTGCATACAAATCTCAACAGTACTGCCCCGCTGCCATCCGCAACATCCCTCAGTCGGCAAACAGGAGACCGGCTGCCCAGCCTGGATAAAGCATCATGATTGCCTCACTACCTGTGACTCACACCCACGCAAGCATGATGTTTTGCCAGGCGCCGGAAGGTAAGGCGGGCTGAGGTGAGTGCAAAACTCAACAGTAATAATCCTCTTATCATCCGCAACATCCCTCAGTCGGCAAACAGGAGACCGGCTGCCCAGCCTGGATAAAGCATCATGATTGCCTCACTACCTGTGACTCACACCCACGCAAACATGATATTCTGCCCGGCCGCCGGAAGGTGAGGCGGGCTGAGTTGAGTGCAAAACTCAACGGTAATAATCCTCTTATCATTCGCAACATCCCTCAGTCGGCAAACAGGAGACCGGCTGCCCAGCCTGGATAAAGCATCATGTTTGCCCCACTCCCCGTGACTAAACCCTTACTGGCATTTATTGGAGTGAAATTTTATGACCAAGGCCGAACTGGATATGCCCGAAAGTGAGAATCTCGGGTAGAAAAGCCCGAATTGAAAACAAAGCTGAATTAACTACTATATTTGTCCCAAATTGGCAGTTTTTACATTAAGCAGGCAGGACTAACACGGGATATGTCGAAACCAGAAATGATGATTATAGTATCCAAAAGGAGAAAAATGTACCATGCCTGTAAGAAAAGATGATATATACAAAATATCGGGTCAATTGATATTCCTGTTGTTTCTGGTGGGGGCAGCAGTGCTGGCTTTGCCTGCCAATGCGGCTGCAGCCTCAGGAGAAGTAAGCGCCAGTGTTCTGACTGTTAGATCCGGGCCGGGGACAACTTATTCAGTTGCTGGATACCTCTACCAGGGTACCGAGATAAATATTATCGAAGAGTCAGCCGGATGGTACAGGATTAGATTTGGCAACCTCTATGGCTGGGTTTCTTCCCAATATGTAGAAACCAGCCAAAAAACGCCGGCGAATATGGAGCCTGATAAGCATGATACAGGGGAATTATTCGGCATTATTGTTCAGGATGGCCCGGTTAATTTGCGCAGCGGCCCCAGCACCTCCCACTCGGTGATAGGTATGGCCAATAATAAAGAACGGCTATCAGTTATTGCTCTGGCTGAAACCGAAGGCTGGTATCAGGTGCGGCTGGCCAACGGGCAAACTGGCTATGTGGCCGGGTGGTTAGTAAAAAGAGAAAGCAAGCCAACTCAAGATGCACCAAATTCAGCCGATAAACCTCTTTCAGTATTCATTAATGGGACCAAACTGAGCTTTGATGTGCCGCCGATAATAGAAAACGGGACCACTCTGGTCCCAGCCAGGGCGGTTTTTGAAGCCCTGGGCGTATCAGTCCAGTGGGATCAGGCTACCAGTACGGTTATAGCCTACAATGACCTTATATCAGTAGTACTGCCCATTGGTGCCACAACTGCTACCGTCAACGGGAAGGGACGGGAAATGGGGGTTCCGGCAAAAATTATCGATGATCGCACCCTGGTGCCTCTAAGATTTATCGCAGAAGCTTTTGAGGGCGAGGTGGAATGGAATGAGAAAGACCGCACTATCACGGTTAGAACACAGTTGGAGCCTGATAATGGTAAGAACAGAGTAGCTTCTGTAGTTGTGAAGGAAAACCTGGTTAATCTGCGCACCGGACCTGATATAACCTGTGAGACAATTGATCAGGCCTGCTCGGGAGAAAAGCTGTATGTGCTGGCTGAGGATAATGGCTGGTACCAGGTGAGCCGGGCAGGGAAACCGGCCTGGGTAGCAGGCTGGGTTGTTGATGTGGCCTGGGAAGCCGGTGAGCCCTTAACTCCTCAGGAACCCGAAGAAAACCAACCCGATTCCCTAACTCCGGCCAGCGGTGAAGTAGTTTATTCTGTTCAAAAGGACGAAAAGGGCTTGACTATAGTTGTGGAAGCAGGTACTGATGTTGAGCCCGTAATTATTAAAGATGATAAAACCATCCTTTTAACCTATAAAAATTGTAAGTTTAAGGGCCAGCCGGTGGTTTTTGAACCTCCCGGCCGACAGTTCATTAAAATAAGTGGATACAATGTTGACAACGATGCTGCAGTAAAAATAGAGCTACCCCCTGGTATTGAGTATTCCCTCCGGGGTGAACGGGGCAGTAAACAGACCATTAGTATACCTAATAGTATTGTATCAGTGAGCCGTGAGGTTTGCGGCACTACTGGGGAGATAATTCTGATATATACCCTGGCTCCCTGTACTTATACTGCGGAATTGAAGGAGAATGGTCTTGAGGTTTACTTGGAATCAGTTGCCATGGGAAATGTTAGGGAAACTTATGAATATGTAGTAAGCAATCTCCTGGAAAAGATGGCTATTAAGCAAACAGATGGAAGAACTCCCGGTACTAATCTGAAAATAAAGACTGATAAACCTTTTGACTATACAATTTTTCAGGAAGAAGGCACCAATGAGCTGAATATTGTTCTGACCATAAAATCTGTTGAACCCTCTTCAAGGCAGAAGGAATTTTCGATTATGTTGGATCCTGGCCATGGAGGGGAGGATCCGGGTGCAACCTGCAGCAATATAAAGGAAAAAGACATAAACCTTTCGGTAGCTCTGAAGGCGGGAGAACTATTAGCAGAAAAGGGAATTAAGGTAAGATACACCCGCAATAGTGATGTTTACCTGTCCCTGCAGGAAAGGGCTATTCTGGCTAATCAATCCAACCCTGATGTGTTCGTTTCTATTCACTGCAATTCTTTTTACCTGTCGGACCGGAACGGTACGGAAACCTATTTTTATGCCCCCTGGGATAATGAGGATTTGGTTCAACAGAGAGACCAGAGGATTAGACTGGCCAACCTTTTGCAGCAGTGTCTGGTGAAGGAATTAAAAAGGGACAACCGTGGGGTAAAGGAAGCCCAATTTACCGTATTAAAGGAAACTAAGATGCCCTCTGCCTTGGCAGAGCTGGCTTTCATCAGCAACGACGAGGAACGTCGCTTGCTGCAGCAGGAGCGTTTCCAAGAACGGGCGGCCCGGGCTTTAGCTGATGCAATCTATGAGTATTTTTATCCCCGGTAGAATGAGCAGGAGCAAAGGTAAGGGCCATCACGATGCTTTATCCAGGCTGGGCAGCCGGTCTCCAGTTTCTGAGCAACAAATATTGGCACTAAAATTTTGCAGGAGACATGAAAGCTAATGGAGAATATGGCGTATAACTATCGAATCCAGAAATTATCTGCTGTTTAGATAGTGTACATAAAAGGAGAATATATTTATGCAATTTATACATAAAAAGCCGTGGTTGCTGGTTTTTTTGTTTATGGCGGTAACCATTGCTTTTGTCTGCAAAATTTGCCCAGCCTATGATGCCAACCGCCAGGAAGCGCTGCTGAATGACCGGGCTTCTGATATTATCGGCGCTACCCCTTTATACACGGGTTTTGTTCCCGCCGTCCCTGGTTTGTCCGGTCAGGGGCAGACAATTGGTATTGCTGACAGCGGTTTGGATAAGGGCAGTCTTAGCGATATTCATCCTGATTTGCAGAGTGAAAAAGGAAAAAGGCCTCGGGTAGCCATGCTCAAGTCCTATGCCGGCCGGGAAGTGCCGGACGACCCTATTGGCCATGGTACCCATATGGCTGCCACTATAGTTGGTAGCGGAAAGGCCTCAGAAGGGAAATATAGAGGCATAGCTCCGGAAGCTACCCTTTATTTTCAAGCCCTGCTGGACAACCAGGGAGAATTAAAGGTACCTGCGAACATTAACACCCTTTTTGAGCCTGCTTATGAAGCAGGGGTAAGGGTACACGTAAATGCCTGGGGGGGAAGGCTGAATACCTATAGCAGCCGATCATCACAAATAGACCGGTTTGTCTATCAGCACCCCGATTTTTTGCCGATTTTTGGTGCAGGCAATGATGGTCCTGGGAAAGGCAGCCTTACCGCGGAGGCCAATAGCAAGAATGTGCTTACGGTAGGGTCCAGTCAGGTGCCGCGTCCGGCTTTTAGCCCGGAAGCCCGGGATGCCCAAATGATTGCTGATTCATCCTCCCGGGGCCCGGCTGCTGATGGCCGTATTAAACCCGAACTCCTGGCCCCCGGATCAGCTATAATTTCTGCCTGCTCTTCCGGAGTAAAAAGCAATTTAAATGCCAACCCGCATTATACCCGTTTGGGAGGCACCAGCATGGCTGCTGCAGTTACCGGAGGAGCTGTAGCCTTGGTGGCGGAATACCTGGAAAAATACCGGGGTATAGCTAATCCCTCCTCCGACCTTTTAAAAGCCCTTCTGGTCAACGGAGCCAGGCTCCATCCAAATGCCCCTTCAAACATAGAGGGCTTTGGTATTCTCGATCTGGCGGGAACCATCCTGGCTTTGCGGGAATACCTGTTTCAATTTAATGAGAATCCGATAGAAATTAAGGAAGGCCAGGTACATGATTATGAGTATTACCTGCCGGAAGGAGCCGAGGGTCCGTTCAAAGCAACTCTGGCTTGGGTTGATCCTCCAGCCAGGACCGGTACCGGTCCGGCTCTGGTAAATAACCTGAACCTGGTAGTCCGTGATCCCAATGGCAAGGAATATTACGGCAACGATTTTTCCGGCCGGGGACAGGTTGATGGGATAAACAATATAGAACAGGTCTATATTAAAGATCCAATTCCCGGCAGATATTTAATAACCGTAGTTGGGCAAAAGATTATTGACAAGCAAGACTATTCCGTGGTTTACGGCCAAAAGCTGAAACAAGGTATTATAACCGGGGTAGGGAATAAAGAAATAGAACTGGCCGACGGCGAGAAAATTAACCTGGAAAAACTGAGACTTTTTAGTTCGGTAGACGGACAACCGGTGGAAATCGACCAGATAGAAAGAGGCAGCGATATATATATCGCGGTCCAATCCGCCTATATTGCCGGAAGCACCTGGGACAGCCCGGGGATTCAGGTGATAGATGAAAGAGATAAACCGCTAGTAGTGGAAGCCAACAGCAGTCTGCGGGAAGGCGGGTTCCATATGGATCCCCATGCGAATATTAAGGAAGATGGAGCGGTATCCGTAAATGGCGAGTATATTGACAGCATTTTGGATATACCGTCCGGATCGGAGGTATCTGCTTCGATAAATCCCGGATTACAGACCATTTGGCGGTTGACTGCCAGTTACCGGGAAGTGAGCGGCTTTATTAAACATATAGATTCTGAAAATCATGAACTGGAATTGTTGAATAATGATAAAACTTTCAAAATAGGGCCTTCTGCACACATTTCCTATGCAGATACGGTTGTGGACTGTTCTCCTGTGGATGCTCCCTATAGTTCAGGGGAAGTGGCTTTTTTAGGCAAGCTTACCCCCGGTATGAGGGTTACCCTGGTAATATCACCGGTAACTGATCTGGTGCAGTACATAAAGGTGAGCAGAAACCTGGTTATTGGCAAGGTCAAAGAAAGCTCAGAAGAAGAATTGATACTGGAATCAGGCAAGACTTATCGTCTCTTCCCGGGGGCGGCGGTTGCCAGGGATAATGAGGCAGAACATCTGCAGGACTTGCAGCCGGGTGATTACATTGTGGCTTTGCTCAATCCGGGAACTGACGATATTATTAACCTCTCCGCCTTTAGAGAGGTAGTATATGGCCGGGTGGTATATTTCAGCAAAAAGAACCACAGTTTTTATTTATTTGATAACCGCAATAATTTTAAAATGTATGATGTGGATGGGGAACTGGAGGTATATGACCGGGGTATAAAAGTAGACCAGTCCCTTATCACTTCCGGGAACTGGGTAAGGCTTATTATAGATCAGAAGACCGGGCAAATAGTACGGGTTGATAAAGCCCGCACTGCGGAGGACACGGTGAAAACCTTCGTATCCTTTGATCAGGCCGCCAACAGCCTGCGTATGAGTGACGGTTCCATGTATCCCTTGAACAATTTAACCCGTATAACCAAGGGCGGCTACCAAATTGCTCCGGAAAGCATCCGCCCCGGTGATCAAGTGCTGATCACCACCCTGGCTGCCCTTCATCCCTGGCCGAATTTTTTAGCCCGGGTGGAAGTAAAAGTTGACTCTTCGGCAACACCTCCCCAGCTAACCATAAACGCCTACCGGTTAAACGGGGTCTTAATCGTAAAAGGCAGTTCAACGGCCGACCGGGTAATTTTGTATAGGGATAACGGCAGCCACGAAACCGTCTTGACTGATCAAGACGGTACTTTCGGCAGGCTTTTCCCTATCCTGGAGAATGAGCAGCAATTGCGGGTTATTGCTGAAGACGCTGCCACTGGAGGAATAACCGGACAGGAGGTAAAGATTCAGGAATTTCCGGCAAGCAAGGCTGACCAATTCAGCGATATTGATGACTACTGGGCCAAGGAACCGATACTAAACCTTGCCCGCCAGGGGATTTTAACCGGTTTTGCCGACGGCAGTTTCCGCCCTCGGGAACCAATTACCAGGGCAGAGTTTATTACGCTGCTCTCAAGGACCGGTATTTTGCCCAATAATGGAAATGCCGTACATAATTATTTTTCCGATAATTATGAAATACCCTGGTGGGCTATGGAAGCTGTATATTGGGCCAAACACCAGGGATTGCTGATGGGGTACCCCGGGGGAGCGGTGCTGCCCAATCATCCGGTTACCCAGAGCGAAGTAATCACTATTATCGGGCGCATGATAAGAAAAGCTGACCAGGACCAAAAAGGAGCCACCCCAGAAGAGAGGACCTTACCGCCAGGAATTCCTGGCTGGGCCCGGGAGGCATATGAGCAAGCCTATGATTATGATTGGCTGGCCGGTTTGCTGAAGGACAGGTTTAATAATCCTGCCCAGCCGGTAACCCGCGGAGAAGCCGCAGCAGTGTTGGATACGGTGATGGGGTCTATTGGTTCCGTGAGGGGATAAAGGTAGGGAAGATAATTAGGGTAGTGCTTAAGCAGGGGAGTTCCTTATTACTATTTAAGAGGCAAAGCCCAGTTATCAAAGCTGACATTAAAAAAGCCCGCTTTCAGAAGAAGCGGGCTTTGCCAATCTTATGACCAGAGTAAAATTGTCACCTGGTTGGATTCTTTATCCCAGGTATAGAGCTGTTGTTCCAGAGCCCTTTTTTGACCCTCCAGATCCAGCTTTTCGTGCTCATCTTCCGCTGTCTGCAAATGCTCGCAAAGCACTCCGTACTGCTGCAGAAGCTCAGAATAGTGAGATGTAATATCTTCTTTTTCCTCCTGCTGGGTGACTACCGTGCCCAAGCTGCAGACGGAATTCAGATAATCCTCATATGATGAGGCCGGGATAACGATCTTGTATACATTGTCACCGCCTTCGCCTTTCTGGCCTAAAGACTCAAAGAAACCTCCCGCTGCTGCAGCGCCTTCCCGCACCCTGACCATGGCTGCGTCTGGATCAGCAAAGTCCATTTTTACACCTATGGTCAAAATAGTCCTCTCCTTATCCAGGAGAACTGGTGCCGGGACTTCCATAAAAGGTTCCTCAGCTATATTAACCGGCTCTTCATGATTGGAGGGTTGGGTTGGCGTAGTACCGGGGTCCTTTGCTGTTTTAAGAATATCCAATAAATCCGGATCAGCGGTATCCGGGGGCTGCACCTTACCTGAAGTATCCGGATCAGGATCATCGGCCGGATCGGGGATAACCGCAGAATTACCCGGCGGTAAGGCGTCCTTGGAGCCTGGGTCCTGAGCTATATTTACTTCCGGCGCATCCAGGAGGCCGGGCATAACAGAAAGAGAACCGAAAACCAAAAGAACTGCAGCCGCCACTCCGGCCAGGGCGGTTTTCCATCTCCTCAAGGCCCCGGTGCGCTTTACTTTACTATCCATTCTAATTCTGCCCATAACCTCGGAACTGAAACTTTCCGGAGCAGACAGCACATCCCGACCGATTTCTTTTAAGGCCAGGGATATATGCTTGAACTCCTGCCATTCCCGGGCACAGTCCGGGCATTGGGACAGATGCCGCATCAACGCATGGGATGAGGTCTGATCCAGGTCATTATCCAATAACAGGGAAAAATGACTTTTGGCTTTTTTACAATTCATCGTGTCACACCCTTTAAATAGAAAACCCTCTTAAAATGCCGCTATTTTCCAGCTCCGCCTTTAAAGCCCTTCTGGCCCGGTTGAGGCGGGATTTAACAGTACCTAAGGAGCAATTTAACATTTTCATAATCTCTTCATAGCTGTAGCCTTCGATTTCCCGCAGTACCAATACAACACGATATTCCGGGGAAAGATTGTTTAAGGCTGATTGAATAATACTCAGGAACTCCTGGCGTTCCACCTGCATATCCAGGGGCTCATCTACTGCTGCCAGTTCCCGCTTAGCCTCACCATTTAGGTTTTTTATGGGTTCATCCAGGAATATAAAGGAGATTTTGTTCTGCTTTCTTACCTGGTTTATCCAGCTGTTTACGGCAATCCGGTGCAGCCAGGTGCCAAAATCCGCTTTAAAGCGGAAACTTTTGATGCTTTTAAAAGCCTGAACAAAAACATCCTGGGCTAGATCCTGACCGTCATCTCTGTTGCCGGTCAAATGACAGCAATGGGTGAATACCCGATCCTGGTAAATAACCACCAGCTCCTCAAAAGCTGCCAGGTCACCCTTTTGCGCCTTTTCCACCAGCTCCTTGGTAAAAGTCAAAGACCATACACTCCCTGAACAACCGGAGACAATTCCCCGGTCACTTATTTAGACACCATTGGCTTGAAAAAAGTTCCCAATAACTATAAGTAAAATAAAAAACTTTGAACAGGAGTATCAATTAAGATAGAAGCCAACAAATCATAAAGCAATTTAATAATATTATGGTAGATACTCAAATTCACAACAAGAGAAAATTTTTTTGCCTTACCGGGAACTTTTTGGATGGCTTTTGCGTCTAACCATAACAGGTAGCCAGAATATTCCGGCCGCAAGGCCTGGGAATGTTATAACTGGCGGAAAAGGCCGGCCCAACAAACTTACATAAGGCCGGCAGCCAAAGGAGGGGAGTACTCAAAGAAAGAATTTTCAGCCTGTCGAAGTAATTCGATGATCATCTCAAAGTTTGGGGAATACCCCCTGATTACCTGAAAACAAGGAGAAAATATTATTAAGGAGGGAAATTCATTGATAAAAGTAAGGAACAAGAGATTAGCCATGCTGCTCGTATGTACTATGCTTATGACCATGTTCATCGGCGTAGGCACTGCCAGCGCGGCAACAGAGTATTATACTGTTACCACCCCGACAGTACTTGCCGATGGCACACCCCAGGCTCTGGGTACTATACTGATCGACATTGATGTTCTGGTCCAAAAAACGGATTTAGACCCCGCAACATATGAAACACAATTCTTAGTCCGGTTACCCGCTGACGTAAGCTTCAACCCAGCTATTGACGGAAAAAAAGTTCTGACCGTTTCAAAAAATGAGAAATACAACAACGGGGACGCTACTGTTGACCTTTGGGAAAAAGGATCACAAGTTGGAACTGCAAAACTGTTAAATGACAAGGAAATCCGTGTAGATGTAGATGACATACCTGTTGATATGGACGATGTCCGGTTGCAGTTGAACTTAAATGCTGGAGGCAATCCTACCATTGCTGCCGATAGGGAAACAGGCCCGATTGATGTTACTATTACCAATATAGCCGGCCAATTTTCCAGCAACACTGTAACAGTGGCCAATGTTGCCGGCGGCGCAGTTAAACTTTCAGTTGTTGACGACATAGTAATTGAAGACGGAAAAACTAATACCGTAGAGATCACCATTCAAGAAGATTCTAAGGGTGGATTAAAAGAGGGAACTGGTACTCTGAAATTTAAGCTTCCCAGAGGTTTTGAATGGGCTGTTGCAGATGCCACAGTAAAAATTGTTAAGGACGGGAGTAATTCGGGTGAAGTAGTGAAGGCCGTCACTGCCACCGATGGACGTACTCTTGAAATTAACCGCACTAAAGTAACAGAACCAAAGAGCATTTACAGAATATCAGCTAATATTGACGTAATTGATGACGAAGCTGATTTCGGTGAAGTAGAAGTTTCCGTATCAGGTAAGTCTACTTATAGCCCCAGCACACTGGTTGTAGGGACTTATACTGATTATGGCTATGCCATTGAAGTGGCAGATCCCGACAAGACTATCATAGCCGGGCGTACCGGTGACGATGCTGAAATATCCAAAATTACCATTCAAGAAGAGGTTAAAGGCAGTCTGTTAGATGGCAGAACTATTATTATGGAACTGCCCGATGGCTGTGAATGGGGAAGTGTAACCCCGAAAAACAAAGGGGGCGTCCTTAATGCAGCTGCCAGTGTTTATACAAACTCGCCTGAAAAGGTAAAATTAAGTTTAACAAATAATCCTGCGAACAAAGGCAAAATGGAAATTGAAGCCCAAATCAAAGTTGCGGTAAACTACACAGGACCTATCACTGTTGATATTAGCGGCAGTGCAGGAATCGATGAAGAGATTACCGTAGCTGAGGTTATAGCTCCGATAACTGCTGAGTGCGATCCTGTAAACGTTATTATCGGTGCCCAGGATCAACCCGGTGCTGATATAATTATCACCGAAACCGTAGCTGGAGCAATAGCTGATAAAAGTGGTGATGTGCTGACTTTGACTGCTCCGGCTGGCGTAAGCTTCTCCAAGCTGCCTACAGTTGCTTCTGATGAAATAAAGATTGGCACTGTAACCAGAGGAATCGGTGCTGATGGAACCAGAAATAATGTATTGAATATTCCCATCAAGAGCGGCAGCGACAAAGCTGGTACCATAACCATTTCCAACCTGTATTACACTATAGACCGTACCGTCGCTGAAGGTCCCATGAAGATCACCATCGGCGGAAGTGCACTCAACAAGGCTAATATTGCAAACAGAGGAACTGCTGCAACCGTAGTAGCTGCCAACAACGTTACCTCTGCCGGCGCTGTTGAAAAGTACAAGGGAAGCTTTGTTATTGGCTCAACCACCTACACTCTGAATGGTGTTGAACAAACAATGGACGTAGCTCCCTATATCAAGGGCGACCGCACTTATATGCCCATCCGTTATGTTGCATACGCATTAGGCATTAATGACAACAATATTCTTTGGGATCAGGCTAACCAGACTGTAACCCTGATGAAGGGTGACAAAGTGGTTCAGATGAAGATCGGCAGCACTGCATTACTGATCAACGGTGCAAGCATCACCATGGACGTAGCTCCCGAGATTTCCAATGATCGGACCATGTTGCCCATCAGGTTTGTAGCCCAGGCCTTTGGCGCTCCGGTTGCTTGGGATGAAGCTACCCAGACTGTAACCGTTAACTAATCTAACCATCAAAGAGGCTGTTCCTTACCTTGAGGGACGGCCTCTTTTCTTCCCAGGTGATTGACCCGCCGGTCGGTTCGTTATATAATCAATGTACGATAAAATTGGCAAAGGTGGATGCTATGTGTAGAAGGATAATTGCTGGTCTCCTGACTTGGTTGTTTCTTTTCAGTTGTGTACCTCAAACCCTGGCCGGTGAGGCGGAAGGGCTGACCATTGAACAGGCTGTTGATATGGCTTTGGGGAATAGTAAAACCTTGAAGCAGGCCGAGCTGGAAATTGAAAAAGTTGATGCCCAGCGTCAACCAATAGCAGATACGGTTAAATTTATCCCTAACGAGGCATCGGGTTCTCCTGTGGCCGACAAGGCCTATACTGCCCTGGTGACGGCAGACCTCTCCAGGTTGATGACTAGAAAAAACCGGGATATCACTGAGGACAAGATCACCGTAGCTACGGTTAATGCTTATTTAGGGGTTCTTAGGGCCATGAATAACCTGAATTATTGTAAGGATGCTTTGAGGCATGCCCAGACCGAATGGAGACATGCGACTATTAAACACCAGCAGGGGATGCTCAGCGCAGTAGAAAAAAACGCTGCCGATACCAAATACCAGGCGGCGCAAACGGCTGTTCAATCTGCTGAAGTGCAATTAGCCACAGCCTATGAGGCTTTGAATAAGCTTTTGGGGCTGAGGGCAGCCGACCGGCCGGTTTTAAGCGAAAAGCCCGCCTACAGTGAAATTAATGTTTCTGACCTGGAAGGGGCTGTTAGCCAGGCGGTTGAAGGAAACCCCTCCGTATGGCTGGCGGAACAGAATATTGACCTGGCTAAACTTCAGTTGGCACTCTTTGACTTTAATTCCAATCAGTCGTACAAGGCCAGTGAGATTGCTGTGGAACAGGCCGAACTGAGCGCTGTTGACGTAAAGCAGCAGTTTCGCCAGGCGGTAAGAGATATTTATTATAGTATTATCAGTTTGGAAAACAGCTACATATTGCAGCAGGAAGCGGTTAAGCTGGCTGAGGATAACCTCAGAGTGAAAAAACTTATGAATAGTGTAGGTCTGGCTACCGCCTATGATGTACAAACCGCTGAACTGGAGCTGCAAAAAGCCAAGACTGATCTTGATGCCATCGTATTTCAGCATGAATACCAGAAAATGATTTTTGAAAAACCTTGGGCCATCTAGGATCATTTACCCAGCAATATAAAAATACCCCGGTGTCCTTCTTAACACCGGGGTATTTTTTGGTGAAAATGGAGTTTGCCGCAATGACTGTCCAGGATTCCGCTGTCTCCCAAAGAACTAATGATTAGCTAATTATCAGTACTTTATTGTTATCTCCCCGGTAGCTGGGTTCCAGTCAACTGTGCAGCCTAGGGCCTCAGAGACAAAACGGAGCGGTACCATGGTTCTGCCGGGTTCCATTATCTCCGGTACTACCCGGGGGTTGTAGGGATCAACCGGAACACTTTTCCCATCTACCTGAGCTGTGGGTTGGCCAATCCAAAGCAAAACTTCGGTTTCGTTCAGGACAATGGATATTTCTTCCTTAGCAGCGTTCCATTGCACCTGGGCACCAAGGGCTTCGGCAATATAGCGAATTGGCAGCAGGGTTCGCGATTCGCGAATTACCGGGGCAGTATCCATCTGATATTTTTTCCCGTTTACATAATAGGTGGTACTGTCAGTTCGAAATACCAGTTCATTCGGTTTAAGTGTACGGATATTGGATAGGTTGGCAGGGACCGATCGGCCATTGCTGTTAAAGGCTTCTACCTTGAATGAATACGTATTATCAGGATTAAGGTCGGTTACCGTGTATTTTTCTATATTAGCCTCCACCCGGCCAACTTCTTTATAAGAGCCGGTTCCCTTTCTCATTGAGACTATAAAGCCATCCTCATTGGGAGAATTGTCTTTCCAGGCCAGCTCAACCTCTGAGTCTGACACTCTAGCCTCTAAATCTGTGGGAGCATAAGGTAATACAAAATCATATCCTCCTACCGAAAGATCACCTGCAGGCCATCCGGAGCCGGACATGGTTTCAAAAGTAAGCCTTACTGCCCCGTATTCGTCAGCTACGGCATAGGCCTCATCAATATAGACCAGCATCCTGTTTTCTCCGAAGGTGGATGCATAATTCTGCAGGTTCAATACTATTTCGTTAGGGTGTCCGGAATGAATACGAAAGGGATCATGGCCGGCAGCATTAAATAAATCGTTGGGCTCTCCCCGTACTGTTTCGGGAATTACTATACGCAGCTGCCCCTTTTCATCTCCTCTGACAGTGTAGGTAATTTCTTGGCCGGACCCGGTATCGCTCACAACTGGACCGGTAATGGCAGGGCTTGATTCATAAAACTTGCATTGGCTGGAAAGGCGCATAATTAAAAGCTCTCCATTGGACAGGGCGCCAGGTTCAGCCTCAGCTACAACGGTTCCCATCCTGGCCCAGGAATTGTTGCGCACATCAGGCACAGTCAGCGCATTATAACCACTTTCACCCAGTGCCACCAACGGCCACGCAAATACAGCCATTAAACCAGTTACCAAAATGGCTATAGCTTTCTTAAACAGGGTTTTCCGCATGGTTTTCATCTCCTTTTTACGGGAAAAGATTTGCTAACCCGAGGAAAGTATTACAAAAATCATCGGGTTGTTTCCATTTATGTTATCATAGGTTTGGCTTGTCTTTCCAGTCCTCTCATGCAGCCGGGAGGGTTCTTGACTTGCCTTTGCCCACCATTTGTTAAATTTTGATAGTTATGTGCTAGTGGTCTCTCCCTATAAGTCTTTTTCGCGGAAATGCCAGTCAAGAACCCTCCCCGTTTGCACCCTGGCAATTGACCAGAAAAATTTGGTTAAAAATAGTGATAGTTTTATATTAAACAGGCATAATTAATTATGGAGAGTAGATTTACAGTTTAAAACTAAAGCATAAAAAAGTTTAATCAAAGAGGAAAAATGGAGAATTTAATGTGAAAAAAGCAAAAAAAGTATTGGTTTTCATCTTGGGCCTGTTATTATTAACCATTATCCCTGCCTACCCGGTGTTAGCTGGTTCTGCCCTTCATGACGAAATCCTCTCAATAGTAGAGGAAAACTATCATGGGGTGATCCCCGAGTCAGTATATAAGACTTCTTTGCCCCAGGAAATCATTAAGGAACTAAAAGACCCTTACAGCGAATACCTGACTGAGGAAGAATTTCAGGAATTGATGGATTACCTGGAACAGAGGATAGGGGGGATAGGTATTTACTGGGTAGGTGATGAAGAGGGCGTGCGAGTGGTAGAGATACTACCGGACTCACCGGCTCAGGAGGCGGATTTAAGGGCCGGGGACCACATTATTAAAGTGGGTGGCCGCTCCCTGGCGGGCAGGAGCCTGGAGGAAGCGCAGGAAATGTTATTAGGCCCGGCGGGGACAAGAGTAGTTCTTACTGTGCAAAGGGATAAGCAAATTCTTAGCAAGGTAATCAAACGCCAAGAAGTAGATTTTCCTTCAGTGAGAGGGCAGGTGCTAAACAACAATATCGGATTTATTCAGATGTTCAGTTTTGACACAAATACCGCGGAAGAGATGGATAATTGTATTAGGGCCATTATGAAGCAGCAAGAGGTAAAAGGGTGGATTATTGACCTGCGGGATAATCCTGGAGGATTTGTGTTATCTGCTCTGGAAGTGGCGGGATTCTTTCTGCCGGAAATAGCGGTAACCACTCTGGAGGAAAATGACAAGGATACTATACTGGAAGCCTGGATGCAGGAAAGCCAGATTTGTGAGCCGGTGATCCTATTGGTTGATGCTGATACTGCCAGTGCGGCAGAAATACTGGCTGCTGCTTTAAAGGATTATGACCGGGCCTTGCTGGTGGGGGAAAACACCTATGGGAAGGGTAGTGCCCAGCGGTTTTTCACCCTTTCCAATGGTGATGTCCTGAAATTAACCATAGCACAGTTTTATTCCCCTCTGGGGCATAGTATAGATGGTGTTGGAATAGCCCCCGATATAGAGGTGGGATCCGCAGATGCCTTAGAAACGGCCTGGCTGTTCCTGACCCGTGCCGGCAGGGACAGTAGTCTGTAACCCAGCATCTGCTGATATGGTGAGCAAAACTTAATAAGATTAACCCGGTCTGTCTTTTCAGGCCGTTTTCATTTTGCGTAAATGGGAGGGTAGAAAAAATTTTCTTTATAGTAATAATACCTTTTTATTGACCGTAATTTTGGGTGGAAGTATAATTCTTGTATGGCCTGACCCACGGGTCGGAAAATTCGTTAAAAATATTGGGAGGGACCGACGTGTATTTAAGAAAGATGCTTTCCTGTCTGGGAATAACTGCCCTGCTGGCCGCCAGTTTTGCTTTAAGTGGTTGCAGCCCTACGGAAGAAACCGTACAGGAAACACAAATTACTGTTAATGTAGCCAAAGCCACCAAGCAGGATATTGCCAAGGAGGTTAGCTTCTCAGGAATGGTGCGGGGGAAAAATGAGGTATACATAATGCCCAAGGCATCAGCCAGGGTGACTGGTATTCATGTTCATCCGGGTGACCGGGTCAGTGCCGGGCAGACTTTGATAACTCTGGACTCTACTGATTATCAAGCCGCCGTAAAGCAGGCTGAAGCTGCTTTGGCCATGGCTGAAGCCGGCAAAAAGGCCAATGACATTCAGGCTGAAGCAGCCCGTTTAAATTATGAAAGAATGAAAGAATTGCATCAGGCCGGTGCTGTGTCAGACCAGCAATTGGAGGCTGCCCAGAGCCAATATGAGGCATTAACCAGTGGAAGTGTAGAAGCCGGTGTGGAGCAGGCCCGAGCCGCTCTGCAAAGTGCCCAAAACCAGCTTAATCACTGTACCATTACCTCACCCATCACCGGGATTGTGGGCAGTATAAACCTTTCATTGGGTGATACCACCAATCCTGCATCTTATGCAGCTATTATAAGTGACACATCCCGCCTGGAAATAGAATTGTTGATCAGCGAGTCGGATATTCCTTTTGTCCAGTCGGGAAGCTCCGCCCGGGTTTACCTGAGGGCAGTGGGCAGTGCGCCCTTTACAGGGATCATAGAGAGTGTGGCTGCTGTAGCTGATCCTGTCAGCAAGAACTACTCGGTTAAAGTAGGTTTGGATAATACGGATAATTCGATCAAGTCGGGTATGTTCGCCGAGGTAGTAATAGATACCGCAAGAAAAGAAAACGTCCTATGTGTACCTAGTAATGCTATTGTCCCCAAAGGGGGCCGAACGGTTGTTTATGCAGTTGATGAAGAAAGCCGCGCCCGGGAGAAAGAAGTGGAAATAGGTATACAAAACACCCACAATGTAGAAATTGTTACCGGGATTACAGAAGGAGAGACTATTATCACCCGGGGGAATACCCTGGTTAACGAGGGCACCCTGGTGAGGGTCGTTGCCGGGGGTGAAAAATAATGCGAGGTCTTATCGAGTTTTCGGTTAAAAGGCCGGTTACTATTATCATACTGGTCAGTGTAGTACTTATTATGGGCTTTTTTACCTTCTCCAGGCTGGCTGTAGACTTGTACCCGGAAATGAAATTTCCTGTGGCAGCCGTCATTACCAGCTATCAGGGAGCTGGGCCGGAAGAAGTGGAATCCCAGGTTACGGAGCCTTTGGAGGGAGTCCTTACCACCCTGGGGAATTTGGAAACACTCCAGTCTTTCTCCAGCTCCGGCCAATCAGTTGTAATTGTCAGTTTTAAATGGGGAACTGATATAGATAATGCTGCCCTGGATATCCGGGAAAAGGTGGGGATGGTGGAGAGTTATTTGCCTGATGGGGTGGAAAAACCCACGGTTTTTAAAATGGACCCCACCATGATGCCTATTCTGCAGATGGGAATCGGCGGCAAGGACCTGGCCCAGCTCCAGTCCATTGCCGAGGAAGTTATTGAACCCCGCCTGTCCAGGATTCCTGAAATTGCTTCGGTGGAAATTACCGGGGGGCTCCAGAGGGAAGTCCGGGTAGAAGTTGACCCGGTTAAGCTGGAGAACTATGGCTTAAGCCTTTCCCAGGTCAATCAGGTTTTGCAGATGGAAAACTTCAACACCTCAGCAGGAACTGTTGAACATGGAGGAAGAAAGTATTTTGTCCGGAATCTGCAACAATTTGAAAAAATTGATGATATCCGCAATGTAGCCATTTTATCACCCACGGGGAATACTATTTTTCTGCGGGATATTGCTGAAATTACTGATGGCTACAAGGATGTAAATCAAATAACTAAAATGAATGGCATCTCCGCAGTAGGTATTCACTGTCTGAAGCAAACAGATGCCAATACCATAAATGCCTGTGACGCAGTGCGCCAGGAGATGGAAAAGATATCCCAGGAACTGGGGATTGATTTTGAAGTTGAATATGTCTTTGATCAATCACTATATATAAAAGAGACTATAGACAGTACCAAGAAAATGATGTACGAAGGCGCCATTCTGGCCATGCTGGTCTTGTTCCTGTTTCTGCGCAATGGCCGCAGTACCGTCATTATTTTTACGGCCATTCCTCTTTCCGTTGTGGCCACATTTATAATCATGTACTTTACCAATTATACGGTTAACCTGCTCACTCTGGGCGGTTTGGCTCTGGGCATAGGCAGGATAGTGGATGACTCCATTGTTGTTTTTGAAAATATTTACCGGCACCGTAGCCTGGGATTGCCGCCCAAAGAGGCAGCCATTGCAGGAGCCTCGGAGGTGGGAAATGCTGTTGTGGCAGCAACCCTAACTATTATAGCGGTATTTATCCCCATGGTTTTTGTGGAAGGTCTGGCAGCCATACTATTTAAGCCGTTAGCCATGACTATTTCTTTTGCTATCTTCTCATCCTTGTTGGTAGCGTTAACTATCGTACCCTTAATGTCATCCCGGATGTTAACAGATAAATCCATGCACAAAAAGGATCAAAAAACCGGTTTTATCTATAGAACCGCCAACAAGTTTGGCAACTGGATTGATACCCTGGGAGAACGTTACAAGGTCCTGCTGGAAAAGGCTCTTAAGCAGCGGCGGCGGGTGGTAGTGATAGTTACCGTGTTGATGATCGCTTCTTTGGCGGGGATACCCTTTATCGGGGCCGAGTTTCTGCCTGCCATGGATTCGGGGGAAATATCCATTAATATTGAAACTGACAAAGGAAACCTATTGGAAGAGACCGATTATATTACTGCCCAGGTGGAAGAGAAACTGAGAGAAATACCTGAGGTGGAGACTGTTTTTACCAGCATCGGAGGCACGATAATGATGATGTCCGGGGGGCAGGACAAGGCTACCCTGTATGTCAAACTGTGTCCCAAAACTGAGCGGGATAAGAGCGTTGGAGATGTTGCCGAGGAAATACGGCAGAGCATCAGCGACATTGCCGGGGCCAAGTTTGAAGTGGGAGTAATGGATATGGCCAGTATGATGGGCTCAGGGGGCGCCATCAATGTTCAGGTGCGAGGAGATGACCTTAAGGTTCTAAAAGAAATATCATCCGAGGTGGCGGAAGTTGTTCGGAATGTGCCGGGAACTCGCGAGGTCAGCAACTCCCTAACCGATGGCAGCCCGGAATTTCAGATAAAAGTCGACCGTAACCGGGCAGCCGCCTATGGCCTTACTCCGGTACAGATTGCCAGTGAGGTTAGAAACGCCATGCAGGGAACAGTTGCCACCCGCTACCGGGTGGAAGGTGAAGAAATTGACGTGCGGGTGCGTTATCAACAACAAAGTACTAATGATCTAAGCCATTTGAGCAATCTGACCATTTTCAGCCCCACCGGGCATTTGGTCCGGCTATCCCAGGTAGCTACTTTTGAAATGGCCCAGGGGCCGGTTACTATAAACAGGACCGATCAGGTGCGTATCGCGGAAATAAATGCTGATCTTTTGAATCGTGACTTGAAGAGTGTTATGGATGATATAAAAGCCGGGGTGAGCGACATAAGCCTGCCTGCCGGTTATACAGTGGAATACGGCGGAGCCAACCAGGAAATGGTGGAAGCTTTCAGCAGCCTGGCCATAGCCCTGCTCCTGGCCATTATTCTGGTCTATGCGGTAATGGCCATTCAGTATGAATCCTTCTTTAACCCCTTTGTAATTATGTTCTCGGTCCCCACCGCCATAATAGGCGTTATTTTGGGGTTGTTCATAACCGGCCGCACCTTTAACGTACCTGCTTTTATCGGATTGATAATGCTGGTAGGTATCGTTGTTTCCAATGCCATTGTTTTTGTGGATTATTTAAAACAGCTGCGGGAGCGTGGTATGGAAAGGGATGCGGCCATAATTGAAACCGGCCGGGTCAGGTTACGGCCCATACTTATGACCGCTTTCAGTACTATACTGGCTATGTTTCCACTTTCCCTTGGCATAGGCGAAGGCGCTGAAGCCCAGGCGCCTCTGGCTACGGTAATTATTGGCGGCTTATTGGTTTCCACTTTGATAACCCTGGTACTGGTCCCGGTGGTATATTCCATTTTTGATGATTGGGGCCAGAAGCTGCAAAAAAGAATCTCCCCGGATAAAATGCTGGATAGCCAGGGAAGGCCGATATAACAGCCCTATGGGATAAAAGAATATTAAGACGAGGAATTAGAGAAAGAAAAATGAAAACAAGCAAAAAGAAAAGTGCCAAATATAATCAAATAATCGAAGCGGCGGTGCGGGTCTTTTCAAAAAAGGGTTATCATAATACCAAAATGGAAGAAATCGCAGTGGCGGCACAGATTGGGAAAGGCACCATTTACGAGTATTTTGACAGCAAGCTGCATCTTTTTCAGGAGATGTTGGAAAAATCCATAAATATGTACTATGAAAGCTTGCGGGTCAATCGTGATCACCTGTCTGTAGCTGACCGAATTCAGATAATAATGGAAAGCCATATAAGGTTTTTGCAGGAGCAGAAGGAGTTAACCCGGTTAGTGTTCTGGGACATTGATATATTCGATGAGGATTTGAAAAAATGGGGCCAGGCCATTCATCGCGATAAGGAAAAGAGGCTAAAAAAACTGATTGTTGAAGGGATAGAAAGGGGCGAATTCAGAAATATCGACCCAACCCTGGCAACCCTGGCCATCATGGGAATCCTGGGTTCCCTTTGGGCACCCATCACCCTGGAAGAATGGGATGTAGATCCCGCAGATCTGGCCAGAAAGGTTACAGATATTGTGTTGCACGGCATAACCTAGGGCGCCAGCGGGGACGGTTCTGACTTACATTTCCCCCAAAATCTGTCAGATTCTAAATTATCAAATGCAAGTCAAGAACTGTCCCCGTGGTTTACAGCAAAATAGAATAATTTAAAAGGATTTTTGCGGTTCTTAATGGAATTGAACTGAGAAAGAAAAGTTGTTTCATATTAAACCAAAATATACATAAAAATAGCCAAGGAGCTTTTTGGAGGAATAGAAATTGTATTTAGGCAAGGTTATGGTTATATTCGGCACCAGGCCGGAAGCGATAAAAATGGCTCCGGTAATCAAAGAACTGCAAAAAGTAAAAGAAATCGAAACAGTTGTTGTAGTCACCGCTCAGCACCGTGAGATGCTGGACCAGGTTTTACATCTGTTTAGGATTAAACCCGATTATGATCTGGATTTGATGAAAGAGAAACAGGATCTCTTTAGTATTACCACGGGGGTTTTAAACGGGCTGCAGCCCATATTGGAAAAAGAACAGCCCCAGGTGGTTCTGGTTCATGGAGATACTACCACTACTTTCGCTGCCTCACTGGCTGGGTTTTATCAGAGGATTCCGGTTGGACATGTGGAGGCTGGCCTTCGTACCCGTAATAAGTATTCGCCCTTTCCGGAGGAAATCAACAGAACTCTGACTGGTAAACTGGCCGATCTCCATTTTGCCCCTACTGATACCGCACGGGAAAACCTCTTAGCTGAGGCCACCGCCCCATTTAAGATTTGGGTTACAGGCAATACCGTCATTGATGCTCTTTTAGCGACGGTAAAGGACGATTACCAATTTGGGGATGAGATTAAGGGTGTTAATCTCAATAAGAGGATCCTTTTGGTTACTACCCACCGCAGGGAAAACTGGGGAAAGCAAATGGAAAACATATATCGGGCATTACTGGATCTGGTTGAAGAGTATAAAGATATTGAAGTGGTTTTTCCCGTGCATAAAAACCCGATAGTGTACGACCTGGCCTGGCGAGTATTGGGTCACCGGGAAAGAATTCACCTTATTGAACCTCTTGACTATGAGCCATTTGCGAACCTGATGAATCGCTCCTTCTTAGTATTGACGGATTCGGGGGGGCTCCAGGAAGAGGCTCCCTCCCTGGGGAAACCGGTGCTGGTACTGCGGAATACTACAGAGCGACCGGAAGCTGTGCAGGCGGGAACCGTAAAACTGGTGGGTACTAACCAGCAGCGGATATATAAAGAAGCATGCCGATTGCTGCATGATAAAGAAGAATATGATAAAATGGCTAGGGCTATCAACCCATACGGTGATGGAAAAGCATCCCGGCGCATTGTTAAAATATTGCTGGACTTTTTATATTCTAGAAAAGGCAACTAAGCTAAAAAAGGAATGAATTGCTAGTTTGCCAGGTAAAATAAGAGAATGATAGTTTGGTAAAAACTAACTGGGTTGTTAATACAAAGGAGGATTCCTATGTCTGGTATAAGGTTTGGTACCGATGGCTGGAGGGCCATAATAGCCAAGGACTTTACTTTTGATAATTGCCGTAAAGTGGCCCAAGCAATAGCCAGTTTTGTCAGTAATAGCGGTGCCAAAAAAAAAGGACTGGTAATCGGTTATGATAACCGGTTTATGTCCCAGCAATTTGCTCGCGAGTGTGCTCAGGTAATGGTGGGTAACGGAATTAAAGTCTATTTCCTGAATAAAACTACCCCCACCCCGGTTACTGCTTTTGCAATTACCCTGGTGGAAGCAGGAGGAGCAGTGATGATAACCGCCAGCCATAACCCGCCGGAATATAACGGATTAAAATTTATTCCTGAATATGCCGGCCCCGCTATGCCTGAAGTGACAAATGCCATAGAAGCGGAATTAGAGCGTATTGTCAGTGGCGGAAAGGTTTATGGGCTTAACTTGGATGAAGCCAGTCAGTTAGGTTTATACGAGGAAATAGACGTTGATCGGGATTACCTGCTACATCTAAGTAAAATAGTTGATGTAGAAGTATTTAAGAAAAGAAATCTCAAGGTTATTGTAGATCCTATGTTTGGAGCTGGAATTGGATATCTCAGCAATCTTTTGTCTGAATGGGGCTGTGAAGTAAAAACTATTAATAACTTTCGTGATGTACTATTCGGAGGATTGCTTCCTGAACCTACAGAAAGCAACTTGTCCGACCTGAAAAGAGCTGTTGTAAGTTACAATGCGCATATAGGGCTAGCCATGGATGGGGATGCGGACAGGTTTGGCATTATTGACCAGGGCGGCAGTTTCGTTAACGCTAATACTTTTTTGTATCTGCTGCTGGATCATCTATTGAAAACCCGCACCGGTAGGGGGCCGGTAGCCAGAACGGTAGCCACCACTCATATGATTGACCGGATAGCCAGAAAAAATGGATTATCTGTGTTGGAAACTCCGGTAGGGTTCAAGTATATTAGCCAAGCATTGAGGGAAAAAGGGTGTATTATGGGAGGAGAGGAAAGCGGAGGGTTCAGCATGCTGGGCCACATTCCGGAGAAAGACGGGATTTTGGCCGGGCTGCTGGCAGTAGAAATGATTGCTGCCCAGGAAAAGAGCCTCAAGGAAATAAAAGAGACATTGGATCAAGAGTATGGAAAAGCCGTGAGCAAAAGGTTCGATATTAAAGTAGCCAAAACCGCCAAAGCGGAGATTATGTCGCAAATAGCCGCCTACAGTCCTAAAACCGTAGCATCTGCCAAGGTTGATACCATCTCCCGGGAAGAAGGACTTAAAGTATTATTGGAGGATGGAAGCTGGTTTTTGATTAGGACTTCTGGTACGGAAAGTTTAGTCAGACTGTATGTCGAAGCCAGTGACGAGGAGAATTTGGAACTGATAAAGGATCAGGTAATTAATGGAATGAACATTAAGTACTAAAAAATCGAAATATAACAAAAAATTATAATTAGCCCCATAAACCGGCATTAGCCGGGTTTTTTTATACAAATTGGAGAAAAAACAGGAATAATTAGGATTAGGGTCGAAAGTAATAAAAAAGCTTAAAATTAGGACTATAACCCCCTCACAAATTAGTCAGTTAGGGTCAAAAAGCAAAGGGAGAAAAATGCCGATGCCATTTCACAATCCTTTTTATGAGAAAAAGAAAGTACTATTATGCCGGTCTTTTAGCAACAAATATCGGGTGAAGAAAGAAAGGCAGTCCTTAGGACTTCTGGCGGATCGTAAAATGACCAATTGGGGAAACCTGCATCGGAAATTTCCCCCTGATCAGGCTTTTCCAGCAAAAAAATTCTACCAAATATTCGATAATGTTAATAATGGCGCTTCTAATGATGGTGAAGCTGTCATTAAGGCCAGGGAGGAAGAGCGTAAGAGGATTGCCCGCGAGCTACATGACGGAGTTGCGCAGAACCTGGCCGGTCTTTTAGTGTTGTTGGAAGTGATGGAGGAGAAGCGGTCCAATAAGACTCTTCCTGATGCAGACTTGGATAAGTTGAAGGATATTATCAGTGAAACCCTTTGCCAAGTTAGATCCATTATGTATGATTTAAGACCTGTTGAAACTGAAGGAGCAAACCTGGGCAGCTTATTGTGGAAGTATTTTACCCAGTATAAAAAAAGGTATGGCTTTGAGGTAAATCTCAAAATTGTCGGGAAAATAAAAAGATATGATCCTGTCTATGAAAATGCTGCCTTTCGTCTGGTCCAGGAGGCCATCAATAATAGCCGGAAGCACTCCGGAGTCAACCAGGCTCAGGTTATTCTGGAGGATAAAGGATACTGTTTCCAAATAATAATAACCGATAAAGGGTCAGGGTTTGATCCGGAGAAGGTATGGTCATGCCATGAACATCTGGGCATTAAAGGAATGGCTGAGAGAGTAGGGCTTTTGGGAGGAGAAATGGATATCCGATCAAGTAAGGGTAAGGGAACCAGAATACATATAAAGATGCCATTAGAGGGGGAGGTTGCAAATGGGAAAAGTCAGGGTTCTTATAGCTGATGATCACTCCCTGGTCAGAGAAGGACTGAGAAGACTTTTAGAAATGGATGGTAATTTTGAAATAATTACTGAAGTGGGGGATGGCCAGGGTGCTATTAACATAGCCCGAAAAGCTCAGCCGGAAGTTATTCTCATGGATGTTAACATGCCAGGCACAGATGGCATAACCGCAACTCGAGTGATTAAAAGGGAGTTTCCGTCAACCAAAATCATTGCCTTGACTATTTATGAAGATGAAAAGGTGGTGGAGATGGTTAGGTCCGGGGTCTCAGCTTATGTGCTAAAAGATGTGGTGGGTAGTGAATTGATCGATACCATTCACCGGGTAATTAAAGGAGAAGTGGTTATTCATCCCCGGGTAGCCAGTCGGCTGGTGCGTGAGATAACAGGCAATAACCGGAGAAAAGAGGAAATAAAGCTGACCAAGAGAGAAAAAGATGTTCTCTCCTTCCTGGTTAAGGGAAAAAGCAACAAGGAAATGGCGGATCTAATGTTCATCAGTGAAAAGACCGTAAAAAATCATCTTACCAGCCTATTTCGCAAACTGGGAGTAAAAGACAGAACCCAGGCGGCTGTATATGCCCTGAAAAACGGCATAGTGGTTGATGACTAGCAAATAAATATTATGTAATCAATCAACCTCCGGTTAGCATATTATGATATATACCTTTTGGCTAAAAGGAGGTTTATTTATGGTCATTTTACTCAAGATATTCGCTTTTGCCATGTGGATGACAATAATGATCTTCTTGCTGGTGGCCAATAAAAACAAAGCCCGGGCCAATTTTAGAGCAGTTAGGTTATATCTTAATGACCACCAGGATGTAGAAATGGCCATTAAAAAAGCCTTATCACGGCTGGGTAGAGAAGATCGGCTGGTAATAGAAGATTTTTCCGGCCAGGACCGAAAAAAGGATATGATAATAGAAAATGTATTAAAAAAGAACCATTCAATTGTTTATTTTAATCCAGGAAAAAAATGCAGTTAGTCTGATAAATGGTAAAATAATGCTATAAGCTGATAAATGACCGTGATGAATGGTATCCACCTTAATACGGTCATTTTTCTATTATTTGTGAAGATCTAGGCCGCTCAAAATATGCTAAGGTAAATATGAGGTGTTAACAAATGCGCCATTATTTCGAAACCATAAAAAATTGGCTAATTGATTTAATATTTCCCCAGCATGTATGTTGTTTGTGCCGTGCACCAGGCCGTTATAATACAAACCGCCCCTGGTGTTCTCAGTGCCATGATAAACTGGAAAAAATGAGTACCTATCTGCCGATTTGCGAAAAATGCGGCAAATATTTGCTTAAAGATCAAAGAATATGCACGGATTGTCAGCAATATGCTCCTGAGTTTCATATTGCTCGCGCGGTTGGCCCCTATGATGAACTCTATCGGGTGGCCATTAAAGTATTTAAATTTATGTGCAGGAAAAAATTGGCGGAGAAAATGGGGCAAATGATGGGAGAAAAGGTAAAGAGTGAACCAGAATTCTGGCCTTTGGATCTGATTATACCCGTACCTGCTTCCCAGGGAAGCCTGAAACAGCGGGGATTTAACCAGACTGAGCTGTTAGGCTGCCATATCAGCCGGACCATTGGGGTAAAGATGGACTGCCAGATTTTGCAGAGGACCAAGGAAACGCCGTCTCAAAGAGAGCTTACCAAGAAGGAGAGGGAGCAAAACCTGAGGTGTGCTTTCCAGGTGACCCAGCCCCACAAAATAAAGGGCAAAAGAATCTTATTAGTTGACGATATTTATACAACCGGGTCCACCTGCCGGGAGTGCACCCGGACGCTGCTAGAGGCAGGAGCCCAAAAAGTATCTGTAATAAATTGGGCCACTGGAATCAGTTGTTAAATGATAGGGTTAAGCTCCCAATAATGAGGGTTAAGGGCCGTAATATTAAAATAATTCCGATTTTCTTGCTAATACAGGCTTAGAAATATATAATAGGGGCAGGTCGTGGGAACAAAATGTACTCGGCCAAAACCACAAATAAAGTGAGGGAGTTTTTTCATGTTTGAGGACAAAACATTAGTATGCCAGGATTGTGGACAGGAATTTGTTTTTACTTCTGGCGAACAGGAATTCTATCATGAAAAGGGTTTCGAAAATGAACCCAAACGTTGCCGGGATTGCCGCACCAATAGAAGGAATAACCGTAGTGGAAACAGAAGTCCACGGGAAATGTTTAATGCGGTTTGTGCCGAGTGTGGAGTTGAAACCCAGGTTCCGTTCAGGCCCGTTGATGGTCGGCCGGTATTTTGTATGGAGTGTTTTCAAAAACAACGTAAAGTAGCGTATTAGTATAGTTAAATAAAAAGGCCGGCTAACCCCGGCCTTTATTTTATGAAAACAATAAATTAATATATATTAGGTAGCATCAATAAGAATATACTATAACCAAATTATAACATTATTTACAATTAGAGTAAGTTTTCTTAATAATTCGACATCAGTTTTAAAAAATTTATAAATAAAAAAGGATTTTTATTGTGGACGACGAAAATTAAACAGGTAGGCAAAGCAGAGGTGCATTAATGGCTCAAAAAAAGAAACACTGGGCGAAGTCTTTAAGTGATGCCATTAACCTGGGTACCACTATTGCTGCTGCAGTAGCAATAGGGTGCCTTGGTGGGCGCTGGTTGGATGCCAAATTGGCAACAGATCCCTGGCTGACGGTAGTTGGGTGCCTGTTGGGGGTTGCTACAGCAATGAAAGTCATGTGGGAGAGGGTTGCCGGGCGCAACAGTTCGCGAGAAAGCAACCATAAATAGTGGGTTGAAAAACTTATTAAACGGGCTACAAAGCCAGGCCCCTGGCTTTAGTTTAGTGTGCAAATGGGCTGGCAGTACGGAGACAAGAATATATAGGAAGGGGGGAAGTGAAGATGATATTTGGTTTCTGGGATAGTACTTTCATTCACATTGGGCCGATTCCAGTCCATCATATTGTAGTTACCGAGTGGGTTATTATTGCTATTATTGGAGTAATAGCCTTTTCTGCTACAAAGAACATGCAAATGGTCCCTCGTGGGCTGCAAAATGCTTTTGAAATGGTCATAATCTGGACCTATGATTTCTTTACCCAGTTGATGGACAAAGAGCATGTTGCAAAAAAGTGGGCCCCCCTGCTCACATCGTTTTTCCTCTTTATTTTACTTAGCAATTACAGTGGACTGATACCTGGAGCTGGCAGTGTCCCGGGCTTTCAGCCTGCAACCAGCAACTGGAATGTTACTCTAGCTTTGGCTCTGATCACTGTATGCGCTGTCCACTATGCAGGTGTAAAAGAACACGGAGGACATTATCTTAAACATTTTATTCAACCGAGTCCGTTGATGTTGCCATTAAACCTCTTGGAAGAGATAACCCATCCGTTATCCCTGACAGTCCGTTTATTCGGAAACATTTTTGGGGAAGAAATGGTTATTGCTTACATGTTGTTCCTGGTACCTTTTTTTGTGCCATCTGTACTAATGATGCTGAGTGTACTTTTAGGGGCTATCCAGGCGATAGTGTTCACAATACTATCAGCCAGTTATATTGCTGCATCTACAGGTGAGGGTCATTAATAAACTATCATGTTAATCTGGTCAATGGGACCATAATTTGTGAGATAAATAAAGGAGGGTAAAGAAATGGGTATTGCATTAGGCGCTGGTCTAGCCGTATCCATCGCAGGACTTGGTGGTGGAGTAGGAATGGGTGTTGCCGGTGGTAAAGCTATTGAAGCCATCGCAAGACAACCAGAAGTGGCAGGCGATGTAAGAACTCTCATGTTCATTACGTTTGCCTTTATCGAAACGTTAACTATTTACGGCTTACTTATTGCATTTATGTTAATTGGGAAAATGTCGTAAAGGATAAGTCAACTTTTTTGTAATTAAGGGCGGTAGAGTAAGTAGTATTTAGATTTCAAAAGAGTTCTATCGCCCTGAATAATTTTAGCAGATTGGAGGTAGCACATCCGTGATGAGAAACCGAAGGGTTTATTTATCCGTTCTCTTTTTAACATTTATAATGGTAATGGGATTTGCGACCTTCTGCATGGCAGCTGGCGGGACTGACGCACCTATTCCTGAACCGGCAAGTCACACACCGGGGCTGAATCCTTATTTAATTGGGTGGTCAGCAGTAAACTTCTTTATATTACTGGCTATAATATATAAATTCGCTTACAATCCCATAAATGCGATGCTGGAGCAGCGAGCCGCAGCCATTGAAGGTTCGCTGAAACATGCGGAAGAGGTTAAAGCAGAAATTGAAGAAATGCGGAAAGAAACCCAGGCTAATTTAGCAGAATCCAGGAAGGAAGCCATGGAAATTATTGCTCGTGCTACAAAAACCGCTGAGGAAGTTAAGAATGAAATAATGACCAAAGCTACTGAAGAAGCAGCATCTATGAAGAATAAAGCTTTGGCAGATATTCAGGCTGCTACCGAGCAAGCACGGCAGGAATTGCGAGAAACAGCTGCCTTACTGGCTATAATGGCCGCAGAAAAGATTCTTGACAGAGCAATAAATGAAGAAGATCACAAAAAATTAGCCAAACAATTTATTGATGAGGCGGGCGATCTATTATGCTAAATAAAACTGTCGCCAGGCGTTATGCCGAAGCTTTTTTCAGCATTGCCAAGGATAATGAAAAGATTAATTCTTATCAGAACGAGCTTAGCAATGTGGTAAGAATCATCGAAAAGACAGAGAATTTGAAAGAGTATTTTGATCACTTGTTAATACCCGCCAAGGAAAAAAAGAACCTAGTCAGTAAAATTTTTGCCGGGCAGGTTTCACAGGTAACCTTGAACTTTTTGCTGACCATTATAGACAAGAGACGGGAAGCATATATTCCCGCTATTGTCGAGGAATTTAAAAAGTTGGCAGACGATCACCGCAATGTTATTAAGGCAGAGTTATTCTCGGCACGGGAAATGCCTGAACGAGAAATTGAATTCCTTACTGAAAAACTGTCTGCTTCAACAGGTAAAACGGTTCATTTGGTAACCAGGGTCGATCCAGCACTCATAGGGGGACTTAAAGTGCGCGTCGGAGACCAAATCGTTGACGGAACCGTGGCAAAGAAACTGGAATTGCTGAAATCAAAGCTGAGACAGGCCAAGATAAGTTAATGTGATAGGGGTGAGCACATAAATGAGTATAAGACCTGAAGAGATTAGCGCAATCCTCAGAGAACAGATTGAGCGCTACCAATCGGAGGTCGAAGTCAGCAATGTGGGCTCTGTTATCTATGTTGGCGACGGAATATCTCGTATTTATGGATTACAGGGCGCTATGGCTGGCGAATTGCTGGAATTCCCGGGCGGAACCTATGGAATGGTTCTGAACCTTGAAGAAGATAATGTTGGAGCAGTTATGCTCGGAAACTATGAGCACATTAAAGAAGGTGACATAGTTAAAGCTACCGGCAGAATAATGGAGGTTCCTGCTGGAAAGGCCATGCTGGGGAGAGTTGTTAACGCGTTAGGGCAACCTATAGACGGAAAAGGACCCATAGCTGCTGATGCCAGCAGGCCTATTGAGAGAGTTGCTCCGGGGGTGGTTTTCCGTGCTCCAGTTGATACCCCCATGCAGACCGGACTTAAAGCTATAGACGCTATGACGCCTATCGGCCGCGGACAGCGCGAGTTAATCATCGGCGACCGCCAGGTAGGAAAAACGGCTATAGCCATTGATGCTATTATTAATCAGCGCGACAAAAAAGATATGATCTGTATTTATGTAGCCATAGGGCAGAAACAGGCTGGTATTGCTGGAATCGCAGCCAAGCTGGAAGAGATGGGGGCTATGGATTATACTATTATTGTTGCCGCCACTGCTGCTGAACCGGCACCCATGCTGTATATCGCACCTTATGCGGGTGTGGCTATGGCAGAAGAATTTATGGAAACTGATGGCGCTGATGTATTAATAATTTATGACGACTTGTCCAAACATGCTGTTGCATACAGAGAAATGTCCCTGTTGCTCCGCCGGCCCCCCGGCCGTGAAGCATTCCCCGGAGATGTTTTCTACCTGCATTCCCGCTTGCTGGAACGTGCCTGTAAGCTGGATAAAGCTCATGGCGGCGGCTCCATTACAGCTCTACCCATTATTGAAACCCAGGCGGGTGACGTATCAGCCTATATTCCTACTAATGTTATTTCTATTACTGACGGACAGATTTATCTGGAAACCGACCTATTCTATGCCGGACAGCGCCCGGCTATAAACGCGGGTCTTTCGGTAAGCCGTGTTGGCGGCGCTGCTCAAACCAAGGCTATGAAAGCGGTGGCCAGCCAGTTGCGTCTGGACCTGGCCCAGTACCGTGAGCTGGCAGCATTTGCCCAATTTGGATCTGATTTGGATCGCGCTACCATGGCCAGACTTATCAGAGGTGAGAGGGTAACCGAAATACTTAAGCAGGGGCAGTATGAACCAATGCCCATGGAGGAACAGGTTGTTTCCATTTATACAGGAGTCAATGGTTATCTGGATGATCTACCCAGGGAAAAAGTCAGAGAATTTGAGGCTGATTTTCTTAAATTTTTAAAGAGCGCCCATGCGGATATCCTAAATACCATCAGGGAAACTGGAGCATTGAAAGATGACACGGAACAGAAACTAATAATTGCAATTGGTGAGTTCAAATCCACATTTGCGGTTTAGGTGGTGAAATAGATGGGAGCAGGTGCTAGGGAGTATAAACGCAGAATAAACAGCGTAAAAAATATGCAGCAGATTACCAAGGCCATGAAAATGGTAGCGGCTGCAAAACTTCGCCGGGCTCAGGAACAGGCAGAATCATCCCGACCGTATACTGAAAAGCTTCGGGAAACCCTTATTCGTTTGGCTGCTGTTGCTTATGACATTAAGCATCCTCTTCTGGAGGTAAGAGAGGATGTTAAGAAGATCGGTTACGTTATAGTAACGGCTGACAAAGGTTTATGTGGTGCTTACAATACCAATATAATACGGACAGCAAATCTGGATATGGCTGAACGGAGGGAAGAGATTCAGAAAGGTATAATTGCTGTAGGGAGGAAAGGCAGAGACTTTTTCCGGAAACGGGGAGGAGTTGACGCGGAATTTGTAAACCTGGGGGATACTATAAAATATGCAGATGCTCGGGAAATTGCCCAGTATGTTATGAACGCGTATGAGAATGGAGAAGTTGACGAGGTATTTTTGGTTTACTCAAAGTTCGTTAATGTTATGCGACAGGTTCCTACGGTGGTGCAATTGTTGCCTATGGAGCCCCCGCAGCAAGACGAAGGCACTGAAGAAAAATATCTCGAATATATCTACGAACCGAATGCGAGCGAAATCCTGTTTACGTTAATTCCCCGCTATGTGGGAAGCATGATTTACCATGCTATGTTAGAAGGCAAAGCCAGTGAGCAGGGTGCCAGAATGACAGCAATGAGCAACGCTACTGAGAATGCTGCAGAGCTTATTGAAACCCTCACACTGGAAATGAATAAAGCTCGACAAGCAGCAATTACCGACGAAATACTCGATATTGTAGGCGGTGCTGAGGCTCTTAGAAAAGGAGGAAAGTAGAGAATGGGAAAGGTGACATATGGAGAGGTAACCCAGGTAATAGGGGCCGTAGTCGATGTGCGCTTTAAACCTGGGGAACTACCTGATCTTATGAATGCTATTACCATAAAATCAGCAGACCAAGATCCCGGTTTTAAGAGCACTGCTGAAATTGATGTTGTGCTCGAGGCAATGCAGCATCTAGGAAACGATACCGTTAGATGTGTTGCTCTGCAGCCTACCGATGGTATTGCCAGGGGCTTTAAAGCTACCAATACCGGAGCGGCGGTAAGGGTGCCGGTGGGAGAAGGTTGTTTAGGGAGAATACTAAACGTGCTGGGACAGCCGGTTGACGAAAAAGGGCCGGTAGAAGCAGCAGACTATTGGGAAATCCATCGTGATCCACCCGCATTGGTTGACCAGCTACCGGCTACTGAGATGCTGGAAACCGGGATTAAGGTTACGGACCTGATTTGCCCCTATGCCAAAGGCGGAAAAATCGGTTTGTTTGGCGGGGCGGGAGTTGGAAAAACCGTTATAATCCAGGAATTAATCAGAAACATTGCCTATGAACACGGAGGATATTCGGTATTCACCGGAGTAGGAGAAAGGACCCGCGAAGGTAACGACTTATGGGGAGAAATGACGGAATCAGGCGTTATCGAAAAATGCGCCTTGATTTTCGGACAGATGAATGAACCTCCCGGAGCTAGATTGCGGGTGGGATTAACCGGTTTGACTATAGCAGAATATTTCCGCGATTATTCCGGACTTGATGTTTTGATATTTATCGATAACATTTTCCGTTTTGCCCAGGCAGGTAACGAAGTATCGGCTCTATTAGGGCGTATGCCTTCAGCGGTTGGTTATCAGCCGACTCTGGCCACAGACATGGGTCTATTACAGGAACGCATAACATCTACCCGGAAAGGATCTATTACCTCTGCCCAGGCAGTATATGTGCCCGCTGATGACTTGACTGACCCGGCTCCAGCTACAACTTTCGCCCATTTGGATGCAACTCTGGTCTTGGCACGGTCCATAGCTGAGTTGGGTATATATCCGGCAGTTGATCCTTTGGATTCTACTTCCCGTATTCTGGATCCGCAGCTTCTGGGGGAAAAACATTATTATACGGCCCGCGGAGTGCAAGCCATACTGCAGAGGTACAAGGAACTGCAGGATATCATCGCCATCCTGGGCATGGACGAACTGAGCGATGAGGATAAACTGATTGTGGCCAGGGCCAGAAAGATCCAGAGATTCCTGTCCCAGCCCTTCCACGTAGCTGAGCAGTTTACTGGTACTCCGGGCATTTACGTGCCGGTAAAAGAAACCGTAGACTCTTTTGCCGAAGTCTTGGAAGGCAAGCACGATCATCTACCTGAGGCTGCATTCCTTTATGTTGGCAATATTGATACGGTAGTTGCCAAAGCTAAGAAAATGGAGGCGTAGCTTATGGCAGATAACACCTTCATGCTGGAAATAATAACACCGGAAGAGGTTGTTTTCAGAGATGAAATACAGTTCATGGTGGCTCCGGCAGTTGAAGGGGAACTGGGTGTATTGCGCAACCATGCACCGTTGATAGCAGCATTGGATATCGGGGTAATGCGTTATAAAGATCCAGATGGCAATACGCATAAAATAGCTGTAAACGGCGGATTTGTTGAGGTGGTTGATAATGTCGCCCGTATCCTGGCTGAGACTGCTGAGCAAGAGGAAGCCATCGACATAGACCGGGCCAGAAAATCCAGGGAAAGAGCTGAGAAAAGGCTTGCAATCCGTGATGAAAATATAGACTATGCCCGGGCGGAGGCTTCCCTGAAAAGAGCCCTGGCCCGTCTCAAGGCGGCCGGTGCTCTGGAGTAAAAGAAAAAATAGAATTAAAGCCGGAAGGATTTGTTTTACACCTTCCGGCTTTTTAATTTAGAATATTAATAGATAATAAAAAGACTTTAGAATATTATAGATATACGTGTTTGTTTTTGTTTGGAGGATTTATTAAAAGAGGGTAATTCCATGGAGAATGATCTTTTAAAGGGATTAATCATTGTTACTGCCATTTTTTATTTCTTAAAAGGTTTGTTGTACTTGTTGCTGCACCAAGCAACTTATAGGATAGAAGCGATGGCCTTGGCTAGACGAAAGAAAAGAAGGAACAGGAGATCTTCTAAGCGGCAGCCGGAAACCGAAAACAATTCTCAATAGAATTACGGGAGGGAACAGATGTATAAGCTTTTTATTATTTTTATCTCTTCTGTATTTGCAATTACTCTAATATTCGGGTTTCTATTTTATAGGCAGACAGTTAAGATTGAAAAAAAAGCTTTAGCGGCCAAAAAGAAAAGAGACGAATATATTGCACGCCAGCTGGAACTGCAAAAAGCTGCCCGGGATTTACCAGACGGAGAATCGGATGCTACGGAAAACTAATATCCCCCTTAATTAAGGATGCGCCTTTTTTGGTTAGGACACATCCTAATTCAGCCTGCACACTAGCCTCTATCATCCCCCATATCAATAAACCTTTTTATTCCCCAGATCAACCAAAGTTTTAGTCTACGGCTTTAGACCCTAATAGCAAGAACAGGGCTGTATAATCATTGTCTAAAATGGCAACAATCCTGTATATCCAGCTTTGGGGAGGCCATGGAGTGAAAAAAGTTTTATTCTATATAATTATTTTTTCTTTTCTGTGTTCCTTATGCAATGAAAGGATCAACTACACTCTGGGAAAAAAAATGGAGTCTCCATATTTCCTATCTTTTGCATCTATAGGAGCAAATTCTCTGGAATTCCGGGTGGATGCCTGGGCAATAATAGATAAAGCTTATTCTCTAATTGAACTTCAGGCGGAAATGACAAAAATACTTGAGGCACTGGATCTGCCAACGGATAATATCGCCGCCAGTGCAAGAACAGATGCCCTCAGTTACCGTTTTACCAAGGATAATATTGGGTATACGGTAAGCTTATTATCTGATCCTAAAACCAACCGGACGGCATATGTAATGGAAATTGAAACCAATGACAGCTTTAACCGGCTTTTCCAGATTGTCGAAAGGATCGAACAAACCGGATTGCCTTTTACCAGCAACTACTGTCTGTCAGGCTGTATTGACAGTATAGTGGAGCATGACAGTCAAAAAGAATTAATAAAAGTCATGTTAAAAACCTTAGAGGCCAATATAATTGAAGAATTTGATGACGGCAGGGTCACCAGTGTAACCGCCTACAGCAAAAGTGCAGAAAAAACCGTGAAGCCAATAAAAGCTGAAGGAACCAAGTATAATGTTCAGATAGCAGTGCATCCAGATCTGGCCAGCGGAAAGACCTGTATTATGTTGGGCTTGCCAATGTTATTAGATAACTATTGAGATAGGGAGGGGATTTATCCGATTGGACATTCATGTACAGGGAAAGTGTACACTACATGGAACAGTAGGAATAAGTTCAGCAAAAAATGCCATTCTGCCGGTTTTAGCTGCTGCCCTGCTGGCAGAGGGTACTATTGTACTAAATAAGATACCTGATATTAATGATGTGAAGACCATGTCTCATCTCCTGGCAGAACTGGGATTAGTGGTCAGGAGAAAGGATGACCAAATGGAAATAGCGGGGGAAGCTAAATTTTTTCAGCCTCCTTATGAACTGGTCAGAAAGATAAGGGCTTCCTTTTTAGTAATGGGTCCCCTCTTGGCCAGATACGGGAAAGCCACCATTTCTCTTCCTGGAGGGTGTGACATCGGCAATCGCCCCATTGATTTACATCTAAAGGGCCTCAAAGCTTTGGGAGCCAATATATCCTTTAGCGGGGGAAATATATCAGCAACTGCCTCTCAGTTAAGAGGCTGTCACATATATTTGGATTTTCCCAGTGTAGGTGCTACTGAGAACCTGCTAATAGCAGCCTCACTGGCACAAGGTACAACCTATATAGAAAATGCTGCTTTGGAACCGGAAGTAGTTGATTTGGCCCGCTTTATCAACAGTATGGGAGGCAAGATAAGCGGAGCAGGAACTAACCTGATCAAAATTGAGGGGGTAGGCAGACTGGGCGGAACCCAACATACGGTTATTCCAGACCGTATCGAGGCGGGCAGTTTTATGGTGGCTGCAGCTGCTACCGGAGGAAAAGTTACCCTGACCAATGTAGTTCCGGAGCACCTCAAAGCTATATCTGCCAAGCTGGCGGAAACAGGGGCAGATATAATCGAACAGGGCAACACGATAATTGTATCCAGGGAAAAACCGATAAATCCGGTTTATATTAAGACTCTGCCCTATCCTGGATTCCCTACGGATATGCAGGCCCAATTCATGGCTTATTTATGCAGGGCCAGGGGAACCAGTGTCATCAGCGAATCTGTCTTTGAAAACAGGTTTATGCATGTTTCAGAATTAGAGAGAATGGGCGCTAATATAAAAACAGAAGGAAAATGTGCAATTATCAAGGGAACCTCAAAACTAAGCGGAAGCCGGGTAAAAGCTACCGATTTACGGGCTGGAGCGGCATTAATAATTGCGGCCCTGACTGCCTCAGGAACCAGCATAATCAGTGATTGCGAACATATTGACCGGGGTTATGAAAATATTGTAGGGAAACTTAACCTACTGGGGGCAAGAATAACCAGGGTATAAATAAATATGGTCTAAGGTCAGGTTTTTTAAATATTAATATTATATGAGGATCAAACGGAATAACTTACGGAAAAAAATAACTGTATTATTAATATTAGTCCTGTGCCTGGCCGGCATACTCTTTATAAAAAGATACCTGTCAACACCAGCCCAAGAGCCTGAACCATCACTTACACTCTACTTGAGCAAAAGCCATCAAACTATCAGTTTAAAAATGGAAGAGTATATAATTGGAACAGTTGCAGCTGAAATGCCGGCATCATTCCATCTGGAGGCATTAAAAGCTCAGGCTGTGTGTGCCCGCACTTACGCCTGCCGGAGGCTGATAAAGAATTTTGCCTATCCTTTGGGGGCAGATTTGTCTGATGATATTGGATCCTGCCAGGCGTATATTTCCCGTGCAGAATTTTATGAAAGGCATCCCCAGGACAGTGACCAATTGTGGAAAAAGATTGAACGAGCGGTAAACGAGACCCGGGGAGAAATAATGTTTTATGGCAATGAACCTATTGATGCCCTGTATCATTCAACTTGCGGAGGCAGAACGGAAAGTGCGCGGGAAATTTGGGGAACGGAAATCCCATACCTAAAATCAGTTGAATGCAAATATTGCCGTGAATCACGACACTATGAAACTGTTCAGGTTTTCTCCATGGGGGAAATAAACCAGTTGTTTGGCCCTGCTGAAGACTTTGAGATAAAGGTTACTGAAAAGACTGGGAGTGGAAGAACCAAAGAGCTAGAAATAAATAATATTAAAGTGTCAGGTGAGGAGTTCCGGAATAAACTGGTACTGCCGTCCAGATGGTGGAGCTTTAAATTGGACGATAACAGCCTAATAATTAATAGCCGCGGATATGGCCATGGATTAGGCATGTGCCAGTACGGTGCCCGTGGTATGGCTGACAGTGGGAAAGACTATCGCCAAATACTAAAGTCTTATTACGGCAACATTGAGTTTTATAAATTATCTTACTGAGTTCTTGACTTGCATTCTCCTGAATATATTTAAAAAAACAACCTGAACCTGGGGAGGCAGGTCATGCAGAATTACATCAGAAAAAGGGCAGTGGAAGTTGCCAGACATATTTTGCAGACATCGGAAACAGTAAGGCAAACAGCGGAAGTTTTCGGAATTAGCAAAAGCACTGTACATAAAGATGTAGCAGAACGCTTGCCGCGCATAGACAAGGAGATGGCCCTGCAAGTAAAGGCTATCCTGGACAAAAATAAGTCCGAAAGACATATTAGGGGCGGAGAAGCCACCAGGAAAAAATACGCTGCTAACCGTATCTGAAATACCGTTACCCCGGCTTACCCAAAAAAGAGCAGGAGGTGGCGGTATATTTTTGCAAATTTTAGAGGAATTTTGGCGACGAAGACTAAATAGAATTTACATGAAATAAAAGGTAAAATTATCTATAATGATTTTTCTTGGGAGGCTTTGCTGATGTTTGGAGAGGACATAGGAATTGACCTTGGAACTGCTAGTGTATTAGTTTTTGTCAGGGATAAAGGGATTGTGCTGAATGAGCCTTCGGTAGTCGCTATTGATACAACTACAGACAGAATAATAGCCGTTGGGGATGAAGCAAGGCAAATGCTGGGCAAAACCCCGGGAAACATTGCTGCTATTCGACCGTTAAAGGATGGTGTAATTGCCGATTATGACACCACCGCCAGAATGCTCAGTTATTTCTTGAAAAAGGTAATGGGCAAGAGGCTGCTAATTAAACCTCGGGTTATTGTATGTATTCCTACCGGTGCAACAGATGTGGAGCAAAGGGCGGTAAAGGAAGCTACCCTTATAGCCGGAGCCAGACAGGTATTTATTATTGAAGAACCGCTGGCGGCTGCTCAGGGAGCCGGCATAGATATCTCAGGTCCTACCGGTCATATGGTTGTTGATGTCGGTGGCGGAACAACTGATATTGCAGTTCTGTCATTGGGTGGAATGGTTTGTAATACTTCTCTTAGAGTTGGAGGGGACAAGTTCGATGAGGCCATCGTACGATATATTCGTAAGGAATTCAATCTAATGATAGGAGAAAGAACTGCAGAGGATATAAAAATCAGGGTGGGGACTGCTTGGATCACTGACCAAAACCGTAATAATCAAATCGAGATAAAAGGACGTGACCTTCTGACCGGACTTCCTAAAATTGTAACGATTAGGTCACAAGACTGCTGGAAAGCCCTCCAAGAACCTGTGGAATTATTTATTGATGGAGTTAAGAAAATATTGGAAATAACACCACCGGAACTTTCTGCGGATATTATCAACAATGGAATAATAATGACAGGTGGTGGAGCCTTGCTCAATGGACTGGATATGTTGATAACCCATGAAACCAACCTACCCGTTCATATAGCGGATGACCCGATTAGCTGCGTGGCTAAAGGAACGGGTTTTGCTTTGCAGCAAATGGACAAACTTATGGTAAACAAAAGCAGTATTGTCAGAGGATTCTTCAAAAACCGGGCCGTAAACTGTTCCTTTAAATAATAAGGAGATAACCGTTGAAAAATAGTCAAAGTAGAACAAAAATCTTAGGATTCAATCTGGATTTAATTGATATGCGCCAGGCTACCGAGAAAATTAAGCAATCAATAATGAACCGGCAGCAATTGCAAGTTGTAACCCTTAATGCCGAAATGGTATATCAAGCCTGGCATAATCCGGAACTAAAAAGCATTATTAACCAAGCCCCATTAATTGTTCCAGACGGCATTGGTGTAGTATGGGCAGCCCGCCAATTTGGAGCCCGTATCACGGAGAGAGTGACTGGTATTGACCTTTTATTAAGTCTTTGCCAAGAAGCCGCCAGCCACCAATGGAAAATATTCCTGCTAGGTGCTCAGCCAGGGGTAGCCGAAAGGGCAGGAAAAAAACTTCAGGAGCAATTTCCTGGATTAATTATCGGTGGTACTATTGATGGATATTTTTCTGCTAGGGAAGAGCCTGAAATAATAGAAAAAATTCGTCAAAGTCAGCCTGATATTATTTTTGTGGCTTTGGGTTTTCCCAAACAGGAATTATGGATTGCAAAAAACCAGGATAAATTAGGAGCAACGGTCTCTATTGGTATCGGCGGCAGCCTGGATGTCATATCAGGCAACAAAAAAAGAGCTCCCCAATTTTTTATTAAGCATAACCTGGAATGGCTTTATCGATTAATAGACGACCCTGGGCGGTTTAAACGCCAGCTAGTTCTTCCTGCTTTCGTTCTTCTGGTATTAAAACACAAATACCTGAACAAATAAGAGATAATTAATAATATCTTTATCTTTCCTAATTCCTTTCCTATTTTCTCCATTTAAGCAACAGCAGGGCAAATACATGTAAGTAATTATGGTCATAATAAAAACAAGAAATTTAGTTAAAGATAGTCAAAGAGAGACTGATAATTCCTGTTAATATTTAAATATAGGGGTTTACTGTTGACTATAATGCTGATACAATATGATTAAGGTCAAAGAAGGTCAAAAAAAGAGGGGGCAACATGAAAAAGAGTCTCGCAGACAGGATAGAACAGTATATAAAAGTTCTCATTGCAAGAAGTGAACAAAATACAATTGAAATTCAAAGGGCAGAACTCGCAGAAACTTTCTCCTGTGTACCTTCTCAAATTACCTATGTAATAAATACTCGGTTTAATGAAGATAAAGGTTTCATTACCGAGAGCCGACGCGGGGGCAAAGGCTTTGTAAAGATTACCCAACTTAATCTGGATGTCGAAAAGATCGCGTACAATGAACTGCTGGAGTTGCTTGACCGACTGTTTTCCACCAATGAGATCAGCCGGAGAGAAAAGGAGATGTTGCATTTCTTGATTAGCCACACATCTCGAAATCTATCATCGGACCAACAAGAGGAGATTCTCAAGTCGGTCAGAGACGCCCTGATAAGTTATTTTTACAGAAACCATTAACATGCAAAAAAGGGGGAATAAAAATGAATTGCGAAAATTGTCAACAGAGACCTGCGACAGTCCATTTTACGCAGATGATCAATGGAAGCAAGGTGGAAATGCACCTGTGCCAGGAATGTGCAGCCAAAAAAGGCGCTTTTGTTTTCGATCTGGATAACAAGTTTTCCATTTCCAATTTGCTAGGCAGTTTCTTTGGCACTAACCTTCTGCAAGGAACTAAAACGATTTCTCCCGAAATGATCTGTTCCAATTGTGGTATGAGCCTGGCTGGTATTAGGCAAACGGGTAAACTGGGTTGTAGTGAGTGTTATATTTCCTTTGAAGGGGAACTTGAACCATCCTTGAGAAGGATTCACGGGAATAGCCGTCATATAGGTAAAATTCCTTCCCGGGGAGGATCTGAGGTTCTGCTGAAAAGGCAACTGGACAACCTCAAGGCGCAATTGCAGCAGGCGGTAGCAGCAGAAAATTACGAAAAAGCTGCTGAGATTAGGGATAAAATCAAAGAATTAGAAAAAAAGGCAAATTAGAAGGGGGGATAAGGTATGAAGGCCAGTGATTTATTAAATAGCTATTATGTGCGCTGGATGGATGCTGACAAAGGACCGGATTCTGATATTGTCATCAGCAGCCGTATCAGATTAGCCCGGAACCTGCACAAAATTCCTTTTCCGCACCTACTGAACAATGATAACGGTGGGAAATGTATGAATGAAATTTCTAAAGCGTGGAAAAATGCCAAAACAAGTATAGTCAAAGGTTTAGATCTAATCACCTTTGATCAAATTTCCCACATGGACCGGCAAATTTTGGTGGAAAAGCATCTGATAAGCCCCGATCATGCCAAAGAGAGTTTGCCTTACCGGGGGCTCTTGGTAAACCAGGATGGGTCCCTGGCAATAATGATAAACGAGGAAGATCATCTGAGGATACAGTGTTTTCTTCCCGGTCTGCAGTTGGAAGAATGCAATGAGAAAGCTCAGATAGTTGATGACGACCTGGAAAAAAGTCTGGACTTCGCCTTTGATGAGCGAAGAGGTTATTTGACTTCCTGTCCTACTAATGTAGGGACTGGCATGCGGGCGTCAGTTATGCTGCATCTGCCGGCTATTGCCATTGCCGGGCAAACCGGACAAATTTTCCAAAATATCGGTCATCTGGGTATGACAGTGAGGGGTCTTTACGGGGAGGGAACTCAATTTATCGGGAACCTGTTCCAATTATCCAATCAGATAACCCTGGGTCAGACTGAAGCTGATATAATAAGCAATCTAAATACTATTACTACTCAGATAATTGAGCAGGAACGGAATCTGAGGAAAAAACTGGCAAATGAGATGAAATATAATCTGGAAGACCGCATTCACAGGGCTTATGGAATACTTAGCAACGCTGTAGTGATAAGCTCCCAGGAAGCCATAGCCCTCTTATCCGATGTCCGTTTGGGAGTAGATATGGGAATTTTAAAAGGTTTGAAACCCTTTGCCCTCAATGAATTAATGGTGGCTATCAGTCCCGCCCATCTGCAGAAGAAAGCTGGAAAGGAGATGGATGCATTTTTGCGGGACGTAAAAAGAGCAGAGGTTGTTAAGGAAAAACTGATAATTTAAATAAACTTTTGTTAAGGAGGTATTAAAAATGTTTAGACATTTCACCCAGAGAGCTAAAAATGCAGTTATACATGCTCAGGAAGAAGCCCGTCAGCTCAATCATCCCGCTATTGGGACCGAACATTTGCTGCTCGGATTACTCAGAGAGGGGGAAGGAGTTGGTGCCAGAGCTCTGTTGAGCATGGGAGTGGATTTAAATAAGGTGCGCGAGGAAGTAAATAAGGTAATTGGTGAAAATGCTAGGGGAGTGGAAAAACCCGCTGGAGATCTTCCTATTACACCTAGAGCCAAAAAAGTCTTTAATTTGGCCTTTGATGAGGCTCGCTTGCAGGGAGTGAATTATGTCGGCACTGAGCACCTTTTACTGGCCATTCTTAGAGAAGAGGAAGGAGTAGCCGGGCAGGTTCTCATGTCCATGGGAATAAGGCTTGAAGCGGTAAGGGAACAGGTAATGATGCTCCTAGGAGGGGAAGGGTCCCAGAATATTATGAATTTCAGCAACTTTCAGGAACCCGCACCAAGTCATCACCAGCCTTCTGTACAGACTAAGAGAAAGGCCAAGAGCAAGACACCGACACTGGATGCCTTCAGTATTGATTTAACCCAGCAGGCTGCTGAAGGGCAGCTGGACCCGGTAATTGGACGGGATAAAGAAATAGAAAGAGTTATTCAGGTTTTATCTCGCAGAAGAAAAAATAATCCAGTGTTGATTGGTGATCCCGGTGTAGGGAAGACTGCTATTGTGGAAGGATTGGCCCAGAGAATAGTGGAGAACAGGGTTCCGGAAATATTGAGCAATAAAAGAGTAGTGGCCTTGGACCTTTCCTCCATGATTGCAGGAACCAAATACCGTGGAGAGTTTGAGGACCGCTTGACTAAGATCGTTAATGAGATAAAATCAGCCAAAGATGTGATTGTTTTTATTGATGAATTACACACTATTGTTGGTGCAGGAGCCGCTGAAGGAGCAATTGATGCCGCCAATATTCTAAAGCCGTCACTTGCCAGGGGAGAGTTCCAGTGTGTAGGTGCTACCACTCTTAATGAATATCGTAAGCATGTGGAAAAAGATGTAGCACTGGAGCGGCGTTTCCAGCCTATAATAGTTGATGAGCCTTCTATAGAGGAGAGTATTGAGATTCTTAAAGGGCTCAGAGACCGTTACGAGGCTCACCACGGGGTAAAAATAAGTGATGAAGCTATAAGGGCTGCTGCCCGTCTGTCAGCCCGGTACATTAGCGACCGGTTCCTGCCGGACAAGGCTATAGATCTGATTGATGAGGCATCATCCCGGGCCCGATTGTCCAACTATGTGGTGCCAGAAGAATTAAAGAAAAAAGAGCAGCGCCTGGAAGAAGTAATAAAGGAAAAAGAAGAAGCTATAAATGCTCAGGAATATGAAAAAGCCGCCCAAATTAGGGATGAAGAACAAAAACTCAAAGATGAGATTGAAAGGGAGCGGCGAGAATGGGTAAATATGCGCAACCGGCAGGTCCAGGCAGTATCTGAGGAAGACATATCCAGTATAGTGTCAGATTGGACGGGCATTCCGGTTAGCAAAATGGAGGTTGAAGAGAGCGAAAAGCTGGTCAACCTTGAAGAAGTCCTGCATAAGAGATTGATTGGGCAGGAGGAAGCAGTCAAAGCAGTAGCCCGAGCAGTCCGGAGAGCCCGAGCCGGACTGAAAAATCCTAAGCGGCCCATTGGATCCTTTATCTTCCTGGGGCCTACCGGAGTAGGAAAAACTGAACTAGCCAGGGCGCTGGCGGAGGCTATGTTTGGCAGTGAGGATGCTATAATCAGGCTGGATATGTCAGAGTATATGGAAAAGCATGCTGTATCACGTATGATTGGTTCTCCTCCGGGTTATGTAGGATATGACGAAGGCGGTCAGCTTACTGACAAGGTGAGAACCAAGCCTTACTCGGTTATCCTGCTGGATGAAGTAGAAAAAGCGCACCCTGATGTGTTCAATATTCTACTGCAGGTTTTGGAGGATGGCAGGCTGACGGATGGGCAAGGGCGGACTGTAGATTTCCGCAATACCCTGGTTATTATGACATCCAATGTGGGAGCTGAATCCATAAGAAACAGTAATAGGGTGGGTTTTACAAGCCAGGCCGATGAGACGGAGAATTATAATCGTATGAAAAACCGTGTAATGGAACAGCTCAAAAGTACTTTTAGGCCCGAATTCATCAACCGGGTTGATGAAATCATTGTATTCCAGAACTTAACGGAAAATGAGCTTTCACAAATTGTGGATCTGCTTTTGGAAGATCTGATAAAAAGAGTCCAGGAGAATGGAATCCAGGTTGAAGTGAGCGAAAAAGCCAAAGAACTGATCCTAAAGGAAGGTTATGATCCTGTGTTTGGGGCCAGACCCCTGAAGCGGGCCATTCAAAAGATGGTAGAAGATCTTATTTCGGAAGAGATATTGAAGAAGTCCATAGTCCCTGGGGACAAAATAATGATAGATCAAGATGAAGGTCAAATAGTAATAAAACCTGGGGCCGGCGAAATCTAAAATATTAGTTGAGTTGGGCGAGATAAAAGGGAAAGGGCAAAACCCCTTCCCTTTTGTTATTAAAAAACTTAATGGTTTAATTTGCAGCCTATCTATTCTAAACTAGGTAGTAAATAACAAATTAAGGGGAATATTATGGGAAAAACTATCCTTAGTTATACCTGTAATCAATGCGGGCATCAATCAGTCAAGTGGCTGGGGAAATGCCCCGGTTGCGGTTCCTGGAATTCCTTGATAGAGGAAGCCCCTCTCAAGGCCGGTACCAGCCGTGAAAGCGCGGTTCCTGTATCCATGGATGCTATTACCAGTGAAGAAACCTTAAGGATTAGTACCGGTATCGGTGAGCTGGATCGGGTATTGGGTAAGGGCGTGGTGCCGGGAGCTGTTGTGTTGATAGGGGGAGATCCTGGAATCGGCAAGTCTACCTTGCTTTTGCAGGTGGCTAACTGTGTTGGCAGAGGCTTAAAGCGGGTATTGTATCTTTCCGGTGAAGAATCCATTAAGCAGATTAGATTGCGTTCGGAAAGGCTGGGAATTAACAACTCGAGTATTTTCTTGGTGGGCGAACAGAATGTGGATTGTTTGGCAGGCTATATGGATGAGATTAATCCCTGCCTGGTCATAGTAGATTCCATCCAAGCGGTGTACACGGAAGCTATTTCCTCCGTACCCGGGAGTATATCTCAATTGCGGGAATGCACTGCCAAAATAGTTGAATTAGCCAAAAAAAGAGATATCCCCTTCTTTTTAGTGGGGCATGTTACCAAGGATGGCGCCTTGGCTGGGCCCAAAGTTCTGGAGCATATGGTCGATGTAGTTGTCTATTTTTCGGGGGAGATGAATCATTCTTACCGCCTGTTGAGAAGTGTAAAAAACCGTTTTGGCTCAACAGAAGAGATTGCTCTGCTGGAAATGACAGGGCAGGGATTGCTGGAGGTTAAAGATCCTTCGGGCTTATTCTTGAGTTCTGATGGGGAAAAGGCTAGTGGTACTGCTATTGCAGTCAGCTTGGAGGGAAGTCGGCCTATTTTGTTTGAGGTGCAGGCTCTGGCAGCTCCAGCGGGGCACGGGTATCCGCGCCGTATGGCTTCAGGCATTGACCAAAACCGCCTGGCCCTAATAATAGCTGTTTTAGAAAAGAGATTAGGGTATAATTTTTCTAATTATGATGTTTTCGTTAAAGTCACTGGAGGACTTTTTGTTCGCGATCCTTCAACAGACCTGGCCATTGCTGCAGCAGTTGCTTCAAGCTACCTGGATCGGCCCCTCCCCGCGGATGCAGTATTTATCGGTGAATTGAGTCTATCGGGCCAGATCAGACCCGTACCGGCTTTACCGGCCCGCTTAAAGGAGATCAGGAAAATGGGTTTTAATACAGTTTTTCTGGCCGAGTTTCAACCCAGAGGGACACCCCAGGAGGAAAATCTTAATATAATAGGAGTTAACAACTTGAGCCACTGGATACAATTATTATGGAGGAATGTGTAAGTGGATGGTATTTATGAAGGGAAATTCAGGAAAAGTCTGCAAATGGTTGCTCCCGGGACTCTCTTGCGAGTAGGGTTAGATAATATTCTGCAGGCTAATACGGGTGGATTACTGGTAGTCGGTGATTCACCGGATCTTATGAATATTGTAAGCGGAGGATTTAAAATTGATTGTTATTTTTCACCTTCCAGGCTGTATGAACTGGCCAAAATGGACGGAGCAATAATTACCAATAGCGATGTTTCCAGGATTTTGATAGCTAATGCCCAACTAGATCCAGATCCCTTGATATACTCTGATGAAACAGGAATCAGACACCGAATAGCGCAACGGGTGGCCAGGCAAACGGGAGCCCTGGTGATTGCTATTTCCCAGCGCCGGCGGGTTATTACTCTTTACCAGGGAGAGATAGTATTCCGGCTCCGGGATTTGGCCACCATTTTAGTTAAGGCCAACCAGGCCTTACAGACCCTAGAAAAATATAAAATTGTTCTTACCAGGGAACTTCAAAGATTAGGCAGCCTGGAGTTTGAGAATTTAGTGACCGGTGCCGAAGTTTGTGAAGTGCTTAACAGAAGCATAAAGGTATTAAACGTTGCTCAGGAAATAGAAAACTATATTGCTGAACTAGGCATTGAAGGCCGATTGGTAAAAATGCAGCTGGATGAAATGATCTCTAATGTGGAAGAAGAGGCTTTACTGATTGTGCAGGATTATTCCCATACCGAAAACAAATCTCCTAAAGAACTCTTGAATGAAATGATGAGAGCATTTTATGAAGAAAGCATCGATGCCGGTGTGATTGCCAAAATCTTATCTTTGGGTAGCAGCAGCCTCTTTGTTCATCAGCAGGTTTCACCCCGGGGGTTCAGGATGCTGAACAAGCTGCCCCGGATACCGCAAGGGGTAATTGACAATCTGGTAAAGCGGTTTGGCTTATTTCCCAATATTTTAAGGGCTAGTTTGGAAGAACTGGATGAGGTAGAGGGGATTGGTGAAGCACGGGCTTCCATGATCAAAAACGGGCTCAAGCGTATGCAGGAACAGCTGTTGCTGGAGTATATGATATAAAAACTGCTTATTACCAAGCAGTTTCGGAAATTTTTATGATTATTTATTTAGCAGCGGATTAAGTCAGATTAAAAATGCCCAGAGTAGAAGCCTTTTTGTATTCCTTTATGAAAACATCATATAAACTAATATCCAGGGCATTACACAGTGCAGCTGAGTAGAAGAGCATTTTTCCAAGTTCACTGGTAACTACCTCCTCACAATCCTTACACAGTTGTCCGCGTAAATGATTATCGAGACAGTTGCGCAGTTCATCAATAGATTTGATATTCTCCTCAAGTTCCATTTTTTTTGCCTCAATTGATATACAACCACAGCTGGTAACGGCTTTATTAAGTGAACGATTAACCCGACAGGTGGATTCCGACAGCTTGGAGAGGATATCTAGGATGCTGCAGTGCCTAATAAGAAGGTCTCCAACAACATTTTGAAACTCATCACAAATCAAGTCCTTCATGAAAAGACTTGCCCTCCTTGTCACTGTGATTTTATTAATTATAGCTTGGTCCGGGAATGGTTGTCAATTTGGGTCCAGAGTGAGTCTGAACCGTATTAGTGGGCAAATGACAGGGAAAAAGGCCATTTTTCTAAAAACAAATGGGAATATTTGTATATTAAAGGATTATCTAGTATAAAATTCATCTCCATAAAGAAAAATATTACTGGAGGTGAATTATTATGTATAAAAGGTTATCTATATCGAAAACCCTATTGTTATTTTCTTCTTTAATTGCCATCTGGGCTGTGTACATGTCCCATATTTTCTTGCATCCTAGTATAAATGGACAGGTATTGACCGGTCTGGGAGTGTTCATTGTTTTTTACATTTCATCCGGACTTTTACTAAAAGCAGCTAGACGGATAATGAAAGGCATTAATCACTTTTTGGACAATACTTCTATTGAGGTATTAATGGGTGGAACCCTGGGTTTGCTGGTAGGGATTTTAGTAGGTGTATTGAGCAGTTTTCCTCTTTCCATGATCAGAGGTCTGGGTGTTTATCTGACCATTACAGTTTTCTTGGTGTGCGGTTATCTGGGTTTAATGGTTGGTTCCAGGAGAGCCGGCGAAGTACTGGGAATGCTGCCTGCCCGCTTCGGTGACCACCTTAGCAAGAATGAGAACCCGTATTACAAAATAATTGACACCAGCGCCATTATTGACGGGCGCATCTACGATGTTTGCTTGAGCAACTTCCTGGATGGGCAGTTGATTGTTCCCACCATAGTTGTGGAAGAACTTCAGCACATAGCTGACTCTTCTGATAATGTCCGCAGGAACAAAGGGCGCCGGGGCCTGGAACTCCTCTCCAAAATGCAAAAACATCCAGAGATAAAAATTGATATAATGGAAGTAGAGCGAACAGATGACAGAAATGTGGACGGACAACTGATTGCTCTGTGTAAAAAACTGAATGCCAGCATCATTACCAATGATTATAATCTTAATAAAGTAGCAGAATTGCAGGGAATAAAGGTCTTAAACATTAATGAATTGACTAACGCGGTAAAGGTAATTGTGTATCCAGGGGAAACCATGCGTATCAGTATAATAAAAGAAGGGAAGGAACCGGGGCAGGGAGTTGGTTACCTGGAGGACGGTACTATGGTAGTTGTGGAATGTGCCGATAACGAAATAGGGCATGAACTGGAAGTAATGGTTACCAGTGTTTTCCAAACCGCAGCAGGCCGAATGATTTTCACCAGGAAAGTAAAAGAAGAGAGCAGTACCGGCCATCATTCTTTTCCCAATATTTCAGAGGTGAACTTGTATGGTTGATAATCTGCGGGTAGTGATAGCTGCCGCAGGAGCAGGCAAAAGAATGGGGGCAGGGATAAATAAGCAGTATTTGCTGCTGGGATCCCGTCCCCTGCTTTGTTATTGCCTGGATGTTTTCCAATTATCCCCATTAGTAGACAGCATTGTGGTGGTAACAGGTTCTCAAGAGGTAGAGTACTGCCGGGAAAAAGTAATTCGGCCGTATAATTATACTAAGGTCTGTGAGGTAGTGGCTGGTGGACCGGAAAGGCAGGACTCAGTAAAAACAGGCTTAGCCATACTGGGGAATGATACTGACCTGGTAGCTATCCATGACGGAGCCCGGCCGTTTATCACTACCTCCTTGCTGGAATCATTATATCTGGCTGCATCTTGCTATGGGGCAGCCATTCCCGGAGTACCTGTAAAAGATACAATAAAAAGATTTGATCAAGATGGGTTTGTAGATCATACCATTAACCGGGCAGAAGTTTATGCGGTACAGACACCGCAAATTTTCAAATACCAGATACTCCGGCAGGCTTATGAGAAAGCCGAGAAAGAGGGATTATACGGGACTGATGATGCTTCCCTGGTAGAAAGGCTGGGAGGCAGGATTAAAACAATTCCCGGTGATTACCGGAACATAAAAATAACCACCCCTGATGATCTGGATTATGCCTGTTATCTCCTTTCATGCCGCCAGGGAGGAAAGGGGGAGAAAAATTGCGTGTAGGGACCGGTTTTGATGTTCATGCCCTGCAGGAGGGAAGAAAGCTGGTGTTGGGAGGAGTTGAAATACCACACAGTAAGGGGCTTTTAGGACATTCTGATGCTGATGTGCTCATCCATGCCATATGCGATGCCCTGCTGGGAGCTGCTGCCCTGGGGGATATCGGACAGCATTTTCCTGATTCTGATCCTCTGTTCAAAGATGTGTCCAGCACTGTTCTATTAGTCCAGGTAAAAGATCTGATCCAAAAAAAGGGTTTTTCCATAGTGAATATTGACAGCACGGTTATAGCGCAAAAACCCAAGCTGGCTCCATATATTCCCGCCATGCGGGAGAATATTGCCCAGGCTCTTAATATCGATGTGGGCCAGGTAAGTATTAAAGCAACCACCACTGAAAGATTAGGCTTTGAAGGCCAGGAAGAAGGTATATCTGCTCAGGCCGTAGTTTTAATTGATTAGCCGATTATATTTACCCCCGAATAGAGACACAATAGAAAAAAAAGGGGGTAATAAATTGCAGGGAAAAAGCATTGTTGTTTTTCTTGTAGTTCTTTTCATAGTAGCTGCATATGTGGATTATAGCCAGAATGCTACCATTACTGGTACAGGGAGCCCGGAACCCCGCATTGTTATCAGCCTGGGGCAGGATTTGGACTCCCAGGGGAAAAATAAGGTAATGCAGATTTTTTCTGACTGGCAAAATGGCAGGGACGCAGAATATATTACAGTTAGTAATACAGAAGAGCGGGAGTACTTGCAAGGTCTAATGGATGAGCGAGCTATAGGCACCAGAGCCATTTCTTCGGCTTATGTTGAACTGTTGGAAAACAGCCACGGGATAGAGGTTCAAACTAAGAACATTACGGCTATTACCCCGTTTATGTATGCCAATGCTCTCACTACTGCGGGCATAGAAAACGCCCGGGTAATAGTGGCGGCACCTTTTGAAGTTTCGGGGACTGCAGCACTTACCGGGATAACTAAGGCTTTTGAATCAGCCCAGGGTGAAAACCTGGATGAAAATGCTAAAAAAACAGCCCACCAGGAAATTGCTGAAACCTCCCGACTGGGGGAGAAGATAGGCCAGAATTCTGCCGAGCGAATTATTTATGAAACCAAGCGGCATGTTTTGAAGGAAAGGGCCACGGAGCCGGCAGAAATTCGCAAAATATTGGTTGATGTGAGCAATGACTTAAATGTCAGCCTGTCTGAGGAGGATAAAGAAAGAATCGTATTGCTAATGCAAAAAATTGGTCAGCTGGATATCAGTATCAGCAGGTTAAATGACCAGCTGCGGGGCTTGGAAAGAAACCTGGTGGAGCTTACCGGTGCCAGCCGTGAGGCTACTAGTTTATTTCAACAGTTAATTGATATAATATCACGAATAATTCAAAATATAAGAAACACATTGGCCTGGTAAGGTCAGGTAGGTTTGGCGAGTGAGGGAGGATTGTTTATGAATGAAGTAAGAGTAAGGTTTGCGCCCAGTCCCACAGGTCCTTTGCATATTGGAGGGGCACGTTCAGCCCTGTTCAATTATCTTTATGCAAAAAATACCGGGGGAAAAATGATTCTGCGCATTGAAGATACTGATTTGGATCGTTCCAAGCGGGAATATGAACAGGAAATTATTGAATCACTGCAATGGCTGGGCATTTCGTGGGATGAAGGGGTAGGAAAGGATTATGAAGGAGATTGCGGCCCTTACCGGCAAACGGATCGGCTGGATATTTATCAGGAGTATACTCAAAGACTCCTTGATACCGGAAATGCTTATTATTGTTTCTGTACCGAAGAAGAACTGGAAGGTGAAAGACAGGAATTGCTCCGGCAAGGGCAAATGCCGCGCTATTCAGGAAAATGCCGTTATCTGACTGACCAGGAGGTTAAAGCCAAGATTGCTCAAGGAATAAAGCCGGCAGTCCGTTTCAAGGTGCCAGCCAATAAAGTGTATGTAGTTGATGACCTGGTTAGGGGCAAGGTGAGTTTTGATAGTGAAAACAGCGGAGATTTCATAATTGTGAAATCTGACGGCTTACCTACATATAATTTTGCCGTGGTGATAGATGATGTCCTTATGGGCATAACTCATGTTATACGGGCTGAGGAGCACCTTTCCAACACCCCCCGCCAGCTGATGATCTATGACGCCTTAAATTTAAAAAGGCCGCAATTTGCACATGTATCATTAATCTTGGGCAATGATCGGCAAAAAATGAGCAAGCGCCATGGGGCCACTTCACTGGAACAATATCGGGAAATGGGGTATCTCCCTGAGGCTATGTTCAATTTCCTGGCCATGCTTGGTTGGGCACCTGAAGGGGAACAGGAGGTAATCCCTAAACAACAAATAATTGAGGAGTTCTCTTTACATAAGGTATCCAAGAGCCCGGCTGTTTTTGACCTGAACAAATTAAATTGGATTAACCAGCAGTATCTCAAAAAACTTGATAGTAAGGAAATAGGCCAGCTGCTTAAACCTTATTTTAATAAGAGCAGGCATTATCAGCAAATCGATAACCTTAGCCCAGAGCAATATGATGTACTGGTACAAGCGGTAAGAGATCGTATTACCTGTTTGAGTGAAGCCACTGGGCAGGCCGATCTGTTTTTTGCAGAATTGGAGTATGAAACTGAAGCGCTTCAGGTGCTGCAGGATGATCTGGAACAGGTGCAAACCGTACTGGAAACCTTTGTTAACGAGTTTCCTGCTGAACCCCGGATGGAAGATATTCAGCCGTTCATCAAGGGAATCATCAAAAAGCTGAAATTAAAGCCCAAAAACGTATACATGCCTCTGCGGTGTGCCTTGAGCGGGAAAGTCCATGGTCCCGACCTTCCGTATCTTATCAGTATCTGGGGCCCAGAAGAGACCTTGCGCAGGATCAAACATACCCTTGCCTCCCTGGTCGGGTAATGCAGGTGTGGACGATTGTTGAGTTGGTTTTGAAGCTCTAAAATTTTAAATTTACTGTGGGGCTGATGATGGTATACTGGATATAAAGGAAACAGAGTGAAAATGCGATAATGAATATAGGGATTACATAAATGTCAGGCGATAGTTAAGCAAAAGAAAAGAAGTTACTTTAGGAACAAAAAACTACTAGGGACGAACTGTGGAAGAATAAACTTAAGCGAGATGAATCAAATACGAATATTTCGAAAAAACTCCTCGCCGAGTTTAAAGGAGTTGGGAACGATATTTAGGGAGCATAAAGCTTAATCTCAGATTAACAGAGTGATAGGTAAATAAAAACCAGGCGCAAATTCAAGACAAGAACGATCCCCGCTTCGCTTGCACCGAGGATGCAAATGCAAGGCAAGAACCGTCCCCGCTTGCATGCTTGCATGAAAATATATGGTCAACACGGAAAGGAGTGGTTTGAATGAAGTTTGAGATCAGAGGAAAAAACCTAGAATTAACCGATGCTCTAAAGGAATACACCACTAAGAGGCTTTCCAAGTTGGAAAAATATCTGGATGATAGCAGAGAGGTTCAGGTTGCGCTGTCGGTGGAGAACCATTTCCACAAGGTGGAAGTTACCATACCCTTAAACGGGGTCATCTTACGGGGAGAAGAGGTGACTGATGATATGTATTCATCTATTGATCTGGTGGAGGAAAAGTTAGAAAAACAGATTGAAAAGCACCGGGCCCGTTTGTGGAAAAAGAACCGGGGAGTAGGTTTTAAGAGAGCTTTTGCCGACCAAATAAAAAAAGAGCGCCAGCACAATAATGATCCCGAAAAATTCCGCATTGTCCGGACCAAGAGGTTTGCTTTGAAGCCTATGGATGAAGAAGAAGCTATAATGCAAATGAATCTGGTCGGGCATAATTTCTTTATGTTTCATAATGCACGAACCCGGGAGGTTAATGTGGTTTACAGAAGAAATGACGGGGATTATGGCCTGATTGAACCCATATTTGATTAGTTGAAGGAAACATGGCAAAAATGATAATATAAGTTTAGCTGTAAATCATTGTAGAGGAACCACAAGGTTCCTCTTTTCTTGGAGAGAGGTAACTATGCTTAAAAATATCTTGAAAAACCTACTGGATGACAATGAAAAAGAGATAAAGAGACTAAGAAATACTGTAGAAAAGATAAATGGATTGGAGAAAGACTTCCAGGCCTTGTCTGACGCTGATTTTCCTGCCAAGACAGCTGAATTCAAAAATAGGCTGAATAACGGTGAAAAGCTTGATGACATCCTGCCCGAGGCATTTGCCTTGGTAAGGGAAGCCTCCCGGCGCACCCTGGGTATGAGACATTTTGATGTTCAGCTAATCGGCGGGATGGTTTTGCACCAGGGAAGAATAGCCGAAATGAAAACAGGTGAAGGGAAAACCCTGGTAGCCACACTCTCAGCTTACTTGAATGCTTTAGAAGGCAAAGGGGTCCATATTGTAACCGTTAATGATTACCTGGCCAGCCGAGATGCCGGCTGGATGGGGCCGGTTTACAAATTCTGCGGCCTTTCCGTGGGTTTAATAGTCCACGGGCTAAGCTTTGCCGAACGCAAGCAGGCCTATGCCTGTGATATTACCTACGGGACCAATAATGAATATGGTTTTGATTACCTCAGGGATAATATGGTGGTTGCACCTGATCATATGGTACAACGCACCTTACATTACGCCATAATTGACGAGGTGGATTCTATTCTGATTGATGAAGCCAGAACCCCTTTGATTATTTCCGGAGAAGGAGACAAGCCCACTCATCTCTATTACCAAATTGCTAAATTTATTCCCCGGTTAAGGAATGAAGCAGATTACATAGTTGACGAAAAGGCCCATGTGGTTACCTTAACTGAAGAGGGCGTAAAGAAAGTCGAACAGCATTTTTCTATTGACAATCTCTCGGAAAATATGGAACTAGCCCATCATGTGAACCAGGGGTTGAAGGCTTTCTGTCTTATGAAGAAGGACCGGGATTATGTAATTAAAGAGGGGCAAATAATAATTGTTGATGAGTTTACCGGTCGTTTGATGTTTGGCCGTCGCTACAGTGATGGACTGCATCAGGCTATAGAAGCCAAAGAAGGCGTAAAAATAGAAAAGGAATCTCAAACCTTAGCTACTATTACCTTTCAGAACTACTTCCGCATGTATAAGAAACTATCTGGAATGACAGGTACGGCCAAGACTGAGGAAGAAGAGTTTAGGAAAATTTATGGCATGGATGTTATTGAGATACCTACCCATAAACCCATGATCCGTAATGATCGTTCGGATGTTATATACCGGACCGAAATGGGCAAATTTAAGGCGGTAGTGGAGGATATTATTGAGAGGCACCGAAAAGGCCAGCCTGTTTTGGTAGGCACCATATCTATAGAAAAGTCCGAATTGCTCAGTGAGCTCCTGGCCAAAAGAGGGATCAGGCATCAGGTTCTAAACGCCAAACATCACGAGAAAGAAGCCCAGATAATTGCCAATGCGGGGCAAAAAGGCATGGTGACCATTGCTACCAATATGGCCGGGCGAGGCACAGATATAGTATTGGGAGAAGGGGTTGAAGAACTGGGAGGTCTTTATGTATTAGGGACTGAGAGGCATGAGTCCCGGCGGATTGATAACCAGCTTCGAGGCCGTTCAGGACGCCAGGGCGATCACGGCGAATCCCGGTTTTATGTTTCCCTGGAAGACGATCTTATGAGGCTTTTTGGTTCAGCCAACATCGAAGGCTTAATGGAAAAGTTGGGCATGGATGATGAAATGCCCATAGAGAATAAGATGATAACCCGTGCCATTGAGAACGCTCAAAAAAAGGTGGAAGCCCGCAATTTTAGCATCAGGAAAAATGTTCTGGAATATGACGATGTAATAAATCAGCAGCGTGAAGTTATGTATGGTGAACGAAAGAAGGTATTGTTTGGCCAGGATCTGAAAGAGACTGTTTTTAGTATGATTGATGATGTAGTGAAAGAGACCGTAGCCGGTTTTGCAGGGGAAGCCAAATATTCGGACGAATGGGATCTGGAAGGGCTAATAAAATACATTGACCGTAATATTATTCCCGAGCCTGCTTTGAAGCGTGATGATTTAGTCGGGAAAACCCAGGAAGAAGTAAGAGAATTAATTATAGGCCAGGCCCAGGCAAGATATGCGGCCCGGGAAGAGGAACTGGGCCCTGATACCGTGCGGGAACTGGAAAAGGCCGTAATGCTGAGAATAATTGATAATAAATGGATGGATCACATTGATGCCATGGATCAATTACGGAATGGTATTAACCTTCGTGCCTATGCTCAGCGAGATCCGCTTATAGAATATAAATTTGAGGCTTTTGATGCTTTTCAGGCCATGGTTTACAGTATAAAAGAGGATGTGGTACGCTATATTTTCCGGGTTAAAGTTGTCCAAAAACCTGAGCAGCGCAAGATTCAGGAAGGGCAGGCAGGAGACCAGGTTAAGGTCCCGGTTAAGGTAGGCAAAAAGATTGGCCGCAATGACCCTTGCCCCTGTGGCAGCGGTAAAAAATACAAAAAATGCTGCGGCCGGACCAATAACTAATTTCCCAAAGAAAGGAAGTGGCGGAATGTTGGAAGATCCGAAAAGCACCAGCCGGCAAGCAATCAGGCGCTTGGAAGAAATGAGGGTTTCTCTTTGACATAGACAATAATAAAAAAGAGATAGAACGTCTGGAGCAATATACTTTTAAGGAAAACTTCTGGGACAATAGGGAACAGGCCCAGGAAATGCTGAAGAAAATCAGCATCCTGAAAGAGAATGTTGACAAATTCGATAACCTTTGGGAAAAGGCCAATTTCATAAATGAACTTCTTTTAATGGCTGAGGAGGAGAATGAACCAGATTTATTCAAAGAAACGGTTAGAGACTTAGAATCCTTATTAAAACAGTTAGAGGAGTTTGAGCTCCTGGTTTTATTCTCGGGTGAACATGACCGCAGAGATGCTATTGTCTCCCTGCATGCAGGAGCAGGGGGAACAGAAGCACAGGATTGGGTGCAGATGCTGCTGCGGATGTACTGCCGGTGGGCGGAATCTTCAGGTTATGAAGTGAGTATTACTGATTACCTGCCCGGTGACGAAGCGGGAATAAAAAGCGTTACCTTTCTGGTTAAAGGGAGTTATGCATATGGCAAACTAAAATGTGAGGAAGGAGTCCACCGCTTGATTCGTATATCGCCCTTTGATGCTTCCGGTCGCAGGCATACTTCTTTTGCATCTCTTTCGGTATTACCAGAAATAAGCGAGGAAATCGAGGTCAATATTAATCCAGATGACCTGCGCATTGATACTTACCGGTCTGGTGGGGCAGGAGGACAGCATGTAAACAAGACGGACTCAGCGGTACGTATTACTCATATTCCCACCGGGATTGTGATTCAGTGCCAGAATGAAAGGTCGCAACATGCCAACAAGCTGATGGCGATGAAAATACTGGCTTCCCAGCTTTTCCAATTGAAGCAGAGGGAAATGGAGGATAACCTGCAGAAACTTAAGGGAGAATATAAAGAGATAGCATGGGGCAGCCAGATTAGAACTTATACTTTAAACCCCTTTACCCTGGTTAAAGATCACCGTACTGGTGTGGAAATCGGTAACGTGCAAGGGGTTCTGGATGGGGACCTGAATACTTTTATCTATTCCTATTTACACCAAAAAGTTTCTTGATAAAAAAGTTCAGTAGGGGGATAATGTGAGACAAATAAATCAGCAAGAAATCAAGCAAATAGAAGAAAAAGCACAGATTTTAAGGAGACATATTATAAAAATGCTGGGTGAAGCAGGTTCCGGCCATACCGGGGGTTCTCTTTCAGCAGCAGATATTCTGGCCAGCCTTTATTTTTGGGAAATGAATATTGATCCCAATAAACCGGAGTGGCCTGAACGTGACCGCTTTGTTTTGAGCAAGGGACATGCTGCCCCGGTTTTATATGCAGCCCTGGCGGAAAAGGGTTTTTTCCCCAAAACATTACTCAGCAGTCTTCGCAAATTGGGCAGTCCCTTGCAAGGACATCCCGATATGAGGAAACTCCCCGGAGTAGAAGCCTCTACCGGTTCGCTGGGACAGGGTATTTCCTGGGCGGTTGGCATGGCTCTGGCCGGGAAGATGGACCATAAACCTTTCAGGGTTTACACTCTAGTTGGCGATGGGGAGCTGGAGGAAGGGATGGTTTGGGAGGCAGCGATGGCAGCTGCCCATTATAAACTGGATAATCTGGTGCTGTTTGTGGATTACAACGGCCTGCAAATTGACGGACCTTTGGAAAAGGTCATGTCACCGGAACCGATAGATGATAAGTTTAAAGCTTTCGGATGGGAGACCCTTTATATCGACGGGCACAATTGCCAACAGATAATGGAGTCCCTGGAGTTCGCGCGGCAAGTAAAGGGGAAACCCACTGCCATAGTAGCCAAAACAGTAAAAGGTAAAGGCTGCTCTTTCATGGAAAACAGGGTCGAGTGGCACGGAACAGCTCCCAAACCACAGGAAGTTGCTATTGCCCTGAGTGAGCTTGAATAAATTAAGGAGGTCATAATGCAAAAACAGGCAACAAGGGATGCATACGGCCAGGCTTTGCTAGAATTAGGTGCAACCAAAGAAAATGTTGTGGTTCTGGATGCGGACCTTTCCAAATCCACCAAGACAGCGGATTTTGCACGGGAATTCCCGGAACGTTTTATTAATGCAGGAATCGCCGAGCAAAATATGATAGGCATGGCAGCGGGATTAGCTACAGCCGGAAAGGTTGTTTTTGCCAGTTCTTTTGCGGTATTTGCTGCTGGCAGGGCTTTTGAACCAATACGCAATTCCCTGGCTTACAGCCAATTAAATGTTAAAGTATGTGCCAGTCATGCAGGTATCACTGTAGGAGAAGATGGAGGTTCACACCAGGCCATTGAGGATATATCTCTTATGAGGAGCATCCCCAACATGTGTGTGGTAGTACCCAGTGATGGAACCAGCACTAGGGCTGCTGTGGCCAAAATATATGATTGCCCCGGACCAGTCTACCTCCGCCTGGGGCGTCCGGCGGTTCCCATCATATATGATGATTGCCAGGATTTTACCATTGGGCGGGGAATTGAGCTGCGGCAGGGAAAAGACCTCACTCTGATTGCCTGTGGCATAATGGTAGGGAAATGCCTGGAAGCGGCCCAGGAGCTTAGCAAACAGGGTATAGAAGTATCGGTAGTGGATATGCATACAATTAAACCTATCGACAAAGACCTAATCATAAAAAAAGCCCAAGAAACCGGAGCCATTATAACTGTTGAAGAACACAGCATTATCGGCGGTTTGGGGAGCGCAATTTGTGAGGTGGTAAGCGAATACTATCCGGTCCCTGTCAGAAGGATGGGGATAGCGGATGTTTTTGGACAATCAGGTAGCCCTGACGAGTTATTAGATTATTATAACTTAAATGTTTCCAATATCATACATAATGTGCACAATTTACTGAAAAAATGATAGTCAAAAAAAAGGAAATCCGCTTATTATGTAGAACCACCAAGAAGAGGTGGTTTTTTTTATTATGGAGGTTAACCATGTTAGCTCATTTATACAATGTTTCGAAAGTCTTCCCTAATGGCGTTAAAGCCTTAGACAATATCAACCTAAAAATAGAACGCGGTGAATTTGTGTTTTTAATGGGGGCCAGCGGAGCGGGAAAATCCACCCTTATTAAACTTTTTTTTCGAGAAGAGCTGCCCACCAGTGGTCAAATATTCGTTGCTTCCCGGAGTGTTTCCAGGATGAGCAGGCATGAAGTGCCTATTCTGCGCAGGAGCATGGGTATTATTTTTCAGGATTTTAAGCTCCTGGAAAATAAAACTGTTTACGAAAATGTTTCCTTTGCCATGAAAGTGGTAGGTGCTACCTCAAGGGACATTAAGAAGAGAGTTCCTGAAGTTCTGGAAATGGTAGGATTGGGCAACAAAAGCAATTGTTTTCCTTCGGAAATGTCCGGGGGTGAACAGCAAAGAGTGGGGATTGCCAGGGCTCTGGCCAACCGCCCCCTGCTTTTGATAGCCGACGAGCCGACCGGAAATCTAGACCTGGATACTTCCTATGACATTTTGAACCTTCTCTTGGATATTAACCGGAAAGGGACTACGGTTATAATGGCTACCCATGCTCGGGAATTGGTCAAGGCAGTCAGAAAAAGGATTGTATTCCTCGAAAAGGGCCAAATAGTTTATGACAGTGTAATCGGGGAGCCATTAGTTGTATGATGCTGAAGAATATAGGATATTTCTTTAGCGAAGCTAAACAGTCCCTATTACGTAATAGATTACTCAGTATTGCTACCATTTCAACTGTATCAATTTGTATTTTGATTTTAGGTATTGTTATTCTGGCCAGTGCCAACGCTGAGAATTTGATGCAAAAACTGGAAAGCGATGTGGAAATACTGGTCCTCCTGGATAGAGATTTGGACTCTAAAGATATTTCGCTTGTGCAAGAAACCATTGAGAAAATGGAGGGAATAGCAGAGGTTAAATTTGTATCCAAAGAGGAAGGGTTAAAAAAGCTGGAGGCGGATTTAGGTCAGGGGAAGTACAGCATTGCTGATACGTTGGGGAAGAATCCACTTCCAGACAGCTTCGAAATAAAAGCTTCTGACCCTCATCAGGTGCCGCAGCTTGCCCAACAGATAAAAAAAGTAAAAGGGGTGTATAGCGCCAATTATGGGCAGGGAGTTGTTGAAACCCTTTTCTCGGTAACCAAATGGGTGCGCAATCTGAGTGTAGGCTTTATCGTTTTTCTGTTTTTGGGAGCTATTTTTCTAATTGCCACCACTATCCGGCTGGCAGTGTATGCCCGGCGGAAGGAAGTATATCTGATGAAGCTAATAGGTGCAAACGATTGGTTTATCCGTTGGCCGTTTTTTATTGAAGGTACTGCCCTGGGTTGTTCAGGATCACTCTTAGCCATTCTTGCGCTGGGAGTGGGATATAATTCCATACTTAATCATTTGGACAAATTATTTTTCCTGCCCCTGGTAACCGACAAGGTATTTCTGTTGGAAATTTACTGTTTGTTGTTTTTGGCAGGCGGGTTCCTGGGGGTTGTGGGTACATATATTTCCCTTAATCGGTTTCTGGATGTCTAGGACTAATAATACCTAAAGGAGGTATACCGGGTGCAAATCGTAAAGCGAATAGTCTCTTTATTTGTCTTATTGGGTATGATAACAGGGATCATTATCCCGGTTTATGCCGATGAACTGAAGGAAAAGCAAGAACAGCTGCAGGAAATAAATCAGAGAATATACCAACAACAGAAAAATATCCAAGAGGCCCAACAACGAGAAAACACCATAATGGGGCAGCTACAAAGCTTGCAAAAGGATATTAACCGGACCGAAAATGATTTAGAATTTTTGATTAAACAAATAAACGATCTGCAGAAAGATATCAAGCAAACAGAAGAGGAAATCGCCGCTATGGAAGAGCAGCTGGAAGTTCAGTCCGAAATATTAAGCGATAGGCTTGTACATATCTACGAGAAAGGGCAGGCGTCATACCTGGAGGTACTTCTGGCGGCCACCGATGTAAGAGACTTCCTGACCAGGTATGAAATGCTAAACTATATTGTAAAACAGGATGTTGACCTGATTGAGACCATTGCGGCCAAAAAGGAAGAATTGACTGAGAAAAAGGCCGCTCTGGAGAAAAAGGCCGAGGAATTGGAGGCTATAGAAAAGGAGCAGGAAAACAAAAGAGAACAACTGCGCCAGCAGAAAAACAACCAGGATCGGCTGCTGACCAATGTCCGCAGGGAGAAGAGCGCTTATGAACAAGCCCTGGCGGAACTGGAACAGACCTCCAAACAGATTGAGGCCATGATACGGCAAATCCAATCCGGAGGCGGCAACCCCAGCCTGGGCACCGGTACTTATACCTGGCCCACTCCGGGTTATACTGGAATCACCTCTCCCTATGGCATGAGATTTCATCCTGTGCTTAAAGAGAACCGGATGCATACTGGTGTGGATCTGAGGGCACCCATGGGAGCCAACATAGTCGCGGCAGACAGTGGAACGATTATTCAGACTGGCTGGATGGGAGGATATGGGCAGGTTGTCATTATTGATCACGGCAACCAGGTGTCAACCCTTTATGCTCATCAAAGTAAAATACTGGTCAACACAGGTGACACAGTTTATAAAGGCCAGACTATTGGCAAGGTAGGCAGTACAGGATGGAGCACCGGGCCTCATCTCCACTTTGAAGTGCGTATTAATGGTAAACACACTGACCCGATGCAATACATTAGCAAATAATTGTGTCAAGCTGCGCCAAAGGGACGGTTCTCCCGACTCTGAAAAAAGTTTTTTTATACTGAAAGTTTTAGCCTGTGGCAACGTATTCCTTTTAATACAAAAATTGCAGATCTACGGTTTTTCCTGGCCTTTTAGTGAGGTTAATCAAGGCCATATCCGCAGTTCTGCATTTTGCCTTTATGGTAAGTTCGGAAAACAATTACTGATAAGGAGGAAGAAAATGAAAAAACTAAGAAGACGGCTGTCTATGATCGTGGTTCTGGCTTTCCTGTTTACTATGGTAATGGGGCTGCCGACTTTTGCTGCCCCATGGACCTCTGTGGACAAAGTTGACGCCTATTCCGGAGTCACCATTTTTTATAATGGAGAAGAACTGACAAGTGATAAGCAGCCTTTAATCATCAATGACACTACATATGTTCCTTTGCGGCTAATTATGGAAACTATAGGGAATTACATTTATTGGGATGCGGCCAATTACCGAGTTATTATGACCGGTTCCAGTTCTTCAGCCACTCCCAGCGAAATTGCGGATAAGGATGCTCAGATAGCAGCTCTGGAGGACAAAATAACCCGGTTGGAAAACCTGCTGGCAGCCAAAGGTGATCTGAGTGACATTGCTGACGATTTACAGGATTATTTTGAGGATGCCGGCATGGATTACTTTGGGGATGAAATAGAAGCAACTTTTTCCTTGGATGGGGACACACAGGATATTAAATATATTATTGAACTGGATTTTCGTTCTGCCGATTACTATAAAGACTTATCGAAGCTGGACCAAGACGATATTAAGATTTTTTTGGATGACGTAGAAGAGGAACTCAATGATTTAATTGATCGCACTGATTTTGAAGATGCGGATATTACCGGTGAGCTGTTAAATTATCGTAAATCCAATCTATATGTAAAATTTGATGGTAAGAAATATACTTATAGCTGGGATTCGGCAGACTTAGACGACATTGAAGATGAAATAATCGATGAATTTGAAGATACAGGTGATTATTATTTCGATGATGATGACTTGGATATTTCCATCAGCCTGGACGGCGACGAAGATGATTTAGAATTCATGGTTTATATTGACTTTTACTATTCCGATGAATACGATGATTTAGGTGACGTAAATAAAGGTGATATAGAAGATTTCTTGGATGATTTGATAGACGAAATAAAGGATCAAATTGATGGGACCATATACGAAGACGCTGATATAACTGGTGATCTGGAGGATGAAGATGACTCCGGTTATTATGTGAGATATAACGGGCGCAGCTATAGATTCAGTTGGTAAAAAAACAAAAGAGGCTGTCCTTTTAGGACAGCCTCTGGACATATTATCTCTCAGTTTGGGCCGCCACCAGCCGGGTAGCGCCGTATTTTTCCCTCAGGCGCGGTTTTTCAATCTTTCCGGTGGGATTGCGTGGTACCTGGTCAAAGATAATTTTTTTGGGGCGCTTGTACCGGGGCATAGGGGCACAGAAGGCCCGTATTTCTTCTTCTGAACACTCGCATAGCCTGGTTTCAGTTCTATAATGGCGGCTGCTATTTCGCCTAAACGCGGATCGGGCAAACCAATAACCGCCACGTCTTTAATGGCCTGGTGGGAACGGAGAAAATCTTCAATTTGTACCGGGTAAATGTTTTCCCCGCCACTGATGATTACATCCTTTTTTCGGTCAACCAAATATATAAAACCGTCTTCATCCATTTGGGCCATATCACCGGTAAATAGCCAGCCATCCCTGAGGACCGCAGACGTTGATTTCGGGTCCTTATAGTAGCATTTCATAATCCCCGGACCTTTCACAACCAATTCCCCCACCTGACCCTGAGGCACCGGGCAGCCCTTCTCATTTATAATCTTGGCCTCCCAGTTATATCCCGGTATTCCAATGGCACCGACTTTGTGTATGTTCTCCACACCCAAGTGGACACAGCCGGGGCCAATAGCCTCACTTAGACCGTAATTGGTATCATACTGATGATGTGGAAAATACTCTTTCCAGCGGCGGATTAAGCTGGGAGGGACTGGCTGAGCGCCGATATGCATCAGCCTCCATTGGGAGAGCTCATAATCCTTAAGATTTACCTGACCGCTTTCAATAGCATCCAGAATATCCTGGGCCCATGGCACCAGAAGCCACACAATGGTAATCTTCTCCTCGGATACCGTTCTTAATATCCATTCAGGTTTAACCCCCCGCAGCAAAACGGCTTTGCTGCCGGATACCAGGCTGCCAAACCAATGCATCTTGGCCCCGGTATGGTAAAGGGGCGGGATGCACAAGAAATTGTCATCACGGGTTTGACCATGGTGCTTATGCTCTGTGTAACAAGCTGACAGCAGGCTCCGGTGCGTATGCAGGATGGCCTTGGGAAAACCTGTAGTACCCGATGAAAAATATATTGCTGCGTCATCTTCGTCATCCAGTTCGATTTGCGGAGGTTCTGAAGAACAATTGGCAGTCAGACGGTCATAGCTCTCAGCAAAGAGAGGCCGGTTTTCGCCGGCAAATAAGAGTAGTCTTATATTAGGCAAATGCTTATAAACAGCTTCCATCCGGTCAATAAACTCGGGACCAAAAACCAAAGCCGTACTGTCGGACAAATCCAAACAATATTGAATTTCCTCTGCGGTGTAGCGGAAATTCAATGGCACTGCAACTGCGCCGGCTTTTAAAATGCCGAAATATATGGGCAGCCATTCCAAGCAGTTCATCAGGAGAATAGCTACTTTATCGCCCTTTTTAATTCCTCTCTTGAGAAGCAGGTTGGCAAATCGATTGGCTTTTTCGTCAAATACCTCTCCAGGTCATATCCCGCCGGTATTCACCTGCCGGGCTGTGTTCTACCAGTTCAAACTCACGCCAGTTGACATTATGTTTTTCCTGGAGATCCAGGTTTATTTCCGTTAGGCACTTTTCTTGTCCATATGCCCTGGCATTATTGGATAAAAATTCAGTAATTGGCATTTTCCTTCCTCCCGTCCTACCGATACTAATTGTTAGTAGCCCATTCCATTGCATTATAAAATTTAAAAGAGATTTTATCAATAGTGAAGAACTGATCTTTGCTTGTGGGTAAAAAAAACTGAATAAGTTGATATACCTTCTAATAAAAATAAATTATATAGGGGGTAGGCAGAAAAAAGAATGTTGGGCAGAATCTCCGTTTGTTTTAAGGAGGCCATTAAGGTAATATATTAAACATAAGTTTACTTAACATATATTGGCGGTGAAAATTTGGGCAATAACAGGATATTTAAAGGGATCAGCCTCTTTTTTTCGTTAGTTGGCTTTTTATTTATTAGCGGCATTATCTTTATTTTTGTTACAAATATTTCGGGTTTGAGCACTCTTTTAAGTGTGCTGGGGTTAGTAAAGACCCAGTCCCTATACACCACTAATAATACTCAGATTATCCAGGGAGCAGCTTCAGGAATAGTTGATTCTCTAAAAGACCCTTATTCCACTTATTTGGACAAAGAAACCTGGCAGGAGCTGAAACTGCGGCTTAGTGCGGAATTTGGAGGCATCGGAGTATACGTAATGCAAGATGAGCAGGGCAGGCTCAAAATCTTTTCGCCCATCAAAGGTACCCCGGCCTATGAGGAAGGAGTAAAGCATGGGGACATCATAATAAAGATAAACGGTGAGAGTACTGTCAACATGACTCAAGACGATGCGGTGCATTTGATGCGGGGTGACCCTGGAACCCAGTTGACCTTGGCAGTTTTCCGGGAGTCCGACGGTAAGGAATATGAGTTTAAAATAACCCGGGAGATTATTAATGTCCCTTCTGTTGAATACAGTATGGCTGATGAGGAAACGGGAATAGGCTATATTAAGCTGAGCCAGTTTCATAGGCATTCTGGCCAAGAAATGGCTGATAGTATAAATAAACTTATAAACGAATATAAGATTAAGGGGTTAATTTTCGATCTCAGAAACAATGGGGGCGGTGATTTCGACGCCTCGGTATCAATTGCCAGCATTTTTTTGGATGGAGATGAAGTTGTCCGAGTTGAGGATGCTAAAGGCCACCAGAATGTATTTCGCGCCTCAACAGGTAAAGTAGATATTCCTATGGTGGTGCTGGTTAATCAAGATAGTGCCAGCGCTTCGGAGATACTGGCAGGGGCTTTACAGGATAATCAGCGGGCTGTTCTAGTGGGAGAAAAAACCTTCGGCAAGGGTCTCGTACAAACTGTTTTTCCTCTCCGAGATGGAGGAGCTTTAAAACTTACTACTCAGAAATACTTTACTCCCAAAGGAACTGATATAAATGAAATAGGTATAAACCCCGATGTATTAGTGGAAAATCCTTCTGATAGCGATGAAGACCTACAGTTTATTAAAGCCATGGAGATAATCAAGGAAGAATTAGAACCACAGCGGTAATACCCATGGCAGTCTGCAAAAGCGGGGGTGGGTGCAAATAGAATATATTATTCCGCTTCTGGAATTGGTGGGGCGAGTCGTTGCTGAGACCTTTACATCGTCCCTTTTCATTTTTATTTACCTTATCCTTTTTATTATTATCTTGTGGCAATACAAACGCTTAGACGATCTCTCGGCCAAAATGATAGCTACAGAAAAAAGGATTTTCCTCGGTTCTGCAGTTGTTTCCACCTTGCTGGGCCTGGTGGGAGGCTTATTAGGAAGCGCCATATTAATAATTGTAGGAATTGATTTAGCTAGTATCGGAATAGCCTACTTATGGCTTATTGCCCTGGTATTAATGCTCTTCAGTCCCAGATTCCTCTGTTTCGCTTATGCCGGGGGGATTTTGGCTATAATCAGCCTGTTAATCGGCTATCCTAGGATAAACATACCCCAGCTTATGGGTTTAATTGCTATTCTACATATGGTGGAAAGCCTCTTAATAGTATTAAGCGGACACCTGAACCCGGTGCCGGTCTATATAAAAAAAGCTGGTTACCTGAGGGGAGGCTTTAACCTGCAGAAATTCTGGCCCATTCCCTTGCTGGCCATGGTGGGTACCGGATATGATCCTACGGCCGGTAGCTTGCTAATGCCAGAATGGTGGCCCTTAGTCGGCAGGCAGGCCAATGAGGTGGTTGTATTTGCTATACTGCCGGTTTTGGCTATCTTAGGCTACGGGGAAGTGACTACTACCGCCACCCCGGAAAACCGGGCGAAAAAATCGGCCGGGTACTTGTTTTTGTATAGCCTGACTTTGCTCTTCCTAGCCATTATTGCCGATAAGCACAGTCAACTGGTTATCCTGCCCACCCTGTTCAGCCCTCTGGGACATGAACTGGTAATCTGGCTGGGAATAAGGGAGGAGGTTAATAAAAGGCCCATTTATACTAAGCCGCCCCTGGGAATAATGGTACTGGATCTGGTACCGGGTTCAGTAGCGAAAAAAGCAGGTATTAAATCCCTTGACGTTTTATTTTCCATTGATGGAGAAGTTTTTTCCGGGCTAGACCAGATGAACAACCTATTGAAAAACAAAAAGGGGCCAATTACTGTGGGGATTATGCGACAGGGGCAGGAATTGGATATTATCCTCGATTACTATGAACAACACCACCTTGGCATCATCCCGGTTCCCGAGCATAATAGCCCTAGTTACCTCCATTGGCCCGAAGATACCCTATTTCACAGAGTCAGGGGGATTTGGCGCCGGAGCCGGAACTGGTTGGCTAATAGATGGGGGTAGTTGTTAAACCTTATTGCCGTCAACTTTTTGCCAATACAATGAATACATTAGATAAAAGGCAAGGAGGTTTTAGGGTGAGTCATATATCCCAAATCCGTTTTATTTATACCAGCAGCAATTCCGGTCAGGGTTTTTGCTCTTTTGTACCACAGTTATTGGCCGGGTGCCAAAAAATATTTATTTTGGACGGCCCCCCAGGTGCAGGAAAATCGACTTTTATCAGGCTCCTGGGAGAGTATTTGGCTAAACGAGGTTATGAAGTTGAATTCTGGGTGTCGGCAGAGCCGGGCAAGGGACTGGATGGGGCGTATCTTTTACAGTCTAAAACTGCTTTGGTCAATGGGTACCTGCCAGCGGGAGATCAGGGACATGGGGCTGGAAAAATAGAAGTTATCAATCTTAATGACTTTATTGAGTCCAATGCTTGGCTGGAAAAAAAGAATGAAATTGTACAACTGCAGAACCGAGTAAAAGACCAAAAGGAAAAGGCCACGGCGTTTTTGCAAAAGGCTTTGCATATTCAAATCCATCAATACAGTGGCCAAGGGTATCATATGGACAAAGATCAAATATTAAGCTTAACCAGAAATTTAGTCGAGGATCTTACAGGTTCCCAGGTATATGAAAAACATTTTTTTGCCAGTGCGATTAGTGATGAAGGTATGGTAAATTATATCGAAGAAATCAGTCTAAAATGCAGGGTTAGATATTTTTTGCACGGCCCTGAGGACGGTGTTAAGTCAGAGATTTTAAAGGTATTGGCTGGCCAGTTGAGGGAGAAGAACTACCCGGTGGAGTATTTCCATTGTGGCCTTAATCCCGAAAAATTGGTAATGATAATAGCAGGTGGTATTAATGCAGCATTTATAGACCCAGGAAACCTGGAACTGATAAGAAAACCCTGGGATAAAGTTATCGATTTAGGTTTCCCAGGTACTATCAATGAAACTAGACCATTCGAAGCCAATATTTGGCAGGCCCAAAACTGGCTTCAGGAAGCCAGGGCGGCTAACCAAAGGATTAAAAGAATTGTTTCACCTCATGTGGATTTTACCGGCCTGCAAAAAAAGCGGGAAGAGATTGCCCGTATAATCACCATGTCTTAGGGAAATGGTAAGAGTCGGATTACCAGATTGGAATTATTGGGTTTATCCCAATATTTTGCTATTATATATAGATGAATTTATTGAACGGAGAAATTATGGATAAGAAGCAATTTTCCTTGCAATCAACATACAAACCTACCGGCGATCAGCCCCAGGCCATCAGTCAGCTGGTGGCCGGGCTGGAAAAAGGGCTGCGGGAACAGACTATGTTGGGAGTAACAGGTTCAGGAAAGACCTTTACGATGGCCCAGATTATTAAGGCGGTGCAGCGCCCTACCCTTATCCTGGCACCCAATAAAACTCTGGCCGGGCAGTTGTACTCCGAGTTTAAACAGTTTTTCCCCGATAATGCGGTGGAGTATTTCATCAGTTATTATGACTATTATCAGCCTGAGGCTTATGTTCCCCAAACTGATACCTATATTGAGAAAGACTCGTCAATAAATGATGAAATTGATAAATTACGCCATTCGGCAACAGCTGCCTTGCTGGAAAGACGGGATGTAATTATTGTTGCCAGTGTTTCTTGTATATACGGCTTGGGAGCCCCTCAGGATTATTATAAAATGGCCCTTTCCCTGCGTCCCCAGATGGAATTGCCGCGTGATGTGTTATTGCGCCGGTTGGTAGAAAACCACTATGAGAGAAATGATATATACTTTTATCGGGGCAATTTCCGGGTAAGGGGTGATGTGGTGGAAATTTTCCCTGCTTCCAGCGAAAATGCCATAAGAGTTGAACTGTTTGGGGATGAAATTGACCGGATCACCGAATTTAACCCGCTTACTGGCGAAGTATTGGGCAAAAGGCTACATGCCATGATTTTCCCTGCTTCCCACTTTGTTACTACCCGGGATCGCATGCTGGCTGCCGCCAGTGATATCGAAAAGGAAATGGAAATTCAGGTCCAAAAGCTGCGCCGGGAGAACAAACTCCTGGAGGCCCAGCGTATTGAACAACGCACCAGGTACGATCTGGAAATGATAAGAGAGGTGGGCTACTGCAAAGGGATTGAAAATTATTCCCGCTATATTACTGGACGGGTGGCTGGTGAACCTCCCTATACCTTAATTGACTTTTTCCCTCGGGATTTTCTGCTTTTTATTGATGAATCACATATTGCTCTGCCCCAATTGAGAGGAATGTATGAGGGAGACCAGTCCAGAAAGCAGAACCTGGTGGAATATGGCTTTAGGCTTCCTTCCGCACTGGACAACCGTCCATTAAAGTTTGATGAGTTTTACCAGAGAATAAACCAGGTGATTTTTGTAAGTGCTACTCCAGGTGATTTTGAATTGGCAAGGAGTACTCAGGTAGTGGAGCAGATTATTCGGCCTACCGGGTTGGTTGATCCCCTGGTAGAGGTTAGGGGCACCCATAACCAGATTGATGACCTTATTGAAGAAATAAAAACTACGGTTGAAAAGGGATTTCGGGTTTTAGTGACTACACTAACCAAACGGATGGCTGAAGACCTGAGTGATTACCTGGAAGGGGCCGGAATTAAGGTAAAATATATGCATTCGGATATAGCTGCCCTGGAGAGATTGGAAATACTACGGGAGCTGCGCCTTGGGGTATTTGATGTTCTAGTGGGGATTAATCTCTTACGGGAAGGTCTGGATTTGCCGGAAGTAGCCCTGGTAGCCATACTGGATGCCGATAAGGAAGGATTTTTGCGTTCAGAGCGTTCCCTGATCCAGACCATCGGAAGAGCTGCCAGAAATACCGAAGGAAGGGTTTTGATGTATGCCGACCAGGTAACACCATCAATGAAGTCAGCTATTGATGAAACTAATCGGCGCCGTAAGAAACAAATTGAATATAACGAGGCTCATGGGATAACACCGGAAACCATAAAGAAAGATGTATATGCTCCCATTGAAGCGATCCTGGTGGAGGAATCGCCCGGTCCGGATTATGGACTGGCCCAACTGCAGCAGCTGCCTCCGGAAGAAAAACAGCGGGTAATCCTGGAGATACACCAGCAAATGCTGCAGGCTGCTGAAAAGCTGGATTTTGAAAGGGCGGCGGAGCTTAGAGATTTGATTAAAGAACTGCAGGAACCAAAAAGACGAAATTCTAAAAGAAGGGGCTATAAGCATTAGCCATATGCAGGAAAGGAAAGCAATGAAAGGGCACATAGTTGTTAAAGGCGCACGTGAACACAATTTAAAAAATATTGATATAAAAATCCCCCGGGAACAACTGGTTGTGTTTACCGGAGTATCCGGTTCAGGCAAGTCCAGCCTGGCTTTTGACACCATATACAGTGAAGGCCAGAGGCGGTATGTAGAATCTCTTTCTACCTATGCCAGGCAGTTTTTGGGACAAATGGACAAGCCCGATGTGGACTATATTGAAGGGCTTTCGCCCGCTATATCCATTGACCAGAAGTCCACATCCAACAATCCCCGCTCCACGGTAGGGACTGTCACCGAAATATATGATTACCTGCGGCTGCTCTTTGCCCGGGTAGGGCTGCCTCATTGTCCCCACTGCCATAAGCCTATTAAAAGGCAGACTATTGACCAGGTGGTTGACATGGTTATGGCCTGGGAGGAAAAGACCCGGATAAAAATTCTGGCTCCGGTAGTCAAAGGACAAAAAGGCGAACACCGGAGACTGCTAAAAGATATTTTTCGGGACGGTTTTGTCAGGGTGATGGTTGATGGTTATGAGTATACTGCAGAAGAAGAAATAGTCCTGGAAAAGAACAAAAAGCATGATATTAGTATTGTAGTGGACCGCCTGGTAATCAGCCCTAAAATCAGAAGCCGGCTGGCTGAGTCCCTGGAATTGGCCTTTGATCTGGGGGAAGGACTGGTAGCCCTGCAGGTGGTCCCGCAAAAAGGGCAGGAGCCATCGGAGATACTTTTCAGCCGTGATTTTGCCTGCCCGGATTGCGGGTTCAGCCTGCCCGAACTGACTCCCCGGATGTTCTCTTTCAACAGTCCCTATGGGGCCTGCCCGGCCTGTAGCGGCCTGGGAGAAAAGAAAGAAATAGATCCCCAGCTGGTTTTGGACTATGATCGGACCCTGGAAACGGGGGCCATAATCCCCTGGTCCAATCATCTGTCAACCTATCACAACCAAATGGTAGCAGAAATAGCCAGGATGCACAAAATCCCCATGGACCGCCCCATCAGGGAATTGCTCGAGGAACAGATTAATACCATACTATTCGGCAATGGTGATGAAAGGATTAAAATAGCCTACCGCAACTCCTATGGAGAAGAACATACATTTGTTTCCAGCTATGAAGGAGTAGTCAACAACTTAAGAAGACGCTACCGGGAGACCAAATCAGAAGCCATGCGGGAAGAGATTGAAAAATATATGGTATCCAACGTCTGTCCCCGTTGTGGGGGAAAACGGCTCCGGGAGGAAGTATTGCATGTTTTGATGGCAGGGAAATCTATTATTGATTTGACTACCATGCAGGTAAAAGACCTGATTCATTTTCTAAAAAAACTGCAATTAGATAAAAACCAGGCATTAATAGCCCGGCAGGTGCTGAAGGAAATAATTGCCAGGCTTAATTTCCTAATAGACGTAGGTCTGGACTACCTGACCCTGGATCGGTCGGCGGGAAGCTTATCGGGAGGGGAAGCCCAGAGAATCAGGCTGGCTACCCAGGTGGGGTCGAGTCTGGTGGGAGTGGTTTATGTTCTAGACGAACCCAGTATTGGACTCCATCCCAGGGATAATGACCGTTTGCTGGCCACTCTCAAAAAGCTGAGGGATTTGGGCAACACTGTCATAGTGGTGGAACACGACGAGGATACTATTAGAAACGCCGACTATATAGTAGACATAGGGCCCAATGCCGGAATTTATGGCGGAAGAGTAGTGGCTCAGGGCAGCCTGGAGGATATTATGCGGGCCCAGGATTCCATTACGGGTAAATACCTGTCAGGCCAGCTATCTATCAATGTTCCAGAGAGCCGCAGGGCCGGCAATGGAAAGAGTTTAATAATCAGGGGCGCAGCGGAACACAACCTGAAAAATATCGATGTAGAAATACCGCTGGGGAAAATGGTAGCAATAACCGGAGTATCTGGTTCAGGTAAAAGCACTCTGGTAGAGGATATTGTATATCCGGTTTTGATGAAGCACTTGCATAGGAGCCGCCAACGTTCCGGAAAGTATCAGTCAGTGGAAGGTATTGAAGAAATCGACAAAGTAATAAATATAGACCAATCCCCCATTGGGCGTACTCCACGGTCCAATCCAGCTACCTATACCGGTGCCTTTGACGGTATCCGAGAATTATTTGCCAACACGGAAGAAGCGCGTATCCGGGGATTTAATCAAGGCCGTTTCAGTTTTAATGTAAAAGGGGGCCGATGTGAGGCTTGTACAGGGGATGGGATTATAAAAATAGAAATGCATTTCCTGCCCGATGTGTATATTCCCTGCGAAGTCTGTAAAGGCAAAAGATATAATCGGGAGACCCTGGAAGTAAAATATAAGGGCAAAACCATTGCTGATGTTCTTTCTATGACAGTTGCTGAGGCAGTCGAATTCTTTGATGCTGTACCTAAAGTCCAGCGGAAATTAAAAACCCTGCAGGATGTAGGGCTAGGGTATCTGCAACTGGGGCAGCCTGCTCCTACCCTTTCCGGAGGTGAAGCCCAAAGGGTCAAACTGGCTACCGAATTGTCCAAAAGATCCACTGGCAGAACCTTGTATATCCTGGATGAGCCCACTACGGGGTTACACCCGGATGATGTAAGACAACTGCTTAATGTTCTCTGTAAGTTAGTAGATACAGGCAATACTGTATTGATTATCGAACATAACCTGGATGTGATCAAATCTGCCGACCATATCATTGACCTAGGGCCCGAAGGGGGAGAAGACGGAGGCAGAATCATTGCCCAGGGAACCCCGGAGGAAATAACCAGGAATGCCCATTCCTATACGGGCAAATACCTTAAAGAGGTTTTAAGATGCTAACCCTATGTGAGACATTATAACACGGAGTGATTTACTATGAAGGAACGCCTGCAAAATATTCCCCAGCAACCAGGCGTATACCTGTTTAAGGACCACAAGGGGAATATTATTTATGTAGGGAAGGCCAAAATTCTCCGGAATCGTATCCGATCCTATTTCCAAGCCCCAAAAAACCTTGACCCCAAAGTGCGGGTGATGATGACTAAAGTGATGGACCTTGATTTCATCGTGACCAACACTGAGGTGGAAGCCCTCATCTTGGAAAACAATCTGATCAAGGAGTACCAGCCACGGTATAATATAGCCCTGCGAGATGATAAAACCTACCCCTATCTAAAGATAACCCTGGGTGATCGATTCCCACGGATTTGCATTGTCAGAGAGGAAAAGGACGGTATTTCCAAGTATTTTGGACCTTATACGGATGTGGTGTCATTGCGGGAGACAGTAAAAACCCTTACCAGTATCTTTCCTTTGCGAACCTGCCGTCTGCTCAAGCAACAGAACCGGCCCTGCTTAAACCGTGATATGGGCAAGTGCCTGGCTCCTTGTTCAGGCCAGGTATCTGCTGAAGAATATCGTAGGGTAGTGGAAGACCTGGTAGCTGTAATGGAAGGCAATGCAGGGGATATAATTCTTAAACTGGACCAGGAGATGCGGGAAGCAGCCAAACATCAGGAATTTGAAAAAGCAGCCCGGCTAAGGGATCAGATTGCTGGCATAAAAAGGATAGGTGAAAGACAGGAGGTTGTTCTTTCCTCACCCTTGAATCTGGATATAATCGGTTTGGTGGCCGACCCGGCAGAAAGTCTGGCCCTGGTCTTTAAAATCCGTGCAGGGAAAATACTAGCTAAAGATACCTTCTGGCTGCATGCCGCCATTAATGAGGAGCCGGCTGAAATAGCAGGATTTTTTATTAAACATTATTACAGTGAAAATGCTGATATTCCCCCGGAGATTCTAATTAATCAGCTGCCCCAGGAACCAGGTTTAATCCAAGCCTGGCTGGCTAAAAGCAGGGGAGCCCACGTTAAACTCAAATCTCCCCGCCAGGGAGAGAAGAAAAGAATGCTCAATATGGCTCTTTACAATGCACGCCTGCTCTGGGAGGAGAAAACCCAAAAGGACCACCAGGTCCAAGAAAAACTCCTTTTGTTGAGCCGGGTGCTCAACCTGGAGGTTATCCCCCGGAGGATTGAATGTTTTGATATATCTCATTCTGGAGGAACGGATACCGTAGCCTCAATGGCAGTATTTGAGGATGGCCAGCCTGCTCCCAAGCAATACCGGCACTTCAAGATTAGAAGGGATCAAAACGATGATTTTGCCTCTCTGGCTGAAGCGGTAAAAAGACGCTTTCTGAGAGCCAGAGAGGGTGATCCATCATTTTCGCCTGAACCGGATTTATTGATAATCGACGGGGGGCTGGGGCAGGTAAATACCGTTAAAAGAGTTCTCCAGGAATTAGGTGTGAAAGTCCCGCTATTTGGCCTGGCGGAAAAAAATGAGGAGATATATTCCCCCGGCGCCAAAAGGCCTTTGGTACTATCCCGCCGCAACGAAGCACTTAAGCTGTTGCAGAGTATAAGGGATGAAGCCCATCGTTTTGCTGTTGAGTACAATCGGAAATTGGGGTCCAGGAAAATGAAGAAATCAATCCTGGACAGCATAGCGGGAATAGGAGAAAAGAGAAAGAAAAACCTTCTTAATCATTTTGGTTCGGTAAAGAGGATAAAAGAGGCTTCGCTGGAGGAAATCGCCTCGGTAGCAGGTATGAATCGCCCAGCGGCTGAAAATGTTTATAATTGTCTGCATCAAAAGGGCAAAATATGATGATGTCCCAGAGAATAGTTCGAAACCATCAATATTATGTAATAATCAATTGAATTAGGGGATAAAGAATAATATACTGAAAAAAAGGGATTATAGCAAAGGAGGAATAAATATGGTACAAGGCTGGATTTTAAGATGGCTGCTCAATATTGCGGCTATAGTACTGACCGCCGCTCTTTTAAAAGGATTTGAGCTTACGGTTTGGGCAGCTATTGTCGGGTCGATTTTTCTTGGTATTATCAATGCAGTAATACGTCCCCTCCTGTTGTTATTCACCCTGCCATTAAATATATTATCCCTGGGATTATTCACCTTTGTAATCAATGGTTTTATGCTCTGGATTACCTCCATTACCATTCGCGGTTTTGATATTCACGGTTTTGGCTGGGCTGTACTAAGTGCACTGGTTCTCAGCCTGATTAGTTTCCTGATAAGCTATTTTGTCCGTGATAACAGCTCTTTCGATTTCCATTATTAAACCAACATAATTCCCATAAAATTAATAGCAATAGGGCAACATAACTATACAGAAAAACCCCGCAGGCAAGCGGGGCGGTTCTTGCCTTGCACAATAAATGGTGCGGGACAATTGTGCATTTATAGGAAAAAAATAATATCAGGGTGATTAATTTGGGGGGCAAAATTGTTGCGGTAGATCTTGGAGCAACTAAGATCCTTACAGGTATTGCTACGAAAGCGGGAGATATTCTGGAAACCGTCAAGATCATGACCAGGAGCGAACGCAGTGCTGGTGACATAATCGCTGATATTTCTTCCAGTGTAGAATATATTATTAATAAGAGCGGTACTGATTATAGCCAAATTGATGCGGTTGGAATATGTGTACCCGGACCTATATCCTATCCCGAATTGGTGATCCACGACTCTCCCAACCTGAAATGGAATCGGGTGGAAATAAAGAGAGAGCTGGAAGCCAGAATCAAAAAACCCCTTATAGTAGAGAAAGATGCTAATATGGCTGCTTGGGGGGAATTTTTTTTCGGCCAAAACCAGCGCTACCGGCATCTATTATATATTACAGTCAGTACCGGGGTCGGTTGTGGGTTGATCCTGGACGGTCAAATTTACCGGGGCTCTATGGGCGGGGCGGGGGAATTTGGGCACATAGTAGTGGATCCTTCAGGTCCCTTTTGCGCCTGCGGACGCCAGGGATGCTTGGAGGCCATAGTATCCGGTCGGGCTATTGCCAAAAAGGCCCAGAGCCTGTCCGATAGAACCGGAGCCCTGGCGGGATCACCCGGAGCCAGAGAAGTAGGAATGGCGGCGGAACAAGGAGACTCTCTAGCCCAGGCAATAGTGGATGAAGTGATTTACTTCCTGGGAATAGGGATTGCCAATCTGGTCAATCTACTAAACCCCGAAATAGTAGTCCTGGGAGGAGGGGTGGCTCTAGGCTATCAGAGACTTATAGAACGGCCCTTGCGAGAACAGGTCGAAAAGAACGTATTTCCTATGCATAGGGAAAAACTTAAACTGGAGTTTACCGGCTTGGGAGACAATGTAGGACTTTACGGCTGTGTGGCCGCAGTATTACAAACAGACAGGGGGAAAAAGCTTGAGTACAAACCTTACACCTGAACAGATGGAAAAATATCTTTTTGATCTTCCCGAACAGTTTAGGACCAGTCTGAGTATGGACCTTACCCATATCTCCCGGTATACACGGGAATACCGGCAGGTTGTGATATCTGGACTGGGAGGATCAGCCATTGGAGGAGATATTCTAAGAAGTTTTGCTATGCCGAGGGTGGATATTCCGGTAATAGTCAACCGGGATTATGATGTGCCTAAATTTGTCAATGAAAACACCCTGTTCCTGGCAATAAGTTATTCAGGGAACACTGAAGAAACCTTGAGTTCTTTCCACAAAGCCCGAGATCGAGGAGCGTCCATCATTTGTATTACCAGCGGAGGAAAACTGGAGAGCCTGGCTGCCCAAAATGGCTGCGGAGTGGTGAAAATTCCGGTGGGGCTGGTTCCCCGGGCTGCCACGGGGCACCTTTTTGCTCCCTTGGCCCTGGTGCTGGAACAGCTTGGCCTTTTATCAGGAGCCAGGCTGGAGTTGGAAGAGACTGCCCTGGCGTTGGAAAAACTTCGGGAAAGTCTAATCCCCGCCATTGAACCTCCTAAAAATCAGGCCCGGGAAATTGCTCGGTTGATTAAAGGGAAAATTCCAGTAATCTGGGGTTCGGCAGGAGTTTCAGAAACAGCCGCCATGAGATGGAAAGGGCAGATTAACGAGAATGCCAAAAGCCTGGCTTATTTTAATGTTTTTCCTGAACTAAACCACAACGAGATCGTAGGCTTTGAATGGCCGCCCGAATTGATTGCGCAAATGGCGGTAATTATTCTTAGAGATAAATTCGCCAGTGAACGGATCAACAGGCGGATTGAAATAACCAAAAAGATTATCCAGGATAAAGTAGGCAGGATCATCGAAGTTCAAAGTGAAGGCGTAGGTTTTCTGGCCCGGTTCTTTTCCTTAACTTACGTGGGGGATTACGCCAGTTATTACCTGGCGTTGGAATATGGCGTAAATCCTACTCCGGTTAAGGTGATTGATTTTCTAAAAACAGAACTGGCTAAATAGATGTGGGGGTATCAGAAAGGAACTTGGGAGAATTAACATTGTTTCTGGGTGATTACCATACTCATTCCCACTACAGCGATGGCAGGCAAACCGAAAAGGAAATAGTGGCTGCAGCACGGGCCAAAGGATTAAAAGAAATTGCCATTACCGATCATGGCCCCCTGGCTGCAGTAATTGGAGTAAATAGTATTCAAGACTTTAGAAAAATGAGACAAAAGCTAAAGGATCTGCAGGAAAACAATGAAGACCTCTTGATCCTGCTGGGAGCCGAAGCAAATATTAGAGATGCTGAGGGAAATCTGGATATACCACCAGAGGTGGTTGAGGAATTGGATATTTTAATTGCTGGACTCCATCCATATACCCTGCCAGGTTCAGTGAAAGATGGATGGGAAATTTTTGGGCAAAATTCCCTGCGGCATTTTTCCGGGAAATGGAGGAATAAGGCCATCAAAGCCAATACCCGGGCCTGTGTACAAGCCATCAAAAATAATCCGCGGCTGGATATTCTTTCTCATCCAGGCCTTTTTTTTCAAGTAGATATCGAAGAAGTTGCTGACGCCTGCGTTAAATATGGTGTAATGTTTGAAATCAATTGTGCTCATGAATACCCGCCCATTTCTGATATAATGAAAGCAGATCGACTGGGAGTAGATTTTATTATCAACAGTGATGCTCATTTCCCGTCCTCAGTAGGAAACCTGGAGTATGGCAAAAGGATTATGGAAAAGCTGAAGATTGATCCCCAAAAGGTTGCAAACCTTCGAGGGAGAGGGGGCTTCAAAGAATGGAAAAAGAAAATGAAAACATGCATATATTGATTATAACCGGTCTGTCAGGAGCCGGAAAAACCCAGGTGATAAACTGTCTTGAGGATATGGGGTATTACTGCGTTGATAATCTGCCACCGGCGCTCCTGGTCAAATTTACGGAACTGAGTATGCATTCTGAAGGAAGAGTTAAACGAGTAGCCCTGGTAATTGATATTCGCGGGGGAGGGCAATTTTACGTTGAATTAACCCAGGCCTTGAAAGTGCTGGATGAATATAAACTTCCCTATGAAATTGTATTTTTGGAGGCTTCAGATGAGGTGCTGGTACGTCGCTTTAAGGAGTCCAGGCGTCGTCATCCTCTCTTCATTAGTACTTCTACCCTGCTGGATGCTATCAGAACCGAAAGATCAATGCTGGAGGAGTTACGAGGCAAAGCTAACGTAGTAATAGATACTTCCCCTCTTACTCCGCGGGAACTAAAAGAAGAATTAAAGCAACTTTATAGTGATCATCAATCAGGAGGATTTTCCGTTAACGTAGAGTCCTTTGGCTATAAAATGGGGATTCCTCTTGATTCCGATATTGTAATTGATGTAAGGTTTTTACCCAATCCTTACTATGACCCATTGATGAGGAACATGACCGGGGAGGACCAGGAGGTAATAGACTATGTTCTGGGCTCTCCGGTAACCAAGGGTTTTTTACGCCGTTTCTTAAACCTGTTGAAGTTTTTGATTCCTTATTATATGGAAGAAGGAAAGACTAATCTGGCGGTTGCCATAGGGTGTACCGGGGGGCAGCATAGATCGGTTGTTCTGGCTAATTATGTTGCTAAACAGCTTAAAAAGTCTGGCTACAATATCATAATAAGGCATAGAGATATTTTAAAGAATAAAAGTGGGGGGAAAGATGAGAGTTAAATCAAATGAACCCAAGATTGTTGTTGTTGGAGGAGGTACAGGATTATCTGTTCTATTAAAAGGCTTAAAGGAGTATACCTCGCAATTAACGGCAGTGGTTACTGTAACTGACGACGGCGGCAGTTCGGGGCGTTTGCGGAATGAAATGGGAGTATTACCCCCGGGAGATATTCGTAATTGTTTGGTTGCTCTTGCGGATACGGAAACCTTGATGGATAAAGTCTTTCAGCACCGCTTTCGCCAGGAAGGGAGTCTCAAAGGGCACAACCTGGGCAATTTACTTTTGGTAGCTCTTACCGAAATAGTTGGCGATTTTATTTCAGCAATTAAAGAAGTTAGCAAAGTCTTGGCAGTGCGAGGCAAAGTAATACCGGTAACCCTGCAGCCAGTTAATCTGGGAGCCGTTATGGCAGATGAGACTGTGATATGCGGCCAAACAGCCATTAGAAACTACGATGCCAAGATTGACCGAGTATTTCTAATTTGCGAGGGAAGATGCCTTCCGGTTCCGGATGCCATTGAAGCTATAATGCAGGCAGACGCAGTAGTTATTGGACCGGGCAGTCTTTACACCAGTATAATTCCCAATCTTCTGGTTGAGGGAGTGGCCGAAGCCATAGAAGCATCTCCTGCCCAAGTTATTTATGTATGCAATATTATGACCGAGAAAGGCGAGACAGACGACTATTCTGCTGAAGACCACATTGCAGCAATTAACCAGCACTTAAACAACAGACAAATAATTGACTATGCTGTGGTGAATTCTGGTAATATTGATGAAGATCGTTTAATAAGGTATAAAGAGGAACAGGCAGTACCCGTCAGGTTTAATCGTGATAAAATTCAAGCCATGGGAATAGAATTATTAGAATGTAATTTGGTTTCAGACCACACAGTTGCCTGGCATGATCCCCGGCAACTGGCCAGGGTGATTCTAAAAACAATCGGGATTGATATTGATGAGTTTTTCCAATGAGGTAAGAAATGAAATTGCACGAATTATTCCGGCCAAAGAATGCTGCCGCAAGGCTGAGTTGTCAGCCATGTTGCTTTCAATTGGACCGCAGCTCAAGTATCAGGACGAAAATAAGCCAATTTTGCAGGCCATTGTGTCAAATGCAGCCTCAGCCAGGAAAATTTTTAAACTGTTGAAACAAAACTACCACTTAACCCCATCTGTAAACATTGGGCGGCAAAGAGGCTTCAACAAGAACCGCATCTTTGAGGTAAATACCTCTTTCAGTCCTGGCCAGGTATGGATTTTGGAGGAACTAGGAATAACCGACCGGGGAAAGATCAACTGGAAGCTGGTAACCCGCAATTGCTGCAAAAGGGCTTTTATCCGGGGCACCTTTCTATGCCGGGGCTTTATTAACCGGCCGGAAAGCGAATACCACCTTGAGCTGGTGCTAAATGATACTAAAATGGCCTCCGGTATAAAAAAAATTCTGAAAAAATATCACCTGGAAGCTCAAATGATAGAAAGAAAAAGCAACATTGTTTTATATATTAAAGAAAGCGAAAAAATAGTGGACTTTCTACGTATCATAGAATCTCATAAAGGGGTTTTGCAATTTGAAAATGTCAGAATTCTCAAGTCTATGCGCAACCAGGTTAACCGTCAGGTAAACTGCGAGACCGCCAATTTATCAAAAACCATTAATGCCTCATTGCGACAGATAGAGTTCATCAAAGAACTGATTAATTCTAAAGGGTGGGAAAAACTACCCCAGCAAATAAAAGAATTAGCTATATTAAGAATTGAACATCCCGATTACACTTTAAAAGAATTAGGAATGATGATCGATCCTCCTTTGAGCAAATCGGGCGTGGCATACCGGATGAGGAAGTTGGAAGACCTGGCAGAAAAGATAAACGGACAGAATCCTAAGGTTTAGCCCAAGCAGGGAAAAAATGTTTTTTGCCGAATTTGTAAAATAGCTTTATGATTCTGGATATTCAGGAAGCGGGGTATGTGCATGAGGTTGACAAATGAAGTCATCCTGGAACAGCAGCAAAGACTCCTTATTACTCCTGAGCTTCATCAGGCTATAGCAATTCTGCAAATGTCTACTCTGGAACTGATGGAACATATTCAGAAGGAACTGGTGGAAAACCCTTTTTTGGAAGAAAAAGAGGAGCAGGTGGAGGAAAGGGATTACAACCTGGCCAAGATTCGGGAATGGCTAGACTCCTATGGGCACCATAATATTGCTCTGACCCAAAGGGAACAGTATGAAGAGAGTTCTATTGATCAATTCCTTACTCAAAGGCCCAGTCTTTATGAGCATCTGGAATTCCAGCTGCGCCTGGAGAGCAAGGATCAAGAAGATACGATAATAGGCACTTATCTCATTGGAAGTATTGACAGCAATGGCTATATAAACGTAGGCCTGGAAGAGGTTGCGCAAAAGTACAATGTTTCAATAGAACGGGTGGAAGAAGTCCTCGGTATTATTCAATCCTTTCATCCGCACGGAGTAGGAGCCCGCAACTTGTCGGAGTGCTTGCTTTTGCAACTGAAGCACTATGGAAAAGACTGTCCTGTAGCCAGACAAATAGTGGAAAACTATTTAGCGGATTTGGGCAGGGGAAACCTGAATAAAATTGCCCATGAATTGTCTTTGCCGGTACAAAAAATTCAGGAAATCTGTGATACTATAAGGACTCTGGATCCCCGCCCAGGACGCCAATACAGTTATGATGCAGGTATTAAATATATTATGCCCGATGTTTTTGTGGAGAAAATTGAAGGGGAATATGTGGTAATAGTCAATGAGTTTCAATTTCCCCGGCTTAGAATTAACAACTTTTATGAGACCCTAATGCGGCAACCTGAATCATTTTCACCGGATACCAGAAAATATTTAGAAGATAAAATGGGGTCAGCCATTTGGTTGATTAAAAGCATAGAACAAAGACGTCGCACTCTCTACAAAGTGGCTCTCACCATTGTAGAAATTCAGAAAGAGTTTTTGGACAAAGGAATTGAATACTTAAAACCTTTAAAATTGAGGGAAATAGCTGATCTGGTGGATGTTCATGAATCTACCGTAAGCCGTGCTACCAGTAATAAATACATTCAAACCCCGCAAGGATTATTTGAAATGAAGTACTTTTTCAGCGGTGGGGTCAATCTCTTTTGTGGTAATGAATGTGTTTCTTCCAGAAGTATTAAATATATAATAGAAGAAATTGTGTCTGGGGAAGACCCTACCAGACCCTTAAGTGATCAAGCCATTGCTAAGAAGTTGATGGACAGAGGTATAAGAATTTCCAGAAGAACAGTCGCCAAGTACCGGCAGGAGATGGGAATCCAATCTACCATGGCACGGAAAAGGTATAAAACTTAATCTGCCTTAAATTTATAGTATAATTCGAAATCGATTAGGATGATAAATAATGTTGCTTGGAAATGAGCATTTAGGCAGATATACAAAGAAATATTTTTGGACTGACTCTTCCTTCCTTTTGGCTATAGCAGGAATAATTGGGACGATAACCGGGTTTGCAGGTATTGGCTTTCGAAAAGCCATTGGCTATGCTGAAATCCTGTTTTTTTCTGGAGGCGAAAAGGTACTGGAAGGATTGATGGGGAACTTTTATATAGTCCTATTACCAGCTTTAGGTGGCCTTCTGGTTGGCCTGATCGTTTGTTTTATAGATAAGGAGGTCCGGGGTCCAGGTGTATCCCCGGTTATGGCAGCAGTGGCCCAGAGAGATGGCATTATTAGTCCACGCCTGGCTATTACCAAATTTGTTGCCACTTCCGTTAACTTAGGATCTGGAGGTTCAGGAGGAACAGAGGGGCCAATAGTTCACATAGGAGCTGCCCTGGGTTCTGCTGTGGGACAATTCTTAAAGCTCTCCCCGGGGATCTTAAAGACACTAGTGGCCTGCGGAGCAGCAGGGGGGATTTCTGCTACCTTCAATGCCCCCATCGGGGGAGTCTTGTTTGCCCAGGAGATAATTCTGGGAGAGTTTGTGACCACCAAATTTATATTAATAGTGATTTCCTCGGTTACCTCAGCAACCATCAGCCGGGCTGTTTTAGGCAACTATCCGGCTTTTTTCATTCAGCAATATAATCTGGTGCACAGTGCCGAAATTTTGTTTTTCCTTGTATTGGGGATCCTGTCCGGGATTTTCGCGGTTCTCTACATAAAGACGCTCTATAGGATTGAAGACTTTTTTGCCAATTGGCAGCATGGTATCCCGGAATACCTAAAGCCCGCCGTAGGAGGCCTCTTGATTGGGGTAATAGGCCTTTATTTTCCTCAAATTTTTGGATTAGGTTATAACACCATAGAGACCGTATTAGATAATGGACTGACCCTGAAACTTATGGTGGTGTTACTATTTTTAAAACTGCTGGCTACTTCCCTTACTATAGGTTCTGGAGGATCGGCCGGGGTTATTGGTCCCAGTCTTTTTATGGGAGCCATGTTGGGAGGGAGTTTCGGTTATATATTGAACAGTCTTTTCCCGGAACTCACGGCTCCTTTCGGAGCGTATGCCCTGGTAGGTATGGCCGGGGTATTTGCCGGCATGTCGCAGGCACCGGTTACGGGGATAATAATGCTCTTTGAAATGACCGATAACTATATGATTGTTTTGCCTCTAATGATTGTATGTGTTATAAGCTCACTGGTTGCCAGCGGGTTGCACCCAGAATCTATATTTACCGAAAGGCTGGCCCGCATGGGTTTGGATACAGGGAACAGGGAGGACATTGACTTAATGGCCACTATTCCTGTTGAAAAAGTAATGACTACTGATGTGGTTGTAATGGATGCAGATATGGACCTAATATCAGCCAGGGAAATCATGCAGCAGTACTCTTTTACCGGTTTCCCGGTCGTCAAGGATGGACAGCTGATTGGAATTGTCACCCAAGAAGATATTCACCGAAAAATAAAAAAAGGCAGTACCTTGATTACTCTTGAAACAGTGGTTGGTACCAATTTACTTACATTAAATCCTCATAACAGTGTTCGCCAGGCTATCCAAAAAATGGCTGGTGGCGATGTGGGAAGGTTACCCGTGGTTGATCCCCTTGATCCCACCAAACTCCTGGGGATAATCAGCCGCAGTGATATAATTAATGCCTATTCTCTGGCAAATAAAGGGGGCATGGAACATGAAAATGATAATCACCGTAATTAGTGACCAATTGGCTCCAGGATTGTCTGAAAAACTGGCTGCCAAGGGATTCCGGATGACATGGTTAAGCAGCACGGGAGGGTTTATGAGGAAGGGTAGTGTAACCCTAGTAAGCTGTGTAGAAGATGACGAGGTACCTTTTATTACTCAGGCAATTAAAGAATACAGTGAAAAGAAAAAGTTAGATAAACTTGAGCACCATCTCCATACTCAGAAAGTGATAAATGAGAGTATAGCAACCACTTTTGTCTTACCGGTAGACCATATGCTGCAATTTTAAACTCAACTCCACCTTGTTTCCTTGTATAAGTGGAATGGTCTCTTAATTAGGCGGAAAGTATGGTATACTTAACTAGTAGCAGTTCTCGCAAAACTGTATTTTTTATAAAGGCCTTGGGACATTTTTGCCCCTACCAGCCAAATACGTCCCAAAAACTTTTAAGTACTTATAAAATAATAATAACAGGGTAGTTTAACTTTTAACAGCACGAAAATTGTCATCAAAAAAGGAGCCATATGGAAAGGATATTCACATTATTGCAGAATTTTGCGCCTGAAACCCTGGAGATAATGAAAATTAGATACAGTATACTGTGGCGGGTATTGCATCAGCAGCCGGTAGGGAGAAGACAGCTAGGGCGTCAATTGGGACTTTCCGAAAGAATTGTGCGGCGGGAATTGGAAATCTTAAAAGCCAGAGGTTTTATTTCCTGGACCCCTGGGGGTATTTACCTGTGCTCTACAGGCGAAGCGATACTGCAGGATCTTGATCAATTTATACCTTTTCTTTTTGATACGCGGGTGCTTACAGAGATTATGCAAAAGGAGTTTAATCTTCAAGAAGTATTGATTGTGCCTGGTGACTCCTCAACCAACCATTTGGCCAAAAGGGAAATGGGCAGAGCGGCAGCCAATTATTTGCAACGGAACTGGTTTGCGGGCTCGGTTATTGCTGTATCGGGAGGAACTACCCTGGCTGCCATGGCTGATGCCATTTGTAATAATCCTCGGCCTATAGATATAATGGCTATTCCTGCCCGGGGAGGGCTGGGAGAAGAAATGGAACTGCAGGCCGGAACCATTGCTGCCACAATTGCCCGGGCAGTAAAAGGGCAGTACCGGCTTCTCCACATACCGGATTATTTGGAAGAAGAGACTGCTCACATACTAAAAGAGGATGTCCATATCAAAAAAATCGTAGATACTATTAGATCATGCCACATATTGGTTCACGGAATCGGGGTGGCGGAGGAAATGGCCAAAAGACGCGGTCTCTCAGCAGGAGAAATTGATTTTTTGCACCGCCAGGGAGCAACCGGGGAAGCCCTTAGATATTATTTTGACAATCAGGGCAAAATAGTATATGAAGTGCCCGGAATCGGCCTGGAACTAACAGATTTGGCTAATGTCAATATAATTGTGGCGGTTGCTGGCGGCAGCAATAAAGCAGAAGCAATTAAAGCGGTACTTAAAAGTGGTTATCCAAAGGTGCTGATAACCGACGAAGGTGCTGTGAAAAAAATAATTAACGGAAAGGGTGGTAAATTTGACAGTAAAGATAGCGATTAATGGCTTCGGGCGAATTGGCCGTCTGGTAGGAAGAATAGCTTTACAGAGGGATGACCTTGAGCTCGTGGCGGTTAATGACATCGGGAGCATCAAGGCCAGCAGTCATTTGTTCAAATATGATTCCATCCACGGGGAATATAAGGGTACGGTTAGTTGTGATAATGAAAACCTGATTATTGATGGGAAAAAGATAAAGTACCTATCAGTGAAAAATCCTTCTGAATTGCCCTGGAAGGAAATGGGAGTAAGTTTCATTGTGGAAGGTACCGGGAAGTTCCGGAGCCGGGATAAGGCTGCCCAGCACCTCCAGGCGGGAGCTTCAAAAGTAATTATTACAGCTCCTGGCAAAAATGTAGATTTTACTATAGTTATGGGAGTGAACCATGACAAATATCTTCCCCAGTACGACATTATTTCCAACGCTTCTTGCACTACCAATTGTTTGGCGCCGGTGGCCAAGGTTTTAATGGAAGAATTCGGCATAGTTAAAGGAATGATGAATACTATCCATTCTTATACCAATGATCAGAGGGTTTTAGATTTGGAACATAACGATTTAAGGAGAGCCAGAGCTGCTGCCATTTCTTTAATACCTACTACCACTGGGGCTGCTAGTGCTGTAGGTGAGGTCATTCCGGAATTAAAGGGCAAGCTGGATGGGCTGGCTATCCGGGTGCCCACCCCTAATGTGTCACTGGTCGATCTGACCGTTGAATTGGAGAAAAAGGCCAGTTCAGAAGATATCAACAAAGCTTTCCAAGCTGCCAGCCAGGGAAAAATGAAGGGAATATTAAAATATACTGAAGAACCTCTGGTATCATCTGATTACCGGGGGGAAGAAAACTCAGCGGTTGTTGATGGATTGCTCACCATGGTAATGGGAGACCGTATGGCCAAAGTTATAGCTTGGTATGATAACGAATGGGGTTATTCAGCTAGAGTGGTTGATGCTATTGCCTATATAGCAGGGAGAAAATGATGATATGGGAAGGTGAGTGGTAATTTTGAGAAGTATTAAGGATGCTGAAATAAAAGGAAAAAGGGTATTAATGAGGGTCGATTTTAACGTGCCCCAGGACAAGGAGGGCAATATAATCGATGATACAAAAATTAGGGCAGCCTTGCCTTCCATTAATTATGTTATTGAGAACCAGGGGCGTCTGATTTTAATGAGCCATCTGGGCAGACCTAAAGGGCAACCTGAGGAAAAATACAGCCTTAAGAAAGTTGGCGCCCGTTTACAGGAATTGGTCAATACTCCTGTTACTTTGGCCAGCGCTACCGTAGGACCGGAGGTAGAAAAAAAGGTAGCTGATTTAAAACCAGGCCAGGTGTTGGTCCTGGAAAATGTTCGGTTTAATCCTGGTGAAGAGAAAAATGACCGTGATCTGTCACGACAATTTGCTTCCTTGGGGGACTTGTTTGTAAATGATGCCTTTGGCACCGCCCACCGAGCTCATTCATCAACTGTGGGGGTAGCAGATTTTCTTCCCGCCTATGCAGGCTTTTTGATGGAGAGGGAAGTGAGTATGCTGCAAAAGGTTTTGGACAACCCTGAAGGCCCGAAGATGGCTATTATGGGGGGAGCCAAGATCTCTGACAAACTTGGTTTGATAGATAACTTTATAAACAAATTGGATATCATCCTTATTGGTGGAGGTATGGCTAATACCTTTCTCAAAGCTATGGGACACAATATCGGCAAATCACTGCATGAAGAGGATTTGCTGGAAGATGCCCGGAAACTGGTGGAAAAGGCCAAGGCAAGGAAAGTGGAAATACTGTTGCCTGAGGATGTGGTAGTGGCTGGGGAAATATCTGCTACTGCCTCCACCCGGGTATTAGATGTTAATGAGGTCTCTAACGAAATGATGATATTGGATATTGGGCCCAAAACTAGAGAAAAGTATAGAAAAGCTATTGCCCGGGCCAAGACCATAATATGGAATGGCCCCATGGGAGTCTTTGAGTACCAGCCCTTTGCTGCCGGTACAGAAGCTGTTGCCCGAGCTATAGCCGAATCATCTGCCGTAAGTGTGGCAGGAGGGGGAGAAACTGCTGCCGCCGTACAGAAAATGGGCTTCAACGAAAAGATTACCCATATTTCTACAGGGGGGGGGGCTACCCTGGAATTTTTGGAAGGAATCACCTTACCTGGGGTAGCTGTATGTGAAATTGAGCTTTCGGGTGTAGCCGGGTCTTAAACCCGTGTTGAGAGTAAGGGGGGCGGATTTTGTGCGCAAGAGAACAGTTGTCGCCAACTGGAAGATGAATAAAAATCAGCATGATATAGAAATATTTGCTGCCCACTTATTTCCGTTATTAGATAGGGTTAAGAATGTGGAAATAGTAATCTGCCCTTCTTTTATCGGCCTACCAGTTCTCAGTAAACTTTGTACCGGTTCGGCTGTAAAAATTGGTGCCCAGAATCTCTTCTGGGAAACCAAAGGGGCTTATACCGGCGAGGTGTCGCCTGAGATGCTGGTGGATGTAGGATGTGAATATGTGATTATAGGCCACTCAGAACGCCGCCAGATTATGGGGGAAACTGACACCATAATAAACCGGAAGATGCATGCGGCCCTGGCGGCCGGGTTAATTCCCATCTTGTGTGTGGGAGAGACCCTGCAGGAGCGTGAGAACAACCTGGCTCTGCAGGTAGTAAAGGGTCAGCTAGATCATGACTTAAAGGATTTAGTTCTTTTGGATATTCTGCCCATAATAGCTTATGAGCCTGTCTGGGCAATAGGCACGGGAATTAATGCTACCAGTGATGATGCCCAGAACATGTGCTGCTTTATTAGGGAAATGTTAGAAAAAAGGTTTGGCAGGTCCACTGCCCAACAGGTCAAGATCCTCTACGGGGGCAGTGTAAACGGAAAGAACATCAAGGAATTTCTAGATGAAAAGGACATTAACGGTGCATTGGTAGGAGGCGCCAGTCTGATGCCGGAATCTTTTTTTGAGATCCTGGAGGTGGCACAAAATGAGTAGTAGGCCTCTGGTTCTAATGATTTTGGACGGTTGGGGGAGCGGGGCGGAAACCGAGGATAATGCTATCTCCCTGGCCAACCCTGAAAACTTTCTGACCTTACAAAGCAAATATCCCCATACCTTGTTAACCTGCAGCGGCATAGAGGTGGGGCTGCCTTCCGGGCAAATGGGCAACTCTGAGGTTGGACACCTTAATATAGGAGCGGGAAGAGTAGTTTATCAAGAAATTACTCGGATCAGCAAAGCTATTGAGGATGGATCTTTTTTTTCCAATCCTGAACTCATCAAAGCTTTTGCCTATGCAAAAAAAAATCAGGGTGCCATACATTTTATGGGCCTGTTATCTGATGGTGGGGTTCACAGCCACCTTAGCCACTTGTTCGCACTTTTAGATATGGCCCAACAGCAACAGATGAGAGAGGTATACATCCACGCTTTTTTGGATGGAAGAGATGTAGGGCCCAAGACTGCTCAAAATTATATAATTGCCCTGGAGGATAAATTTAAACAGGTGGGCTTGGGAAAAATTGCTACCCTGGGGGGAAGGTTCTACGGCATGGACCGGGACAACCGGTGGGATCGGATTGAAAAGGCATATCAGGCTATGGTTCTGGGTCAAGGAAATAAAGCAGCTAATGCTTTTGCAGCTATCCAGGACAGTTACGAAGCCCGTATAAGTGATGAATTTGTAGAGCCGGTAGTGATTATTGACGAAAAAGCCAATCCGGTTGGAACTGTAAAAGACCAGGATGCAGTAATTTTCTTTAATTTTCGGGCCGATCGGGCCAGACAAATAACTCGTGCTTTTGTTGACCCTGAACTAAACACTTTTCCCCGGGAGGTTCGTCCCCAGGTTCATTTTGTCTGTATGACCCAGTATGACGTGGATATAATTGCTCCGGTGGCCTTTACTCCCCAAAACTTGGATAATACCCTGGGTGAGGTATTGGCAGCGCACCAGCTAAGACAGCTGAGAATTGCTGAGACGGAAAAGTATGCCCATGTTACTTTTTTCTTCAATGGCGGTGTTGAAGAACCCAATCCAGGGGAAGACAGAGTCCTAATCCCTTCCCCTAAAATTGAGACATACAACCTTAAACCGGAAATGAGCGCCATAGAGGTAACAGAGAGGGTTATTAAGGAGATCCGAAGAGAGTACTATGATGTGATAATTATAAACTATGCCAATCCTGACATGGTAGGGCACACCGGGGTACTGCCAGCAGCCATCCAAGCGATCAAGACCGTTGATTGGTGTTTGATGCAGGTAGTTAAAGAGGTACTGAAATTCAATGGAATTGTTATCATCACGGCTGATCATGGCAATTGTGAAATGATGCTGTCACCGGAAAATGGCAGCCCATATACTGCCCACACAACTAATCAGGTACCTTTTGTGCTCGTCTCCAATGATCATCTGGGAAATAGCCTTCGGGAGAATGGATCTCTTGAAGATATTGCTCCTACTATTCTGGAGCTATTAGGAATTGCTGTACCAAAAGAGATGACAGGCAGGTCTCTAGTAGAGAAAGCTGGACATTTTGCAGAATTAAGATAGCCCGCAGATGTAAATATACTTGCAGTATTGTACAAAGAAAGGAGAGTAATTGATGAGTACTATTATTGACCTTTTTGCCCGGGAAGTGCTGGATTCTAGAGGTAACCCAACTGTAGAAGTAGAGGTAATCCTTGAAGATGGGACGATGGAAAGAGCCATAGTCCCTTCGGGAGCATCAACGGGTGCTCATGAAGCAGTGGAATTAAGAGACGGCGACAAAAATCGGTATAACGGGAAAGGAGTACTCAAGGCGGTTGAACATGTAAATAATATTATTGCTCCAGAAATAATAGGCATGGAGGCAATCAGGCAAGTTGATATTGACATGGCCATGATTGACCTGGATGCTACGCAGAATAAGAGCAAATTGGGGGCCAATGCGATTTTGGGAGTATCATTGGCGGTGGCCCGGGCAGCAGCTAAACATGTGGGTTTGCCCTTATACCAGTACATCGGAGGGGTTAACGCCAGAGAAATACCGGTTCCCATGATGAACATTCTAAATGGCGGAAAACATGCTGATAACAATGTTGATATCCAGGAGTTTATGGTTATCCCTACCGGGTCAGCTAATTTTGCAGAAGGACTGCGAATGGGCGTGGAGGTCTACCACAGCCTGAAAAAAGTACTCAATGATAAAGGGCTGGGGACATCAATAGGAGACGAAGGAGGCTTTGCTCCTAACCTGCCATCCAATGAGGCGGCTCTCGACGTGATCCTGCAAGCCATCGAAGCAGCCGGATATAGACCGGGCCAAGACATCAACCTGGCTCTGGATGTGGCGGCTACCGAATTATGCAAAGATAATAAGTATTACCTCAATAGTACCAACCAGGTCTTTTCATCAGAAGAAATGGTAGATTTCTATGAACGGTTGATTCAAAAATATCCCGTTATTTCTATTGAAGACGGCCTGGCTGAAGATGACTGGAATGGTTGGAAGGTGCTGAGTGAAAAATTAGGCAGGCGCATCCAATTAGTGGGTGATGACCTGTTTGTAACTAATGTTGAACGATTAGCCAGGGGAATCGAATTGGATATCTGCAACAGCATTCTAATAAAGCTCAATCAGATAGGAACCCTTACAGAAACCCTGGAAACCATTGAAATGGCTAAGAGGGCAGGCTACACCTCGGTGATTTCCCATCGTTCTGGAGAAACGGAAGACTCTACCATAGCAGATGTCGCTGTGGCAACTAATGCAGGGCAGATAAAGACCGGTGCACCTGCCAGAACTGACCGGGTTGCAAAATACAATCAGCTTTTACGAATTGAAGAAGAGCTTGATGTGTTCTCAATCTACCGGGGAATAGAAGCTTTTTACGGCTTGCATGGGAAATTTTGAAGAATTCCTTTAATTGCCGGTGAATATTGTACTATCTAATTAATGTGTGCTAAAATAATCTTTGGCCTGTGTAGGTTTATGAATGGAGGTGAAAGATTGCTAAAAACAATACTCTTGGTATTACAGACAATTTTGGCTATAGCTATGATTACTACTATTTTGTTGCAATCCGGAAAAAGTGCAGGATTGTCAGGTAGTATAGCCGGCGGCAGTGAGGCCATCTTCGGAGGCAAAAAAAAGGGTCTGGATGAATTGCTGGCCAAAATTACCGGTATTCTTGCTACCGTTTTTATGGCTATAACATTGGGACTGGCCATTTTATAATTGCAGGCAATCAAATTCACCTCTTAATATAGCAAGGAGATGATGTATTTATTATGGAGAACCTGGCGATTTTTGCTCCTGCGGGAGGGGCTCTGGCGCTTTTGTTTGCCCTTTTTCTGGCAGGAAAAGTTAGTAAGGCAGAACCAGGGAACGAAAAAATGGTTGAGATAGCTACCCATATACATGAAGGGGCAATGGCTTTTCTGGAAAGACAGTACACCTCACTGGCAATGTTTGTTGTGGTGGTTTTTCTGGTTATAGGATTTGCTCTGGGGAGCTGGCAAACCGCCGCTTGTTTCCTGACTGGTGCCTTTAGTTCTGCCCTGGCTGGATACATAGGCATGAGTGTGGCTACCAAGGCTAATGTTCGTACTGCCAATGCTGCTCAAAAATCGCAGAATGCAGCTTTAGGTATAGCCTTTTCTGGTGGTGCCGTAATGGGAATGTGTGTTTCGGGCCTGGGGCTTTTGGGCCTGGGAGTTCTTTATTTGATTTTTAGAGATCCTACCATTGTGAATGGTTTTGCTCTGGGGGGCAGTTCTATCGCCCTCTTTGGCCGTGTGGGCGGCGGTATCTATACCAAAGCGGCCGATGTGGGGGCTGATCTAGTAGGAAAAGTTGAAGCAGGCATACCTGAGGACGATCCGCGTAATCCGGCTACCATTGCCGATAATGTTGGTGATAATGTTGGTGACGTGGCTGGTATGGGCGCAGACCTTTTTGAGTCTTTTGTAGGTTCGATTATAGCCGCAATGACCCTGGGAGTTGTGTTAATCGGTATTGAGGGCATAGTACTGCCCATGATAATGGCTGCCGGTGGTATTGTTGCTTCCATAATAGGTACCTTTTTTGTAAAAACCGATGAAAAATCCAATCCTATGAAAGCTTTAAACATGGGAACCTATGCCGCCCTGGCACTTTCTATTCTGGTGGCTTATTTGGCCGTAAAATTTATTTTGCCGGCAGAATTATTTGGCGTATTCTGGGCTATTGTGGCAGGTTTAGTAGCTGGCAATATTATTGCTTTTATCACCCAGTATTATACTTCAGATGAATATAAGCCTGTGCAAAGCATAGCCAAAGCTTCCTTGACCGGACCGGCTACCACCATTATTGCCGGATTGGGAGTAGGAATGTTTTCTACTATTCTACCCATTTTAGTCATTTGTGCTGCCATAATAATTTCCTTTATAGTTGCAGGCGGTGCAGAAGGTGCAGGACTTTACGGAATAGCTATCTCTGCTGTAGGTATGCTGGCTACAACAGGAATGGTGGTGGCAGTTGATGCCTACGGGCCGATTGCTGATAATGCCGGAGGTATTGCGGAAATGGCTGAGCTGCCTCACAAAGTGCGTGAAACTACCGATCGTCTGGATTCTGTAGGCAATACTACCGCTGCCATCGGTAAAGGATTTGCCATTGGATCGGCAGCCTTAACCGCCCTGGCATTGCTTACGGCCTTTTCCCAGGTGGCTGGAATTGAGTCAGTGGACTTACTGAAGCCCCATGTAATTGTGGGAGTGCTGATTGGAGCCATGCTGCCATTTTTCTTCTGTGCTTTAACCCTTGGTGCAGTAGGACGGGCTGCTTCTGAAATGGTGGAAGAAGTCAGAAGACAGTTTAGAGAAATCAAGGGTCTCATGGAAGGTAAGGCCAAGGCCGATTATGCACGCTGTGTTGACATCAGTACCCGTTCCGCCATCAAAGAGATGGTAGTCCCTGGTTTGATGGCTATTATTTCTCCTGTTACTGTGGGTTTAATCCTGGGAGTTGAGGCCCTGGCAGGGATGCTAGCCGGTTCTATTGCCTCAGGTTTATGCCTGGCCATTATGTTGGCCAACGCAGGAGGAGCCTGGGATAATGCCAAAAAATATATTGAAAGAGGTAATTACGGAGGTAAGGGCAGTGAAGCTCATGCGGCAGGAGTTGTGGGTGATACGGTAGGAGACCCCTGTAAGGATACTTCCGGCCCTTCCTTGAATATTTTGTTAAAACTTATGGCCATAGTATCCCTGGTTTTTGTACCTCTATTTATTTAATTTACCAGAAAAAGTTTAGCGTAAGGCAAGCGGCAAAATGCTTGCCTTTTTTTTAACATAAGCAAGTGGGGTGAGTAGCAGTGCCCATAGGTAAAAGCCCATTTATTATACGAGGCCATAGTAATACAGCCTTGCTGTTTATACATGGATTTACCGCCACACCATCGGAAGTGTTGCCAACGGCTCAGCTGATTCACCAGATGAATGGCTGCACTGTTAGGGGCATGTTATTGCCGGGGCATGGAACATCTCCTCGTGAATTGAATCAGACTACCTGGCAGAATTGGGCCGACGCTGCTGCCGAAGAGTGTAAGAATCTCCAAAAGGAATACCCTAGGGTTTTTATAGGGGGATTATCTTTAGGAGGGCTGCTGGCTATTTATTGCGGGTTATCAAATCCAGAACTGAAGGGGATAATCACTATAAATGCTCCCATATTTATTAGGTTTTTTCCCGTATTAGCAGCCCTGGCTCCCCTCCTTAAATATCTGTGCCCCTATGTGCCCAAAATAAACTGGCAACACCAGTTAAGAATGCAGGAAATGGGCAGGTTTGCTTATCCATGCAATCCAGTGGCAGCTTTTTTGCAAATGCAGGAACTTCGTCATACAGTAGTAGATAAGCTTGGGGAAGTAAAGCTTCCCATACTTGTGGTACAATCCTTGAAGGATGAGACAATTATGAAAAAGAGCGGGGACTATTTAGCAGGAAAAATCACTGGGGCTCCCGTGACCATGGTTAAGCTGCAGAACTCTCCACACGTGGCGACTATGGGGCAGGAAAAAGTATTATTAGCGGAAAAAATAGCTTGTTTTATTAAAAAGGAGGGCGAACCATGAAGAGAGATGAAGCCTTGAATTTGCTGAAATCCAACCTTAAAACACCTAATCTTATCAATCATTCCCTGGCCGTGGAAGCCATTATGAGAGGACTGGCCCAGCGTTTGCAGGAGGATGAGGAAAAATTCGGGCTAGCTGGACTCTTGCATGATATTGACTATGATTTTACTGCCGAACAGCCGGAAAAACATGCCTTGATGGGTGCTGAAATTCTGGCTCGGCATGGATTGGATCAGGAAATTATTTATGCCGTAAAAGCCCATAATGAAAGACATGGACTGGAGCGTAAGAGTGTCCTGGATAAAGCCTTGTTTGCAGCTGACCCGGTCAGCGGCTTTATTACGGCTGCAGCATTGATCCGGCCTGACAAGGACCTAAAAGAGGTTCAGCTTAAATCCCTAAAGAAACGTTTCAAGGAGAAAGCCTTTGCCAAGGGCGCCAACCGGGAGCACATGGCCACCTGTAAGGAATTGGGTCTGGAATTGGACGAATTTCTAGGCATTGCTCTGGAAAGTATGAAAGGAATTGCTGCTGATATTGGGTTTTAGCATTACCGGGAAAAATCTGATTATTCTGCGGGTATACTAATTAATAAAAAGATTTCTTTCCAATTAAAGGAGGATTCATGTTTACTAAGGAAACCATATTGTCGTTAATGTATCGTGAGAGTTACCGCCCTCTGGGGTATAAAGAACTCCTGGATGTTTTGGGGATCAAAGAAGTTGATGAGGAAATACAGTTCAGCAAGGTCCTGGGACAACTGGAAAAGGAAGGGGAGATTGTAAGAACCCGAAAAAATAAATTCGGGCTCCCCGAGATGATGAACCTGGTAAAAGGGGTTCTGCATTTAAACCCCCGGGGTTATGGTATTGTATTGCCAGACAAGCCTGGCCAGCCGGAGGTCTTTGTATTCGGCAAAAATATGAACGGTGCCATGCACAATGACAAGGTTATTGTCCAGGTTAATAAGGAAGCCCAATATGGTCAGCGCCCTGAAGGATCAATTATCAGGATAATTAAACGTGCCAATCAGGAAATTGTCGGCACTCTGGAAAAAGGAAAACGCTTTATGCAGGTTATTCCCGATGATCCCAGAATGTACTATCCAATTTATGTGGTAGGCTATAAAAAGGCCAAGGCCCGGGTGGGGGACAAAGTGGTGGTAAGCATCACATCCTGGCCGGATGGCTATAAAGGACCGGAAGGGAAAATCATCGAAGTGCTGGGGAAAACTGGGGAGCCGGGGCTGGACCTGCAAGTAATCATAAGGAAGTATGGTCTTAGATCTGAATTTTCGGAAAAAGTAATCAAAGAAGCCAGACAGGCGGCCGTACCCGTCAGCCAAGAGGAAATAAGCCAACGCCGGGATCTGAGAAACATACGGATGATTACCATCGATGGTGAGGATGCCAAAGATTTGGATGATGCTGTGTCTATTGCCAGAACCGGCAGGGGTTATCATCTGGGAGTGCATATTGCCGATGTGTCACATTATGTAAAGGAAAACAGCCAGTTGGACCAGGAAGCCTTTAAGAGAGGCACCAGTGTGTATTTGGTGGACCATGTGCTGCCCATGCTGCCTAAGGAGCTTTCCAATGGCATCTGCAGCCTTAATGCCGGGGAGGACCGCCTGGCCATCAGCTGTTTGATGAATATTGATGACAAAGGTAAAGTGGTTAATTATGACCTGTGCAAATCGGTAATAAACGTTGATAAACGTATGACCTATACAGCGGTTAATAAAATCCTGGCTGAGGGCGGCCAGGAGGAAAGGAACGAATACCCGGAAATAGTCCCGGATCTGGAATTGATGGCTGAGCTGTCAGCTATTTTAAGAAAGGATCGACTTGAGCGGGGAGCACTTGATTTTGACTTTCCAGAATCCAAGGTAATTGTCGATAAAAATGGTACGCCCACTGAAATTAGAAAAGTTAGACCAGGGGTAGGGGAAAAGATTATTGAAGACTTTATGATTAAAGCTAATGAGGTGGTAGCCGAGCATATGTACTGGCGGGAAGCTCCTATCCTCTACCGGGTGCATGAAAAGCCGGATGAGGATGGGATGACTGGCCTCAATCGGGTTTTAGGGGTTTTCGGACATAGGATCAGGGCCAACCAGACTGAGCCCAAAGCCTTTCAAAAGGTGTTGAGAGAAATAAAAGGACGTCCCGAAGAGCAGCTAATTTCCCTGATCATGCTCCGTTCCATGAAACATGCCAAATATTATCCTGTAGCCCTGGGGCACTTCGGACTGGCTTCCCGTTATTATTGCCATTTTACCAGTCCTATCCGCAGGTACCCGGATTTGATCGTTCATCGGGTCCTAAGTGCCCTCTTGGACGGCAGCCTGAAAGGGAAAAGATCGGTTTGGGAGAACAAAATGGGCCTCTTAGGAGAGCATTCCACCCTCCAGGAAATGAAAGCGGAAGAAGCGGAAAGGGAACTGGTGGATATCAAAAAAGCCCAGTATATGAAGGAGTTTTTGGGTGAAGAATTCACCGCCCAAATCTGTTCGGTGCAATCCTTCGGCTTCTTTGTGGAACTGGAAAACACAGTACAGGGGTTGGTGCATGTTTCCAGCCTGGATGACGACTACTACGAATTTAATGAAAGGAATTACACCCTGGTAGGCACTCATTCGGGCAGGAAGTTTGCTATTGGTGACCGGGTAAGGGTACAGCTGGTAAGGGTCGAAACCGATGCAGCCAAAATTGACTTTGAATTGGTGGAATAGTGTTATTGAGATCTTAACGTAAAAGTACTTTGGGATAATTAGGAGGAAAATAAAAAGAGAATCTCCTCTTTGATAAAATAGGAATTGCCTAGTAAAGCAATCATCAAAGAAAAGGAGAATCCCTTATGGAACCTATTCAACAAGAAATTGCAGAAATAATCAGGAAAGAATTTGCTGAGGAGGTACAAAGACTATACACTGAGATAAGAGAGATATCTGAATTCATTATGGCCATCAAGACAATGCTGGATGGAATAGGGGTAAAACTCGTAGCCGAAGCCATGGAAACAAAATATTGACGCGATTATGATGTGGGGCTGAATTGACTATTGATTAAAGGTATAGTATAATAACGTGTGGTCAAATTTGTAATCAAATGTGTAACCGCCCTGGCTTTGGAAGCAGCACTACCAAAGCGAGGGTTTATTTTTCGAGGTGCATGGTAAATGGCAAAGAGCAAAGGAGTCAAACCACTGGTAGAAAACCGCAAAGCCCGCCATGATTATACGATTAAAGAAACCCTGGAAGCAGGGCTGGTTCTTAAGGGAACGGAAATAAAGTCCCTTCGCATGGGTAAGGGCAATTTGCGGGATGCTTATGCTGTTGTCAAGTCCGGCGAGGTTTGGGTAAACAATTTCCATATAAGCCCTTATGAAAAAGGAAACCAGTTTAATCATGACCCTTTAAGGCCCAAGAAGCTATTATTAAACAAAAGGGAAATAAACCACCTTTATGGAATGCACCGGGAAAGAGGTTACACCTTAATACCCCTAAAAATATACCTGAAAAACGGCCTAGCTAAAATGGAACTGGCGGTAGCTACAGGTAAAAAAATGTACGATAAGCGCCAGGACATTTCCCAGCGGGATGCCAAAAGAGACATTGATCGGGCTATCAGGGAAAAAATGAAGAGCCTATAAATAACCAGTGACAAAGACTTGATTTCATATTATCATGCAGGTTGCAGTTACTTTTTACAAGGGGGCGTACAGGTTTCGACGGGGGATAAGATGGGTTGAGTAGCGAGCCGAGTTCTCCATCAACTCGTAAAAAAGATGGACAGTTAAAATAACTGCAAACGATAATTACGCTTTAGCCGCTTAATGCGGCTCGTCCGGCTAAGTTTCCTCGCGGCTTAGTGCAGGGCGTCACAAAGCGAGGGTACCCTGAAGCCCTGTTTTCCCGAGGGGCTTTAAGGGGAAACACCTCGGGGATAGCTCCAGGGAGCCGGTTGGTGGGCGCCCAAAGAGCGAAACCAAAACACTGACTGCGCTCGGAGAGACTGAACTGGTCTTTCTTTCGGACGGGGGTTCGACTCCCCCCGCCTCCACCAGATAAGTACGCAAAGATTGATACAAGGCATTATCCCAGTATTATCGGGATTTGCGTCATTTTTGCGCTTTAGATAAAGCACCGTTTGAAGGCGGTGTTTTTTTGTTTTTGGCACCCTTTCGTTGAAAGATGCACCCCCCTGCCGGGGGATAACGACCTTTCGTTAAAAAGTATAGGAATCGTTAAAAGGTATGGGGTTCAAGCACAAACAGCCATAACCTCTGGCTATCCGGCAAGATGACTGGTTGATATGTTCCCTTGGGCGGGGGCACGTGGCAATGATGATATTTGCCAGGAGTGGTGTTTTATGGATTATTTTTATTTTTAGCCGCTGGGCAGGCATCTGGGAAAAATCTTTGCAACATTGGGGAATTTCCTCTTGCAAAAAACAGCTAGGATACAGGGATTTATTTGCTGATGCAGAAAGAAATATGTGTCGGGAAAGGTTAGAAAGATTTGGGTATAGATCTGAAAAAAGCTAGGGGGCAGGTCAGGATGGATTACTTTTCTCAGGAATATAGGAAATTTTTAGTAGAGCATAGGGTTTTTGACTCCTGGCAATTTATTAATAATGCAAGAAAAAATATAAGCACGGCAGCGTATTGTCAGCAAATAATACATAATTTAATTTGTCAGATGACATCAGAGCATAGAGCTTGGGTAGAAGATTTAAATCAACAAATGGAGAAGCAAATAGAAGAATATGGGATAGGTTCTGTTGGAATTGGGCCGGATAATATGCCAAAGTTCCAAATGGATGTATTGGGCATTAAAGCAGACTATGGCTTTCTTGTAGATAAGTATATTAAGGATTTTTTTCAGTACATAAGGAATACGTTTGATGCAATGGCTCAAATTACAAACTCTGCATTATTGGCAAATGAAAGTAAAAACATTGAAAAAGTGGATTTTAACAAAATCTTGAAGATACTGAATAAACCGCAGTATTCCGGCTTGTTTCCAAAAACATTTAATTTATTAACGGATATTAGCAATAGCTATGAATTCAAATATACATCAGAATTTAATAATTTGACAAAACATATTTGTGATGCCAAGGTAATAATTTCGCATCAGCTATTTGGTGATGATGTTACATCTAAAATAGGGCCGTTTTTCAAAAAAGGACAGCAATTCAACGATGAGAATATTGTTACCATAACAAATCGGGTGTTAGATTTTATAGAACAGCAGTTTATCAGATTTCTAGACGTAATAACAGAAGAAATAAAGCTTGATACTTTTATAACTGGTAGAATTCATCAACTTGGGTGTTATGGGCAAAAGATTAAGGATGACCCAAATAGTAGCTTTGCTGTGGTTTTTATTGAGGTTCAGGATAGTTTGGATGAGTTGCCTGATGAGTTAAGAATATTACTGGTCAATGATAAAGATGATGTGCTTTCATTGAATTGTGAATATGATGAAATTTTAGTCCGAGATAAAAACGAAAAGTACATTGGACAGTATGGGGTTTTCCCGATAAAACAGACAGTCCAGAGTTAGGTTTTCTTACTAAATCATAGTTTTGCTCAAAATCTCATAATTCTAGCTTTTTTAAGCCGCCTTTTGCTCTAAATAGCCTTTTCTAAATGTAGCTGGTGAAAGGTATCCCAGCGCTTGGTGTCTTCTTTTACGGTTGTAAAATACTTCTATATACCAAAAGATGTCCCAGCGGGCCTCCTCCCGTGTCATATAACGTTTATGGTAAAGCATCTCGCATTTTATAGTACTGAAGAACGTTTCCGCACAGGCATTATCATAGCAGTTACCTTTCCGGCTCATACTGCAGATCATTCCGTGTTTCTTAAGGGTTGCCTGGTATTCTCTACTGCAATATTGCACGCCTCGATCAGAGTGGTGAATGATTCCCTTGGGTGGTTTATGCCGCCTCACAGCATTTTCCAGGGCTTTAATACAAAGTTCTGTTCTCATGTTACTATCCGTTGCCCAGCCTACTATTTCCTTGGTGAATATATCTTTTATCATAGCTAGATACAGCCAGCCTTCATAGGTGTATATGTAGCTGATATCCGTTACCCATACGGCATTCGGTTTATCCGTCTTAAAGTTCTGATATAAACGCTAAACTAAAACTGAACCAGGTAAGAGAAAAACGCTAACAAAAAAGTGGACCACCCTGCTACACCAATCCCCTATCATTGAAAGTGCAAAAGAAACAATGTATGGGGGATGTAGGAGTGATCAGAGTGGACCAATATGATGATATCAGACAAATGTATCTTGTGGAAGGCATGTCTCAACGAGCCATTGCCAGGGAGTTAGGAATATCTCGAAATACCGTTAGGCGTTATTGCGAGGGAGAGAACGTACCCTGGGAGAGAAAGCCCGTAGATCGGGCAGCAAGTGTTATCACGCCTGAGGTAATAAATTTCATAAAATCTTGTTTTGAGGAGGATGCCCAAAGCCCAAATTCTAAGCAAATACATACTGCGCAGAGAATTTACCAACGTTTATGTGAGGAAAAAGGATTTACTGGAGGAGCATCCACTATTCGCCGCGCCGTTCGAGAGCTCCGGGAGAAGCAACCCAAGGTCTTTGTACCCCTGTCCTTTGACCCCGGCGAAGCCATTCAAGTTGACTGGGGACAGGCCACAATCATTCTAAACGGAGTAAAAACCCAAGCCCACATGTTTTGTATGCGACTATGCCATAGCATCGCTCCATTTGTCATAGTCTACCCCACTGAGCGGGAAGAGTCCTTTTTGGAGGCGCATATCAAAGGCTTCAATTTTTTCGGTGGAGTAGGTCGTGACCTGATCTATGACAACTTGAGAACGGCGGTTAAAGAAGGATGGGGCAAAACTGCTCGAGAGCAAGACAAATTCGCAGCATTTAGAGCCCATTACGCATACCGGCCTCTGTTCTGCAATCCGGGTGAAGGTCATGAGAAAGGATTAGTTGAAAACCTGGTCGGCTATGCAAGAAGAAATTTTCTAGTTCCCATTCCTCAAGTAACTAGCTTTGAGGAGCTCAACCAACTCCTGGAACAACGATGCACTCGATACATTGAACACCACCATGTTAGAGGACGGGACATGAGTGTCAAAGAGGCCTTTGCACTTGAAAATAGGGCACTCCTGGCGCTGCCCGTAAAACCCTATGAAGCAAGAAAAACAGCGGAGGTCAGAGTAGACTACTTTTCCACCGCTCGCTTCGAAACCAACTGTTATTCGGTACCAGTCAAATTCGCAGGTAAAAAAGTAACTGTAAAAGCCAGCGGTTTAGAGGTTAAGATTTACTACCGGGGAGAAGAAATTGGATCCCATTCACGCTGCTATCTAAAACACAAGACAATTTATCAATTAAAGCATTACCTCCCTTTGATTGAACAACGTCCTCGGTCGGTATTTCATGCCAGGCCGGTAAAGGAGGCAAACATACCTGAACAAATATATGCTTATGCTAATAGGCTGCCAAACCCTGATAAGGCCATGGTAAGACTACTGCGTTTAACGATTGATCACGGAGTGGACGCTGTATTAAATGCCATAAAGGGAGCCCAGGCCAAGCAGCATTACTCTATCGATGTTCTTCAATTTAACTTAAAACAACACGGAAAGGTTACCCAGTTACCCATTAAGGGGCCAACCGTTAATCCTGTCGATATTAGTGCCTATGATCAGCTTATCAAAGGGGGTGTAGTCTGTGAACCCCGAACAGGAAGTCATTAAGCTTTATGCTAAACAGCTGAAGCTTGCAACTTTGGTTAATATCGATGATCTTATCCGTCAGGCTGAAGAGAATAGTCAGGGATATGCTACATTTCTAAGTGAAGTATTAAAGCGGGAGATTCATCAACGAGAGGAGAATAGACAAAGGCGACAAGTGCGTCAGGCCAGGTTTCCCTTGGCAAAGTCCATCGATACCTTAGAACTTAATCGCTTTGAAAAAGTAGAAGAAGCTGTCATATGGCAACTAGCTACCGGTGATTTTGTTAAGCACCGGGAAAATGTCATCATGATAGGTAACCCAGGTAATGGCAAAACCCATTTGGCAATAGGCCTTGGCCGAAGGATGTGTGGCCTTGGCTTTAAGGTTAGATTTTACAATGCAGGTAATCTAGTAGCCGAGCTGACCGAAGCTCAACATGCCCGATCCTTGCTTAAGCTTGAGAAAAGCCTAACTAAGCTAGACCTGCTGATTCTGGATGAGCTTTCTTACTTAAGTTTTACACGTGATCAATCTGAACTTCTGTTTCACGTCTTGTCGGAGCGAAATGAACGAGGGAGTGTGATAATAACAACCAATTTAGAGTTCTCGCGATGGACAGAAATTTTCCCTGATACTATGTTAACCGCAGCTCTCATTGATCGATTAACTCACCGAGCTTATATCCTAGATATGAACGGGCCATCTTACCGGCTAGAGCAACGAATGAAGCAATGAAGCCCAAAAAATGGGAAAGGTGGTGAGAATTAGACACGACAATCTATTATAACTGGACCCGTTGTGAGCAAGTGGCTCACTTTTAAATGAGCACAAGTGGCTCAGTTTTTAATGAGGGTAGTGTAAATAATTTTGTGTATCCTTCAGCAGTAATCAAAAATTGATGGCTATATTGAGGAATTATTTCCCCTATGTATTTTAAAGCGTATCAGCTGGCTCAGTTCTTGTAAAGAACAAAGCCAGCTGTTTCTAATTAGCTATAATCTCCAGGGAAAATACGTTCGGAAAAAATGAGAACCAGTTGGCCAAAAATCTCGCGCCAGCCGCTGATTTTCCCCCATTTAATGGTGATGTCTTGAATTGCTAAATACAGGGACTTTAATAGGGCGGTATCCGACGGATAGGCCGCTTTGGCTTTGGTGACTTTCCGCAAGCTGCGGTTGAAATTTTCAATCCGGTTAGTGGTATAAATAAGCCGCCGAATGGCCGGAGGGTACTTAAAGAAGGTACTGAGTTCTACCCAGTTTTTTCGCCAGGAACGCAGGGCTGCTGGATATTTCTTACCCCAATTTTCTTCAAAAGCATCTAGTTCCATAAGTCCAGCTTCTTCAGTTGGGGCCTGGTAGATTCTTTTCATTTCTGAGGTATAAGCCTTTAAATCTTTATGGCTTACATAGCGCATGGAGTTACGAACTTGATGGACTATGCAACGTTGAATATCTGTTTGGGGATAAACGGTATGTATAGCTTCACTGAAGCCGTTTAGTCCGTCCACTGAAGTAATAAGTATATCTCTAACTCCCCGATTTTTTAGTTCATTCATGATACTGAGCCAGTATTTGCTGCTTTCCGACTCACCGATCCACAGGCCGCAGACATCTCTGTTACCATCCAGATCGATTCCAATTGCTATGTAAACGGCGCGCTGCTTTACCAGACCTTCTGTCCTGACTGGATAATGAATAGCGTCAAAAAACATCATTGCGTAGAGCGGTTTTAACGGTCGGTTTTGCCATTCTTTTATCTCGGGAAGTATTCTATCTGTGATTTTGGAGATGGTTTCTGCTGATACTTCTGCTCCATAAAGAGACTCTATATGTGTACTAATATCTCGTGTACTCATGCCTTTAGCATACATGCTGATAATTTGATTATCCAACCCTTGTATATCCCGTTTGTATTTGGGAACAATCTTGGGCTCAAATTCACCTTTGCGATCGCGGGGCACGTCTATATCGATCGGGCCGTATTCCGAACGTAGTGTTTTGGGGGAGCTGCCATTCCGACTATTGTCAGTTGCCTTATTCTCGCTATCATTTTTTGCATAGCCCAAATCAGCTTCTAATTCGGCTTGCAGCATAGTTTCGACTGTATCACCGACTAAATCGGCCAGAGCCCCTTTTAAGTCATCCGTGCTCTTAATATCATAAGCCTGGATAAACTCCTGTAACCAACCTTCCGGTAATCTTTTTCTACGTCTCTCTCGCTTTTTCTTTTCCATAAACAAAATCCTCCATTTGGTTTTATTTTACCATCTGAAGGATTTACACAAATATTTTTACATTCTCTTAATGAGCAGGGTGGTTCACTTTTTAGTTGACATTCGCAGTTCTGATTTAAAAGATTTTCCGTTACTGGTAGTTTATGATTAGAATTCGTTGTTACTTTAAATTTCTTTTTGCGTTTGGCATATAACTTGTTTTTCCGTTGGATTTCGTAGAGTCTCTTACGGCTACAGTTGGGAAACTTCTCTCTTACATCAGCAAGGAGTTTATCCAAACCACACATACCATGGCATTCTTTATAGCTCTTCCGGGCAATTTTAAGTATTTCTTGGTTCTCAAGCTTACGTTTGCTTGGGAGCCGGTCTTTCCAATCATAATAGCCGCTCCGCGATACTTCGAGGACCTGGCACATCTTCTCAACCGGAAACACGGAGCTGTGTTCCTTGATAAATTTATAGCTTACTTCCGGTTGTTTGTCGCGAAGATGGCCGCAGCTTTTTTTAATATTGCTACAGTCTCCTCTAAGTCAGCTGTTCTTCGCTTTTCAGCCCTTAATTCAGCTTCCAACTCAATTAGTCTTGCTTTATCAGAAGATTGTTTCTTGTTATCTCGTAGCCAATTTCTCAAGGTTTGGGGATTCACCCCCAGGTCCTTTGCCACACTGGCAACTGATCTGCCGCTTTCTTTCACCAATCTGGCTGCATCCGCCTTAAATTCCGCGTCATAACGCTTTCCCTTGTTCCCCATTTGTTAATCCCTCCACAGTTGTTATTTTACCTAACTACTGTGTGTCCGACAAATCGGGTATAGGTCACAAATGAAAAAGAGGAAATATATAGCATTAATGGAGAATAATAATAAGGAAGTATTTTTGTTGGTGAATTTAGTCTTTAAGGGGGTATTTAAATTGATGAAGTCCACTGGTGTAGTTAGAAAGGTCGATGAATTGGGCCGGATCGTTATTCCTATTGAATTGAGGCGTACCATGGATATTGAGGAAAAAGATGCTCTGGAAATCTTTGTGGATGGAGATAGAATCATTCTTAAGAAATATGAACCAGCCTGCATATTCTGCGGAAATGCTGAAGATGTTGTGAATTATAAAGGTAAAAACTTCTGTGATTTATGTCTGAATATGCTGAAGGCAACAGCGAGTGGTAATTAAGAATTTTGTTCTGCAATAAAGGGGAGATTCTATATGGCTCTAATAAATTGCCCGGAATGTAAAAAAGAAATCAGCGATAAAGCTGAAGCATGCCCGAACTGTGGCTATCCTATTAATAATGTAAAAAGCGATGATTTACTATGCCCAGAATTTCCAAACGATCTTTCTATAGGTAAGCAGATAACGAATTGGACATATGATGCGGCGTTAAAAGGTGAATATGTGAGCAGTAATAATAATGATAAAATACCGAGTGGGACGATCCATATTCTGTTACACAAGAATGGCATTAAGCTATGCGGTACTTTGTTTACACCTATTAAGGAAATACATAAATCCCAAATTATTAGCCTCGAAAGGATAACAAGCAAAGAACTGGAAGATAAATCTGTCATTGGAAGAGCCGCAGTGGGTGCTGTACTACTTGGGCCTTTGGGGGCGCTTGTAGGAGGAATGTCAGGCATAGGGTCAAAACAAAAGAATAAATACTATATTATTATTAATTATTGGGACACTGGAACAAAAAAACCTTGTTCATTATCCGTTGGGAGTAAAGACGAGGTAAAGAATTTTATAGCTAGATCAGCAAAGGAATGGAGATGATTGACACAAATGAATTCATGTAGCTATCGATAAACAGAATTAATTCTTCGACACGGGCATACGCCGCCACACGCCGCTTGATGAATTGCGATGCGGTATCCGGTGGAAGAGGCATTTCAAATATCATCCGCTTCTGTTTCTTCTATAACATCGAAGTTGCTTTCATCATACTCATTGTAAAAGTCATCATTCATCGCAGTAGATTTGGTCGTATATAAATTAGACCATTCCAAGGGATTTTTCATTTTCTTATTGTATGCGAGAAGTATGGCCTCAGTATAACCAAGAGATCCGGCCTTTCGGTCTTTTGCTATGCGTCCAATCTCCCTGGATGAAAATTTGCCGACCTTTTCCTTAAAAACATCATCTTTTATGGCATTGCCATAAGCAACAATTAATAGAGCTATTCCTTTCAGCATATTGGTCGATAGCGAATTGCTATCTCCCTCCCATGTTCCAATGCAAAGACGAAGAGTCCGATCCAGCACATGAAATCCATATTTCTGATAAATGTTTTCCAGGCTTGCCACAGCACAGATTCCGCCGGGAACTTTTGTTGGTGAAATAATCAAGCCGTATGATTCAACCAGAGATTTAATAATAAGCTGGTCGTCATTGCCGGCTTCAATATTTGCCATGAAGATTTCATATGGAACCAGCGGCTTAACATATTTTTGCTGGTTTGCAAAAATATCTGCTTCTTGGTTATATTCCAGATCATCGTAAATCATACACCAAACCGGAGTTTCGCGCGATCCGGATACTGCTGCAACGATTTCAATGGTATGCTGGCCGTTAAAGACATAATTGACACCATCACGGCGACTGACCTTTACAGGATTAATTTGAAATAAGTCAAAGTTCTCCATCGTGCGCTTAACATGAGAAGTAGATAGATTCCTTTGATACTCCTGATTGGATACCAGGTTTTTAATTGGAATTTGCTCAAAATGTACTTTAGGGACAAACGCACTGTAGTCGTTCATCTGATCTCCTCCATTATTGCTGCAAGCATATAGTTGATGGCTTTTGTCAATTCCAGCAGTTGGTTCTCAAGCTTGCTTCGCGCATTATCGGTTACACTACTGAGGTCAGCAGTAGAACAGGTACGGTTAATTGAACTGATCCAGGATGGAATGGTTAACGTAAGGCTGGATATTTCAGCATCTGGGTCGTAAACCGGCATATTTTTAACAGAGCCAGTTGGCAATGGGAGAGGTGGTTTCTCCTCCTGACGTTGCTTTTTGGGAAGAACCTTATGTAAATTTCTATGAAATTGCGGTTCACCATCGGATATAAGTTGGCCCAAGCGCCTGACCTCCTGTCCGGATAGCCTGGACAGCTCAACAGTATTCTCATGGGAGATCTTTATTTCGCCAGATAATATCTTTGGAACGAGCTCTGGTACGCTTTGAGATAAAGAATCAAGTGCATGTGCGTAGATGCCATATTTATAGACGGTACCATCGCAAATACGATACTCTTCACCGAGCCGTTCTCTTGTTCGGCAGGCAGTTTCGTCAAAGGGAGGTTCGGTTAACATATTACACCTAACCTCTTTTTTTGTATGCTGATTGATCCCAGCAGCATTGTGGGCACCGAGTATTTTCTCCATTTCGTACCTTTTACCGATCAGGTATTTACGAGTTTCCTCAGTGATATTGCGGCGGCCAAGCTGATTAGCACAAATCCATGCTACTGCTTCCTCACGGTTCTCAAAATCAATACGTTGGATCATGAATGGGATTTGTAGCCGTGTACATATTTCATAACGGTTATGGCCATCCAAAATCGTATTGTTCCAAACACAAATTGGCTCACGGCATCCGTCACGAATAATATTTTGTTCAAGCTGCTCCAGTTCTATCGCAGATAAGGGCGGAATCAACCATTTGAAGCCGGCGTCGATTTGCAACTCATAAATGCTCTGCTCGGCCATAGTACTATGAATCCAATCCATTTACCAAAACAGCCTCAGACATATAGAACCGAGCCATTCCCTCAAGGGGGAATACTTCTCCATACAAACGGTATGATTGACTATCCTGCCAGCAGCTGCATACATCACGGAGTTTTTTTACAAGTGACCTGCTGTACAATTCAAACGACGACTTATTATTTTCAAATATAGCCATGGTTATATGATGTGCTCGCGGATCAGAGCGATCACTGCGAAGGATAGCCAACGATTGTTCTTCCGGGTTTACCAATAGCAGAACGTAGTTGGGAGTGCCTAGAGAGCGAAGCGTGTTTTTATGTATTCTGATACGATATTTTTTTAGGTCGACTAGGATAGCAGGTCTCGGTGTGCTATTATCCATCATATATCATGATCCCCCCTACCAGGTTGTTCCTCAGATATGTTCGCCAAAGCGGCTAAGGAATTATCTTTGAGACCAAAAACGGTGTAACCATCGAATATGTTTACTTGAAGCAGTTGACGGTGTTCTTCGACCGGCAAGCCAAATTGATTTTGCCACTCCGCAGGAAAGATGGGGGTGCGTGAAGTCTTGACCTTCTCTTCATTTGTTATTATGCGTTGGTAGATTTCCGTTGCCGTAAGATCAAAGATGAACAGGTATTCGCTGCCACTTTGAATCAGTTTTCCAAGCAATTTATAACGATAATTCGGATTCCAGCCCATCAATTGAATAACCTTGGCGAAGAACATGCGGCAGATTACCTGTTTTGGTTTCCTTTTTTCGCCTTTGGTGCTACACCAGAGGAATGAATCTTTTTCATTCTCACTGCTGGGACGGATGGCAAGCCTCTTTGTCTCTGGATTAACAAGTATCTGGACATAATCTACCTTTGGCAGACGAGCCAAACACGCTGTATTAACAGAAACCCTGCAATTGTTGAAAGTGATTGAAGGCTCATACATATGAGCAAAAAATTCACGTCGAACCACCTGATAACCATCATAACTAAAGGCATCATCCTGCATAGTATCTTCGACTACTCCTGTTACCTGCTCTTCTAATGCTATCGAATCGCTTCTGTCGTTGAGCAAAATATGTTCACTTCCCATCTTCTAAAGTCTCCTGTTCCATATTGCTGATTATTTGCTTAATTTTACTGCCGACAACTTCAGAATTTGTGACGTTTAGTACCTGAGAATCATTAAATGGCTGTCCTTCTTCGTTTACATTCCATTCCTCTTGATTGTCAAAGGCTGCTAATTCCTGTGCTTGTGCATGTCGGTAAAAGTTATTGCCAAAAGTATTGGCCCATGATGAGGGATACGCCATAATATCTTTCTTAGGACCGACAGTGAATGGACGGACATCATTGGAAAGCAAATCGTCCGTCATTGTTTCCTCACTGGCCAACCCCAAAGTGTCCTGTGGTATAAATATTTCAGTTTCCTTCATATTAAAAATTAAGACCGCCTCGTTATCTTTTTGCTTGTATATACCACGCACGCGATATTTGCAACTTGGTTTCCAACCGAATAGTTCATAAAAGGTTTTAATATATGCTGTGCAGCTGATAGTACGAGAATAATACTGACCTTCATGGAGTTTAGCCCACCGGACAGCATTCCTTGTTCCTTTCGCACAAGGGCGTGCAACAAGCAGGTGTTCGTGGGGGTGAATAAGCATTTCTATATAGAGAGACTTATCAAATTTCCGAATGCACTCAGTACTGAACACGATACAATCAGCAGATAAGGTGACGCATATCTTTCGAGCAGTATCAAAAAATTGCGAACGAGCAATTTCATATCCGCGCAAATCAAAATCACCGGACTGAACCTCGATCTGAAATCTTTCTGCATGTAATTTGTTCATGCCGTCATCGACACTACTGGATGCCGCCCGGTAATCATCAGCACAAAAACCCATCCACCGTGGATTTACGGAGACGAATCCCTTTAGGACGCCGTCACCAATGACTTGCAGTTCTGGCAGAATTCCTTTATTTCCATACCGAGCATTGCTAATCAGGCGCTGCACGGCTATAAAATCATCTCTGGAGATAATTGCCTCATGATGGTTTCGTTTCCGGTATTGATTTCGGTTCTGTTTATTTTTTTGGGGCTTATGATCCAGGTAATTTGGGGTCCATGTTTTCCGGGCAAGGACGTCTCCACAATGCCGTTCGTTCTGTAGAATCTGCAGAATAGAACCCGGTGACCATGAGGTATTATTCTTTTTTGTCCGACGCCCGAGTTTGGTCAAGGTATCGGCAATCTGTGCGCAGGTATACCCATAGAGATACATGAAGAAGATCAAACGTACTGTCTCGGCTTCTTCTTCGTTGATAACAAGGTTCCTGTCCTCGTCTAGATCGTAGCCAAGCAGCGGAGGTGTTAGAAATATGCCTCTGCGGAAACGCATTTCAATGGATGCATTGATAATCTCGCTTTTGTTGTGCGATTCTTCTTGTGCCATCGTAGCCATAAAAGAGAGAAGCATTTCGCTGTTGCCGTTAAGGGTGAAGATATTCTCTGTCTCAAAAAAAACTCCGACGGGCGGTTGCATAGCTGCCAACTGACGTATATAACCAATGCAGTCCAGAATATTTCTTGCAAAACGTGCAACCGACTTTGTCACTATAAGGTCAATCTTTCCGCCCTGACAATCTTTTATCATATTAATGAAAGCATTACGGTGTTGAAGTGACGTACCAGAAATACCTTCATCGGCATAGATATCCACCAGATCCCAATTTGGATGATGGTCGACAAGATCTTTGTAGTGGTTTTTTTGAAGTTCATACGAGGATGTTTGTCGTGGATCGTCGGTAGAAACTCGTGCATACACTGCCACACGCTTTTTAATTTCACTGTCATAAAAATCTTCCTGCGATATTGCCGGGATGACGTCAAGTTCATCCAAGTCAATACCTTTGTAGCGCTCGCGAATACGTATCTTTTGATTTTCGGCTTCTTTCATTACTAACACTCCGTGAATATAGTTGCTTTCAAAATTATATAAGGCGCAAAGTGATAAGAAAATGAACCACAGGTCTATAAGTTTACCTGTGGTTCATTTCAAATAAAAAATACTTCAGTTATTATCAGAAACTAATCCTACTTAATGTAGATTTAGATTTTATACCGTAGGCAGAAGCCATTGCCTGTTGCGCAGAATAAACAATATTCACGTAATAGGAGGGCAAGGAATGTCAGTTAATTTTAAAATCATCGGAAGAAGAGTTAAAGAAACTCGTGTAAATAATCAGATGTCCCAGGCGGACTTGGCAGAACGAATTGATATGTCTGTAACCTATATAAGCCATATCGAAACGGCTAAAAAGCAGGCAAGTCTGAAAGCATTGGTGCGGATAGCGAATGTTCTCGGTGTTACAGTTGATTATTTATTAAATGGAAATCAGACTAATGATTCGGCAGAGTATAGGGCTGATCTGACGCGGCTTATAGAGGGTTGCAGCAGTTATGAAAAACGGATCATTTATGAAATTGCCTCGGCAACCAAAAAGAGTCTTCTTGAAAATAAATGGCTGAAAGACAAGGACATTCTATCGTAATACCAGTGGCCATTTAAAATACAACTTATGCACCCCTTCCTGCCACTTTTACCATAATGTGTATGAGAATGGTATAATATAAAAATCAAGGTTAAATATGGGGGGAGAAAATATGTCGAAGCTACATGTTTTTATTGATGGTACTTGGTTATTTAAAATAGTCGATGGTAGCGTATTTGATCGTTTCATCGATCGGCCAGAGTTCTTACAAATAGATTTTAATAAATTAAATAATCTTATGCTTAATCATATAATTAGATTTAGACCTGACTGTAACCAAATAGGTGATTGCTACTTCGTAACATCCATATTTGATTTACCTGATGATTTTGATACATGGGTTGGAAAAACAATTAATAGCCCATATGGCGAAAAGTCGATAACAGTCTATCAGAACAATATTGATGAAACAAAACGTCGTATTGAGGATAGAGCAGAATTTGCACAATATGCTATTGATGCAGTAAAATGTACCCATAGGGTTGGACACAAATTTTAGAAACTAAGATAAAATGGAGTCATGGTTAATAAAAGAAAAAAGTACAGTCCTGAAGAAAAAGCAAAAATAGTATTAGAGGTTCTCCGTGAGGAAAACACCTTAGTTGAAATCTCTAATAAATACGAAGTAAGCCAGCAGTTAATAAGCCGATGGAAATCCGATTTTCTGGCCAACATGCCATCAGTATTTGACAAGAAGGCAAATGAGACTGAGAAACTAAAAAAACAGTTCGAGGCTGAGAAGGCAGCTCTCGAGCGTAAAATCGGAGAACTGACCATTGACATTGACTGGCTTAAAAAAAAACAAGAACAAGCCTTGGAACTGCGGAAAAAAAGAAACTCATAGAGCATACTGGCTCCAGGCTGACAGTAAAACATCAGTGCGAATTACTAGATCTGCGGAGATCGACCGCTTACTATCAGAATGTCCCGGTCGAGGTTTCCCAGGAGGAAATAGCAATTAAGAACGCAATCGATAGAATTCACTTCCTGGAACCATCATACGGGGTCAGGCGAATCCGCAACGAATTAAGAAAGCAAGGATTCACCAAAATCGGTAGAAGGCTGATAAAACGCTATATGGACGAAATGGATATTCATGTGTTTTATCCTGGGCCTAACCTCAGCAAAAGAGATAAGAAGTCCAAAGTATATCATTATCTTTTAAGAAACCTTAAGATTGATCGACCAAATCAAGTCTGGGCCATTGACATTACGTATGTTGGGACCCCTTGTGGCTTTGCCTATATGGTCGCCATAATTGACTGGTACTCAAGGTTCATAGTAGGTTGGGCAATAAGCAATACCCTACAAACTGACTTCGTTGTAAGAGCAGTAAAAGAAGCCATAAGCAAATATGGAAAACCCGAAATAATCAACAGTGATCAAGGCAGCCAGTTTACGTCCAAAGCATACATAGACTGTATTAAGGCCCAGGAGACCATCAAGATCAGTATGGATGGCAAAGGCCGAGCAACTGACAACATAATGATTGAACGATTCTTTAGATCCTATAAATGGGAAAGGTTATACCTGTTACGTCCAGAAACCGTTAAAGAAGCCAAAGCAATGACCAAAGAATACATTCAGCACTATAACTATGTTAGAGACCACCAGGGATTGGACAATGTTACCCCGTACTCGATCTATCGCAGTCAGCAAAAAGCAGCTGCATAAACACCAAATAATGGAAGGAGGATTTATCTTAATAATTCCAAAATCGTGTCTTGACAAGCGGGGGCATTATACAGGGTATAAACCAGAATGTATATTCCATGTGCGTCTTCAAGAATGGATGCTTTTAAATTTACTTCATTCTGATCTTAGATATCAAGAAAAGCAAGTTGATACTACAGTTGTAGCTTTACTTGTAAAGAAAGCAATAGAGGAAGGCGGGGATTGTTTTGCTTTGGTAGCTGGTGATGCTGATATTCTACCAGCTATACATGTCGCATATCCCGACTATACAAAAAATGTATTTCCAGTCTTAACTTCTCCAAACGAAAGAGAAGGCCGAAATAGGCAAACATCATTCAAATACTCACAATATCCTTTCGAAATTGACACACTTATATTACAAAATCACGTTGGTGATATTATGAGCGGAAATGTATATCATTGCACTGATTGCCACAAATATTTTACTACTCGTAATCCTATTCCGGAAGGAAAGATAAAATCTGGAGCGACTTTGCCAAGATGTCAATCTTGTTATCGTATTTTTACCTCGAATAATTCGAGATAATCAAGCAATTCTATAAAACATGACTGTCAATGGAATAATTTAAGTTTATTTTAGATAATTACTTTCAATTTAATGAATGTCAAAGAATGACCCGGAATGGAGCCGGGTCAACAGCGGGAGTTCTATTATGAATGGCATTCAAATAGAGAAAGCTTTAGAAAAAGTATTGTTAAGCTGACAAGTTCTGCATTTAATTATTGACGAGAGGAGATATCATGAAAAGGATTATTTGCTTAATTCTATTATTATCTATGTGTCTTTCTGTAACAGCTTGCGGTGACGGAGAAAGTCATATCGGAGAGGCGAAAACTCCCTCTGGTTCATCTGCAATGAAGGGACGTGATTACCAAGACGTAATAGAAAACTTTAAAGAAAAAGGGTTTACAAATATCCGTACGGAAAAAATCGAAGACTTAATTGCCGGTTGGCTGACAAAGGACGGTGAAGTTGAGGAAGTATCTGTTGGTGGAGATGTCGAATATTCACCAGATAAGTGGTTGCCAGCCGATACAGAGGTTTTGATTAAATATCACACTTTCCCATCAAATGAAGAAGATTCATCTTGGACGGAAAAGGACGATTCTTCCAAACAGCCCACTGAGGAAACGGCGGATGAGCGGAATGAAGATAAGCAATCTACTGGTGAGGTACCGGTTGAAGCTACAGAAAATCTAACCATTGAAAACTGTGAAGAGCTTGCTGCGCTGATTCATATGGATTATGAAAAGGACGTAAGTTCAATTCAATCGTTCGCCAATAAATATAAGGGTAGGGAGATAGAAATAGAATTGCTCACAGCATTTGTCGAACCATATAAGAACTACAACACGAGGTTCAACTACACTTTGTATGCAGTGGACGGTGATAAAGCCATGTTGTCTGGACCAGTATTTTCCTTTAAGGATGTAAATTACTATGACTTGCATTTAACTGGTCCCAACAAGCCAGACTCCTTTGTTAGTGGACTTCACTGCCGTGTGTGTGCGGAAGTTGGAGGTTATGAAGACGGTTTTGTCCTACTTGATCCTGTTTCAATTGAAGTAATCAAGGCTTATTAGGAGTGGTATGCCAATGAGTAATTATGGATGCGGTTTATTTATATTAGATTGTATTTTGGTCTTAATTACTGGCGGTCTATGGCTCATTTGGATATTTGTAAGAGAAATGCGACGACGAAAATAGCCATTAGCTAGATCGTATGCACGAAAAGATTGTAAGGAAATTCCAATTGATAGCATGATTTCAATTGTGAATGCATTAATATACTTTGTTTCACTAATTGATTTATTACCAGATGGTATTCCAGTTTTAGGATATGACGCGGCGGTGTTTGCACTTGTTTGGATTATGGTAGAAGATGATGTTGAAGAATATAAAAAATTGCAGATGAATAACGGGAAAAGAATAATAGAGGATTAATATTGAGAAGCTGTTACTTAAATAATGAAATTAATGGAATCAGTAGTTTTATTAAAAACTCAATTCACGTGGCAGCTCTATCTTCCTGCCGTGATAATCGGAGGGTTGACAATTGCCTACGTCATCGGTGCTAATTTTAATAATCTACGTTATAACGCTGCCCTTGCGAGTGTTTATTCACTTACTGAATTGGCTCTCAAAGAGAATCAAACGAAAGTAATCAAGATTCCTTCTATATCCGCCCCTCAATTTAGCCGGGGGTAAAAGGATAAAAAGGTATTGTAAGGAGTAATTCACTAGATTGCCTTTAACTGCAAATTGCACACCCCCTGATTAAAATGCACACCCCCACACTGAAATCGTTGAAAGATTGACTAGGGGTGTGCATTTGTATCATTTTATATTGGGTTAGCCAGATAAGTACGCAAAGATTGATACAAGGCATTATCCCAGTATTATCGGGATTTGCGTCAATTTTGCGCTTTAGATAAAGCACCGTTTGAAGGCGGTGTTTTTTTGTTTTTGGCACCCTTTCGTTGAAAGATGCACACCCCTTCCGGGGGGAATTGGGAATCGTTAAAAGGTATGGGAGTCCTCTAAAATCGCCGAATCCTGCAGCCATCCGGCAAGATGACGTATAGAGCAGTTCCCCAAAGGCGAGTAATATTACCCTTCCAACTGATAAATAAGGGCTTGCATTGCCAAATCGATCACATAGTCTAAGTCCATGTTCTCATCCACTTTAAGAAGCACATCATTATTGGCGAAATTGCCTATGCCGGTATAATTTTTGCACAGGCCTTTTTCGTCCTTGATTTTGTCAAAAGGAATATTGAAGGCAATAGTCAACTCATTTTTGGAAGGGCGGATATTAACAAAATTTGTTTCACTCTTGTAGGCAATGTACTGCTGCTTGTATTCTTTGACAATATCAACATCGAGGGTGAGCAGCTTTCGGTCCAGTTCGTCGTATATTTTAGCTATTGCAGGCGACATCGGCGGGTAGTGGGCCATTGAAGTATATGCAGGTTCTGTTTTCCCCTTATCTGCATATTCATCAAGCTCCGCCTGGGTTACTGCCGGGTACGGCCATATTTTAACCGCCATCTCTGCGAGGATGCCAGCCCGTTTGATTATCTCATCTTTGTCCCACTTGGGCAAATCGCCCAGTGTGTCATTCAAGCGCAGGTGACTTGACTTGAACCCCCCTCCGATTGTCTGTTTAACCTTAAACGGCTTGTCGCTCATTTCGCTGTTGTAGCCGGTTAGGGTTAGATTACCGATGGTGTGCAGATAGGTCTTTTGGATCTCTTTCCAGTCCGGGCCTAACATGTCCTGCCATTCCTGACTGAGATTTGGATTCTGCGGCATGATATGCTCTACCGTATATCCGTTGCCGGTTATACTGATTGGCTCTTTATGGTTTTGGTTTTCCAACGATTCAAGGATATAATTCCTGATACGCACCTTATAAATTTCCTTGGCAACAAATTTAGCCTTAAATTCCTCATCAGTCGGAAAGGCCCGGTATGAATCCTTGAGTTGGGGGTTGACATTGTGCCGTCATGCTTGTATACGTCGGAAAGGCCCGGTATGAATCCTTGAGTACATACTCGGACAGGACACTGCTGACATACTTGTCCTTTTTGATTTTGGGATAGAAGGTTGCGAACGTTTTATTCAGGGAATTGGTTGGGATTTCGCAAATAACGCGGCGGACAACATAGCTTATGGTTGCTTTAATGATAGCAATAAAATCTGCCTTGGTAATAACCCGGTTCTCGTAATCATTGTAAACACGCATCAAAAAAGGATAGCAAACGCTGACATCCAGCATCCTCAGTTCATCCCACAGGGCTTTTAATTCCTTGTCGCTTTCTTTACCCAGGTGAATACGCAAATAGTACTGCGCATATGTATATACCTCGGCGAGCAGCTGTTCGTTGTTAATGCCGCTTTTATGGTATTGTTTAAATGCTTCATACACCTCGCCGATTTTGCAGATACGTCCCGTGCTGCTTTGACTGGTTAAAAAATCCCGGATGAAGAAATCAAAGTAATCAGTGTAGCCCTGCTGGCCAAACCCCTGTTCCATGGGGCGCCAGTAGGTTGTATAAAGCTTGTTTTGCATTTCGGGTGTTTGCCCCATCAGGATATAATTGCGAATGAGATCGGCCTGAGACAAATCTTTACCCGTGGAATTCATGCTTTCGAATATCAACTGCGGATTGTCCTGGGTTTTATCCAGGGCGACCGAAACCAGCATGAGACGGCTGATGCCTTCATATATCGTCTCTATGCTTTCGCCGCTCTGCTCAATAATATCCGTAAACAGCATAAAATTCTTTAACATCTGCTCAGATGGATTATGGAGCGTTTTTTCCGTCCCTTCCAGGATACGGACAAATGTTTCTTTGTCCTGTTCAGTCAACAGGATTTTATATTTGTCATTCCCGACTTCCTCGCTGTTCAACAGAAAATAGTTCCTGATTTTATTGGGGTTGATGCGGTTTTCGAGCTTGTTTTTCTCAATATAGCGGGTAAGTGCGCAAAGCAGCAAAGACAGCGTCGTGAGTCGCTGCTGCCCGTCAATAAGCAAGAATTGCTGCGGCTTGCCAATAGGCGTTCCCAGGTCAATATAGACGACCGAGCCGATAAAATGGACCATACCTTCTTTATTGAGAGTGATTTGAATAATATCCTTCCACAGTTGGTTACACTGTTTGGCCGTCCAGCTATAGGTGCGCTGATATATCGGCACCATAAACTGTATCGCGCCGTTCATCAGTTTTTGCAGACTGGTTTCCCCGGCTTTCAACGATTAAACCTCCTATGGAAAAAACAGAATTTCAAATATCGCATGACACTAATATTATTTACATACCACCATTTACCATTACTCTTCGCTCTCTAAGGCAGACAGTATCTCCTTGAAGCTGTTCATGGCTGTTTCGAGGTTTTCCAGTATCTCCGCAGCCAGCACATCCGGATCAGGCAGGTTCTCCAGATCAGCCAGCGACTTATCCTTGATCCAGAAAATATCGAGGCTGGTCTTGTCCCGCGCCATTATCTCCTCAACCGTGAATCTTCTGAACCGTCCATCCGGATTATCCTCAGAATAGGTTTCCTGCCGCTCATAACGGTTTTCCGGATGGTAGCAGTCGATAAAATCCTGCAGATCCGCTCTGGTCATGGGATTTTTCTTTAAGGTAAAGTGCATATTGGTACGGAAATCGTAAATCCATACCTCCTTGGTCTGGATTTCCGGGCTGGCAGGGCGCTTGTCAAAAAAGATCACATTCGCCTTGACACCCGGCTTATAAAAGATGCCGGTAGGCAAACGAAGGATTGTATGCAGGTCGCAGGTCTGCAGCAGTTTCTTGCGGACAGTTTCACCGGCGCCCCCTTCAAACAACACATTGTCCGGCACAACGACTGCGGCCTTGCCTGTCGATTTGAGTAGTGTATTAATATGCTGCACAAAATTCAGTTGCTTATTGGACCCGGTTGCCCAAAAGTCCTGGCGGTTATAGACCAGATCCTCTCTTTCCTGTTCGCCCTGCTCATTGGTGAAGGTCATGGATGATTTTTTGCCGAAAGGCGGATTGGTCAATACATAGTCGAAACGTTCGCCAGGATCAGACAGCAAGGCGTCATTCCTGGTGACTGGCACGGTGCCATAGATATCGCCAATATTATGCAAAAACAGGTTCATCAAACAGAGACGGTAGGTGTTGCGCACAATCTCCCAACCACGAAAAGTCCCGTTTTTCAAGAACTCCTTCTGATCGCGGTCCAGCGGATAGGACCGGGAGATATAATTATGTGCGGCCAAGAAGAAGCCGCCGGTCCCGCAGGCAGGATCAGCGATGGTTTTCATCGGTTCGGGACGCAGGCATTCTACCATGGCCTGAATCAACGCACGGGGGGTGAAATACTGTCCGGCTCCACTCTTTGTATCTTCGGCATTCTTCTCAAGCAGGCCCTCATAGATATCCCCTTTGACATCGGTGGACATGGAAACCCAGTTCTCGTCATCGATCATTTTGACGATACGGGCCAGCTTAGCCGCCTCGCTGATTTTATTCTGGGCTCCGGTAAAAATTTCGCCTAAGATACCGGGTTTCTCCGCTAGCTTCTCCAGCGTCCTTTTATATTGCTGTTCCAGGTCAACTCCGGAAAGGCTGTTCATATCCGCCCAAGTATAGCCCTGTGGGATGCCGAGATTGCGGTTATACGGGGGCCGGGAATACTCATCAGCCATTTTGAGAAAGATCATATAGGTAAGCTGCTCCAGATAATCGCCATAGGAAACGCCGTCATCATAGAGAACGCCACACATGGACCAAACCTTGGATATGATTGTTGATGTATTGTTTTCAGACATTTATTTCCTCCTCATGCGTTACCAGTTTTCCTTCAAAAGCCATCTGTAATATGCTTTGGCGCATGCTTTCGGCCTTAAGCAAGGATTCATCGATGATTTGCTCGATTTTATCGCAGATGGAGAGGCGGGATTCGATTGCGGAGATAATCTCCATTTGCGTTTCATAAGGAAATATTGGTAAGGGTAATTTTCCAATCTCTTGAGAGTTTATATTATTTACACCACTCGTTGATTTTGCTACATTTTCAATGTAAGTTCTGGCTTCATGTGAGCTAAGGAAATAGAGCAAATATTTGCTTTGAAGTTCCCGTTGATCTCTGATTCGTAGCCTCATCAGATATCCTGCAAATATACCTTTTATATCAGTTTCCTTAACTAGAGCTGCCCTACCTACTATGGAGATACTTCCATTTGAACGAATAATCAAAATGTCGTTTGAGTTGAGTCTCAAAGAATCTAATTCATTATCAAGAAATGTAGCATACTTAATATCATTGTGATCAATTACACCTTGTTTATAATCAATATTAGGAATCCGATATACCGCAACTGAATTCTTTGAAACTTCATATGTGCATTTTTTTGATGTGCCATATCTTGGATTCTCAATATACTCTTTTAGCAAACATTTTTTTACTGGAGTGTCATTGGTAAGTTTTCCTTTAAACGCATCCTTAAGCACTGCCTGCCGGTAAAGCTTAAGTTGCATCTTCATTTTTTGCAGCGCTTCAACTCCCTTATCCAATTCGGAAAAGAGTTCCTCAATTTTGGCAACAATGCGAAGTTGTTCTTCCATTGGAATGATAGGAAAATCGAAGTTCCCCAGGATTTCCGGGTTAACATGTGGAGTTCCTGTGCCTTTAACTTTTGAGTTAAGTATCCTATATTTGCCCTGTAAAAAATAATACAAAAACTTGTTTATTACCCCGGGCACAGATAGTTTTGCAAGAGTTGAACCAACATAACCCTTATATGCTTTCCCTACCATTCCTGAACGAGAACCATCCCAAACCATAAGTAGATCGCCATCTTCACATGGTAGACAATTTTCCCCGTCTGTATATTCATCAAAAACATGCTGTTCAAAAGCTTTAATATTGATATACGGCAACCATCCATCTGATGGTTCAGAAGCTACAAATTTTGGCTTTTTACCTTTGGCAGAGATTAATACCTCTCCAAGCTTTACAGAATCATATGTTTTTTTGTTTAATACACCGTTATTTGACACTATATCTTATCCTTCCTTACGCCACCAATGCTTCATTAATTTCTTTGAGCACATCCAGATACCCGTTGCCGAACAGCTGATAAAACCGACCCAGACCGCCCTTTTCATCAAAGGGGGAGAGTTCCAAATCCTCCGGCTCAATGGAGAGTGAGGTTGCAATATGATCTTTAATCATGCGCAACCAGTTCATTTGCTCCTCGGTAAAGTGGATATTTCCTGCGTTCTTTGCCAGGGTCCAGCGCATGAAGTTATAATTCACCGTATCGGCATAGGGTGCCAGCTGACTGGCATATCCCAGTTCGAACCTTATGAGCGATACAATATCGGTCAACATCCGTACCGAGCTTCTGCCTTTGACCGCTCCAGGGTTCCTTACATAATAGCTCTCCCAGAGCCGTTCTGCCGTCAATCCATACGGGGATGCCATCAGTTTTTCATGGAGCTCCTTGATCATATCCAGGGTCAAAGCACGGTTCTGATAGCTTTGATTGTAGATGATGCGCAGGGCTAAAATCTCGTCTTTGTTTTCCTTGATAAACTGTCGGAAAGTATCAATGCTCCGGTCAGCCTTTTGCGCTTGCTCTGCGCCCCATCCGGCAAAATTCACAGTATCCAGGTTAACGTTGTCAATCACCTGCTCGTGGTTCTTGCGCACGTTTTCAAGATAATCCCGCAACTCGGGGACATTGAAAGGCAGAGCGGCAGTATCAATTAATCTTCCCTGTACTTCATTCATCTGTTCAGATGTCAATATTGCTTCTGCAGGAACGCCGAATTGCTCACGCGCTTTCTGCTCGATAACATCGGTGTCAAAGGCATCCAAAAGATTTTGTACAATAGCGCTGACCGAGATCCCGCCTGAAATCTCAGAAAAATTTTCCCGCTCCCTGGGAGTCATGGCGCTGTTCAGGCGCGCCAAACGGTTGGCCAGCGAGGTAATCACATCTTCATCACGACTGCCCATCGCCACGCTCAGCATGAGATCGCGCATGGATACGGCAGGTTTGCGCTCCAATGGGCGGGAATCGGTCTTTAAAGATTTGGTTACACCTACCGCGTCAATGATGACATAATGGGTTTTGTTGCTGGTTGCAGAAGGAGTTACTTTCTGCAGATCATCTTTGGAAAGGGTGCGCGTGCCGCGGCCTTTCATCTGTTCAAAGTAGTTCCTGCTCCGTACGTCACGCATAAAGATCAGGCATTCAACCGGCTTGATGTCTGTTCCGGTGGCAATCATGTCAACAGTCACCGCGATACGGGGGTAATAATCATTACGGAAAGCTGAAAGCAGGGACTTCGGGTTTTCTTTGGTCTGATAGGTTATCTTTCGGCAGAAATCATTGCCTTCTCCAAATTCCTCACGGACAATCTGCACAATGTCATCGGCATGGCTGTCTGTCTTGGCAAAAATGAGTGTCTTAGGAATCTCTTTACGGCCTGGGAATATATCGGTCAGCATCTTTTCTTTGATTGTGCTCATGATCGTGCGGATCTGGCTGGGGTTAACCACATCACGGTCAAGCTGGCTACCGCTGTACTCCAGGTCCTCGTCAAGCTGTTCCCAGCGTTTTTTCCGCGTCAAGCGATCGCGTTTTTCAATAGTTTGTTTTAGTATCACGGAACCTTTTTTCGTTATGTCGGTTTCTATGGTATAGATGTCGCCCCCGACATTTACGTTGTCGATTACAGCCTGCTCATGGGTATACTCACTGACCACATTTTCATTGAAAAAAGCAAAGGTACGCTTGTCCGGCGTGGCGGTGAGGCCGATAAGAAAGGCATCGAAATAGTCTAGCACCTGCTGCCAGATATTATAAATGGAGCGATGGCATTCATCAATAATGATAAAATCAAAGAATTCGATGGGATACTTTTCATTATACGCCACTTCTTTAGGACGACCAACCAACTGAACCTCATTGAGCGATGTTTCCTCCAGACTCTCATCCAGTTCCTCACCACGTAATATGGAATACATGCGCTGGATAGTGCTGATGCATACATGGCTATCCTGCGGTATATATGAAGAATTGAGGCGGCGCACATTGTAGATTTCAGGAAACAGGCGCACATCATCATTTGGTTTATACTTCCGGAATTCTTCCTCCGCCTGTTCACCCAGGTTTTTCGTGTCAACCAGAAACAGGACCCGCTTGTTCCTGGCAAAGCGTAGCAAACGGTAAACCGCAGTGATAGCTGTAAAAGTCTTACCAGCTCCAGTCGCCATCTGAATTAGAGCGCGGGGTTTGTTCTCGGAAAAAGACTGTTCCAGATTGATTATAGCGCGGGTTTGGCAGTCGCGAAATCCAGCAGCATCAAAAGGCGGCAGCTTTTTCAAATTATTGCGCAGGGTATCCGGTGCTTTTAACCATTTATACAGGGTTTCGGGCCGGTGGAAAGAAAACACCTGGCGTGAACGGGCTTTCTCGTCTGCGTAATCAGTGAAACGCGTAATGATATCGGTAGCCTCGTAGGCAAAGCGAATTGGCTGGGTACTATTTATCCATTTAAATTTGCTGGTGGCATAGCGTGCGGACTGTTCTTCAACAGTCGTGATTGTTTCCCCTTTTTCGCTTGCTTTTGCCTCGACAATACCAACCAAGGATTTCCCAACAAAAAGCGCATAGTCAACCGGGCCGGTGCTGGTCGGGTACTCCCTAACGGCGACACCCAAAGCAGCCAGCGGATTAAACTGCCGCATATCTTGAAGCAGCCAGCCGGCTTGTTCAAGTTTTTTATCAATCACTTCTCTTGCTTTTGCTTCCGGTGTCATATTTGTCTTTCACTCCTCTCCAGCGTCCTGCCCGGGATACCAGTTATACAATACAAAATACAGCGTTCGCTGAAATTAATGCGGTATAATCCATAGCAAATTTCGGTAGCGGACATGTAGATTCCTGCAGGATTATAATTATATCTGTATAATTTTAGAAAAAAGGAAGGAAGAAATTCCCGATGCTATATAATCGTACCAGAATGCTGTCTCACCAAAAATCAATTAACCATGCCGGATCAATAAAGGGAGTTTTGACTTTTTGTTGTTGGGGGTAGGCCAATGGGAAAACTCAGTTCGTTCAGGGATGTCATCGAAGATATGTTCTATAACGACATCTTCAACGCTTTGTCGGCCTTTATTGAAGATAACCCCAGCCGACTGGAAAGCAATTCATACCGTGTCCAAAGCCCAGATGAAGCCGCGTTATCTGATTTTAAAATCCAATTTGTAGATATTACCGAATCCGAGGAAGATGGGGTTTTCTTTGACGTGGTGGTATCCGCGGAGGTCGAGATAGCGGAAACGGTCAGGAGAAACCGCGAGACCGACGGTATAGAGCAGTGGTTTCGGGTTTCCTGTACCGCCGAATTGGAAGACGGAATTCAGGATTTTCGGATATCTGGCATACAAGTATATAGCAAAAACAGGAGAAGTAAACAGAACAATCTGTCCGAGTATTTAGTCCCTATTATATATAAGGAGCACCTGGATAATGTCGCGGAGAAATTTCTGTCGAAATATTATCCAGAAGCGTTGATAGAGCCAATGCCCGTCCCCTCTCGTGAAGTCGCCAAAAGAATGGGGCTTGACGTTCAGGAAGTACATATTACAAAAACTTGTTCTGTTTTCGGGCAAGTGTACTTTTCCGATTGCGAAATACAGTATTTTGACGATGACGCCAGGGAATACAAGAATTTAGCGGTTAAAAGAGGGACAATCCTGGTTGACCCGAACGTGTTTTTTATGCGCAATGTGGGATCTATGAACAATACAATCATTCATGAGTGTGTTCACTGGGACCTCCACAAAAAGTTTTTTGAACTGGAAAAGCTGTATAACAAAGAAGCGCGGTCCATAAGCTGCCAGGTTCAGGAAGGCATAAGGCCGGAAAAGAACCGGACACCGCTGGACTGGATGGAATGGCAGGCCAACGCGTTAGCGCCAAGAATCCTGATGCCTCTAAAGCAGGCGCGGCAAAAGATAGAAGAACTCATAGAGAAAAATAAGCGTGTGTTGCAGACCGATAACATAGCGGACATTATGGAATCCGTGGTTTTCGAATTATCCGATTTCTTCGAGGTGTCAAAGCAGGCCGCCAAAATCCGCATGATTGATCTGGGTTACACAGAGGCCATCGGAGTTTTCACTTATGTTGACGACCATTATATCTCCAATTATACTTTTGAGCGGTCCGCGCTGAAAAACAACCAGACTTTTACCATTGGGATGCAGGATGCCCTTGTTGAATATGCTCTGAACCCGGATTTTCGCCAATTGATTGACTCGGGCAAGTATGTCTATGTTGACGCCCACTTTTGCGTTAATGACACCAAGTATATCCGCCAAAACGAAAGCGGTTACGCGGAACTGACCGATTACGCGAGGCAGCACATTGATGAGTGCTGCCTTATTTTCGATATTAAGGCTCGCCGGAATGACAGATACGGCGCCAAGTATTATACCGAATGCGTGCTTTTTAGAAACATTGTAGCCGATACGATAATTGAGGCGAAATACAGCAGCTCCCCTCAAAACCAGCGGACCGAGGCCAGGGCTGTTGAATTAAAGAAAATCAGCAACGAGGCCAAGCGAACGGCAAATATTATGCGCGGCCTCCCCGCCACCTTTTCTGACACGCTCATCGCCCATATGGATCGTTTAGAGATTACCGTGGAAAAATTGGAAGAAAAATCACTGGTGAATGCCAGGACGATACAGCGCATGAGAAACGATGAAAGATACCAGCCAAAGCTGGGAACAATCGTGGCGGTCTGCATAGGCCTGCAGTTAAGCCCCGTTTTAAGCGCTGATATGATAAGGAAGTCTGGTAATATATTCAGAGCTACCGAAGAACACATAATATATCAAATGCTGCTGAATTCGCACTACCAAAACTCCATTTATGAATGCAACGAGATCTTGCAGGCTAATAACTGCAGGCCGCTAACCAAAGAAGAATAAAAATTAAATTCCCGCCGGACATTTTTTGTCCGGTTTTCTATTGCCTAAAATAAAGGCTCCCTGTGGATGGCGATATCGTTTCGCGGCCCACAGGGGGCCTTTTTTGCTGTAAAAACGGACATTTCATGTCCGGGGCAAATGGGGATTTGAGCGGTAGCATAAAGCCATGGGTTGGCCAACCCCTGATCAAAGAACACCTAATCAATCGGCAAGGAGACAAAGGGAATGACAATCAATATGCTCATCAAGGTTACTCCATATCAACATCAAAAAAACGCTTTCCAATTTACCTGCGGCAATTTTGGATTGACAGCGCCATACAGAATCATCTCCTGCGGAACGGCTCTTTTAATTGAGATGGGGCTAGGAAAAACCCTAATCGCCATAGCTGTTGCCGGTGCCCTTGAACAGGCCGGAAAGATCAGACGTGTCCTAATCGTTGCCCCGCTCTCCATTCTTGGTGTGTGGCAGGAGGAGTTTGAGAAGTTCGCGGATTTTGATTTCGCACTGGCGGTTCTGACCGGCAGCACCGCCAAGAAGGCTGATACCCTGCGGCATATGCAGGGCTCCCCATTGCAGGTGGCGGTGGTGAATTACGAGTCAGCCTGGCGGCTGGAGAAGGATCTGCTGGTTTGGGACGCCGACCTGGTCATTGCGGACGAGGGACATAAGATCAAGACCCACAACATCGCCGCGTCCAAAACCATGCATAAGCTGGGGGCCAAAGCGCGGTACAAATTGCTTCTTACCGGGACGGTTATCACCAACAAAGCCATCGACGTGTTCAGCCAGTACAAGTTCGTTAATCCTGCTATCTTTGGCCAGAGCTTCTATGTATTCCGCAAGAAGTATTTTGACATGGTGGGCTACGGCAATCATACCCCGGTGCTGAAAAAGTCAATGGAGCAAGATTTGATGCGTAAGCTTCACAGCATTGCCTTCCGGGCAACCAAGGCCGAATGCCTGGATTTGCCGGAGACCACCGATATCGTGCGGTATGTGGATCTGGAGCCGAGCGCCATGCGGGTTTACCGGGACCTGGTGCGGGACAGTTACGCCGAGCTGGGCAAGGGAGAGGTTACTGTTACCAATATCCTGACCCGGCTGCTTCGACTGTCACAGCTTACCGGAGGGTTCATCAGCGATGATGACGGCAGCGCCCCGCAGAAAATCAGCACCGCTAAACAGGCGGCCTTGGAGGATATTATCGAGGATGTTTTGGAGGGAGGCAAAAAGCTGGTAGTTATCGCCCGCTTCATACCGGAGATTAAAGCCATCTGCCGCATGCTGGATAAAAAAGGCATCAAATATTCCCTGGTCATTGGCAGCGTCAAAAATCGCGAGGAGCAGGTGGCGGCGTTTCAGAACGACCCGGAAGTGCAGGTATTTGTCGGCCAGATAGCGACCGCCGGTTTGGGTATCACTCTTACCGCCGCCAGCACCATGGTGTTTTATTCATTAGATTACTCCATGAGCAATTTCGAGCAGGCCAAAGCCCGCATTCATCGCGCCGGACAGCGCGAAAACTGCACCTACATCTATTTAACCGCTAGAGGCACCGTTGATGAAAAAGTGTTAAAGGCGCTGAGAAACAAGGCGGATTTGGCCAGGACCCTGGTGGATGACTATCGCGGCGGCAATAACCCGTTTGCGGTTCGAGGAGGTGAAAACATTGAGCAGCGAGCGAATGTTTGAACTGGCGGACAGGCTTAAGGAGCTTAGGGAAGCCAAACAGCGGGCCGAGCAGGAAGTCAAAAATTTAAACGCCCGGATCGACGAGGTTGATTATGAGCTGTCGGAACTGATGGCCGAAACCGAGACCCAAAACTTTACCCGCGGCGGGACCATGTTCTGCCTGACCACCGCCACAAGAGCGTCGGCGGCCGCCGGCAAGAAGGACGAGCTTTACAGCCTGCTCAAGAGAAACGGCTACGGCGATCTGGTGTATGAGACAGTTAACGCCAACAGCCTGTCCGCCTTTGTCAAAGAGCAGATGGCGGAGAACAACGATTTATTACCCGATTGGCTTTCCGGACTGGTGAATGTCTACGAAAAGACCTCCGTCGGGGTCAGAAAAGCCGCGAGATAGGCTTATCTGATGCGAAGAACTACGAGCAATAAGCCAAGGACAAGGAAACTATGAGGAAGGAAACAAGGCACTAAGCTGCTTTGATATAGATTAACCTAAAAAATTAAATTACGGAGGGTTAAAGATATGGCTAAAAACGATAAGGCTTTAGAGGTTCAAAAATCAGGATACCTGCAGCTGGCGGATTTCAACATGAATGAAGCCATGGCGGAGGAGCTCGACGGTTTGGACGGTGGTTTTGAGCGGATTAAAATCCCTTCCGCCGGGAGCACAGTTTTTGAGGTGCCGGGCGAAAACCCCAACGAACCCGACGCGGTCAAAGAATTCTCAGCGGTGATTCTCTATCACCATCCTTTATTTGCCTACTACAAGGACAAATACACCGGCGGCAGCAATCCCCCAGACTGCGGGAGCTTTGACGGTGTTACCGGGGAGGGCAACCCCGGCGGAAGCTGCTCTAAGTGCCCATATAACCAGTTTGGCAGCGGCGAGAACGGCAGCAAGGCCTGCAAGAACCGCCGCCGGATCTATGTGCTGCGCGAGGGGGAGATTTTTCCGCTCTTGCTTTCACTCCCGACCGGATCGCTTAAAGAGTTTTCCCGCTACATCAAACGTCTGCTCTCAAAGGGTAAAAAGTCAAACAGCGTGGTGACCAGGTTCTCCCTGGAAAAAGCGGTGAACAGCGGCGGCATCGCCTATTCCCAGGCCCAGTTCGCGGTGGACCGCAACCTCACCGCTGAGGAATACGCGCTCATTAGCAGGCTCTCCGAGCAGGTCAAAGCCTACAGCAAGCATATCGGCTATGAGGTGGACAGCGGCGCGGAGGCGGCGGATGAACTTAACGTTGACCCCGAGACCGGCGAGGTTATACAACCTTTGAAATAAGGATCAGGCTTTTGGCGGTGGAGCGGGCTAACACCCGCTTCCCGCTAAAGCCGGAAAGGACAAGCCTATGGATTACAGACGCGTGACCACGCTTAAAGAAATACAGGATTACCTTGGCGCTTCGAATCTGATTGCCTTCGACTTTGAGACCGCGCCGCTGGATGAGTACCACCACGATGATAAGGCGGCCCTGGATGCTCATAAGGCGGTTATTGTCGGGGTGAGCTTGTCGGTATCGGAGGGGACAGGGATATACGTCCCATTACGCCACCGGACCGGCGGGAATGCCGATTCACCGGAAAAGATCATGGACTGGCTGTCCAAAGCCGTTTTTACCAACAGCGCTATCATCAAGGCCGCCCACAATCTGAGCTTTGAGGCCATGTTTCTCTACGCCCTGGGCATTGTCGTCCAGCCGCCCTGCTACGATACCATCGCGGCGGCGCAGATGACTCTTAAAAATAACACCGAATTCCGTTCCCTGGGAGACAGCGGGCTAAAAGCACTGGTACCGGAGCTGTTTGATGTAGAACTGCCCAGCTTTGAAGCGGTAACCGCCGGCCGGTATTTCGATGAACTGGACCCGCGGGATACCGAGACCATCCGCTACGCCTGCGCCGATTCGGATTATACCCTGCGCCTGTATCACCTGTTCAACAACTGGTTTGACCGCTACCTGCCTAAACACCGCTACGTGGTGGAGGAAATAGAATCGCCCACCGCTGTCTACGTCGGCCTGATGAAATACAACGGCCTTTTGGTGGATAGGGAACTTATGCTTAAGAAGCAGGCCGAGGCCGAAGCGAAACTGGCAAAGCTGAAAAATGAAATCGCTTTTATGATCGGCGACGTTGAAATCGGGGCCAACGCCAGCACAGCGGCGTTTAAGAAATACCTCTATGAAGACCTGAAGCTGCCGGTACTTAAAACTACCGCCAAATACCAGGAAGCGGCCGACGATGAAACTATGATCCTGCTCTCTGACTGGAGCCGGGAAAACCGGCCGGAGCTGGCGCGGCTGTTTGAACTGGTTCAAGAATACCGCAAGTGGGGCAAGCTCAAGAGCACCTACATCGACGGGTATTTAGAGCATATCAATACCGCCACCGGACGGATTCATCCGGAATTTATGCAGCTTGGCGCGGAAAGCGGGCGGTTTAGCTGCCGGAAGCCTAATCTTCAGAACCAAAGCCAGGCTTCAAGACTGCCGGTCAACATGCGTGATTTCATTGTTGCCCCGGAAGGCTTGAGTATATTAGAAGCAGATTACAGTCAGATAGAGCTCAGGCTTGCCGCTTATATATCTCAAGACAGGACCATGCTGGACGCCTATGCAAGAGATGAGGATATCCACGCTATTACCACTGCGGCCATATTTCATGTTCCGCTTGAGGAAGCATTAGACAAGCACCGGGAGGATTACAAAAACAAAAGGACAGTGGCAAAGTCAACTATCTTCGGAGTGCTATACGGCATATATAAAAAGGGTTTGCAGCGCAATCTCAAAACTTCTGCCGGCATTGATCTGACAGTGGAGGAATGTGACCAGTTCATTAATAACCTTAAGACGAGGTACAGTACCCTGGCCGCCTGGCAGGCAGAAACGGTAGAAAAGGCATATATAAGGCGGTATGCCGAAACCAAAACCGGCCGCAGGCGCTATGTCCCCAATATAACGTCGGCTGATTTTATTAAGCGGGGCCGGGCAGAACGGGCGGCGCTTAATCATGGCGTTCAAGGTTTGGCTGCTGATATTTTAAAACTATCCATGGGGCGGCTCATTAAAGAAATAGTCAATTATCCATGGTTAAAGCCGATTCTCACGGTTCATGACAGCCTGGTATTTTATGTGCCGGATGATCGGCTAATAGATGCATCTATCGTTATCAAAAATTGTATGGAAGAACTACCTCCGATTGATGGTTTCAATGTGCCTATCACAGCGGAAATAGCGGTAGGTAAGACTTACGGAAGTATGCAAGAGTGGAACTCGTAAAGAAATGTTTAGAAGCCCAGCCCTTTGCCGCTTTTGATGTGCCGATTGTGGCCGAAGCCTCAATTGGAGCGCGTTTTGGCGAGATGAAAGAAATAGATTAATGAAAGGAAGGATTTGCATGACCAACAACCTGCAGGTTTTTAAGAATACAGAGTTTGGCGAGCTTGGCGTGCTCGTTATTGATGGCAAGGAATATTTCCCAGCCAGTGAATGCGCCCGCATTTTAGGATACAGTAACCCGCGCGATGCCATATTACGTCATTGCAAATCAGCGGGGGTCGTGAAACACGACGGGGTCTCCCTTACTACCAACCAATATGGGATTTCAACGGAGCAGGTGGTTGAAAAGACCTATATTACCGAAGGGAACCTTTACCGGCTGATTATCAGGAGCAAGCTTCCCGCCGCCGAGCGGTTTGAACGCTGGATCTTTGACGAGGTGCTGCCGACCATCAGAAAACATGGCCTGTACGCGACCGAAAAGGTGCTCGATGAAATACTCGCCGATCCTGATTACGGCATCAGGCTGTTTTCCGAGCTTAAAGCTGAACGCCAAAGAAGAAAAGCGTTGGAGTTGGAAAACGCCCAGCATAAGCAAATTATCGGCGAGCTGCGCCCCAAGGCGTCCTACTACGATCTGATATTGCAGAACAAAAGCCTGGTGCCCATCAGCAAGATTGCCAAGGACTATGGCATGTCCGGCAAGGCTTTTAACAAGCTGCTGCATGAGCTGGGGGTGCAGTACAAAATGGGGGATACCTGGCTTTTGTACCAGCAGTACGCTGACCAGGGCTACACCCAGTCCAGGACCCACGCCATTGACGCCGAAAAGAGCAGGATGCACACCTATTGGACGCAGAAAGGCAGGCTGTTCCTCTATGACCTCCTGAAAAACCGCAGAGGGCTGTTGCCGATGATAGAAAGAAACGGCAAAACGGCTTAAACTGGGTATCTTCGATACCTTGAAAGGAGCGGGTTTTAATTGGATAAAGACAAGCCCTTTATATATATCTGCTCCCCGTTACGGGGAGACATTGAGCGAAATATCCAGCGCGCCGTTGGCTACAGCCGGTTCGTGTTCGGCATGGGGGGCGTTCCCCTGGCCCCCCACGCTATCTTTACCGCGTTTCTGGACGACAATATTCCCGCAGAGCGTGAAGCCGGGCTTGAGCTGGGCCTGCAGTTGATGAGGCGGTGCGACGAGCTGTGGGTTTTCGGCTCCAGGGTAAGCGCCGGCATGGCCATGGAGATAGAAAACGCTAGGAGACGCCGCATGCCGATTAAGTATTTTAACGACCAGTGCGAGGAGGAGCCTTTATGCTTAAAGCCTTGAATATCCCCCTGGAGGAATTCCTGCGGCCCTTCTTTGACCCGGGAGAAACAGTCTGCATCAGAATATTTGACGATAAAAAGACCGGCGCCTTCAAAGGGGCCAAGCTGGAAACCACCGTCGGCCAGATCGACAAGATGATGAAAACTTTAAATAAGCACAACGCCAAGAACCGCGGCATCTATTTTGTGGTCAACTACGGCGGCCATGAGGACATCGATATAAGCAGGATCAACGCGCAGTTCGTGGAGTGTGATGACCTGTCTTTCGGTGAGCAGATGGAAAGAATCAAAGCCTTTCCTCTCGAGCCGTCGCTTATCGTAAAGACCCGGAAGTCACTGCATACCTACTGGCTGGTAAAGGACGCTGACGTCAGCTCTTTTCGCCGGGTGCAAAAGCGTTTAATCGCCCAGTTTCAGGGGGACAAGTCCTGCGTTAACGAGAGCCGGGTACTGCGTCTGCCGGGGTTTTACCACTGCAAGGGTGAGCCGGTCATGGTGGAATGCGTCAAATTCAACCCGGAACTCAGGTACACCCAGGCCGAGCTGGAAGCGGTACTGCCGGAAATCGAGGATGAACCGACAGGAACAGAGGCGCCAATACCAAAGGGCTCCCGCAAAGGTCTTACGCTGGTTACGCGGCGCTGTAACTTTATCAGGCACTGCCGGGATAACGCCGCCGCCCTGCCGGAGCACGACTGGTACGCCATGATCACCAACCTGGCGGTTTTCGAGGGCGGCGACACCCTGATTCATGAGATGTCAAAGGACTACCCTAAGTACCAGCGCCGGGAAACCGAAAACAAAATCCGCCATTTCTTAGAAAGCGGCACCAAGCCCATTACCTGCAAAACTATCGCTGAGAAAGGTTTTCAGTGCCCCAGGATTGACGACGGGAGCTGCGTGGTTAAAGCCCCGGCGGCGTTGTGCTACCAGCCGCTTATGGTCGAGGAACTGCGCTTTTTTTTAGCTCAAGCCCCGGTCAAAAAAGCGGCGGTGGATGATATCCAGACCGCCCAGGACTTTGTGAGGGAGTACCTGTATAACGTCGACGCGGTGGTCGCGGAGACCTTCATCAACTATGAGCTAAAAGAGCACTTTGGCTTTAAAGCCTACGATGTTAAGCCCCTGGTTGCGCTGCATAAGGATATCTTGAAAAAATACTTGGAGAGCAAGGAAACCAAGCGCGAGACCTCAGACTTTGAGCTGCCGGAGTGGTATGAGGTCACCGAGCATGGCGGCATCAGGTTTATTTCCGGGCTTTTAGCCAATTATATGGCGGCCAATGTTAACGCTTTCTACGGGGCCGGCAGCTATTATTACTACGAGCACGGGGTATATAACGCCAGCGAGGATTTGTGGGCGGCGGCCAAGGTCAGGGAGTTTATGATCCCGCGCTACGCCAGCATGACAGCGATCAATGATACGGTTGGCCAGTGGCGGATGCTGATTCGAAAGCCGGTTAGGGAAATCAACTGCAACCCTTTTATTATCAATGTCAAAAACGGCCTGTATAACGTTTTGGATGACAGTTTCAAACCCCACACGCCCAGGTATTACTCAACGGTGCAGATCAACGCCTCCTACCAGGAGGACGCCAAGTGCCCGAAGTTTCTAGCGTTTTTAAAGAGCGTCCTGCCGGATGAGGAAATCCATCTTCTGCAGGAGATATTCGGCTACCTGCTCATCCCAGTAAACAAGGCCCAAAAATCCTTTGTCTTTGTGGGCGCTCCCAACGCGGGCAAGTCAACCCTGCTCTCGGTAGCCCAGGAGATCCTTTTGGGGAGCGAAAACGTATCGAACATACCCTGGCAGAGCCTGGGGGACCGCTTCAACAAGGCCGAGCTTTTTGGCAAGCTGGCCAACATCTTTGCCGACCTGCCATCAAAGAACATTGATGATAACGGCATGTTCAAGGCACTTACCGGCGAGGACTATATCACCGGGGAGAGAAAAAACAAGGACCCGTTTTCCTTCAGGCCTTATGCTAGGCTTTTGTTTTCCTGCAACGAGATACCCAGAAACTATGGGGATAAGAGCGACGGGTTTTACCGCCGGCTGATTATTATCCGTTTTGATAACCCGGTGCCCAAGCACAAGCGCGACCCCAATCTGAGGGAGAAGCTGGCGGTGGAGCGCGACGGGATACTCATGTGGTCAATCGCCGGTCTAAAGCGCCTTATCGCCAACAGCTATGAGTTCAGTGAAACCGACCGCACCAGGGCTGAGCTTAAGCGCTACCGGGTGGAGAGCAACAGTGTCCTATCCTTTGTGGAGGAATGCTGCGAGCTTGATGAGGACAAAGAATCTGTGCGCGACGATCTGTTTTCCAGGTACAAGGAGTATTGCGGCAACGCGGGAATGAAGCCGGTCTCCCAGGCCAATTTCAACAAAGAAATCGAGGCTAGTTATCCAGGCGTTAAGCGGTCAAGAGATAGACTCTCCAAACGCAGAACCTGGAAGGGTATCGTTTTTTGTGAAGGAGGAAAGGAGCAGGAATGAGTGGTTGCGACCGGCTTGACCGGGTTGGGACCAGGTTTATGACCGGGGAAAAAGCGGGCCAGTTGGGTCTTGGACCGGGATGACCGGGTTTTTTCTATTCTTCGCGTTATAACCATGGTGAGATATATGTAGTAGAAAAAATAAAAATATATATAAGGACTCTATTTTACCCGGTCATCCCGGTTCCGCTGGTCATACGCCTGTGGATATTATGGCCGAAAAACAAATAGTAGCCGCGATAATGCGGCATCTAAAGACTGTTCCGGACTGCTTCTGCTTTAAAGAGCATGGCGGCATGTACGGCACAGCCGGTCTCCCTGACATCATCTGCTGCATCAGCGGGCGGTTTGTCGCCTTTGAGGTTAAACAACCGTCGGGGAATCTGACTAAGCTTCAGGAAGCAACGATACAAAGAATCAAAGACGCAAAGGGCAAAGCCTACAAGGTTTCAAGCGTCGAGGAGGTTAAATCCATTCTCGCCAACTTGGAGGTGTAGCCTTTATGGAGAATAAATGTTTTGCTTTAGGCGGCCATAACCGCTGCCGGATACTTACTGTTTATGAATGTCCCGGATCTGACTGTTCCTTCTTTAAAACCCCAAAGGAAGCGGCGGAATCCCTAAGAAAAGCCAACGCCAGGCTGGCCAGCCTGGACAAAGATTACCAGAAGCATATCGCTGATACTTATTACCGCGGCAAGATGCCCTGGCTTCAAGGCGGTGACGGCAATGACTGTTAAGGAGTACCTGACCCAGGCTTACCGCATCGACCAGCGCATCAACAGCAAGCTGGAGCAGGTCGCCTCCCTCAGGGAACTGGCGTCCAAGGCAACGGCAACCCTGTCGGATATGCCCCACAAACCCAATAGAAACACCGGCTCCATGGAAACCATCATCTGCAAGATGATTGATCTGGAGAACGAGATCAATCATGACATCGATACCCTGGTGGATTTGAAGCGTGATATCGTGACGATAATTAAAAGGATTGAGAATCCGGAATACCAGACACTTTTGGAACTTCGCTATCTCTGCTTCAAGACGTGGGAGCAGATTGCGGTTGATATGGGTTACAGCCTGCAATATGCCTTCAGGATGCATGAGAAAGCACTAAAATGCATCGAGTCTTGCAAAGAGGAGAGTAAAGTTGATAAAAAGAGAGTTGCGATGGTGGTAAAATAGTATCGTAAAAGAGTATAAACAAGCCTTCGCGGGATGAACTGGCGAGGGCTTTTTTCATGCCTGAACGGAGATGAGCATATTGCCATATAAACCGAAACGGCCCTGCAGCTATCCCGGCTGCCCGAAGCTGACGGAGGGACGCTTCTGCGAGGAACATCAAAAAACAATAGATGACCATTACAACAAATACGAGCGCGATCCGGCCACTCGCAAACACTACGGCAGGAGATGGAAGCGAATCCGCGACCGGTATATAAATGAGCATCCCGCTTTGTGAAAGGTGTCAGAAGGAAGGTAAATTGACACCAGCTGAGGAGGTGCACCATGTTGTACCGCTTTCAAGGGGTGGAACCCATGCAGCGGATAATCTCATGGCGTTATGCACTAGCTGCCACTCAACCATAACAGCTAAGGAAGGCGGCCGCTGGGGGTAAAGAGATATATCACAAAGCGATGGCTAAGAATTGGCATCATTATTTCATGTGCCGCTTCAGTTCTTTATAGAAGTTTTCACGGGTACCCGCAAGTATCACGACTACGGTTTCGTCATCTTCTTCAACAATGGTATAGGCCAACTCGTAGTTGGTTTTATTGTGGAAGACATCACAGCAATATACGCCGCTAAGATCACCGGTTTTAGGTTCACCAAAATAGGGATCTAGCAGAAGCTGGTCAATGACGGCCTGGAATTTGTCTTTCAGCGGTTTCTCTTTTAGCTTTTTGAAATAGCGAGCTGCGGGAGGCAGAATGACTAATTTGGTCATCAGTCCGCCTCCGGGCCAAAAACATCTTCATAAGTTTTGCTCGATGCTTGGCCCTGAGCAGCAAGACGGGCTTCATCAAGCAAGCGTTCCACAGCGGGACGGATTTGGCGTCGGGTTTCCTTAAACTTATCAAGCAGTTCTTGTCCTGACAGCCCTTGTGCTATTAAATCGGCCAAGATCTGTTCGTCAAATTCTCCGCTGCTTTCCCGGATGGGACGGATGATGATGGCATTGTTTTGGACATAGCATTCTACTTCCTTATCAATGCCGACGCTGTTATAGAACTCAATCGGTATGGTTATCTGGCGTTTCTGAGATACCGAGATACGTTTTTTTATCATAGGATTTTCTCCTTTAATTTTTACTCGCGGCACTTGTACTCCTCCTTTGGTATTATATGTTAATCCAACAGAAAGCATACAAAGAATCTTTGATTAATACTATCAAAGAAACAAAGAAAACTCAAGGCTAGGGGGGTCAAAATCTCTACAGCCCTGCCCCGGAGAACGGGCGGCGGGTCACGCGCGAAAATTCGCGGTTTCAAAAGGGGGTATAGCCCCCTGTTTTTATGGTTTGGTGAAGGCAGGTGATGAGGAATGGCCAACGGGCATGGCGGCCCGCGGATTGGGGCGGGAAACAAGAAGAAACCGCTGGCGGATAAGATACTGGAAGGCAACCCCGGCAAGCGCCGGCTTACCGTGGTGGAGTTTACCGATACCGCCGATTTGGAAGGGCAGGTAATGCCCCCGCCCCGGGAGTACCTGGCCGCTAAGCAGAAAAACGGCAAGGGAATGCTGGCGGTGGAAATATACGAAAAAACCTGGCAGTGGCTCTATGAGCGAAGGTGCGCGCACCTGATTCCCGCCCAGCTTTTGGAGCAGTACGCCATGAGCGTATCCCGCTGGATCCAGTGTGAGGAGTGTATTACCGAGTTCGGCTTTTTAGCCAAGCACCCCACCACCGGCAACGCCATTCCCTCCCCCTATGTGGCTATGAGCCAGAGCTTTATGAAGCAGGCCAACAACATCTGGTATCAGATATATCAGGTGGTAAGGGAGAACTGCGCAACCGATTACAAAGGCGCAAATCCTCATGACGATGTTATGGAGCGGCTGCTCTCAGCCAGAAAAGGTGGTTAAATTGCGGATACAAAGAATAAAAGCCGAGAGATTAAACCCCGCGGCATATAATCCTCGCAAAGATTTAAGGCCGGGGGACAAGGAATATGAAAAACTAAAAAGATCCATTGAGGAATTCGGCTGTGTGGAATTGATCGTTTGGAACAAGCGGACCGGCAACGTGGTGTCAGGCCACCAGCGCCTGAAGATTCTGCTGGAATACGGGCATACGGAAATCGACTGTGTAGTGGTGGATTTAGACGAGCAGAGGGAAAAGGCCTTAAATATCGCCCTGAACAAAATCCAGGGCGAATGGGACGAGAACAAGCTGGCGGAAGTGATGGCTGATCTTGACGCCGGAGCCTTTGACGTGTCCCTGACCGGTTTTGACGCCGCAGAGATAGACGAGCTGCTCAATAAGTTTTACGCCAAGGATGCGGTGCAGGACGACTTCGATGTGGACCGGGAAAAGGAGCGCATCGAGGCGGAAGGCGCCCTTACCCGGCCGGGGGACATCTGGCTTTTAGGCAATCACCGTTTGATGTGCGGGGACAGCACATCAGCAGCGGATTTTGAAAGGCTGATGGAAGGCCGGCGCGCCCAGGTGGCGGTTACCTCTCCGCCTTACGGGGTAGGCAAGGAATACGAGCAAAAGGGCATTGATCCCTGGCTTGCCACCATGAAGCCGGTAATAAAAAACGTATGCCGGCACGCAAACATAGTCTGCTGGAACCTGGGCGATCTTTACGCCACCGGGTCCCAGTTTATCGAGCCCACCAGCGTGTACAGCGTCAATATGTTTGCCGATAACGGCTACCGCCCGATCTGGATCCGCGTCTGGAAGAAGCAGGGCATGAACTTTGGCGTCGGGCCATACCACCTGGTTTCCAACAAGCCGGTGCAGCAGTATGAGTATATCTCCTCCTTCAGCCAGAACGGCGAGGCCGAGGAATACAACGACCAGGAATATTTGTGGCTGTCCGCTTTTGCCGGGCACAGCTATAAATTTGTAAAACGGCTTACCAAAGAGGAGCGCAAGAAATGGGGCTACGCCGGCATCTGGGAAATGACAACGGTCAGGGCCAACAAAGAACATCCGGCCATGTTCCCGGTGGAGCTGCCCTGGCGCTGCATCAAGATGCACAGCGACAAAGGCGGTATTGTTCTGGAGCCCTTTTCCGGCAGCGGCACCACCATTATCGCGGCCGAGCAGACGGAACGCCTCTGCTATGCCATGGAGCTATCCCCGGTTTACTGCGACCTAGCGGTTAAACGCTGGGAGGAGTTTACCGGGAAGAAGGCAGTCAAATTGGAGGCGTAATATGAACATCCAAAAAATATCCGCTGCACAAATCAAAGCGGCCCAATATAACCCGCGCAAGGACTTAAACCCCGGGGATACGGAATATGAAAAGCTGCGCCGGAGCATTGAGGAATTCGGCTATGTCGAGCCTATTATCTGGAACCGGCATACCGGCAACATCGTCGGCGGCCATCAGCGCTACAAAGTATTAATTGCCCTTGGCGTTAAGGAAATCGACTGTGTGGTTGTCGACCTGGACGATGAGCGGGAAAAGGCGCTGAATGTGGCGCTTAACAAGATCACTGGCGAATTTGACATCCCGATGTTAACTGATCTGCTAAGGGACTTAAATGAGGATGGTTTTGACGTTTCCCTTACCGGCTTTGACGTGGCGGAATTAGACGCGCTGTTTAGGGATGATGTGTTGGGTGGTATCAAGGAGGATGCGTTCGATGAGCCGCCTCCTGAAAACCCCATCTCCCGGCCGGGTGATTTATGGCTTTTAGGACCGCATCGCCTTATCTGTGGTGACAGTACCAAAGCGGAGACCTTTACCCCGCTAATGGATGGCAGAAAAGCCGACCTGGTGGTGACCGACCCGCCATATAACGTCGCTTATGAGGGAAGCGCCGGTACCATTCAAAACGACAATATGGAAAGCGCCAAGTTCCATGCCTTCCTGCTGGCGGCCTACCGCCGCATGTATGAAAACCTGGAGGATGGCGGCAGTATCTATGTATTTCACGCCGACCGCGAAACGGTAAACTTCCGGACCGCTTTTACAGAAGCCGGTTTCTTCTGCCACCAGACCTGCATCTGGGTTAAGAATTCGCCGGTGCTGGGCCGGTGCGACTATCAGTACAATCACGAACCCATCCTGGTGGGCTGGAAGCCGACCGCCGGTCATAAATGGTACGCCGACCGCAAACAGCGCACTACCTGGAGCTTTGATAGACCCAGCAAGAGCAAGCATCATCCCACCATGAAGCCGGTGGCTTTGGTGGCTTACCCGATCATCAACAGCAGCCTGACCAACGCCATTGTTTTGGATCCCTTTGGCGGCAGCGGCTCTACCCTTATCGCCTGTGAGCAGACCGGCAGGATTTGCCACACTGCGGAACTGGATGAAAAATTCTGCGACGTTATCGTGAAGCGCTACATCGAGTTTAAGGGCTTAGATACTGATGTTTTACTAATCCGCCGGGGTCAAAAAATACCTTTTGCAAAAGCCCAAAAGCTGGTGTAAAGGCTTGATATGGCACAGGTTTTGAGGGATGTATATGACTACCAAAAAAGAAAGGTGGTCGATACCATGGAGATTAAATTTAACGTTACCGGCGCCAGGCGCAGAGAGCTGGCCATGACAATCGGTGAAATTTTGGGTATCACTCCCCAATACCAGGGAGTCCCGACCTTTGCCTATGTAATCGGTAAATTTACCATTAGCAAAGACGGCTCCCTTTGTTTCGATGAAGAAAACGGCGATGCACAGATTGATGAACTGCTAAATGCGCTTGATAAGCGCGGATTTCAGTTCGAAGCGCCAAGCGAACTGGTTATTGAGATGCCTAAGGAAGGTTTTACCGAAGCCGCCATCGCCAATCTGGAGCGGCTGGTTAAGAGCAAGGAAACCCTTATTAAGAAAGCCCTGGGCACAGACCGGCTCCCCATCGAACAAACCGGGGATAAGCTGCGCTTCCCCTGGTTCTCTGGCAGCCTTGCAGCGGAAGAAGTCAACGCCTACGCCCGCTTCATCGGAGCGCTTTGCGCCATGGCCAAGAACCAGCAGCGGGTAACGGCCACCGAAAAGACTTATAACAACGAAAAATACGCCTTTCGCTGCTTCCTGCTGCGCCTGGGATTTATCGGGCCGGAATACAAAGAGGAACGCAAGGTTCTGCTCTCCAGGCTAACCGGCAGCGCCGCTTTCAAAAACGGTCAGCGTATCCCAGAGGAGGCGACTGAAGCATGAAGCAGATTCATCCGGAAATGTTAAAGGCGCTGAGGTCAAATTATCCTCCTGGTACGCGGGTTCAGCTGGTCCGCATGGATGACCCTTACACCAAACTGAAACCCGGCGACCGGGGAACAGTATCCTTTATCGACGATACCGGCACCGTGTTTGTGGACTGGGACTCGGGCAGCGAGCTGGGGGTAGTTTTTGGCGAGGATGAGATAAGAAAACTCGAAGAATAACCAGAGGAAACCGCCCCGATAAAAGCCCTATTTTTTGCGGATTTCAGCGGTGTATTTAGCTTAAAATCCCTTGCTATACAGCCCTTTCAGAGTGATATATGTACACACCAAAGAAAAAACACCTGAAAGGAGCTTGAATAGCATGTTAAACGCCAAATTTGGGATCGAGATTGAGTTCACCGGGATTACCAGAAACCAGGCCGCCGAGGTGGCGGCGGAGTTTTTAAACGGGAGGATCGAAAACTGCCGGGACAGCTACGATACCCAAAAGGTACATGCCCCGGACGGACGCGCCTGGAAGTTTATGAGCGACGCCAGCATCCGCCGAGAAGTTAAGGTGAACGGCAGAAGGATCAGCGCCGAGCGCGAATACAGCGTTGAGCTGGTAAGCCCGGTGCTTACCTACCGGGAGGACATCGAAACACTGCAGGAACTGGTCAGGAAACTTCGCAGAGCCGGAGCCTTCACCAACCCATCCTGCGGGATGCACATTCACCTGGACGGCGCCACCCATACGGCCAGGAGCATCAGAAACTTCATCAACATCATCGCCAGCAAGAACGACCTTTTTTACAAGGCCCTACAGATAGAGCCGGAAAGGATGCGGTTCTGCAAGAAGATGGACGCAACCCTGGTGGATAAAATGAACCGGCTAAAACCCAAGACGATGGCGGCGATAGAGGATATCTGGTACGCGGGTTACAACGAAAGCCGCGGCCGCCATTATCACAATAGCAGGTACCATTTTTTGAACCTGCACAGTTTTTTTAACGGCAATCATACGGTTGAGCTTCGCGGCTTCAACAGCGAGCTGCACGCGGGAAAAATCAGGAGCTACATAGTTTTAGCCCTAGCGCTGAACCACCAGGCTTTGACCCAAAAGAGCGCCAGCGCTAAAAAGCCTCAGGTTGAAAACGAAAAGTTCGCCATGAGGACCTACTTGAACCGCATCGGTTTTATCGGGGACGAGTTCAAGAACTGCCGCGAGCACCTTTGCAAACACCTGGAAGGTTCCGCGGCCTGGCGGTTTCGCGCGGCATAGCTAAGGCGGCGCCCACTTATGGCGTTTACGATAATCATTTCAGGACAGGCCGCACCAGGTAAACCTGGGGTGGCCCGTGCAAGGAGGAAGAAACGATGAGCAAGGAAACTAATAAGATATATTTGGCATACGGCAGCAATTTGAACCGAGAGCAGATGTCCTGCCGCTGCCCCGACGCCAAGGTGCTGGGAAGTTCTAAGTTAAAGGGCTACCAGTTGCTATTTAGAGGAGGCAAGGCTGGCGCGGTGGCTACGATAGAAAAACGCAAGGGAGGCAGCGTTCCGGTACTGCTCTGGGAGATTACCGCCCGAGATGAGGAAGCGCTGGACCGATATGAAGGGTATCCGATTCTATACCGCAAGGAAACGATCAAGGTGCGTTTGGGCGGCCAATGGGTACCGACAATGGTATACATCATGAACGAAGGCAGGCCGCTGGGTATTCCTTCCCGGTATTACTACGACATTATTTGGCGGGGCTATGCGGAGGCGGGCTTTGATACCGCAGCCTTAAGCAAGGCGGTACGGGAATCGGCGGTGGGAGCGTGAGCCAAGAACCGCTTATGAATGATAAAATCATCGAGCAGATATTAACCATTCGGGACAGTGGGGTAACCAATATGTTTGATGTAAAACACGTCCAGCGTGAAGCGTACCGCAAAGGCTACTATGAGTTGGCCGTTTTTCTCGAGGAACATCGTAAGGAATACGCAAAATTTATTCTGACCGGGGAAAGCGACTAAATCAGTAAGACAACAGAATCCGTTGGCATTTATGAAGGGACTTCGGCGATGAGGTTCCTTTTTTACTGTCCAATTTTACAAAAGGAGGCGGCCAAGCTGCGCAGGTTGAAGAAATACAAACCCACAAGATTTATGGCCAATGGCTCAAAGTATGATAAGCATACCGCTGATAACGCCGTCGCCTTTATCAATTGCTTGAAGCATACCAAGGGTGAATGGTACGGTTTGCCCTTTGACCTTATAGACTGGCAGGAGCAGATTATCCGCGACGTGTTTGGCATCTTAAAGCCCAACAGCTGCCGGCAGTTTAACACCGGCCTATGTCGAAATCCCGAAGAAACAAGGCAAATCGGAGCTTGCCGCGGCGGTTGCCCTACTTCTGACCTGCGGAGACTTTGAGCATGGCGGCGAAGTGTATGGATGCGCTTCAGACAGGCAGCAGGCCTCCATCGTATTTGATGTGGCGGTGGATATGGTGGAGCAGTGCCCGGCGTTAAAAAGCAGGATCAAGCCGGTGCTTTCCCAAAAGCGGCTGGTATATAAGCCGCTGGGGAGCTTCTATCAGGTGCTTTCCGCGGAAGCCTACACCAAGCATGGGCTTAACGTGCATGGGGTGGTCTTTGATGAGCTTCATGCCCAGCCCAACAGAAACCTTTACGATGTCATGCTCCATGGCTCCGGTGACGCCAGGAAGCAGCCTCTGTTCTTCCTGATCACCACAGCGGGAACCGATCGTAATTCGATCTGCTGGGAGGTGCATCAGAAGGCGGAGGATATCCTTCAAGGCAGAAAGGTGGATCCTACCTTTTATCCCGTAATATATGGCGCGGCGGAGGATGAGGACTGGACCAGCGAAAAGGTGTGGAAAAAGGCCAACCCAAGCTTAGGGATTACGGTGAATATTGAGAAGCTGCGCGTTGCCTGTGAGAACGCCAAACATAACCCGGCCGAAGAAAACCTGTTTAGGCAGCTTCGGCTTAACCAATGGGTGAAACAAAGTGTGCGCTGGATGCCGATGGAGAAGTGGGACAGATGTGCTATCCCCGTCGATGCGGAAAGTTTGCGCGGGAGAACCTGTTACGGCGGGCTTGACCTGTCCAGCACTACCGACATCACAGCTTTTGTGCTGGTGTTTCCGCCGCTCTCGCCCCACAAAACTTCGTTTTGCGGGGACCCCGAGGATTATGGCGATAAATATTGCATACTTCCTTTCTTCTGGATACCGGAGGATAACCTTGACCTGCGGGTGCGACGGGATCATGTTCCTTATGATATCTGGAAACAGCAAGGATATCTGCAAACAACTGAGGGCAACGTGGTACATTATGGCTTTATCGAAGCCTTCATCGAGGAGCTTGGCGCCAAATACAACATCAGGGAAATTGCTTTCGACCGCTGGGGCGCGGTTCAGATGACGCAAAACTTGGAAGGGCTTGGCTTTACAGTGGTACCATTTGGCCAGGGTTTCAAGGATATGTCCCCCCCTACCAAGGAACTGATGAAACTGACCCTGGAAGAAATGATCGCCCATGGCGGCCATCCGGTTCTGCGCTGGATGATGGATAATATCTTTATCCGTACTGACCCGGCTGGCAATATAAAGCCGGACAAGGAGAAAAGCACTGAGCGGATTGACGGTGCGGTGGCGCTGATTATGGCGCTGGACAGGGCGCTTAGAAATCAAGGGGTTGCGGGTGCTTCTGTCTATGATGAGCGGGGAATCTTAATAATCTAGGAACCTTGAAAGTTTAGCATAATTATGATAATATTATGATAAACCTATCAGGGAGGTGTTATGTTATGCCGCAGATTAGACCGGTATCCGACTTGAGGAATAAATTCGCAGATATTTCAAGGATTGTTCATGAAACTTCTGAGCCTGTTTTTTTAACCAAAAATGGGTATGGAGATATGGTTGTTATGAGTTTTCAAGCCTATGAAAAGCTTCAATTCGAGAGTGAGATATATTTCAAGCTGAAAGAGGCGGAGCTGCAAGCAAAACAAACCAATCAACGATTTTCCCATAAGGAAGTGTTTGACAGCATACGGCAGGCCATGCAGCAAAAGGCGGACGGCGATAATGTATGAGATTGTTTACCTTCCGATAGCCAAACAGGATATAACAGACATTATTTTGTATATATCCGACCAGTTGAATGCGCCAAAGGCCGCGATGGATTTATTGGATGCGTTTGATCATTCGATTTCCCTATTAAGTGAGTTTCCATACGCTCATAAGATTTACCGTCCGTTGAGGGCTTTGGAGGTAGAGTATCGAATGTTGCCAGTAAAAAACTATGCGGTTTTCTATACTATTCGGGAGCAGAAGAAAGTTGTTGAAATCCATCGGGTAATTTATGCAAGGATGGATTTGACAAAGCTGATCAAATAGCAAGAAACAGAATTCAAAAGTTAAAAACAAAAGCCTGTGTTTTCATCAGCACTTCGTTAGAGGTGCTTTTTTCATGCCATTTTGCGGGAGGAATGAAATGAAAATTCCGTTAATATCAAGGTTTATGCGGTCAAGGGCCAGCCCCAAAAACACCTTGTATGAAAGCACATACAGCTTCTTTTTCGGCGGCACCGCCAGCGGCAAAACCGTCAATGAAAGAACGGCCATGCAGACCACCGCGGTATACGCCTGCGTCCGAATCCTGGCGGAAACCATAGCCAGTCTGCCATTGAACGTTTACCGATCCACGGACAATGGCAAGGAGAAAGCCATAAATCACCAGCTATATTATCTGCTCCATGATGAGCCTAATCCGGAGATGACTTCATTTGTGTTTCGGGAAACACTGATGAGCCATCTTTTATTATGGGGCAATGCCTACGCCCAGATTATCCGGGACGGGCGAGGCAAGGTGCTGGCCCTCTATCCCCTTTTGCCCGACCGGATGACGGTGGATCGGACAACTGATGGGCAGCTTTATTATGAGTACCGAAGGGACAGCGGCTATGTAATCTTAAGGCCGGAAGATATCCTGCATATTCCCGGTCTCGGTTTTGACGGACTGGTGGGCTACTCCCCCATCGCTATGGCCAAGAACGCCATCGGTATGGCCATAGCCACTGAAGAATACGGGGGTAAATTCTTTGCCAATGGAGCCAGTCCAGGCGGGGTTTTAGAGCATCCAGGTGTTGTAAAAGACCCAGCCCGAATCCGGGAAAGCTGGAACGCGGTCTACCAGGGCAGCGGCAATGCCCATCGGGTAGCGGTGCTGGAAGAAGGCATGAAGTTCCAGCCCATAGGAATTCCGCCGGAGCAGGCGCAGTTTCTTGAAACCAGGAAGTTTCAGACCGAGGAGATTTGCCGGATCTTTCGGGTGCCGCCCCATCTGGTGGCCAACTTGGACAAAGCCACTTTCAGCAACATCGAGCATCAGTCCATCAGTTTTGTAGTCCATACCATCCGGCCCTGGCTGGTAAGGCTTGAGCAAGGAATGAATAAAGCTCTGCTCAGCCCATCCGAAAAAGGCCGGTATTTCGTGGGTTTTGTGGTGGACGGGCTATTGCGGGGCGACTACGCATCGAGGATGCAAGGCTACGCCATCGGTATTCAAAACGGCTTCTTAAGCCCCAATGATGTACGGACTTTAGAAAACATGAACACCATCGAGCATGGCGATATTTATGCCATGAACGGCAACATGCTGAAGCTTGAAGATGTGGGCGCGTATGCCAATACCAACAGAAAGGAGGTCAGCCAATGAGCAGAAAGTTTTGGAACTGGCTCAAAAACGAGCAGGAGCGAACCCTCTTTTTAGATGGGTATATCGCTGAAGACAGCTGGTTCGAGGACGATATTACCCCCAAGCAGTTTAAAAACGAGCTCTACGCTGAGGATGGGGACGTGGTAGTGATGCTCAACTCCCCGGGTGGCGATGTATTTGCCGCCAGTCAAATCTACACTATGCTGAAAGAATATCCGGGACATATCACCGTCAAAATCGAAGGGCTGGCCGCCAGTGCGGCTTCAGTAATCGCCATGGCGGCGGACGAGGTTCACATGTCCCCGGTAGCCATGATGATGATCCATAACCCCGCCACCGTCATATTTGGGGAAATATCCGACCTGCAAAGCGGTATTGCCATGCTGTCCGAGGTTAAAGAAAGCATCATCAATGCCTACGAGCAGAAAACCGGTTTATCAAGAGCAAAAATATCGCACATGATGGATGCCGAAAGCTGGTTTAATGCCTGGAAAGCAGTGGAACTAGGCTTTGCCGACAAAGTCTTATACACAACCGAAGAGCACCCAAGCGAGCCGCCCAGTGCGGCTTATCTTTTTGACAAAATGACGGTTACCAACGCGCTGGCAAAAAAGTTTCCGCTGCCCCAGGTTAATACCCCTGAACCGCCGACCGGCACCCCGCTTAGCTACCTGGAAAAGCGGCTCAGCCTATTAAAACATTAGAATGGGAGGAATAACCATGAGCAAAATCTTAGAACTGCGTGAGAAAAGAGCCAAAGCCTGGGATGCCGCTAAAGCTTTTCTGGACAGCAAGCGCGGCGCTGACGGACTCCTTTCCGCCGAGGACGTTGCCACCTATGAAAAAATGGAAGCCGATGTGGTGAATCTTGGGAAAGAAATCGACCGGCTGGAGCGCCAGCAAGCACTGGATGCGGAACTTAACAGGCCCGTCAATACCCCCATTACCGGCAAGCCCGGCCAGCCAAACCCTGAGAATAAAACCGGCCGGGCCAGCGACGAGTACAAACGAGCCTTCTGGAACGCCATGCGCAGCAAGGCAGCTGGCTACGAAGTGTTAAACGCGCTGCAAGTGGGAACTGATTCCGAAGGGGGCTACCTGGTGCCGGACGAGTTCGAGCGCACCCTGGTCGAAGCCCTGCAAGAAGAAAACATCTTCCGCACCATGGCTAAAATCATCCAAACCGCCAGCGGCGACCGCAAAATTCCGGTGGTAGCCTCCAAGGGCAGCGCTTCCTGGGTGGATGAAGAAGGCGCCATCCCGGAATCAGACGATGCCTTCGGGCAGGTTTCCATCGGAGCCTACAAGCTGGCCACCATGATCAAGGTATCCGAGGAACTCTTAAACGACAGCGTCTTTAATCTGGAGTCATATATCGCCCGGGAATTTGCCAGAAGAATCGGGGCCAAGGAAGAGGAAGCCTTCTTTATCGGTGACGGAACCGGTAAGCCGACCGGGATTTTCAATGCCACCGGCGGGGCGGAACTGGGTGTAACTGCTGCTTCGGCAACGGCTATTACGGTGGATGAGATCATGGATCTGTTCTACAGCCTTAAGTCCCCTTACCGCAAAAACGCCGTATTCGTGATGAACGATTCCACTGTCAAAGCCATCAGAAAATTAAAGGACGGCAACGGCCAGTACCTGTGGCAGCCCTCCATTTCTGCCGGACAACCGGATACGATTTTAAATCGTCCGGTCAAGACTTCAGCCTATGTACCGGCAATTGCGGCAGGGGCTAAAACTATCGCTTTCGGTGACTTTTCCTACTACTGGGTGGCTGATAGGCAAGGCCGGTCTTTTCAGAGGTTAAACGAACTTTACGCGGCTACCGGGCAGGTGGGATTCAAAGCCACCCAGCGAGTAGACGGTAAACTGATTCTCCCTGAGGCCATCAAGGTACTGCAGATGAAAGCGTAGGTGTGAGTTATGAGCAATGTAAAAAACTACACTGAGCAAGGCGGCGAGATAACCGTTATTGGCGGATCGCTTGAGATTGCGGCCAGCGGCAAGCTGACAATTGCGGAAGGTGCAACAATTGAAGGGATCTTATCCGTCCCGGTGGTTGATGCCCTTGACTCAACCTCAGCTACCAGCGCCCTGTCGGCTAAACAGGGCAAGGTTTTAAATGATGCTATAGCTGCCAAGATCGCTGCCAATCAGGCCGACAGTATTGCAACCGAAGTGGCCGAACTGGTGACCGACTTCAATGCCCTCCTCGCTAAGCTTAAAGCCGCGGGACTTATGGCAGCCGAGTAATGAAAGGCGGTGGGCGTATTGGTGCTGTCTTTGGAGGAAGTAAAACTGTATCTAAAAGTAGACGGTGATGAGGACAATACGCTCATCACCGATCTCATAGGTGCCGCCGAGGAGCTATGCCAGGACATTCTGCGCTTTCCCTTGAGCGAATTTACCGAAGTACCGGAAACAGTTAAACAAGCCCTCCTCTATGCCATCGGCAATCTCTATGAACTGCGGGAAGCGGCGGACATGAAAGCATTAATTGAGTTTATGACCAGGCTCTTATTCGCCTACCGCCGGGAAGGGTGGTAACTGTGAAGAAGCGCGATTTAATAGGTCAGATGCGGCAGCGTATTGACTTACAGGCTAAGACCATCAGCCAAATCAGAAGGCATCCCCCTGGAAAGCTGGATTACAGTAGCCACAGTCTGGGCAGCGGTGTCGGACATATCGGGGAAGGAATACTTCCAGGCGGGGGCCATGCAGTCGGAGATCACTACCCGGATTAAAATCCGCTACCGAACCGGGATAACTCCCTCAATGCGGGTGCTGTACGGCTCCCGGGTGTTTCATATTCTGTCGGTAATCGATAAGGATGAACGGCATCGCGTAATAGAACTGATGTGCAAGGAGGTGATCCCCGGTGGCGGGTAATGTGACCCTGGAAGGCATGGACGAGATTTTAGATAGGCTAAAGAAACTGGGGCAAAGATCCGCTCCGGCAGAGAACCAGGCCCTCTATGCCGGAGCCAAAATAGTTAGGGATAATGCCAGTCAGAGAGCGCCTCGTAGTCTAAAGGCCAAGGAGCATCTGGCAGATAATATCGTGATTTCCGAACCAAAGCAGGATGAAAACGGCAAATACGTGGAGGTGGGGCCAAAGGCTCCCTTTTTTTATGGCAAATTTCTGGAGTACGGCACCTCCAAGATGACCGCCCGCCCTTTTATGGGTCCGGCTCAAGCCGAAAGCAAAAAACAGGTGCTGGAAACCATCAGGCAGACCCTGAAAGCGGGGCTTGACCTATGATCAATGTCAAACCGGAAGTCCTGGCGGCTTTGGAGGAAAACACCGATCTGCTGGCTTTATTGGGCGGGCCTCATATCTACCAGCTGAAAGCGCCGGAGGGCTTAGATAAATACATTACTTTGTTTGAGTTAACCAATTTCGATTCCGCCTGGGCCGACGGCACTGCCTTTGTGGCGGAGGTACACCTGCAGGTGGATGTGTGGGTAAAAGCAGCCAGCACCTCCCCTATTGCCGCCGAGGTGGACAAAACCATGAAATCTTTAGGTTTTAAAAGAACCGGCAGCGCCGATCTTTATGAAGACGATACCGGAATATTTCACAAAGCGCTCAGGTATGTGACTGAGCGGGAAATTTAAGGAGGTTGAAAAATGGCGGGAGTACAAGTGGGCTTAAAAAATCTGTATTATGCTGTCCTGACCAAAGATGATGCAACCGGGGTTTCCTATCTTGCTCCGGTGAAAATCGCGGGGGCGATCAATGCCAAAATCTCCCCCAAATCAAATACCGAAGTGCTCTATGCTGATGATGGTCCCGATGAGACCGCCACTGCCCTGGGTGAGATTGATGTGGAGTTTGAGGCGAAAGACATAAGTCTAACAGATCAGGCCGCTTTGCTGGGCCACAGCATAGTCGGCGGAGTCATGCTGAAGAAGGCAACTGATGCTGCCCCTTATGTGGCTTTGGGCTTCATGTCCAAGAAAAGCAACGGCCAGTACCGCTATATCTGGCTGACCAAAGGCATGTTTGCCCTGCCGGATCAGGAATACGCGACTGGCGAGGATAAGCCGAAATTCCAGACCCCCAAGCTCAAGGGCACTTTTGTTAAACGCGCCTATGATGATCTGTGGCAGCGCATCGCTGATGAGGATCATCCCGACTATGTCGCCAGTATCGGAGCCAACTGGTTTAATTCTGTTGAAGGAACGGCTGACACCACTCCTCCGACGGTGACCGTCGTCCCGGCTAACAACGCTACCAATGTGGCGGTTGGCTCTGCTGTCAACTGGACCTTCAGTGAAGCCATTCTGGCAAGCTTGGTAACCGACAGCAATTTCTTTGTGGTGAAGGATTCTGACGGGTCGGCGGTGGCAGGCAGTGCGGCCGAGCCAGGCTGCATCATATAACGGGTGGGAATCCCGTCCGGTAAGGTTAGCCAACCGCCGGTAGTTAGTCTTGGAGGGCAGAGGGTAACCGCTGTCTTTAAGCGTAGACAAACAAGCAAACGGGCCGAAAGCAGTAGCTGAAGGTGTTGAGCCCCGAAATACCGAAAATGGGAAGGCAGATGCTATTGTCTGAGCAGAATGCAACATCCTGGAAGTCGGTAAGGCTAGGCAACAGGACTTCCCCGGGGTCGGAGGCCTTGGCACGTTTGACATGGTTATGATGCAGTAACTCGGGAGATCCTATTTTCTCTTCTCCAGCCACGGAGGAGTATGACCGACAAGTGATAATAAA
>JBMNGO010000001.1:0-636180 GCA_050949885.1 Syntrophomonadaceae bacterium | reverse complement strand
AACAATGAAAGCTATGTTTTGTTGTGATGGACCTTTAAGTCGAGATCAGTATGGTAATTATTACGGAGTTGCATTAAATGAAAGAATGTTTTCACGCTATTATCTGATTACACGTACCTTAACCGTAGCAATTCGTACTGAGCTAAAATCTGATGATAATGTAAAAGGATTATCAAAAATCAATTTAGACAATTTCCAAGTAGTTTCATGTCCAAATCTCTCATCTTTAAAAGGGATGTTGTTTGGACGCTTCAAATTAGAGAGCATTTTATATGATCATATTAACAATGTTGACTTTCTTATAATACGGTTGCCGAGTTTAATTGGGATTTTAAGTATCGAGATTGCACGAAAAATGAACAAACCTTTTCTAATAGAGCTAGTCGGCTGTCCTTGGGATGCATTACTGGAATCATAGTTGGAAAGGGAAGCTTGTTGCACCTTTTATGTGGTACTGCAACTAAAAAAGCTGTAAAAAATGCTCCCTATGTTTTATATGTAACCAATGAGTTTCTACAACATAGATACTCCGAGTACAGGTAAAACTATTGGCTGTTCTGATGTGGCACTACCGACTTTAGATGAAAGGGTATTAGATGCGCGCTTACATAAAATTAAACAGATGACTAAGCATAAGCCAATTGTTCTTGGAACAACGGCAGCAGTTGATGTGCGTTATAAAGGACAAGAGTATGTTATACAGGCTATCGCAGAGCTAAATAGACAAGGTTATAATTTTGAATATCATCTTGCTGGTGGTGGAGACAATAGTTTTCTAAAGTTCGTAGCAGAGAGAAATGGTGTCCTAGATAAAGTTAAGTTTTTGGGTCCAATACCTCATGAAAAAGTTTTTGGTTACTTAGACAATATTGATATTTACATTCAGCCAAGTAATCAAGAAGGAATGCCAAGAGCACTTATAGAAGCCATGAGCCGGGCGTGTCCCTGTATTGGTTCAAGTACAGGCGGAATCCCAGAACTATTGGATAATGCGTATATCTTTAGTAGAGGAAATGTTAAGGAGCTTGCAACCATTCTAGCTAGTTTTGATATAGAAAAAATGATATATCAGGCTAAAAGAAACTTTGAATTTTCAAAAAGATTTGACCAAAAAGTTCTTGAGGCTAGAAGAAATGAGTTTTTGCTTTCGTTTAAGAAGTATGCTGATCAAGATTTACAAGGAGAAAATAAATGAGTGAATTGGTTAGTGTTATAATACCAGTTTATAATGTTGAAAAGTTTTTAAGACGGTGTCTCGATAGTGTTTGTAATCAAACCTACAAAAACATTGAGATAATTATAGTTAATGATGGTTCACCTGATAATAGTCAGATGATAATTGATGAGTATGCCAAAAAAGATACTAGAATAGTGCCAATAATACAGGAAAATGGAGGGCTATCAGAAGCACGTAATTCAGGAATGAGAGTGGCGAATGGTAAATATCTTTTATTTGTGGATTCGGATGATTATATTGAACTTAATTCGATTGAATTGTTAATTGATAATGTTAATAAAAAGAAGGCAGATATTGTAATTGCAAATAAAAAAACATTAAACCCAAATGGTGAATTTTCCTATGGCGTTGATTTTCAAACCAAAGTATTAAATGAAAATGAAATGGGAACCTATACCCGATTTGTCGGACACACAGTAGTTAGGTAAAATAACAACTGTGGAGGGATTAACAAATGGGGAACAAGGGAAAGCGTTATGACGCGGAATTTAAGGCGGATGCAGCCAGATTGGTGAAAGAAAGCGGCAGATCAGTTGCCAGTGTGGCAAAGGACCTGGGGGTGAATCCCCAAACCTTGAGAAATTGGCTACGAGATAACAAGAAACAATCTTCTGATAAAGCAAGACTAATTGAGTTGGAAGCTGAATTAAGGGCTGAAAAGCGAAGAACAGCTGACTTAGAGGAGACTGTAGCAATATTAAAAAAAGCTGCGGCCATCTTCGCGACAAACAACCGGAAGTAAGCTATAAATTTATCAAGGAACACAGCTCCGTGTTTCCGGTTGAGAAGATGTGCCAGGTCCTCGAAGTATCGCGGAGCGGCTATTATGATTGGAAAGACCGGCTCCCAAGCAAACGTAAGCTTGAGAACCAAGAAATACTTAAAATTGCCCGGAAGAGCTATAAAGAATGCCATGGTATGTGTGGTTTGGATAAACTCCTTGCTGATGTAAGAGAGAAGTTTCCCAACTGTAGCCGTAAGAGACTCTACGAAATCCAACGGAAAAACAAGTTATATGCCAAACGCAAAAAGAAATTTAAAGTAACAACGAATTCTAATCATAAACTACCAGTAACGGAAAATCTTTTAAATCAGAACTTTAAGACGGATAAACCGAATGCCGTATGGGTAACGGATATCAGCTACATATACACCTATGAAGGCTGGCTGTATCTAGCTATGATAAAAGATATATTCACCAAGGAAATAGTAGGCTGGGCAACGGATAGTAACATGAGAACAGAACTTTGTATTAAAGCCCTGGAAAATGCTGTGAGGCGGCATAAACCACCCAAGGGAATCATTCACCACTCTGATCGAGGCGTGCAATATTGCAGTAGAGAATACCAGGCAACCCTTAAGAAACACGGAATGATCTGCAGTATGAGCCGGAAAGGTAACTGCTATGATAATGCCTGTGCGGAAACGTTCTTCAGTACTATAAAATGCGAGATGCTTTACCATAAACGTTATATGACACGGGAGGAGGCCCGCTGGGACATCTTTTGGTATATAGAAGTATTTTACAACCGTAAAAGAAGACACCAAGCGCTGGGATACCTTTCACCAGCTACATTTAGAAAAGGCTATTTAGAGCAAAAGGCGGCTTAAAAAAGCTAGAATTATGAGATTTTGAGCAAAACTATGATTTAGTAAGAAAACCTAACTCTGGACTGTCTGTTTTATACTAGCAAATTAAAATTTGACTACTTTTTAGGGAGAGGTTATGGGGTTTCAGCTTGTGCGAAGCTTTATAATCATGATTTTATTAAAAATAGAAAAATAAAATTTGAGAAAAACAATGAGATTTTCGCAGAAGATATGTTGTTTAATTTAAAATGTTATACCTATAGCCCGAGAATTTCGTTAATGAATGAAAAGTTATACATATACTGCACTAATGAAGATTCAATTACTATGACATATAAACCCAACATAGCCAAAAGAATGCTGGCTTTGGTAGAAAACTTCTATAGACATTTACTGAAATTAGATCAGCTAGAGCAACATCAAGACTTGTTAGATTTTATGAGTTTTAATGCTATGAGTGTTTCTTGTGCGAATGCTTACCAATATTCTGAAGATCGATATCTAGAAATAAGAAAAGAAATAAAATACCTTATGCAATCAGAATTAATAAGACAGATGATAGACGATTTCACAAAGGGAAGATATATAAGCGATATTAACAGTAAAAGCTGGAGACTATTTGCATGGCTATATACTGTATTGTTAAAAAGCAATTTAATTAATTTAGCAATACTAATGCAGCTTTTAAGATTCAAACTAAGAAGCAAGGAAACTAGTAAATGAAAAAAAAGTTTAAGATTAGGAGAACAGTCGGTACTTATAATTTTGGGAAGAAAGTAGTTTTATGGGAAGTCTTCATATCTATTATTGTTTGCCTTATTGTTTTATTTAGTAATGTTGCTGATGGCTATGAATTCCTATTTTGCTTGCCATTATTTTTTAGTATATTACTTATTCTGTTTTTCCGAATGTATTTTTATCCGCTATATGATTACGGAATAGGTTTTTGGTCAGTAAATATTGTGATGTTTATTAGATATACTATTACCCCATTAATGATTATTTTGAGCGAGAATTATTCTGGATTTGGTCCTAATCCTACGAAAGACTCCATGTATCTAGCAGTTTTTATGATGATTTACGAAATGATAATTGCATTTCTTGTGATACGATTAACAGCTCAAAGTTGTAGAGAGAGTCAACGAAAATTATATGACTTTAAACCACGTTCATATACTATTTTAAAACCCTATTTTTTAGTAGGGATATTTGCTGCTTTTGCTGGCATGATACTTATTCCTTATCCGCAGCTTTTAATTCCGCAGGAAATATTTTTCCTTTCGGAACAGTACACACGGGTTACTATCGATGCAACATTCAGTGGAGCATTAGGTATAATAAGTAAATCTTTCAAAATAGTGTTATTGTTATTTGCTTTAGCTATATTTAAAAAAATGTATGACAGAAAACAATCTACTGTTTTTGTTTATTTATCAGGATTAGCTTTTTTGATCTTTATTGGATTAAATACCGGAACCAGTAGATGGACAATTTTAATATGGATGTTAATTGCTATTGTAATACTTACACAATTATATCCGCGACAAGGTAAACTGATGAGAAATATTATAGTAGCGCTTGGTTTTGCGAGTATTATCAGTATCTCAATGTATAAGTTTTCGTGGGCTATTGCTAACGCTGAAAAACCTTTAGTTCAAATATTCTCGATAATGTCAAGTCAATTTCAAGACTATTTCTCAGGACCCCGAACTGTAGCTCAGGCTATTGAAATGAAGGAACTGTTTGGGACGCAAATATCCTTGAGTACATTGCTTAATGACTTTATTGGTTCTATACCCTTTATATCTAACTACGTTAATCAAAGCAATAGGCTGAATGTGTATTTTAATCTTTATAATTATATTCCAGTTGGAAATACAAGTCTTATAGTTCCAATGGTTGGATGCGGAAATGCATATTTGGGATTGATTTTTGCTCCTATTTTTACAGCTATTATGTGAATTTGGGGCTGTTAAATTTGATTTTTCTTATAGAAAAGAACGTAGAGTGGAATTTCAAATACTATATATTTATGCCGCTATTTGGCTCTCTTTGTGCATGGGTTTCAATACTCAAATAATATTTGGCTTTTTTGTTACAACCTTTATTCCGTTATGGATATTATTCTATTGTAATAAGAGGTTTGTATTAAAGAAAAGAAATATTCACCAAGGTAAACATAAAATTCTATCAAATATAAGTAATTAATTAAGAATTATAGATAAATATGAAAAGAGTAAATATTAATGCGTACAAAGAAATCATTAGTAAATGTAACAACTGCGGTTATAGGTCAAGTATTTGCTATTTTGATTAGTTTTATCAGTAGGTTTGTATTTGTCAAAATCTTAGGTGCTGAGTATTTAGGGGTTAATGGCCTTTTTACTAATGTTCTTTCAATGTTTGCACTTTTTGAATTAGGTATAGGCCCAGCAATTATTTATAGTTTATATAAACCGCTTGCATTCAATGATGAGCAAAAAGTTAAAGCTCTAATGGGATTATATGCCAAGGCTTATTGGATTGTTGGCGTTGTAGTACTTATAATTGGTTTAGCTATAATGCCCTTCTTGGATTTAATTATTAAAGATCCACCCAATATCCCGGATCTGAACATAATATATCTATTATTTCTGGCTAATTCAGTAATTACCTATTTCTTTTCTTACAAAAGGTCGCTTATTATTGCTGATCAAAGAAGCTATATTACAACTATCTATAGATATTCAGTCTATTTTATTTTAAATGTAATACAAATTATCATCTTATTAAAGACTGGGGATTTTTTGCTATTTTTATTGGCACAAATTATATCCACTTTTATAGAGAATTTATTGGTTTCATTAAAAGCTAACCAAATGTACCCATACATAAAAGGAAAAAATAAAGAGAGGCTTGATGAAGAAACTAAAGCCACAATATTTAAGAATGTTAGGGCGCTTGTTTACCATAAGATAGGTGGAACGGCTGTATTTGGAACCTCAAGTATAATTATTTCAGCTTTTGTAGGCATAGTATGGGTAGGTTTATATTCAAATTATTTATTAATTATTAATGCTTTAAACATAATAATAGGGCAGATTTTTACAGCAATTACAGCAAGTGTTGGAAACTTGAATGCTTATGGGGATAAAGAAAGATCGAATTTTATTTTTAAAACATTATTTTTTATCTCTTGGTGGGTCTTTGGCTTTTCATCAATATGTCTTTTGGTGCTTTTCAATCCCTTTATTACTCTGTGGCTAGGTAGCGAATTCACGATGGAATTTTTCGTAGTTTTAATGATTGTTGTAAACTATTTTGTAACAGGTATGAGAAAAGCAAGCCTGACATTTAAAGATTCCATGGGATTGTTTTGGAATGATAGGTATAAGCCGCTAGCGGAAGCCGCTGTAAATTTGGTTGTAGCGCTGTTTCTTGTTCAGCATTGGGGTCTAGTTGGAGTTTTAGTAGCAATTTTTATCAGCACAATGACTGTCTGTTTTTGGGTTGAACCATACGTTTTATATAAATATGGATTTGAGAGATCTAGCAAGGAGTATTTTCTACGATATGTCTTTTATACAATGATAACTATATTGTTGGCGTTATTGACCGTGTTTATTAATAACATTTTGTTCTATGATGTAACTATAGCTTCATTCATAGGTCGGCTATTGGTATGTTTGGTTGTTCCAAATGTCGTAATTATACTGGGATTCTATAAAACGAAAGAATTTCAATATTTGTTGGGTATTATCAAAGTATTAAAGGATAGCTTTAAAAGGCGGGCTGTAGCAAATAATTAGAAGTTAAAATGTAATCATAATCGCGAAATAGTACTTAGATATTATTAAATTAACGCTGGTATCGGATTAAATTATAAGTTAAGGGAGAGAGGGGAAAGTCAATTGAGTTTTAGCAATCTTTATAACGATATTCTTAACAAAAAAGAAAAAATGAGCCTAATAGGCTTAGGATATGTGGGTATGCCTATCGCAGTGTCCTTTTCAAGGAAAGTGGATGTTATCGGCTTTGATGTTAACCAAGCCAAGATCGATTTATACAAAAGTGGGATTGATCCTACCAAAGAAGTGGGAAATGAAGCTATAGCCGCTTGTACAGTGGACTTTACTGCCGATGAAACGAGACTGAAAGAAGCCAAGTTTCACATCGTAGCCGTTCCCACACCGGTAAATGCGGACCATACTCCCGACCTGTCACCGGTCATTGGTGCCAGTACTACCTTGGGGCGTAACCTTACCAAGGGTTCTATTGTAGTATATGAATCTACCGTATATCCTGGAGTAACTGAGGAAATATGTATTCCTATATTAGAACGGGAATCCGGCTTGAAGTGTGGGGTGGATTTTAAAATCGGCTACTCTCCGGAAAGAATCAATCCGGGGGATAAAGTACATAGACTTGAAACGATCGTTAAAGTTGTCTCCGGTATGGATGAAGAATCTTTGGATATTATTGCCAAGGTATATGAATTAGTTGTTGAAGCCGGTGTACATAGAGCGGAATCCATAAAGGTGGCTGAGGCGGCCAAGGTTATCGAAAACTCGCAACGGGACATTAATATCGCCTTTATGAATGAGCTGTCCATTATTTTCAACAAGATGGGTATTGATACCAAAGCAGTTCTGGAAGCCGCCGGAACTAAGTGGAACTTTCTGAAATTTTCTCCCGGGCTGGTGGGTGGACATTGTATTGGTGTTGACCCTTATTATCTCACCTATAAGGCTGAACAGTTGGGTTATCATTCCCAGATTATTTTATCCGGCAGAAGAATCAATGATGATATGGGTAAATATGTGGCGGAAAACACCGTTAAGAAGATGATTCAAGCCAATAAACCCATCAAGGGAGCCAATGTAGCTATCATGGGTATCACCTTTAAAGAAGATTGCCCTGATAGCAGAAACACCAGGGTGATCGATATTATTAAGGAATTAAAAGAGTACGGCGTTAACGTACAAGTAATAGACCCGGTGGCTGATGCTCGAGAAGTTGAGGAAGAGTACGGAATTCATTTAAATAGGTTTGAGGATATATGTGGGGTGGATGCGGTGATCTTTGCTGTGGCCCATCAGGAGTTTTTTGATTTAAGCCTTGAGAAAATCAAAGAATGGTATCGTGCCTGCCCCAATCATCTCTTTAGTACCATAAATGATGAAGCGGCGGCCACTATTGAGAATGGCTGCGGGAATACCAAAAATGTTCTCATTGACGTGAAGGGCATCTTTGATAAAAAACAGGCGGAAGAATTAGATTATTTGTACTGGAGGCTTTAGGGTGAGTGATAAACATAATGGGGGCTATAAACATTTGGAGTTTGACCGGGATAGCATCTTCTTGGTTACCGGGGGGGCTGGCTTTATCGGATCTAACCTTTGTGAAGCTCTCTTGGATATGGGTTATCAAGTAAGATGTATGGACAACTTCTCCACCGGGAAGAGAGAAAATATTGAGGGGTTTTTACATAATAAAAATTTTACCCTAATTGAAGATGATATTCGAAACTTGGAAGCTTGCCTGGTGGCTTGCGAAGGGGTAGATTATGTCCTCCATCAAGCAGCCTGGGGGTCAGTACCCAGAAGCATTGAAATGCCCTTATTATATGAAGAAATAAATATCAGGGGTACTCTAAATATGATGGAGGCAGCCAGACAGCAGGGAGTCAAGAAATTTGTTTATGCATCTTCGTCATCAGTATATGGAGATCATCCGGTACTTCCCAAGATAGAGGGGCAGGAAGGTGAGCTTCTTTCTCCTTATGCTTTGACCAAGCGGGTAGATGAAGAGTATGGGAAACTGTATACCAAGCTGTATGGTTTGGACACCTATGGAATGCGTTATTTTAATGTGTTTGGCAGGAGACAGGATCCGGATGGAGCTTATGCCGCTGTGATACCTAAGTTTATTAAGCAGCTTTTGAATGATGAGCAGCCTACCATTAATGGAGATGGGAAACAGTCGAGAGACTTTACGTATATAGAGAACGTTATTGAAGCTAATCTTAAAGCATGTTTGGCATCAAGTGAGGTTGCAGGCCAGGCGTTTAATATTGCTTATGGGGGCAGAGAGTACTTAATCGACATCTATTATGAACTGTGCAAAGCATTGGGTAAAGATATTGAACCAATCTTTGGTCCGGACCGGCCGGGGGATATTAAGCATAGTAATGCTGATATCAGTAAGGCCAGAGAACTGCTGGGATATGAGCCGGAATGGAGCTTCGAGCGAGGGATTGAGGCGGCTATTGAGTGGTATCGGGAGAATTTGTGAAAGAGTCAGCAAGCATCATTATATACTCTCTGCGATTGTTGGAGAAGGGATATTCCGATAACGGGAAGGGAAATAATGGGGAAGGATACCTTAATTTATTGAGAGGCTGATGGTATTATTATGAACATATTAGTTACCGGTGGTGCTGGATATATAGGCTCACATACCTGTGTGGCTTTGCTAGAAGCAGGACATACGGTGATTGTTGCAGATAATCTTTGCAACAGTAAAGCTGAAACTATAGATAAGATTAAGCAGATTACAGGTAAAGAAGTAACCTTTTATAAATCCGACGTAACTGATGAAGCTGCAGTAGATTCCATCTTTTCTACCCATAAAATTGATGGTGTGATTCACTTTGCGGGACTGAAGGCGGTAGGGGAGTCGGTGGAGAAGCCGCTGGAGTATTACTTTAATAATACTGTAAGTACGATGGTTTTGAGTAAGGCTTGTCGGAAATATGGAGTAAAGCGATTAGTGTTTAGCTCCTCGGCAACAGTATATGGTGAGAATGAGGTTCCGTTTATAGAGACCATGCCACTTCTGCCAACCACTAATCCTTATGGTGAAACCAAAGCCATGAGTGAACGGATTCTTACTGATGTCGCGAAAGCAAATCCTGATTGGTCGGTAGCTTTACTGCGATACTTTAATCCGGTGGGAGCCCATGAGAGCGGACTAATTGGTGAAGCACCTACCGGTATTCCTAATAACCTGATGCCTTATATTACTCAGGTGGCGAAAGGTAAACTGGAGAAATTAAGAGTTTTCGGTAATGATTATCCCACGGCGGATGGGACTGGGGTTAGAGATTATATTCATGTGATGGATCTTGCTGAGGGACACTTGGCAGCGCTGGATAAACTGACAGCGGGTGTACATATTTATAATCTGGGTACCGGACAGGGTACCAGCGTATTACAGTTATTGACGGCTTTTGAAGAAGCCAACGGACTTAAAGTACCTTATGAAATTGTGGACCGCAGACCGGGAGATATTGCCGAGTGTTATGCAAATGCCAGTAAAGCTGAAAAAGAACTGGGCTGGAAAGCCAAGCGCGATATTATAGACATGTGCCGTGATGCCTGGCGGTTTGAAAAAGGGTTCGAAGAGTAAAGATATATGGATGTTGATACATGAAGAAACCCAAGAAGCTTTTTACTACCGTTATCGTTATTCTGGTTGTTGTAGCTTTAATAAGATTATCCTTACCTTCCCTTGGTAATTATCTGGTAGCAGAAGATGAACCACAGCAGAGTGATATCATTGTCCTACTCATGGGAAGCGGCCCAGATCGGATGCTTGGAGCAGTAGACCTGTATCATGCCAAGTATGCTGATGAAATTTTGATGGTAAGAAATATGGTCAGGGGCTATAATCTGGTTGTGAGCCAGGGGGTAAATATTCCCCATGATACCGATATTGCCAAGGATGTGGCAGTGCAGTTGGAGGTACCGGAAGAAAAAATAACAGTGCTGCCTGGTGATGCACTTAGCACTCAAGATGAAGCGATTCAGGTGAGGGAGTATCTTAAGAATGAACCAGATATAGATTCTTTAATTATTGTCACATCTAAATCTCATTCTGGACGAGCGAAGAAGATTTTTGTAAAGGCTATGAATTCATTAAATAGAGATTTTAAAATTATATCCTGCCCAACGGAGTATGATGATTTTAACGCTGAAAAGTGGTGGCAAAATCGGGAAGATTTAAAAAGAGGAGCTTTGGAGTATTTGAAGTTGTTTCACTTCTATATAAAGGAGCAATTTGAGTTGTAGGTAGAGAGGGGGGCCAGTTGTGGGGTTATTTAATTTCTTTAAAAAGAAAAGCAAAAAAGTAGAAATAGCAAAAGACGATAACAATACTAAGGCAAAGCAAGGTATTAACATTAAGCCAGTTATTAGTATTAAAACAGAAATAATAAATACAGCACATGAACCGGATATCATTCCTATTGAAAAAAGAATCAAAGAAATGAAAGCTAATGAAGCTGGTCTTTACCCACATGAAATACTCTTACTGTCCTATGCTCCAAAATATTATGTTGAAGGCAATTCTTACCCCGGGTTTTGGTGGTACCAATATGGCATTAAAGATGTTGATAAAAGCCTTAAGTCATTACTAGAACGAGGTTTTCTTAAAGTTGGTTCATTGAAGTCAGCAATTGAAAAAGAAACATCTGTTGTACTAAAGGATTTATTAAAAGCTAATAATTTAAAAGTTTCCGGCAAGAAGGCGGAGCTGGTGCAGCGTCTATTGGCTGAAGTGCCTGAAGAAAAATTAAAAGCTGTATTTACGAAATATATATATGAATTAACTGATACCGGCAAAGAGGAATTAAAGGAATACGAATACATTCCTTATATCCACAGGCATGGGATAGAGGGTTTAGATATATATACTTTAAGCGTGAAAATGCAGGAACGAACAAGCTATTCATATAGAGATGTTATTTGGGGCCATTTGAATGAAAGAAGTATGGTTCATATTAAGAATGGGGACTATGGATTATATAGAAATTGCCGCTTTTCCATGTCGGAGTTTGTAAAGGAGGAAGGCAAGCTAGAGAAGGCCTTTTCACTTTTAACAGAGGTTATCCGATATGACTTAAGTGGTCTGTCTAATGGTTTTGATAAGAAATTCATGGATATTTACGCTGACGGTTATTTTCCGTATAAGGGCTCAATTGTTACCATGGCTCCCGGGATAACCAGTAGGGTAGTTGATTATAAAGAGACCAAAGGCTTTTCTGATGATGAACTGAAGAATAAATTATTAGAATATATGAGTGAAATTCGATTGCCGTTTAGTTTGTTTACAGCAGCTGAATGTGCGGATATTGTCCTTATGGAAATACATAAAGATGAAGAAGGCCTCGAGAGGCTTTATAAAAAGGCTGAAAAGCGATTTAAGAAAGAGTATGTGATTAAATGATTATAAGTAAAGAAAAGAAATGATATAAATGGTGAAAAGACATGGCTACGGTTGGAATGAAAGATTTGAAAGCTACCAAATAATTAGGTTAATTAACAGTAGGATGCCTACTTTGCTAGGAGCTGGAGGAATAGGAGTAATATAGCGCCGAAAGGAAAATGGGCGATGAAAGATTTTATACAATTATTAAAGTTACCACCATCAATACTAGCTGCAATCGCAATGGGTACGGGATTAATTTTATTCCTCCCATTAAATATTCTTAAGGGACTTGGTTTAGCTAACATACCGGAACTGTGGAGAACTATTCTTGGTCTGTCCTTTATAATTTCTTCATCTTTACTTGCTATTTATTTTGCAATTAAAGTCTTGAGATGTATTCTTTTAAGATTTAAGTGGATACGTTTTAAGATGGAATTTCCTAAGATAATGAAGAATTTAAGAGCTGAAGAGCTAGCCGTTGTAGCCCTACTATATAGATCCCCAAATTATACATCTAGATTACCATACACTGATGGGGTAACGATACGCCTTAAAAGCAAGAAGGTCATACAGTTAACTTCTTCAAACAATCTTGCTTATGGAGATAACTTGCTTATGCCTTTTACTATTACACCAATTGCACAAGATTATATTGATAAACACCCGGAATTAATCGAGGATTTTAGTGAAGCAGAATTATTAAGTTTGTATAAACGTTATAATAATCCATTTTATTAATAATGCGATGTAGCGAAGATGCCGTCAGTGAATATACCCTCAATTGGAAAAGGACTAATCCCCCAAAAAAGTGAGGTGGATTATAATGAACAAAATAGAGATTGTTGGTCGTTTGAAGAAAAGGGTAAGGATCGGTAGAAAAGACTATTATTGTAATGACGTCAACCTAGACAAGGACTTTTTAATAGATTTCACAAATAGTTTATTAATAGCATTAGGGCAATGCGATACAAGAATACAGTACGAAAAGTTCTTTGATGAAGAAATTATTTCTAAAGTCAAGGTTAATATATTGATAGATGAAAAGAAATTTGATTTTACGCTTTCTAGGGATACGTTTGGAAATAAAGTACTTATAGGTTGTGAAATTAATGTAGAAAGCAATGAGGGTAATATATTTGGTTCTGTATATGATGTTAAAATTCAGATGATCGGAATATTCAATAGATTTTGCGAAAACTCAAACATTTTTTTCCTTCAAGACTTCAATAATGAGCAAATATGTCAGGCAGCATATATTGAAATATATAAAGTTGAAAATAGATTAAGAAGTATTTTAACTGAGACTTTTGCATAATAGCAAAAATCACGTTCTTTGAAACTACAATATGGTATTAGAGCATAAAAACCAGTTGAATTTTGGTTAATTATGCCTTTAGTATCAACAAGGTTACTGGATTTATCTTAAAATGAGCAGATTGACCCCTTTCCTTTAAAAACCTTAATTTCTGCTTACTTTATGCAGCTATATCTTCAGATGATTTGGCTTTGTTTACCGCAACAACCGAAGTAATCATGGTAATAACACTCAGGTATGCATGGGTTTTAACCTTTTTAATACCTCGTACATTAAGTCCGGTTTCAAGTCCCATATGCTCCTTTAAGCGCCCAAAACATCGCTCTACACTGGTTCTTTTGTTGTATAGCAGCTTCCAGTTTGAAGTGCCTCGATGAGGCACTGTGAATAACCTGGAATCTTGTCTGGCTCTGGTTTTAACAACCATCCCATAGTTGCTGTCTGAGCACCAGGAGGAACCAAAAGGACAGTCACATTTGCCCATAACATGAGGGCAGCGGAATTTGTTAACCCCATTGCTGCCTCCCCAATAAGTCATACGGTATCCCGCTGAACATATGGGGGTTGCATCCCAGTCCAGACCTTCCGGGGGTTCTTTGGCTCTCCGGTGGTTTAACGGTATTATTGCCTGTGCCTTGTAGTCCTTACGGATCAGTTCGTATATTGACTTTTGATCATAACCGGCATCCATGAGATAATACCGGGGTTTACTGTTCAAGTTATTACTGCATTCTTCAAGGATTCTTTCGGCCATTATACCATCGTTGGTACTGGCTGGGGTTATGCTCAATGCCACTGGCAATTCAGATTTAACGTCAGTAGCTATATGCAGCTTGTAACCAAACCAGGTTATCTGGTTGCCATTAGTATCTAGCTTGCTGCCCCAGTTAGCTGACTGGCCATCGTCTTTAATATTTTTACGTGGAACTGACTTCTCATTGGCATCTACTTTAGAAGCATCTATGGCAATAGAACTGGTATCAAGAAGCCCCATTGATTCTGCTGTTTTTACCTGTTTCTTAAACAGTTCACCAAGTACTTCTGATTGAGTTAACTGTTCATAGAAACGACTAAATGTAGCAATACTGGGCACTTTGCCAAAAACATCAAAGCCGCAGTTGTATCTGAGCACCGGATCATGAGTAAGACGCTCCACTAATTCAGTAAATGTAGCCATATTGTAAACTCGCATAGCAATTAATGCTTTGAATTTGTGCTCAACCAAGTACCCAGTTGGCCCTCGATGTTGTTCATTTTCCTTAGAAAGAGTAGTAATAACGTCATCAAAATCGAGGGTGGTTAAAATTATCTCTAAACGTGACCGGGGCTGCAAATTTATTGCATCCTCAAAGGAAAATACGTATCCTTGCCGAATATTCAAAGTGACTTCCCCTTTCGTTTTTGTTTGGGTTTTTGGATTAGTCACCTAATAAATTCGGCAAAAACAGGGGTGAAGTCCTTTTTTTGCCCCCTAAAAAGCCCATTATTTCTTGGGCTAACTATTATGCAAAAGTCTCAACTAGGTATTTAATGAAGAAATATGGGGAATTAATTCTTTCAAAATCCTTAAAAAAGGAAGTTGACGAATATTCTAAATGGTTCAGACAGGAAGAAAAGGAGAAGTACAAAACATTTAAGAGGGTTAATACAGATTATGCTAATATCGATTTCCTAAATTTGCCGGAAATTCTAGAGTTAAAGGATTCTAACATAGTTGATGAAGTCGGAGAAACAGTTACATCAAAGTTATCCAGACTTAAAGAGCTGGTAGATAATGATGCTTGCGTAAACGATTTATCGACACAAATAAAATTAATAGAAGAAGCAATAAATATTCGAGAACATGTTTTTGGGGATAAACCAAGTAAAAAAGATGAAGAAGAAGCAATAGAATTCTTTGGAACCAAGGATGTTTTAAATTATAGAGACTTGCTCGTTATTTTAGATGATGAATTTAAAGATCGATGGAGAAAGCTGTCAAAAATGCGTAATACGGTGGCTCATAACAAACCTATATGTAAAGAGCTATATCAAGACATATTAAATTTGTGCCAATGGATGCATAATAAGTTTGGTGAATGTGGTGCATATATAGAGAGTAGTTTTTATTCCGACGAGGAAGGAGTAAGAAGTGCACTTGAAGATATGGAAATCGAAAAAGAAAAATATGAATCTGATTATGTGGAACAGCAGCGAGAAGCGTGTGGTATTGAATTTCCTCTTTCCGAGAGCTATGTCGAAACAGTACTGGCGGAAAATTGTATTGGAATTCAAAATTTAATTAATGTCGTTAACGGCTTAGAGGATATAGGTTGGTTAGTAGAAGAAATTAACAATTGTATATATGAAATTAAGGAAATAAATAACAATGGAGATTATCTGCGTTTACAAACAGGAATTAAAAAAATAATAATTGAAGAGTTAGACTTAAAAATAGATTCTGATGATAATAATCAAGATTTAAATAAATTTTTTGAAAAGCACATTTTCCAAGGTTTCGATATGCAGGAAGCCTTACAGTACTATACTGAGAATAAAGACTATTTAGACTCCAATTTCGATTATTTTGATTTAGACTTCAAAGTTTCTTGGTATGGGATTGATAATAAAAATTACTCAATTACCGTAGACGGTGATTTGTCACCAGAAAACGGGGGAATCGATGATTTGCAATTTAGTTTATATGTTAACGATGAGCCTTATAAAACATATTATGTACAAATAAATTATGGAGATTATTGTGATCCGTCTGATGGATATATTGATGATTCACAAATCGAGATACTTGCAGAGGAAATAAAAAGTAATATAGAAGATACAATAAAATTCTTGTTAACGGTCAATAAAAATACAGCATTTTCGGCCAATAAAAATACAGCACTCAACCACCTGTAAAACTGGAAATTCTGATACTACTGGAATATCGATTCCCTATGCTTAAGCCGGTAGCTATCACCTGTCATGTTGAACAGCTCACACTTGTGCATAAGTCGGTCAAGCATGGCCGTTGTAATGACTGGATCACCCAAAAATTCTCCCCATTCCTCGAAGTCCTTATTGGACGTCAGAATCACCGAGGTTTGTTGATATAGTCGGTTAATTAACCCAAATAACAAGTTCGCCTCCTGGCGAGAGATGGGCTGGAAACCCACCTCATCCAGGATAACCAGATTTGCATTGTAAAGAGCCCTTAACTGTTGTTTGCTTCTTCTCGAAATGGTTTCAGTCTTTAAAAACTGTACCAGTTGGTCCATCTGAGTAAAATATACCCGGTAGCCGGCGTTTACCGCTGCTATCCCCAAGGCCACCGCAAGGTGCGTCTTCCCGACCCCCGGGGGTCCCAGAAACATAATGTTGTAGGCGCCTTCAAGCCAAGCCATCTCGGCTAACTGCTGTATCTGCCGTTTTGATACGCTGTTTTGAAAACCGAAATCAAAGTCCTCCAATGTCTTGTGGAAAGGGAAATTAGCAGCTTTTAGCCTGCGTAAACGTCCGCTGTCCTGGCGGTTTTCCAGTTCGATTGCGAGCAGTGCCTGCAGGGTTTGTAACGGAGTCCAGTCATGATGTTGTGCATTTTCAAGTATGCCTTCCAATTCTTTTGAGGCATGCTTCATAGATAATCTGCATAGTTGCTCTTGTACACTTGAAAGAAGGTTCATGGTGTTTCACCTCCCTTCGCCAGTTCCGCATATTCGGATAGCGGACGCTTTTGTGTCTTTACTGATGGGAGGAGAGTCACCTTGGGATTTTGTTCAAGTTCTTGTATTTCCCGCTGTCTGACTCCTTCGAAGAACCGGCAGGCATCAGCTAGTTCCGTAGCACTGAAAAGGCTGTTGGTAATACAGTATGATAGAGCCTTCTGCAAAGCAGAAATCGTGGATTCTTTCAGTAGGCGCTCGATTAACTTGAATTGGTCGCGAACATATCGCCCCTTAAGCTGTCGTATGTGCTGGAGGAAAAGCTCAGCACCTTCCAAGTCTTGCATATGCTCCAGGAGTCTTTTTTGTATGACATCCAGGGTATCGCTGTAATCCCTGGCATGATTGTTGTTGCGTACTAGTCTGCCCCTTTCCAGAGATACCGGGTGTTCTGCCAACAATACTGGGTCTATAGCATCAAATATCTTCAGGATGCCGTTTTCTTCCACCAACTGCACCTGTCTGCCGGGTTTAAAGGTACCCAACGGCAGTGTATAGCGGCAGCCCTTGTAGAAGACGGTGTTGTCCTTGTGAATTTGTCTTGTTACAATAGGAGTAAGCATTTTTCTTGTGCACGGTACCGGTTTCAAGAAGAGCTTCTCCTGTAAGAAGACTTCTGCCGGTATCTTTTTTGTTGTACCATGCACCCTGGCATTGCCGGTCCTGTCCAACCAGGCCAGGAAATCGTCGTTCCATAAATCCAACTCCATGAATTTACGGTGCCGGGCATAATGGTTTTTGAAGTATTTCACAACCGCTTCAACGCGGCCCTTGCTTGGTGGATCTGCAGCACGACAAAGGTATATAGAAAAGTTCATACGCTGGCGGAACTGCTCAAATTCCTTGGTGTAAATGATATCACCGTAGTTTTCGTCCACGGCAATCAGCCTATCCTGATCAAAGACCAGTTCAGCCGGCATCCCGCCCAAATACTCGAAACATTCTTCCAGAGCTGCTACCAGTTGTGCAGAGGTCAGAGGGCCAGTAAACCATTCACCCCACTTGTATCGGGAGTGGGACAGCACACAGGCCACGCAATACAGCTTCCGGTAGCTGATAGTGCGGGCATCCTTGACATGAACAACTCCAAGGTCCACCTGCATCTGGCGTCCCATTGGCGGGTCTTCCATCGCCAGGTAATGGCGCACTTTTGCAGTGTTTTTTGGTAAATCGTGCTGCTTGCGTAGTTGCTCTACAAAACGCCGGGTTGTCCGTTCTGATACTGCAACACTGTAGTGTTCCTTGAGCCAGTCCAGCACTTGCGAAGCGGTCATGCCGGGGTATTGACGGAGCCAATCCAAGATGACACCTTCGTAAAGGGACAGGTCACGTTGTCGTCGGCGGTTCATAATGGTCTTTTCAAAAGAGTCTGGGTCCATATCCCAGTACTTGGACACAGTTCGAAAGTCCACCTGGAGCTTTTCAGCGACCTGGCGTTTGCTGAAACCGAGGTTTTTAAGTGACTGCAGTTCTGTATACATAGGCCACCTTTTCATGAAGCACTCCTCCCTGAAATGAGATCTGTATTTATGGTAACATATCCCATTTCTTCCAACGAGGGTGCTGTACTCAGTGGCCGAAATTGCTGTATTTTATGTGGCCGTTTTTGCTGTATTTTATTTTACCGCTAACAATGGACTATGCAACGTTGAATATCTGTTTGGGGATAAACGGTATGTATAGCTTCACTGAAGCCGTTTAGTCCGTCCACTGAAGTAATAAGTATATCTCTAACTCCCCGATTTTTTAGTTCATTCATGATACTGAGCCAGTATTTGCTGCTTTCCGACTCACCGATCTGCGAATGTCAACTAAAAAGTGAACCACCCTGCTCATTAAAAACTGAGCCACTTGTGCTCATTTAAAAGTGAGCCACTTGCTCACAACGGGTCCAGTTATAATAGATTGTCGTGTCTAATTCTCACCACCTTTCCCATTTTTTGGGCTTAATTGCTTCATTCGTTGCTCTAGCCGGTAAGATGGCCCGTTCATATCTAGGATATAAGCTCGGTGAGTTAATCGATCAATGAGAGCTGCGGTTAACATAGTATCAGGGAAAATTTCTGTCCATCGCGAGAACTCTAAATTGGTTGTTATTATCACACTCCCTCGTTCATTTCGCTCCGACAAGACGTGAAACAGAAGTTCAGATTGATCACGTGTAAAACTTAAGTAAGAAAGCTCATCCAGAATCAGCAGGTCTAGCTTAGTTAGGCTTTTCTCAAGCTTAAGCAAGGATCGGGCATGTTGAGCTTCGGTCAGCTCGGCTACTAGATTACCTGCATTGTAAAATCTAACCTTAAAGCCAAGGCCACACATCCTTCGGCCAAGGCCTATTGCCAAATGGGTTTTGCCATTACCTGGGTTACCTATCATGATGACATTTTCCCGGTGCTTAACAAAATCACCGGTAGCTAGTTGCCATATGACAGCTTCTTCTACTTTTTCAAAGCGATTAAGTTCTAAGGTATCGATGGACTTTGCCAAGGGAAACCTGGCCTGACGCACTTGTCGCCTTTGTCTATTCTCCTCTCGTTGATGAATCTCCCGCTTTAATACTTCACTTAGAAATGTAGCATATCCCTGACTATTCTCTTCAGCCTGACGGATAAGATCATCGATATTAACCAAAGTTGCAAGCTTCAGCTGTTTAGCATAAAGCTTAATGACTTCCTGTTCGGGGTTCACAGACTACACCCCCTTTGATAAGCTGATCATAGGCACTAATATCGACAGGATTAACGGTTGGCCCCTTAATGGGTAACTGGGTAACCTTTCCGTGTTGTTTTAAGTTAAATTGAAGAACATCGATAGAGTAATGCTGCTTGGCCTGGGCTCCCTTTATGGCATTTAATACAGCGTCCACTCCGTGATCAATCGTTAAACGCAGTAGTCTTACCATGGTCTTATCAGGGTTTGGCAGCCTATTAGCATAAGCATATATTTGTTCAGGTATGTTTGCCTCCTTTACCGGCCTGGCATGAAATACCGACCGAGGACGTTGTTCAATCAAAGGGAGGTAATGCTTTAATTGATAAATTGTCTTGTGTTTTAGATAGCAGCGTGAATGGGATCCAATTTCTTCTCCCCGGTAGTAAATCTTAACCTCTAAACCGCTGGCTTTTACAGTTACTCTTTTGCCTGCGAATTTGACTGGTACCGAATAACAGTTGGTTTCGAAGCGAGCGGTGGAAAAGTAGTCTACTCTGACCTCCGCTGTTTTTCTTGCTTCATAGGGTTTTACGGGCAGTGCCAGGAGTGCCCTCTTTTCAAGTGCAAAGGCCTCTTTGACACTCATGTCTCGTCCTCTAACATGGTGGTGTTCAATGTATCGAGTGCATCGTTGTTCCAGGAGTTGGTTGAGCTCCTCAAAGCTAGTTACTTGAGGAATGGGAACTAGAAAATTTCTTCTTGCATAGCCGACCAGGTTTTCAACTAATCCTTTCTCATGACCTTCACCCGGATTGCAGAACAGAGGCCGGTATGCGTAATGGGCTCTAAATGCTGCGAATTTGTCTTGCTCTCGAGCAGTTTTGCCCCATCCTTCTTTAACCGCCGTTCTCAAGTTGTCATAGATCAGGTCACGACCTACTCCACCGAAAAAATTGAAGCCTTTGATATGCGCCTCCAAAAAGGACTCTTCCCGCTCAGTGGGGTAGACTATGACAAATGGAGCGATGCTATGGCATAGTCGCATACAAAACATGTGGGCTTGGGTTTTTACTCCGTTTAGAATGATTGTGGCCTGTCCCCAGTCAACTTGAATGGCTTCGCCGGGGTCAAAGGACAGGGGTACAAAGACCTTGGGTTGCTTCTCCCGGAGCTCTCGAACGGCGCGGCGAATAGTGGATGCTCCTCCAGTAAATCCTTTTTCCTCACATAAACGTTGGTAAATTCTCTGCGCAGTATGTATTTGCTTAGAATTTGGGCTTTGGGCATCCTCCTCAAAACAAGATTTTATGAAATTTATTACCTCAGGCGTGATAACACTTGCTGCCCGATCTACGGGCTTTCTCTCCCAGGGTACGTTCTCTCCCTCGCAATAACGCCTAACGGTATTTCGAGATATTCCTAACTCCCTGGCAATGGCTCGTTGAGACATGCCTTCCACAAGATACATTTGTCTGATATCATCATATTGGTCCACTCTGATCACTCCTACATCCCCCATACATTGTTTCTTTTGCACTTTCAATGATAGGGGATTGGTGTAGCAGGGTGGTCCACTTTTTTGTTAGCGTTTTTCTCTTACCTGGTTCAGTTTTAGTTTAGCGTTTATAACCGATCCACAGGCCGCAGACATCTCTGTTACCATCCAGATCGATTCCAATTGCTATGTAAACGGCGCGCTGCTTTACCAGACCTTCTGTCCTGACTGGATAATGAATAGCGTCAAAAAACATCATTGCGTAGAGCGGTTTTAACGGTCGGTTTTGCCATTCTTTTATCTCGGGAAGTATTCTATCTGTGATTTTGGAGATGGTTTCTGCTGATACTTCTGCTCCATAAAGAGACTCTATATGTGTACTAATATCTCGTGTACTCATGCCTTTAGCATACATGCTGATAATTTGATTATCCAACCCTTGTATATCCCGTTTGTATTTGGGAACAATCTTGGGCTCAAATTCACCTTTGCGATCGCGGGGCACGTCTATATCGATCGGGCCGTATTCCGAACGTAGTGTTTTGGGGGAGCTGCCATTCCGACTATTGTCAGTTGCCTTATTCTCGCTATCATTTTTTGCATAGCCCAAATCAGCTTCTAATTCGGCTTGCAGCATAGTTTCGACTGTATCACCGACTAAATCGGCCAGAGCCCCTTTTAAGTCATCCGTGCTCTTAATATCATAAGCCTGGATAAACTCCTGTAACCAACCTTCCGGTAATCTTTTTCTACGTCTCTCTCGCTTTTTCTTTTCCATAAACAAAATCCTCCATTTGGTTTTATTTTACCATCTGAAGGATTTACACAAATATTTTTACATTCTCAACAGTCCAGAGTTAGGTTTTCTTACTAAATCATAGTTTTGCTCAAAATCTCATAATTCTAGCTTTTTTAAGCCGCCTTTTGCTCTAAATAGCCTTTTCTAAATGTAGCTGGTGAAAGGTATCCCAGCGCTTGGTGTCTTCTTTTACGGTTGTAAAATACTTCTATATACCAAAAGATGTCCCAGCGGGCCTCCTCCCGTGTCATATAACGTTTATGGTAAAGCATCTCGCATTTTATAGTACTGAAGAACGTTTCCGCACAGGCATTATCATAGCAGTTACCTTTCCGGCTCATACTGCAGATCATTCCGTGTTTCTTAAGGGTTGCCTGGTATTCTCTACTGCAATATTGCACGCCTCGATCAGAGTGGTGAATGATTCCCTTGGGTGGTTTATGCCGCCTCACAGCATTTTCCAGGGCTTTAATACAAAGTTCTGTTCTCATGTTACTATCCGTTGCCCAGCCTACTATTTCCTTGGTGAATATATCTTTTATCATAGCTAGATACAGCCAGCCTTCATAGGTGTATATGTAGCTGATATCCGTTACCCATACGGCATTCGGTTTATCCGTCTTAAAGTTCTGATTTAAAAGATTTTCCGTTACTGGTAGTTTATGATTAGAATTCGTTGTTACTTTAAATTTCTTTTTGCGTTTGGCATATAACTTGTTTTTCCGTTGGATTTCGTAGAGTCTCTTACGGCTACAGTTGGGAAACTTCTCTCTTACATCAGCAAGGAGTTTATCCAAACCACACATACCATGGCATTCTTTATAGCTCTTCCGGGCAATTTTAAGTATTTCTTGGTTCTCAAGCTTACGTTTGCTTGGGAGCCGGTCTTTCCAATCATAATAGCCGCTCCGCGATACTTCGAGGACCTGGCACATCTTCTCAACCGGAAACACGGAGCTGTGTTCCTTGATAAATTTATAGCTTACTTCCGGTTGTTTGTCGCGAAGATGGCCGCAGCTTTTTTTAATATTGCTACAGTCTCCTCTAAGTCAGCTGTTCTTCGCTTTTCAGCCCTTAATTCAGCTTCCAACTCAATTAGTCTTGCTTTATCAGAAGATTGTTTCTTGTTATCTCGTAGCCAATTTCTCAAGGTTTGGGGATTCACCCCCAGGTCCTTTGCCACACTGGCAACTGATCTGCCGCTTTCTTTCACCAATCTGGCTGCATCCGCCTTAAATTCCGCGTCATAACGCTTTCCCTTGTTCCCCATTTGTTAATCCCTCCACAGTTGTTATTTTACCTAACTACTGTGTGTCCGACAAATCGGGTATAGGTCAAGTTGTTTCATTTATGCTTGCTGTTACCTTCATGAAAAGCGGTTCAATATTCAAACCGGAAATAATAGGACTATTTATTATAGGAATAGCTTGTCTTGTTATTTTTACCAAGCGTCAACTTAAATCACCGGAGCCATTATTAAAACTATCGTTGTTTAAATATCGCTCACTTGTTTTTGGAGTAATTTTATTAGGTATTTCTTATGTAATCATGGTGGCTGGAACCATTTTTGTCCCTATATATATACAAATAATTTGTGGGTACAGCGCTACAATATCAGGCTTAATAATGCTTCCAGGCTCACTATTAATTGCTGTTTTAAGCCCAGCAACTGGTAGACTTGTAGACGATTTTGGTGCCTCCCAGATATGCTTTATTGGCATGATATTTCTAATTATTGGGAATGTGCCCTTTGTATTTTATGATAGCCATACTGCATTATCTATGATTTGCGTTGCGTATATAATTAGAAGCATTGGTCTTGCATTCCTTATTATAGCCTGTACAAGTTTGGGATTACAAAACCTGCCCCTGATTGATAAACCACAGGGTACGGCAATACAGAATTCTCTTCGTCAAATGATCGGGTCACTTTTTTCCACCATTTTAGTGGTTGTAGCATCAATTATATCCTCCCCTTCTGCAATAAATGTTTCAGGTATGCATATTTCATTTTTGATAATGACTATTATGACATTAATTGGATTATTTATTTCTTTCTTCAGTGTCAGAACCAACGATTATAAATATTGTGGATAATGGAGTATACCAATTAAAAAAAGGAGGTTTCACCCTGGACAACCTCTAGTAAATCTGCTTTATAACACTGACCCCTTTGCATTATCGGGTAATTCCAAGGGCACAAGTAAAACAGTAGTCAGGACACATTGTTTCTGACTACTGTTTTTTGTATACAGGTATTATTTTCTGATGGTAATCAGCCGTGTCATTTCATCATATTCCACATATTCCACTGTCGCACCCAGGGTTTCGCTGATAAAACGCAGGGGTACGTAAGTGCGCCGTTGGCGTCGTATGTATACCCTGCCGGGTCGCCCTCTACGATAAAGGCGTGGCCGGCTGCCCGGGCTGGCGCTGTGGGCAGCAGCGCAAATATCAGCGCCATGCACAGCAGCAGGCTGGAAATTTGTTTTTTTACCCTGTTCATACTCCCATGACCTCCTCGTACCGGTATATAATAAATGAATTGTTAAGGTTAGAGACGCCGCTCCTTGCACATGCAGACGCTGATGGGAGGCGTCTGCTCTCTGTAAGACCAGCCGCAGCGTTGGGCTTGCAGCGGAAGCAGCTCTCCTGCTCCGTTGTGGCAAAGGACCTGCCTTCGCCGGTAACTTCGGGTGTTCCTCAAAGTGCCGATAGGCCTGGTTGCTCTCGCCAAGCTGCTCGTCGTACTCCAGGTAAACGGGAAATACCCGGCCACCCGCCCGGAATACCTTATATAATTCCTTTTGCTCAGGGCACATGTCTTCACGCTTCTTGCCGCAGCGGAAAATAAAAACCCCTATGTAGTCTTATTACTATCATAGGGGAAAACACATTTTTCAGGGAGTGACTTTTCACCCCCAAAAAGTCACGTTTTTTGGCGGATAATATACAAAATTTTCTGATTTTTTTCGGAGCCGTCCTGGGGATTTTCCTTGAAAAACCGCATAGTGAAGCTATTTTCAGGATGTAATCATATTGCAGGTATGGCTACTAATGAGTTTATTATCGTGATTAAAGACAATATTGTCATATATCCTGCCTTCCCCTTTACCCTTACATATGCGGGAACATGGCGATGCTTCTCTCCAAGATTCCCTGCATGTATGAAATCAGAATGCCATAATTGGTTACCGGCACCTGCTGGTTCTCAGCGCATTTTTGACGGTATTTCATCTCTCTTTCGTTGAGCATGCAGCCTCCGCAGTGAACAACCAGTTGGTATGGAGACAGATCATCAGGAAATTCCCTACCTGAGGTAAATTTAAAATTCAGCTGCTTTTGAGAATAATCTTTTATCCAGCGCGGCAGCTTTACCGTGCCTATGTCCTCACACTGCCTGTGGTGGGTACATCCTTCCGAAATGAGAACAGTATCGCCATCCTGCAGGGATTCCAGCGCTCTTGCCCCTTTTACGGCAATTTCAAGATTACCTTTATATCTGGCAAAAAGGATGGAAAACGAAGTCAGAAAAATTTCCTGCGGCGTAGCAGCTGACACCTGTGCAAACACCTGGCTATCGGTAATGACAATTTTTGGCTTTTTACCGAGGTTTTCAAGGGTTTCGCTCAATTCAGTCTCTTTTACTACAATGGCGGTAGCACCAGCGTCCAGAATATCGCGGATAGTCTGCTGCTGAGGCAATATCAGCCGTCCCTTGGGAGCAGCCTTGTCAATCGGTACAACCAGCACAACAAAATCCGATGGATTAATAAGGTCACCCACTATTTTCCGTTGGGGCTCCTCCGTAACAGCCAAAGCTGCAATTCTTTCCTTCAGGGCTTCAATGTTATGCCCGGTTTTGGCACTGACAAAAAATGCATTATCGGCTTCAGGCGGTTCTTGTTCCAGTAAATCTGCCTTATTGTAGACAACAATATAATTTATCTTCTTTTCACCAAACAGATTAATCAGTTCTTCATCTTCCTTTGATTTACCAAGGACAGAATCGATTACCAGTACTGCCACATCGGTTTTATTAAGCACCTGGCGGCTTTTTCTTACCCGCAGCTGTCCCAGAGCTCCTTCATCATCAATTCCCGGTGTATCGATAATCATAACCGGGCCCAGAGGAAGCAGTTCCATGGCTTTGTAAACCGGGTCGGTGGTAGTGCCTTTTATATCGGAAACCACAGCAAGATCCTGCCCGGTGACGGCATTTACAATACTCGATTTACCTGAGTTGATCTTCCCGAAAAAACTAATGTGGATGCGATTTGCTGACGGTGTCTCATTTAATCCCATGCCGTTTCACCACCTTTACAACCTGAAATCACGGGCTCCGTTACTGATTTTTATCAGGTTTTCTTCTACAATCTTTTTGACCTTGGCCTTCGGAATATTCTCGATTTCTTTTTGAATAAGCGCCTCGCCAATGGCCCTGGTTGCCGGCGCAGCATAGTCTTCCAGATACTCCTTCAGGGTCATGATGGCATTGGGGTGGCAGCAGTTCTGGATCTGCCTGCTCTTGCAGAGACTCATAAATCTGTCGCCGGTCCTGCCTTCCCGATAGCAGGCAGTACAAAAGCTGGGGACATAGCCAAGCTCCATCAGCCATTTAATAACTTCATCAAGAGTCCTGGTGTCATTTACTTCAAATTGTGCGGAATTTTCATCTTCCGGTTCCGGTTCACAATATCCCCCGACACTGGTCCTGGAACCGCCGCTGATCTGGGAAACACCCAGATTGAGTAAACGTTCCCTGGTGGCCTGGCTTTCCCGGGTGGATACGATCATCCCCGTATATGGTACGGAAATACGAATGCATGCTACAATTTTAGCGAATATATCATCATCAATGGCGTTATCAAATGCGGCCGGATCAATATCATCAGCAGGGCGGATTCTCGGTACACTGATAGTATGCGGGCCAACGCCGAATACCGCTTCCAGGTGCTCGGCATGCATCAGCAAAGCTGCAAATTCATAGCGATACTTTTCAAGTCCAAACAATACCCCCAGGCCCACATCATCTATGCCACCAAGCATGGCTCGGTCCATGGCTTCAGTGTGATAGGCATAATTATGCTTGGGACCAGTCGGATGTAATTTTTCATAGCTTTCCTTATGGTAAGTCTCCTGGAAGAGTATGTAGGTGCCTATACCAGCATCTTTAAGTTTTTTATAATTTTCCACCGTGGTGGCAGCAATATTGACATTAACACGACGGATAGCGCCGTTTTTATGCTTGATGCTGTAAATTGTGTCAATACACTCCAGTATATACTCAATAGGATTGTTTACAGGGTCTTCACCGGATTCAATGGCCAGACGCTTATGACCCATATCCTGAAGGGCGATAACTTCCCGGCGAACATCCTCCTGGGTCATTTTCTTTCTGGTGATGTGTTGGTTCTTCCTATGATACGGACAGTAAACACAGCCATTTATACAATAGTTGGACAGGTATAAAGGAGCAAACAACACGATACGGTTGCCATAAAAATCATTTTTGATTTGCCTGGCAAGTGCATAGATCTCTTCATTTTTATCGGGGATTTCACAAGCAAGCAGTACTGAAGCCTCCCGGTGAGAAAGTCCTTTGCGAAGCTTGGCCTTTTCAATGATATCGTCAATAAGCTCAGCATTATTTTTGTTCTTTTCCGCATACTCAAGCGTTTCAAGAACTTCCTCATGGGCAATAAACTCTCCTGCTTTTGATGATTTGGGATTGTACATAATAAAACTCCTTTCTTATTCGGGTCAGAGAAATCTTCCCCTTCAGTAATGGAATCCTATTAAAGGATGGATTTATGATCTCCCCGGGAGGTAGTAACACGATAACCGACACCTTGCATTCGTCTTTGCATACAGTGCCGGCATTCAGCAGCTTCATCTCCCGTGCAGATTTTGTTGTCATAGAGCAAATATTTGTGCCTTACACTTGGGGGTGAAAGATTGGGCATAACTACATTGGCTCCGGCCAGAATACCAAGTTCCCTGCCCTGGGGATGAATGGTACCTAATGCAGTAGTAGCGGGGAGTAGAACGGGTGGAAGCATTAAACGGATAATTCCCAGTAAAAATAATGTCAGCTCTAGCGTTCCCGCTTCCTTATCGGCAAACGGCGTTGCGTGATGGGGAATAAACGGTCCGATGCCGACCATGTGCGGATTTAGTTCTTTTATAAACAACAAATCCTCCACCAGGCAGTCAGTGGTCTGAAACGGAGAGCCCACCATAAATCCGCATCCTACCTGATACCCGATATCTTTCAGGTTATACAGGCACTTCTTTCGGTTATCAATGGACAGCTGTTGGGGATGCAGCTTTCCGTAATGTTCGGCATTGGCTGTTTCATGGCGCAGCAGATATCGATCGGCACCAGCATCAAAAAAAGCTTTATAGCTCTCATAGCTTTTTTCACCTATAGAAAGTGTAACAGCACAGTCCGGGTAATTAGCTTTGATGGAACGGATGATATCTATTATTTTTTCATCCGTATAATATCTATCTTCACCTCCTTGCAGCACAAAAGTACGAAAGCCCAGGTCATATCCGACCGAACAGCACTCAAGGATCTGCTCCATGGTCAAACGATACCGCTCCGCTTTGTAGTTGCTTTTGCGGATCCCGCAATAATAGCAGTCATTTCGGCAATAGTTGGTAAACTCTATAAGTCCCCGGATATACACATCATAACCGTAGTTTTGGACCCGGACGGCTCTTGCTTTTTCAAAAAGATATTCCGCAACCTCAGAATTGCGGTTATCAATAAGTTCTTTGTATTCTGCCGGTGAAAGAGCATTGGTTTTATAAAGCTTGTCAATCAGCTGCTTCATCAGATACCTCATTTTTAGGCTTACCGGTTACCTTGGAATATAGTGTTTTGGTGCTGACCCCGGGCAGCCTTCCGAGCTTCCCGGAAAGGGCACTGATTATGTCCTGAGGCGCATCAATCGCAATACTGATTATATTGATACCTTTTTCACGGTATGGTATACCCATTCGACCGATAATGTAATTCCTATAGCTATGCAAAATATTGTTTAGTTTTTCGACCGAATCACCATCTTCAACAATAATTCCTATAATAGCAACTCTTGTTTCCATTTATTAAACCTCCAAGAAATAAAAAATACGCCTTGAGAAGGCGCAGAAATTTTAAAAATAATATAAAAATTGCCTGGGCCTTCCGCCTAATAACTTCATATTCGGCGTCAGAAACAATTTGTTGTTCCCGCTTTATCATAAGATTTATTTATCTTTTGACTCAGCAATCATTATATTATTTTATATTTTATTATTTTTTTACCTGTTTGTCACTGTGTCTGTCTAAAATTTCCAACCTGACAAGGGGGTCACTCCAAACGTCCCCTTAGGTCCTACTAAAATTTAATTACCCTGGGCTCCGCAGTAAATGAATAGAAGGTAGCTGTTGCATCCTCAAAGTAGAGAACCTCTGTATTGTCATCCTCCGCTGAATACATTGCTTGAAGACTTGGATAATTGTCAAGCATATGCTTTTTTGCTTCTACTCTGTCATCTCTGATAAGCTTGCCTGTTACTCTGAGCCACTTTCCATCAGCATAAGCACAGAGCTCTGCTTTTGGATTTGCCTGGAGCTGCTTGGATACATTTTTCACCTTGCCTGTCTGGATATAAAGTTTACCTTCAAAAATATCGATTGTACCAAATGGCCTAACTCTAGGCTGGTCTCCTTCCACTGTAGCTAAAAAATACGTGCCACAATTCTTTAAAAACTCATAAACTTCTTGCATTATATTTACCTCCTGTTAAAAAAGTTTTCATTATTGTTATTAAATTTAGGACTAAATTTTACGCGAAAAAATATCCTGGATAGGTTGCCATACACATATTTTAGCACTTTAGTTCTAGTAGCCAAGTTAAATGTAATCCTGCAAACCAAAAAAATCAAGGCTATAACCTTGATATCAATACCACGACTCATTAGTAGATTGCAGCCAATCAGGCTTAGCTTACACTCGCCTTCCTGGGCGATCCTTGCATGGGCAGTACAACTGCTTACTGCGTCGGACAGCTCCTTGTAAGCAGAGTAACCACCTTAACGTTTCTTAAGGCACATAAAGATATCAAATTATTTGGGTTACCCTTGGCGTCGGGTATTTCATTTTGTACCATAAAAAGAATCCCCATGCTGTAATAAAATAGAATACTGCATACCAGGTAACTAAATCCACCCGAGAACCTGTAAATGTTTCACCAAAGAAGTTAAGCATGAAGTGTATCCATATTGGAACAAACAAGTTTTTGCAATAATAATAAGAAATTCCAATTATAAACCCGAGAGAGGTGATACAAATGATGAAAACTATTATATATTTTACCAATGTTGCCCCGCTGTAACCCGTACCTAAAAACCATATCGGAGTATGCCAAAATGACCAGAGCAAACCGACTATCAGAGAAGCTTTGACGATACCTGATTTTTCCTCAATAGCCGGTAGTAAATAACCCCTGGGGTTTTCCCGATAAAACAGACAGTCCAGAGTTAGGTTTTCTTACTAAATCATAGTTTTGCTCAAAATCTCATAATTCTAGCTTTTTTAAGCCGCCTTTTGCTCTAAATAGCCTTTTCTAAATGTAGCTGGTGAAAGGTATCCCAGCGCTTGGTGTCTTCTTTTACGGTTGTAAAATACTTCTATATACCAAAAGATGTCCCAGCGGGCCTCCTCCCGTGTCATATAACGTTTATGGTAAAGCATCTCGCATTTTATAGTACTGAAGAACGTTTCCGCACAGGCATTATCATAGCAGTTACCTTTCCGGCTCATACTGCAGATCATTCCGTGTTTCTTAAGGGTTGCCTGGTATTCTCTACTGCAATATTGCACGCCTCGATCAGAGTGGTGAATGATTCCCTTGGGTGGTTTATGCCGCCTCACAGCATTTTCCAGGGCTTTAATACAAAGTTCTGTTCTCATGTTACTATCCGTTGCCCAGCCTACTATTTCCTTGGTGAATATATCTTTTATCATAGCTAGATACAGCCAGCCTTCATAGGTGTATATGTAGCTGATATCCGTTACCCATACGGCATTCGGTTTATCCGTCTTAAAGTTCTGATTTAAAAGATTTTCCGTTACTGGTAGTTTATGATTAGAATTCGTTGTTACTTTAAATTTCTTTTTGCGTTTGGCATATAACTTGTTTTTCCGTTGGATTTCGTAGAGTCTCTTACGGCTACAGTTGGGAAACTTCTCTCTTACATCAGCAAGGAGTTTATCCAAACCACACATACCATGGCATTCTTTATAGCTCTTCCGGGCAATTTTAAGTATTTCTTGGTTCTCAAGCTTACGTTTGCTTGGGAGCCGGTCTTTCCAATCATAATAGCCGCTCCGCGATACTTCGAGGACCTGGCACATCTTCTCAACCGGAAACACGGAGCTGTGTTCCTTGATAAATTTATAGCTTACTTCCGGTTGTTTGTCGCGAAGATGGCCGCAGCTTTTTTTAATATTGCTACAGTCTCCTCTAAGTCAGCTGTTCTTCGCTTTTCAGCCCTTAATTCAGCTTCCAACTCAATTAGTCTTGCTTTATCAGAAGATTGTTTCTTGTTATCTCGTAGCCAATTTCTCAAGGTTTGGGGATTCACCCCCAGGTCCTTTGCCACACTGGCAACTGATCTGCCGCTTTCTTTCACCAATCTGGCTGCATCCGCCTTAAATTCCGCGTCATAACGCTTTCCCTTGTTCCCCATTTGTTAATCCCTCCACAGTTGTTATTTTACCTAACTACTGTGTGTCCGACAAATCGGGTATAGGTCAGGGCTTTAGCGAAAAGAGCTGATGAACTTGTTGGTGTTAAAGTCAGAGGATCATCGCCGTTTCGCATTCCGGAAGTAGCACTGGTAGAACCCAAATTTGAAAATATAATGTGGAATACTTCTTTCAAAAGCTTTGTTGAAAGACCGTTAGAGGACAGATCCCAGCTTATCCCCGGTTGTTATTCGCATTGGCCTCTACATATTAGAAGGGGAAACCCCCCGATAAATGTGGCTTTTATTGCTACCACAGAAATGGATAAAAACGGGTTCTTTAACTTTGGAGTATCCTGCTCGTACACGCGGGCTATTTGCGATGCAGCTGATATTGTAATAGTCGAGACTAATGACAAGGCCCCCATATGCCTAGGTGGGGAACAAGAAGGGATTCATATATCAGAGGTAGATTATGTAGTAGAAGGAACAAACGAAGCGCTAGTTTCCATTCCGTATGACATTGATGCAGGCGATGTGGAAAAAAGAATAGCCGAATACGTTGTAGAAGAGATTGAAGATGGCAGTTGTTTGCAGCTTGGTTTGGGCAAATTGGCAAACTATATTGGAAAAGTTATAGCTGAAAGTGACATAAAAGACCTGGGTGTACATAGTGAGCTTATATGCGATTCTTATATCGATTTGTTTGAAAACGGAAAAATTACTGGCAAGTATAAAAATTGGGGCAAAAGAAAAATGGTTTATACATTTGCTATTGGATCAGAAAAGCTTTATGATTTTTTACACCTAAACCCTCTTTGTGCGACCTACCCTGTAGATATAGTCAACAACCCTTTCCAGATTGCCTTAAATGATAAACAGGTTTCAGTTAACAACGCTTTAATGATTGACATATTTGGTCAAGTTTCTTCTGAAATGGTCGATTTTCGCCAAGTGTCAGGAATTGGGGGACAACTTGATTTTATGATGGGCGCATTTTATTCAGAAGGTGGAAAGTCATTCCTCTGCATGCCTTCAACAAGAAAACTGAAAGATGGACAGGTTGTTTCGAGGATCGTGCCCTTTTTGCCGCAAGGATCAGTAGTTACTGATTCCAGGGTATTTCCCATGTACATTGTAACCGAATACGGAAAGGTTTACATACAAGGATGTCCTGTTTGGGATAGGGCTGAAAAGTTGATAAAGATTGCACATCCGGACTTTAGAGATGACTTAATTAAGGCGGCTCAAAAATATGGAATATGGACCCGAACGAATAGAATTTGATTTCATTATCGTTAATAAATGAAGGATGAAAGCTTCTGCCAAACAGATTATAAATATCCTTTAATTTTCAGAATAGCAAAAGGATATATCTAAGAAACGAAGGGAGGGTAAAGAAAGTAGTAAAATTTTTGGATTGCATAAAAACTAACAAAGCGCAAGGGGAGGGAAAGGTATCATGAAAGAAAAACGGAGTATTCTGTTATCTATCTTATTGGTTATGATCTTATGTCTAACAGGATGCGGTGGTAACCAATCAAGCAGTGGCGGCAATAATGCAGATCAATCATCTATGCCCAATATAATAACCTGGACATCCTATGACATTGGTGGAACCGCATACATTCAGAGTGCAGCTATTGCTGGTGCCCTTAAAAAGAACAACGACATTACGTTGCGAGTAATACCTTCAGGAACCGACATGGCAAGGCTTTCACCGGTTAGAAATGGGACTGCTCATTTTTTTCTTGCAGCGGAGGTGGCGTATACTTAGCTTTTGAGGGAATAGAGGAATTTTCCAGTGCAGAATGGGGTCCGCAGGATATTCGTATGGTATTTGGGGGCCTGTCCGACACCGGAGCTGGGTTATATGCTAAAGAATCATCAGGAATAAAGACATTATATGACTTAAAAGGTAAAAAAGTTCCATGGTCAACAGGAGCACCCGGTATTAATGTTCCTACAACAGCTGCGCTGGCTTTTGCGAACTTGACTTGGGATGATGTGCAGAAGATAGAATTCCCTAACTATACAGCTTCGATGAGTGCATTGAAGGACGGCACAGTAGATGTGTGTTATGGATTTAGTGATGCTAGTACCTTTATTGAAATGGATGGTATGCCTCAGGGAGCAGTATTCTTACCAATGCCTGCTGATGATGTAGAAGGATGGAAAAGACTTCAGGAAGTCTGTCCTTATATGTTACCACATGATTTTACCAGGGGAGTAGATGCAACTCCTGAGAAGCCGCTGGCGGGAGGAAGTTATCCTTACCCATTGTTGGTCAGTTATGCTGATCTTGACGAGGAATTAGTGTATAACATGGTCAAATTAATATTGCAAAACTACGATGATTTTAAAGACGCCCATCCAGGTTTGGTTGCATGGACTGAGGATAGATTGGTTAAACAATGGAAGGTACCCTATCATGACGGGGCGATAAAATACTTTAAAGAGTTGGGGATTTGGACCGATGAAGACCAGAAATACAATGATGCATTAATTGAACGCGGCCAAAAGCTCCAAAAAGCCTTTGATGAAGCAGTGACCGAAGCTGCTGAAAAACAGATAAAAGCTAACGAGTTTAGCAGTTTCTGGCTTAAAAAGTGGGAAACCATTAACTAGCTTTGCAATTCCTTACCCGCGCATAGGTTTAGAAGGCATTGATATGCCTTCTAAACCCATTGCAGTAAAGTAATAATTAAAAAAGGAATGAATTGTAATGAACCAAGAAAAAGAGCTGGATAAACAGAACTCGAAAACAAGAAAACTGCCTAAGGTATATAAGTATCTATTTGTATTGTCTTCGGCCATGGTCATACTACTAACAATCATGCAAGTATTTCATATTAGTCTGTTTGGAAAAGCTATTATATACAATAGGTACCTGTATTTATTGATAGGACTTTTGTTACCGTTTAGTTTTATTGTATATCCTGCCGGAAAAAACAGCAAAAATAAGATCCCGTGGTATGATAACGTACTATGCATAGTAACCTTTGCTTGCGCATTATATTTTGCATATCATGGCATGACAATTATATTGTCGGCTTGGGAATTTAATGCCCCCTTGTTAGCCACTATTATATCAATAATTCTGTGGGCGTTAATATTGGAAGCATTAAGACGATCGGCAGGCCCAATACTTGCTGGTGTAGTCCTAATTTTTTCCATTTATCCTCTTTTTGCACCTTATATGCCAACCTGGATCTCGGGTCAAGGATTTAATCTAATTGATACGGCCAAGTATCATATTCTAAGCGAACAGAGTGCTATAGGGCTTCCTCTCAAAGTTTTTTCCGAACTTGTAGTTGGGTTTTTGATTTTTGGAGTAACACTGCAAGCAACCGGTGGCGGAAAATTTTTTATGGATTTGGCATTATCTTTAATGGGCAGAATGAGAGGCGGACCTGCTAAAGTAGCAGTTGTAAGCAGTGCATTTATGGGATCTATAAGCGGAAGCGTTATTTCCAACATTATTACAACTGGTTCTGTTACTATTCCGACAATGAAGAAAAGCGGATACGATTCGGAGACTGCTGCCGCTATTGAGACCTGCTCATCTACTGGTGGAGTACTTATGCCTCCAGTAATGGGTGCCACTGCTTTTATAATGGCCTCTTTTCTATCTGTGCCTTATGTGGAAATTGTAATTGCGGCGGCAATACCGGCAATCTTATATTATTTTAGCCTTTTTCTGCAGGTTGACTGTTATGCGGCCATAAAAGGAATAAAAGGTATTACTGATGAAACACAAATACCATCTCTAAGGGCCACTCTAAAAAATGGATGGTATTACCTTTTTTCAATAGCGTTATTGGTGTATTTATTGTTTTATCTGCAGGTAGAAGCCTGGGCTCCTTATTATGCGTCTATTGTTTTATTGGCTTGTGGAATAGTGAAACGAGAATTTATTTTAACAATATCCAATATTTTTGAGTTTATTATAGACAATGGAAAAGTCTTGTTGGAACTGGTATCCATATTAACAGGGGTAGGCTTAATAATCGGAGCTCTTTCACTTACTGGTATGGCTCAGGCTTTCTCAAGGGAATTAGTATTTTTAGCTGGAGGCAATGTAGCATTACTCTTATTGTTAGGTGCATTAACCAGTTTTATATTAGGGTTTGGAATGACAGTCACCGCAGCTTATGTTTTTTTGGCAGTAGTATTGGTGCCAGCTCTGACTAGTTTGGGCATGAATCCCATGGGAGTGCATCTATTCGTCTTTTACTGGGGTATGCTTTCCTATATTACTCCACCAGTTGCCCTGGGAGCGTACACGGCAGCCTCCATTGCAGGTAGCAACGCAATTAAGACGGGGTTTCAAGCAGTAAAAATAGGAATCATTATATACTTCCTGCCGTTCTTTTTTGTCCTCTCTCCTCAAGTAATTTTACAGGAAGGAATTAGCTTAGCTGTTCTAATGGACATTATTTTAGTAGTAGTAGGAATAGTATCATTGATCTGTGGCATCTCAGGTTATCTATACGTAATTGGGGAATTAAAAAAAGCTTTTTCCGGTTATCTGATCAGATTCATTTTTATCATTGGGGGAGCTGCAATAGCAATACCTGAAACTATTACTGATGTACTAGGAATCACTGCTATGGCAATAGGATTTGGTTTAGCTTATTTTCAAAAAAAATCGATTAGTAAAGTTAGTACAGTGCAACTATAAAAATTCCAAGATGGGTAGAGGTTAGAGGGAGGTTCATTAGATGATTTTGTACCATAGAGTTGGGCGAATTGCGTATATAACACTAAACCGTCCGGAAAAGGGAAATGTGATAAACACCGAGATGGCTGGCCAGTTAATAAAAGCCTGGATAGAGTTTCGTGATGATGATGAAGCATGGGTTGCCATATTAAGAGGAAACGGAAATACATTCTGTGGTGGGTACGATTTTAAAGAAATTGAAAGAAAGCATGGCAACTGGAAGCCTGCTGACTCAGTCATATTTGGAACTAATAGGGTTAGTCCAAATTTTTATGACGTTAGTAAGCCAATCATTGGAGCATTACATGGCTATATACCAGGGGCCGGAATGTATTTGGCATTAGAATGCGATATAAAAATTGCCGCAGAAGGTACTAGTTTCGCCTTACCAGAGCCGAGATTTAATTTGCCAACCAGTTTTGCTTCACTAATTACCAAACACATGTTACGCAGCCATGCTTTATATTTGATGCTAACCGGTTCAAGGCTTACAACAAAACAAGCATATGAGATGGGGATAATTAACGAAATAGCTTCACAAGAAATCCTAATGGAACGTGCTGAGGAAATAGCTTACCAAATATGCAAACTGGGACCGATGTCAGTAAGAGCTATTAAGACAGCGTTTTATAAAGGGCAAAACCTAGATTACGAGCAGCTAGTATCTATCATGGAAGAACTGTTTCCGCCTATCATGAATTCTGAGGATGTGCTAGAAGGTAGAGATTCATTTTTTGAGAAACGAGAACCAGTTTGGAAACTAAAGTAGCGCGATAAAGCTTCGTTATGAATTATTTTGCACAGTAGTGAAGGCTAATAATTCTACAATCTATTTAATCATCGTCTGCAAATTTATTATTTTCGTACTAGTAAACAATAAAACCTAACCTTTTATGTGCAATTTGAAGACCTGAAAATGCTGGTATGATTACACATCTGGAGAAAGAAACCGACAACCGGTATCAAATTTCGAGAGGATGAGGTGAATGGAACCGGGCACCGTCATTGCCGAACCTTCGAGCACAAGCGTACAGCAAAGACAAATCATAAAGAAATTGGAATTCAGTACTATTATTGTTGAGATAAAACCCGAAGAGAAAGTTGGCCTAATAACCTTAAACCGGCCGCAAGCGAAAAATGCCATAGACTTTGTGTTAAGGCAAGAACTCTTTGATGCCATAGTAAAATTGGAGAATGACCCAGAAGTAAGGGTAATAATACTCACCGGCGGTCCCCAGGTATTTGCTGCAGGTGCTGATATAGCAGCGTTACTTAAGAATTCAGCCCTAGAAACATTTAACAGAGTTTCTCTATGGGAGCTAACATTTAGAATGGAAAAATGCAGGAAACCAATTATAGCAGCTATTGCGGGTCATTGCTTAGGCGGTGGATGTGAATTGGCCATGGCCTGTGACATCAGGATAGCCGCAGAGTCTGGCAAATTCGGCCAACCTGAAATTAACATAGGAATTATCCCTGGAGGAGGCGGACTATCCCGTCTGCCCAGGCTGGTTGGTATAGCCAAAGCCAAAGAGATGGTATTCTCAGGCAAAATAATTTCTGCCGAAGAAGCGCTGAGAATAAACCTTGTAAACAAAGTAGTACCAGACGAAAAACTCATGGAAGAAACTCTGAAGATGGCCCAAGCATTTGCCAAGCACAGTCCAGTTGCCTTGGGGTTGGCCAAATATGCTCTGCAAAATACTGCCAACGTAGATATATATAGTGCGGAAACAATGGAGAATGCATTATTCTCTCTGGCATTTGCCAGTGAAGACCAAAAAGAGGGTATGACTGCATTTCTGGAAAAAAGAAAACCCCAGTACCAAGGCAGATAACAGTTTAGGTAAAACGTGCTATGGGAAGTCAACAAATATTTAATTGTTTTGCTGTTCTGGCTATCCCCCTCACGCTAATAGTAACCGTGTCTTCAATAAGATAGTTTACATATTACTCAATTTTATACGAATACTCACTCCCTTTTATTCGGCGGAAACATCATCTGTCAAGGTGTAAGCTTCCTGTTCTTTAAACCCAAGAACCTCTTTTATGTAGTTTTCCGCTTTTGCTTGCTTATCTTTTTCATCCGGTCCCAGCACTTCATCCTCGTATTCCTGTAACGACTTGGATACCTTGGTAACCAGTTCTGCATAAGCCTCCAACTGTTCCATGGAAGCGTTGACTATTACTTGATATACGCCCTTTACCAGATCAACCGTAAAATCTACAAATCCTATCTTCTCCAGCTGCGAAGCAGCAGCCAATGCCCTGGAACCTGCATTTGCATCTGCCATGCTAATCCCTCCCCTTAATGTTGTCGTGGACATAAACTTGTATTAATTATACCGCTTTGTGGACTGTTTGGTATATATTTTTTGACTATTTAGGAAAAAAGTTCTACCGATTCTGCCAATTAAAAGCAAAGGGGACACAAGAGAACCGTCCCCCTGTTTCTGTCCCTTGTCCCCCGCACCGCAGTGGAAGGGAATTCACAAAGATAGTAGAAACCTATTATCAACTAATAAAAGGGAGGCCTAAATTGATGTTTTATAAAAGACTATTACTCTTAGCAATCATTCCGTTAATCGGCAGGTATGATGCTATATAGGTAAAACATGGTTATTATGGATGGTTGGTATGGAGATACCTGTCCCCGTGATTCTCCATTACCTTAAAGAGACATAGATCAATATGATTGTGGCCCATAGGGGAATGCTCAGCAAAATGCCCACAAATAATCCTCTGAAAAAGCCCATTTCATTTTCCATGTAAATTTCCACCAAAAAAGTATTTGGTATTAGTCTTAACCAATAGGCTAAGGGTTATACGACAATTACCAGGTGCCTTGATTCAAAACGGTTAAAGTTGCGTAGAAAAATCACCTTTATTATTCCTGGCGAATAATCTATAACAAATTTGGTTATAGGATGTGATTTAAATGCCTACAATTAACTCTTTTATCAGAGTTTTGCATGCGCTACCGGGAGTATCTAATGTGGACGTATTAATTAATGAAGAACTGCTGGCGGAAAACCTGGCTTATACAGAAGTCAGCCGCTACTTGCCGATAGGACCGGGCAATAATAGAATTCAGGTTTTTGCTGCCGGCACCAGAACCGAACCTATCCTGGATACCCAAGTGGAGCTTCCTCCCAGTGAAGCAATAAATTTGGCAGTGACAGGGATAATGCCGAATCCGTCAACTGTGCAAATATTACAGGCATTCCCCGATGTTCCTCCCCAGGAAGCGAGGATCCGTTTTGCCAATCTGTCTCCGGACGCTCCCGGGTTGAGCCTGTTTTTAAACGACAATAGCGCGTTCGGCGACATTGGGTATCCGGAAGTTTCAGATTATTCATCGGTAACTCCTGAAACCTATAATGTCAATTTAAGACGCGCCAGTGATCTGGATATAATTTTGGCGCAAAAGAACATAACATTTCAGGGGGGCATGACCTACACTATTTATGGGGTGGGACTGATTGAGGGTGAGCCTGCCCTGGAAATCATCTATTTAACAGAAGAACTTCCGGTGGTGCAGGAAAAACCTAAAGTACCCCAAAATGATATTATCCAAACAAAGCCTGCTACTAGGAAAATAAAAATTACATTTAGCTACGTTTAAGGAACACAAGAACACACAAAAACAAAAAACACAGGGGGACGGTTCTCTTGTTTCCTTGGAAACAAGAGAACCGTCCCCCTGTGTCACCCCTGTGTCATGTCCCTGTTAATAATTTCTGATTGAGTTACAACAAAAATTTATTGTAAAACGATAAAAAAAGGTATTATAATCATAGCAGTAATTAAGTGAGGTGCTGTTATGAAAAGAGAAACCATCTTTTTAAAGGTCGTTGTTATTCTTATGGGACTTCCTGTCCTGGCTTTGTGTATCTTTTTGCTGCCCAAGCTATCGGAATATGTGGCACAGATAGTACCGGATGCTTTTTATATTAAATACGTCTTTTTAATCGGCATGTATGCAACCGCCCTAGCGTTTTACGTAGCTCTGTATCAGACTTTTAAATTGCTGACCTATATTGACCAAAACAAAGCATTCTCGGATTTATCGGTTAGTGCTTTAAAGAATATCAAATACTGTGCCATCGCCATCAGCGCCCTGTATGTAGCCGAACTGCCCTGCATCTATCTCATAGCAGAGGCGGACGATGCTCCAGGTCTCATATTAATCGGAATGGTTATTTCCTTTGCTTCCCTGGTGATTGCAGTCTTTGCTGCTGTCCTCCAAAAGCTTCTGAAGAATGCCATCGATATAAAAGAAGAAAATGACTTAACGGTCTGAGGTGAATAATATGGCAATTATAATCAATATTGATGTGATGTTGGCTAAAAGGAAGATGAGCCTAACTGAGCTTTCGGAGAGAGTGGGAATAACCATGGCCAATCTTTCTATATTGAAAAATGGCAAGGCTAAGGCAATTCGATTATCAACTTTGGAGGCCATTTGCAAGGCTTTGGAATGCCAGCCGGGAGATATTTTAGAATACCAAAGGGATCCAGACCTTTAGAAAAACAAATCTCAAAAATAATCTAAGTATTAGCACTCTAAATAGAAAGGCCCAGGAATGAAAATAAAACTAATTCAGCCCCAAATGAGTCTTAGACCGATGGATTCGGAGTTTAAACGCTTGATGGCACCTTCTTTGGCCCTTTTGGTATTAGCGGCTCTTACTCCCCAGGAACACTCCATTACCATTGAAGATGAAAACGCCAATCCGCTGCACCTGGATGATTGTCCCGATTTGGTTGGAATTACGGTGAATGTTGACACTTCTAAGCGCGCCTATCAAATTGCCGAGCATTATCGCCAGAAGCGGGTCCCGGTGATCCTGGGCGGCATTCATGTCAGTGCCAATCCCGAGGAAGCCTTGCAGTATGCAGATTCTGTTTGTATTGGCGAGGCTGAAAATGTTTGGGCTGATATTTTAGCCGATGTAAGCATGGGTAAATTGAAATCAAAGTATCACGCCCATAAAATGGCCGATCCAGGTAAAATACCAATTCCCCGCTGGAGTCTAATTCCTTCCAGGAAATACCTGTACACCAATATCGTCGTGGCCAGCCGTGGGTGCCCCTTTAAATGTGAATTTTGCTACAATAGCTGCGAATATGTACACCATAAATATCGCAATCGGCCCATAGCCAATGTGCTGGAGGAAATTATATTATTAAAAACCAAGCACGTAATGTTCATTGATGATAACCTAATTGGGGATATCGCCTGGACCAGAGCATTTCTGGATGAGATTAAGCCGCTGGGTCTCAAATGGAATGCTGCGGTATCGGCTAATATAATTAATCATATGGATTTATTGGATAAAATGCAGGAGAGCGGTTGCCAAAGTTTGTTTATTGGATTCGAGTCCATTAATGAACAGTCCATTCAAAGCGTGCAAAAGTATCAACATAAAAGGGAAAATTATGAGCGCTTGATCCATGAACTGCACAAGCGGGGCATTATGGTGAATGCCAGTCTGGTTTTTGGCTTTGATTATGATTCTCCCCAGGTGTTTGAAAATACCCTAAACTGGTTGGTTAGAAACAAGGTTGAAACCATGACAGCTCACATTCTCACACCATATCCCGGTACAGTCTTGTATAAAAGGTTTTTGGCGGAGGGAAGGATTATCGATTTTGATCTAAGCCACTATAATACCTCTAATGTTGTTTTTACTCCTAAACAGATGTCCCCGGAAGAGTTGCTAAAGGGGTATTTATGGATTTACCAGGAGTTTTACTCTTTTAAAAGTATTATTAAGAGGATTCCGGATCATCCCAAGCAAATAGTGCCCTATATTTTGTTTAATCTGTTCTACCGCAAATTCGGCAAAGTAATTTCTAAGGTTGCTCGTTGGGGTTTCATGAATTTCCTGGGGAGACTAGCCAGAAAGCTTTCCTACCATATTTGAATCACGGGACGAAAGGGGACAGGTACTTGATTCTTTTCGGCTAAGAATCAAGGTATCTGGCCCCGTGGTTAAAGTGAGGTTGATTAGTCTATGAAAATAGATTTACTGCTTTCATCCCATTCCACAGTATATCCGAAATACTCTGCTATCAATCTTACCGGTACGTAGGTGCTTCCATCAATAATGACCGGAGCAGTATCTACAGTGAGAGTCTGATCACCCTGATAGCAGGTGGTGGAGTTTATTTTCAAAACCAGATCTTCATCATATCCGTTGCTGACTACCACCGTATCTGGTGGCTGCCAGCTGACTTCACCGCCCAGGTTGTATACTACGGTGTCCCGCAATGGCAGCAGAGTCCGGGAATCGCTTATTAGCGGCTGGCCTTCTGAAAAATACATGGGATGTCCATAAATATATACTTTGACTCCCTCATAGTCGTCCCCTTGGTATGGATCCCATTCTTCCTCAGAGGGCATGAAATCGGATGCTTCCATTACCATGCTGTTTTCATCATTTAGCTCCGGCCAGTTGATCCTGGACTGGCTCATGAAGTCCATTTTAATTTGCATATCTATTTTTCCGCTGGCTGACTCGTTCACTTCTGTAAAGCTGCCAGCAAGTGTGAAATCCACATTGCTTTTCCTGGTGGTCGATTCATCTTTCCCATGTAAGGCAAAATCCAGGGAATAATCAGTTGCTTCTATCAGCAAACCTATATCCACCAGGCTGGAGTAACTGTTGCTGCTGGTCAGTAAGTTGTTGGCGCTTATTTTTAGATCCCATTTAACCTCCAGGTCTGAGCTGATATGAATATAGATATCGACGCTATCGTATTTGGTCAACACCTTAAACTCGTTTATGGTAAAAGGCAATTCTATGTCTTTCAGCTCGGAAATCTGTAAGGATTCTACACTGGCTACAAAGGAATCTACCATTTCTTGTTTCATAACCGTAAATTCTTCGTCGCTTAAATAAGTAGGTTTGGTCATAAGGGCAGTAAATTTTTCAGCTAGATCCCGGCTGTTATGTTTGAGGTTCTTAACGAAAGCTGCTGAACCGAGTAGGGAGGGCTTAAGATCCAGAACCGCATAACCATCTTCATAATAGAAGTAGCTGGCTGGTATGGTATCAAATAATGCCTGGTAAAAAGCTTTAACTTCGTCTTTCATACCGTAAATTGCCATGCTTTCCGTAAAGGAATCTCTTAAGACTGCCCAATCTTCTTCACTGGTTTTCACGACCAGATAGGCAGGCATGTCTTTAAAATCCTCAGCAAAAGTGGGATTAAGTACGGCCAGCGACTTCATGGTTTTCTTGGGTATGATAATACCCTCCTCATTTATATATACGCTACCGTCCACGGTCTTTTCCATGAACTGTCCTTCGAAGTTTACCTCTGCTCGTCCCTCCTTTTGATTGCTTATGATCTCGAGGCTACCCTGGCAGGGGACATTACTGAGCGTGATGCCATCCAGGCCTTCATAACTGCTTTCAGTTAACTCCCCGTCGAAGTTGAATGTGAAAGTATTGCGCTGCATGCTTTCCCAAGAAGAGCTTTGCATTTTAAAACTCTTATCGATAATGTTCAAGTAATTCCCAATAAACTGCCCCTTGGCTTCTTCTCCAGCCATTGCAGTTCCTGGCATAGAAAGAAACAATATTGATAAGCACAGGATACAGCTAAATAGTTGTCTCACTTTATCTTCCCCCTTTTATGGACAGTCACCAAATACATCCTACAATTAGTAATTGTACCACATTTAACCTAAGAAATTACACAAAACATGGAGATCTGTCCCCGTGATTCTGCGCTATCCGTGAATTAAGCGGGGAAGGCAGCGGGTGCAAACCCACAGGCTTTTTCCTTTAGATTTTATGGGTACCAGGTATTTGGTATCTTCTGATTCCCGGCAAAAATTACAGTGCTGGGGGATATAGTTTTTCTCTTGGTTCTTTTGGTGAGCTGACACGGCCTCTTCGGAAAAAGGTTCGGCTTCTCTTTGTTCCAGGGAGAGGGCCCCGGTAGGGCAGACCCCCAGACAAAAGCCTGCGCCGTCGCAGAGTTCATCCTTTATAACTCTGGCTTTGCCATTGACCAATTCCAGGGCTCCTTCAGCGCAAGGGCTGATACACAGCCCGCAGCCGTTACAAAGTTTTTCATCAATTTTTACAATAGTGCGCTTCATAATATCCACGTCCTTTTTCTAATGATGCGTACCTTCCACAATTTTAATTCCCTTGCTCTCCAAATTTTTCTTTATTTCATCAATATGGGGGCAGGGAGGATAGTCTCCTTCCAGGAGCATACAGGACGACAGATGAATAGCATCTACATGATGCTTTTGCAGTGTGTCGGCCAGGCGGGATATACGCCTGCCGGGGCAACCACCGCAGGTAAAGAAACCAATAATTTCAGTGTTCTCGTCATATTGTTTAAAATGTATGCGGCGGGCATTAAAGGCCTTAAAACAGGCAATGCCGGGGCATACTTCGGATACCGCCTCGCAGCGCACGATGGCTATGCGGGTTTTTTTGAGGTTATCATTATCTTCGGCAAATTTAATATACTTATTCCTTACTCTAATAACATGATCCAGGGTAATTTCCTGCAGGTTTTGCTTTTTGGCCTCAGATTCTACAGCTTTGATAGCCATTTTGCGTACAAAACCAGGAACCTTTTGCATTTCTTCCCTAGCCTCGTCTGTCCATTTCATTTCAAGTTACACCTCCTTTAACTGCCAACGCGGTTAAATGGATAAACATAATCCGGTATCTGCAGACAATGTAATTAGCCAGTAACCTTTTTCTTTAACAAGTCTGCCAGCGTTTCCTTGCGCAACTCATTTAAGAAGGCTGCCTGGGCCCTAGCCAATACAGGCCTGATAGGGCACTGAGGCATATTCTCACAGGAATATCCGGGCAGCAGACAAGGGTTTATACCCAAAGGGCCTTCAATAGCTGCCATCACATCGGCTATAGTGACCTGTTCTATGTCAGCTACCAATCTAACACCACCCTGGGTACCCCGCTGGGTGGAAACCATTCCGCTGATAACCAGCTGTTGGACGATTTTTTTCAGAAAATCCTCCGGTATATCCTGGCGCTGAGCAATAACTTTGCTGGATATTACCTGGCCGGGGGGCAGAGTGGCTAATTCCAGCAAAATACGAATAGCATACTCAGTCTGTCTTGTAATCTGCATAATACTACTCCTTAGAATAGGGACAAAATAAGTCCGATTTGTCTATAATCATAAAAGAAAAGCCAGCAAAAATCAAGTCAAATGACGGGGAATCACCGGTACTTGGATCTTGACCGAAAAACAAGGTGAGGCGGCAGATAAGAATAAGGTACCGGGCGAGGTTCTGTAATTTTATGCCTCAAATGTATGTAACATCCAAAATACTGTTTAATATAATATTGTAAGCAGGATGTAAGCCCTGGGGGGTGGTCTGGTGCTTTTGGAGCAGGTGAGAATGGTGCCCATCTGCCCCGGTTAATAATATGGAGGTGGTATAATTGACCTTTTCGAAGATAGAACATTTCAAAGACCAGGTTATCGGATTAAGGCCGGTCTATACTAACACAGGAAATGCTACCGAAATTTTCTTGGACAGCGGAAATATAATAGTGGACGGGCGTGGGTTAAAATCAGTGATAAAGGCCTTTGCACGGAGCTTTGCCATAGATCTGAAAGCACAGCGGGTAATGTTGGGGGATTGGATACAACGCAGGTCCTTAATGCCCTTTTTTGTGGGCAAGAATCGGGTGTTCATTCCCCTTAAGATGCGGCAGACTATCACGGCTAACGATGCTTCCAACGGTTATTTAGACGTAAATTATATCTCCGAGATCAAGGAAGCAGAGAAAAAACGTTGTCTCTTACTATTGACCAACGGGATTACTTGTGAAGTTTTTAGTAACCGCAATACCATTATCCAAAACCAGCACTTGGGTCTAAGCCTGCTGGAAATGCTGGAGGACCCAGGAAAAGAGAGTGAAGAAGAAAATCTTATCGTCAATTCTGCCAGAATTATCGCCCGGACTTTGGGCAAAATGTCGAAACAGCTGGATAATATTGAAGGGAAAATCACCTGATTCAGTACAAAAAAATAGAGGGAAAAACCCTCTATAAAGAAGCGCAAATGTCGCTCGTTTTGGGTTTAGGCAAAGGGGCAGCCTCCTCTGATTACTTTCCGATCCACAAGCTGCAGTCCACACTCAAATTGAAAATGTGCTTGTTGAGATTCAAGTTGAGTGATACTTGTCATAGGCGCCAGACAATAGGGACAAAAATAATCCCTGGTTGTGGTGGTCGCCCTTTCCGACAACCCTGTTTCCCCTCCGGGATTTGTCTTCATACAATCACCCTCCATCCTTTGCTACGACGCAATCTCCGCCCCTGCCAACGATCCCTTACCTCTAAGTTCAGGTTAGTACTTTTTTTCTCAAAATACAATGGATTCGACTTTAAATCCCATAATTATACAAAAAAATTAATTTTTCGCACAAGAATTTGACCCTAATTGAATGGAGTTTTACTTTTTTATTGGTCGGCAGTATATAATAATCTCAAATGTTGAGATAGGAGAATAAGGCTTTGAAGGATAAAATTATCAGGTTCTTTTATCAGGATCGTTATGCAGTCCATTCAGGAATTGAATTGGTAGATGTTGAGCCGGGGTATGCGTTAACCAAAATGGAAATAAAGGAGTATCATTTGAATGCAGCGGGTATAGTTCAGGGAGGAGCAATTTTTACCCTGGCTGACTTGGCTTTTGCTGCAGCTTCCAATGCCACAGGACACATGACCCTGGCCTTAAATGCTAGCATTAGCTTTTTTAAGCCAGGCTTGGGAGAGTACTTGCAGGCAGAGGCTCGCCAGGTTTCGGATACCCGGAGAACGTGTTTCTACGAAATAAAGGTTACCGATGCCAGAGGCGATCTGGTTGCACTATTTAATGGTACGGGCTTCAAAAAAGACAAAACCATCAATTTCGAATAGTTGGTTTGATGTATCAACAATGGCACCGTTTTCCTCTCATTTTCATACATTGTGGTAGTAATAAAAATAAAATTACCCACGGGAGGAATGTGAAGTGGAGACATTAAACTTCGATGAGGTCAGGGATGAGATGGAAATAGCCGGAGAAAGCAGAGGTCGCCATGATGATTGTTTTCGTCAATGCTGTTGTCCATCCCAGGTAAAGATCTTTATAATAGCCAGGCGTACTGCTATGCATAATGCAGCTTGTCAGGAAGACTTGATACAGGGGGCCCAAGAGACTAATTAGACCATTAACTAAAGGGTAAAAAACTTAAAGCTGTGAGGCTTTTCTGAGCAAGCCAGGCTAAAATTAGCGGAGCTGCCATGCAAAGCAAACCATGGGATTTTTATGTATGGTATGGAACCAATTTCCTTCAGATATCATAAGCTATAGTGAATTTATGGTATAGGAGGTAATTGTATTGAGGTTGGATCGCCACCAGAATTTACCGGTACTTTTTCTTTTCTACTGTGTGCACATGTTGCTAGTATTTCCAATATTATATACTGCAACTTGTTAGAAAGGAGTGATAGATGGTGAGACGCCACCGCGACGATGTAGTATTAACACCCAGTCAGGATGCTTATATTTCCGAGTGGTATCCCAAGACAAATTTCGGTGATAGTCCGGTATTATTTGTCAGCAATTATCAGAAACGTAATGATGTATATCGCTCTCTTATTCAGTTTGACCTGTTTGATCGCCGGCGCAGACCAATTCCACCAAGATGCAGGATTGAAAAGGCTACTTTGGAACTGAAGGTATTCCGTAACGAAGTTTGTGGAAGAATTGACCTCAAGCTTTTCCGGGTTCTGGAAAACTGGAGGGAGAACCGGGTAACCTGGGATAACCAGCCGGATATAGCTCGTCGGCCAGCAGCAGTTGAGCGAATCAGAGAAGGCTTTTTTGGAACAGTAAAATTCGACATAACTGATCTGGTACGGGGATGGCACAGTGGACGCATAGCCAATAACGGAGTAATGATCAAGGGAGACGAAGAAAGAAACAACCTGGTAGCTTTCCATAGCAGGGAAGCTCGCAACAGCGATTTGTGGCCCCGTCTGATAATTGAGTTGGATTGCCGGGATAGGGATTGTGGAGACAGATTCATATTTACGGAAAGAGCTAACATTTTCAATGCCGATTGCCGCGATGACCACAGCGACCGGGATCGTGACTGCGATTGTGCCTGGGATTGTGACTGCGACTTTGACCATGACCGGGATCATGACCATGACCATGACCGTGATTCTTGCAGCGACCTCGAAGAATAACCTTTAAGGCCAGGCTATAAGCATTAATAAAATATGGTGGCACCGGTTTTCCTTAATTTACAATAAAGGAGGGAGCAGGATGGAAAAACTCAATCCCCAAGCTGTAGAAGAATGGATTCAGTTTGCATCTAATAATGCTGACAGACTGAGGAGCCTGTTTAGAGATGAAGACGATCAGGTTTAATCAGGCAGATGGAGCTGTAATAGTGACAGTAGATGCTGCTGCCCGCGAAAAGTAAAGATTTTTATATTTGCTTTTGATGTAGATATTTATACCGCCGCTTGTCCCGAATTAGTAAATTCCGTGGGCTAAAGAAAATCAAGTACCGGATTATCCGGTACTTGTATTTTCTCAAACAGGGGTATCAGTATAGTATATTCCGATAAAAACCAAAGGGCTAAAACCAGGAGGGTGGTTTTAGCCTTCGGTTTTTATTATGGCGGTTTTAGGGACTGGTTCATTATTTGGTAAGGTTTAGGGCCTTAACAATAACAGTTGCCGCTTCCGCACGGGTAAGAGTGCCTTGAGGTTTAAAAGAATGGTCAGGATATCCAGTCAATATGTTTTTTGCGCTGGCAACTAGGACCGCCTGTTTAGCCCAGTCGGAAATTTGCGGCTCATCGGTAAAGGCCGTCTTTTTTTCATCCGGGTCGGAATTATCAAGTTTAACTGCCTTTACTATCATCAGGGCCATCTGCTCCCTAGTCAGAGAGTCCTCCGGGCCAAATAAGCGACTGCTGTAACCGGACACAATGTTATTACTCTCGGCTGCTGCTATGTACTTACCAGCCCAGTGGTTGTATGTATCACTAAATTCTTTCCCTTTATCTGAAGTGACTTTAAAAGCCTTGACCAGGACAGTGACAAACTCAGCACGGGTAATTGCCTTATCCGGCGCAAAAGTCCCATTGGGGTATCCTTCCATAGATTTATTGTCAAGCAGCTTTTTTATATCTTCCTCTGCCCAGTGACCGGCGATATCTTTGGCAACGGATTGGCCAGCAGCATTTGGGACATTTTGTGAACCCTGGCTGCTCATATACTTTTCTTCCGGCATTACTACCGGTTTTTGCGGTTTTAGCTGGTATTGGGCCGGAATCACCGGGGGCGAGGCCTCCCAGGCTTTGCCGGGCTGCTGAGATGCATCATCCAATACCCGCCGAGCTTCCAGGAAGTGTTCCCCATACCAGAAACGGAAATCGGTTCTGATGCCTATGGCAGTTGGTCTCTCGGCATTAGTCTGTATTACCGCTGGCTGGCCGTTAATTTCTCCCATGTAAATGGCCACGTGCCCAATATGGGTACCGTTGCCGGTTGTATCTTGTTTCCAAAAAGTGAATATATCTCCTGGCCTAAGTTTTTCAGTACCTACCAGCTCATATTTGGTACTGCCTTTAATCTTTCTCGAGTAAACTCCTTCTATTACTTTCCCTACCTGATCATATTTCCTGGAGGCTGTGGGGATTTTGTAGCCGAAGTCTTTGTACACCAGGGAGACAAAATTTGAACAGTCTATGAACCCGGTATCCCAGTATTTAGAATGGCCATAAACCATATAGCCGTTCTCCATATACCATATAGCTCGGGCTACCAGAGCTTGGGCCTCACTGCCGTTGTAATTCTTTAGAAAGGCATCAGCCAGGACTTTGTCATGTTTTTGGTAGGTGGGGTAGTATTTATTATAGTTTTCCACATTAATATCATTGGCTGCACCAACTACCGCCACATTTGGAACAGTTGCCAGAAATACCAAGCATAATAACCAGGAAATAATTTTTTTTGATCCCATCATAGAATACTCCTGTTTCACAATTATTAATAAAATTGGATTTTATATTACAAATTAGCTTTCTTTACCTGATAACCTTTATGTAAATTATGGCAACGGTCAGGGAGGACGGGTTTGCAAGGTTCACCGGTTGCTGTCGGAGGCGGTGTTTTACAATGGTTTATTTTATCCCGCCGTTACATGTTTGGCTAAATGGCAATGGATGCCTGATTGATTATTTTGATTCCCGGGGTTTCTCTCAGTTCTTGCATGAGATGGAAGAGCGCCTTATCTTTTAATTTTGCTTCAATCATCACATCCAAGTCCTGGTCGACGGTTTTGGCCCGGGTCAGGAAATCCAGGAAAAAAGCTGAATCAATGTAGTCGGCATGATGGCGAAAATGCTTTGTATCTTTCGGGCTGGAAAGGTGAATTTTGGGCGGGCAGGTTTCTTTTTGCCAAGTGGCAAAAATGGCCGGCAAGTAATCCTCTATATTGTCTGCATAGTTGTTGCACCAGTGGTGATGGATGTCCAAAACCATGGGAATCCCCACATCCGTGCAAATGTCTAATACATCGCGGGCGGTAAAAATTTTGTCGTCATTTTCCAGAACGATGCGCTCTTTGAGATGGCCCGGCAGCTCCAGATAGTTTCTTTTAAAGCGCTTAAGGGAATCAGCCTTATTCTTGTAACAGCCTCCCACATGGATAACCAGCTTGGAACTGGCATCCATTTCCATACCGGCAAAAATTTGTCGGTGATACTCCAGGTCCTTTATGGATGCTGCCAATATTTCATCCCGGGGAGAATTTAAAAGGGTAAAGTGGTCTGGGTGGGCGCTTAGGCGGAAACCATGTTCCCGCGCGTATTTGCCCAGTTTCTTAAATTCCTGCTTCAGTTCCATGGCCCAATTCCACTCCTGGGTATCGGGATGAGTAGCCAGAGGAACGAGTTTGGAGGTTAAACGAAAGACCTTGATATCATGAGCTTGGTTGTGAAAAAAAAGCCTTTGGATATTTTGCAGATTTCTTTTGGCCAGTGTAAAGAGCTTAGAATGCTTCCCTTCCGCGGAAGTAATCTTTGATAGATTTTTGAAGGTAATGGTTTGGGAAGGGGAGCAGTCCTCTAAAATTGCTGACATAGCCACATAGCCAAATCTGATTATCAAAAAACCACCTGCATTTATTATTCCTTATAATATCTTAATCCCCATGGGATAATTTATACCCATGCAGGTAAGACACAGGAGTAGCAGGCGGTTGTTGAAAACGCTATTCTAATGGTGGCAGCCGTCCTATATTTCGCTGTTTTCAGGTTCGGAACCTTATATAGTTGCCGGAAAAATGCACGGCGTTAACACAGCTTCCAAGTTTAAGACCTTCGGGGGGTTCCCTAGAACCCCCCTGTTATCTGGCTAATTCTTTTTTACTATTATATTTTGCTTCACTATACTGTCCTGGGGAATATAACCGCGCACTAATGAAAGGGGATAAATCATACAATTTCTGCCTACGATGGAGCCTGGATTGAGCACCGAGTTGCAGCCTACCTCTACGTAGTCTCCCAGCATGGCGCCCATTTTCTTGAGTCCGGTGGCTATTAACTGGTTGTTATAGCGCACATTTACAAGACTCTTATCGGATTTAACGTTTGATGTAATGGAACCCGCCCCCATATGAGCTTTGAATCCGAGAATGGAATCCCCCACATAATTGTAATGTGGTACCTGAACATAATTAAAAAGGATAACATTCTTCAGTTCAGTTGAATTGCCCACCACCGCATGCTCGCCAACAATGGCTGAACCACGAATAAATGCACATTGGCGAATTTCCGCGTACTTGCCGATGATGCAAGGGCCTGCAATGTATGCTGAAGGGTTAATAGTAGCTGTTTTGGCTATCCATATGTCATCTGCCGGGTGGTCGTATTCATCTGGGGAAAGGGTATTGCCCAATTCTACAATAAAGGAGGTTATCTTAGGCAATACTTCCCAAGGGTATTCGCAGTCCACAAAGATGTCTTTGGCAATTGTTTCCTTAAGATCAAACAAGTCCGAAATTTTAATTCCGCTAATCATTTTTCATTCTTCCCTTCTGACACATATGAAGTTAAACATGAGTTACAATAATATTATTATAATTGGCAGCAACCTGAGTCTTTTTAATATTTTATTACAAAAATATTTTAAAAATAAAATTATTGTCATATAATAAGAGAGCGCTATCCTTTAAATGGAAGTTAATTCCAAAATATTACAATTAAAAGGAGAAGTGAAAATTTGAATATTATTATCAGGGAAAACTATGAGCAAATGAGTAAGTACGCGGCAGAGATTATTGGCAGTTTTGTTAGATCCAAGCCTCACTGTGTGCTGGGTCTGGCTACAGGAGCCACTCCTATTGGAACCTACCAGGAACTGGTCAGAATGCATAAGGAAGGGCTAGATTTCTCGCAGGTTACGACCTTTAATCTTGATGAATACCTGGGAATTGGAATCGATCTTTCAAAGCCCTATGACCTGGATCAGAGTTATGCCAGATTCATGTACGAGGAATTGTTCAAGCATATTAATATTAAAAGGGAAAATATCCATGTACCTGATGGGAGAACCAAAGAGCCGGAAAAATATTGCAGCTGGTATGAAGAACAGATAAAGCAGGCCGGAGGTATTGATTTACAGCTTTTGGGCCTTGGTGGAGATGGGCATTGGGCATTTAATGAACCCGGATCATCCCTGGCGTCGAGAACCAGAGTGCAGGCTTTGACGAAGCAAACCTTGGATGACAACTATGAGGCTTTCTACAAAAAAGCTGGCATTTCCAGGGAGGAGATGCCTCATTTTGCCATTACCATGGGAATCGGTACTATATTAGAGGCAAGAAATGTATTAATGATTGTAAGTGGCGAAAAAAAGGCTGATGTAGTGGCTAAATGCCTGGAAGGACCGGTAACATCCCAGATTACGGCCTCGGCCATACAACTGCACGCGGGCAACATTTGGGTTGTTCTGGACGAGGGCGCAGCTTCCAAACTACAACATACTGACTATTACCGGCACGTAGAAAAAATGAAACTCCAATACGGCTTATAAAAATCACATAGAGCCATGCAGGTCCCTTGATTCTTTGTAAAGCGGCTGGGAAAAAGAATAAAGGGACCTGTTTCATTATTTCTGCGCTTCTCAAAAAGAAGGCCGGCAATCTGTTGGGGACAAATTGCCGGCGCACTAGCCACAATAATGGTTTAGCCTTATATCTTCGCTTATTTTGCGAGCAGGCTGTATAATACCTGGGCCATCTGTGCCCTGGTGGTGGTATCCTGTGGAGAAAGCCTATTACCGCTGCCGCTGATGATTCCGGTTTCCACCAGTAGTGTCATGGCATCTTGGGCCCAGATTGCTATGTCATCGCTGTCGCTGAAGCTGGAGAGGCTCTGGCCTGAATCGCCCTGGGGCAGTTTGCCGATAACTTCCAGCGCATTGTACAGCAGGGTGAACATTTCCTGCCGGGTAATTTCTTTTTCTGGAGCGAAGCTGTTGTCTCCTACGCCTGCTGATATGCCCAGTCTTTTGGCCGCAGCCAGGTAGTTGGTGTAATAGGTACTGCCCGCGTCCGCAAAATTATCTTCCGGCTTCTGGTCGGGAGCTATGTTGTATGCCTTCATCAGCATGACAATGAACTGTCCTCGAGTCAGCTTGGCTTCGGGGCTGAAATTACCGCTTCCGGTACCTGTGGTAATCTCCCTGGCAGCGATATAGGAAACCGCTTTGGCATACCACGCATCGTTCGCTACATCCTTGAAATCCACTTGATGGTAGCTTACGGCGAAATAGCTGAAATGGGTGGTGGTGAAGCTTACGGTTCCGGTTTCAGGGTCGTATTGCCCGTTGGGTATCGTAACAATATTGCCGCTGCCGTCAATGTACCAGACTACAATATTTTCCGGGTGGGCCAGTTCGGCTTCTGTGGGTGTATACGGAATCGATACCGTAACCGGCGCTTCCGGATTGCTCCAGTTCATTTGCTTGCCATCGATGGATAGTGTGAGCTGTACCAGCGGTCTTTCTCCGATAGCGTTCTTAACATCCGCCGGTAAGTTGGATTTATCTCCCATACCGATGGTGATCTGGGCATTAGACCCTTCTGCGTTCTCAATCCCGTTCAACATATTGGAGGACACTGTAATGCTGCCGGCATCGGTATTGAGAGTCAGCGTACCCTGAACATCAGTTGTGGACAGATTGTCAAGCGATGTGCTTACTGAGTAAGTGCCGGTGCCGGGTATGGAAGGTATGGTGACGATAGTTCTTCCCTGAGGTCTCGTCGACCAGGGATCTTCCTCTATGGAGGCGTTTCCGGTATTATTGTTAACTGTGACCCGCAAGGCCCTTTCCGTGCCGCTTCCTGCTTTCAACTTTGCCTGATAGGTCGGAGTCGAGGGAGTCCTTCCTTTGCCTGAACCTGAATGGACGCGTGGTGTGGCCGACACACTTGCTTCCGCTCCATCGCCTGCACTGTTGACTGCTCGCACTTTAAAGGTATACTCCGTGCCGTTGGTTAAGCCGGTGAAGGTGTGGGAGGTGCTGGTGCTGGCTGTAACCCAAGTGCTGCCGTTATCGCTGGACACCTCGTAACGTAGGATGGAACTGCCGCCATCGTTTAACGGAGCACTCCAGCTTAGTCTCACCTGAGCATCACCTGGCGTGGCGGTGAAGTTCTGGGGTGCAGAGGGGACACTTGCTGCCGCTACCGGTGTGGCTGACACACTTGCCTCTGCTCCGTTGCCTGCGCTGTTGACCGCCCGTACCTTGAAGGTATATTCCGTACCGTTGGTTAAGCCGGTGAAGGTGTAGGAGGTGTTTAATCCCACATCAGACCAGTTGGCACCGTTGTCTTTTGACACCTCGTATTTGGTGACGGCACTGCCTCCGTTGCTGGTGGGAGCAGTCCAGCTTAATGTCACCTTAGCGTCACCCGGTGTGACGGTGAAGTTCTGCGGCGCCGAGGGTGCAGTGGGAGCAGCTCCGTATCCCTGCCATCTGAGGAATGGATAACCATCGTTATCACTGTCATTAATACCCCATACGGCAGCGAAATCCCAATCTTCATACGTCGCCTGCTGCTTCATTTGGGCAGTGTCTTTTCCTGTACCGCCGGCTGAATCCGCTTGATTTGATGTACTTGTATCCCAGTAGCTGTTCGTAATGATGCCATCTTGATGACTGAACCCTATTAAGCCGCCTATATTATTATCTCCGCTTACAGCCCCGGTTGAATAGGAATTGCTTATAGTACCATAGTTATACCCTGCCAGGCCGCCGATGTCATCCTGTCCGGATACAGTTCCTCTGGCATAAGAATTGCTGATCGAAGCGCGGTTGTATCCTACCAACCCGCCTACAAAGGTATAATTAATCCAATCCTCGGTACCTGTCGCAGTACCGGTAGCGTAACATCTATCGATATTTCCCTCACTATTTAATCCTACCAGACCTCCGACATAACTGCTTCCTTCTACTGCACCCACAGCGTGCGATTCGGTGATGCTGCCATAATTTGCTCCCACCAGGCCGCCTGCATAGGAGCTGTCGCTAATTACAGTTGCTTCGGCATGACATTTGGTGATGGTACCAAAATTTTCTGCTACCAGACCACCGACAGAGCCGCCCCAAACATCCGTAACAGTACCTATGACCCTGGAATCAGTAATCGAACCGTGATTTACTCCCACCAATCCGCCAGTTTCACCTCTACCGGTCACATCACCTGTGACATATGAGTTGGTAATCTCACCCTCATTCCATCCCACCAGGCCACCGACATCATGATTTCCAAATATATCTACGTTCGCCAGCCCGAGGTCCCAGATTTTTGCCGTTTCTCCGGTATAACCGAATAAGCCAATTTTGGGATCCGTAGGACGATCAATAAAGAGGTTGCTGATATTGTGGTTATCACCATCAAGAAAGCCGGTGAAAGGCTCGGTCTCGGTGCCTATAGGTTCCCAGCCCTCGTCCGTTCCGTAGATACTCAGATCCAAATCCGCAATTAGCTTGAAGTGCTGGTCAAGGTGGTTGCGGACATTATTAAGATGATACACTGAGGAAATAATGTAAGGGTCTTCCTCACTGCCGCTGCCGCCTGCAAACTCAGGCACAAGCGGCGTGGCTGTTGTGCTTGCTTCCTCTCCATTGCCAATGCTGTTGACTGCTCGCACTTTAAAGGTATACTCCGTGCCGTTGGTTAAACCGGTGAAGGTGTGGGTGGTATTCAATCCCACATCCGTCCAGCTGGTACCGTTGTCTTTAGACACCTGATATTTTAAGATGGCGCTGCCGCCATCACTGGCCGGAGCGCTCCAGCTTAAAGCCACCTGACCGTCACCCGGTGTGGCGGTGAAGTTCTGCGGTACACCGGGTACGGTGGGAGCATCTGCGGGTACCTGCCATCTAAGGAATGGATAACCGTTGTTATCACTGCCGTTAATACCCCATACAGTATCAAAGTTCCAGCCCTCATAAGTTGCTTGCTCTTTCATTTTCGTTGTGGACTTGCCTGTGCCGCCTGCGGATGTGCTTTTGCCTGATGTTTCGGTATCCCAATAGCAGCCGGTAACAGTTCCGGAAACATTGCTGCCTACCAGACCGCCAGTTTTAGAATTCCCGTTTACTTTTCCGACAGCAAAGGAGTAGGAAATCGGTCCGGAATTTCCGCCCACCAGACCGCCTACCTGATCATCGCCATTCACCGTACAGGTGGAATAACATGATATAATTTCATCGTTGTTAGAGCCCACCAGGCCGCCGGTGTAATCGTAACCGGTGATAGTGCCCTTAGAAAAGGATTCTCTAATGGTTCCCTCAAAGTTTTCACCCACCAGGCCGCCGATACTATGATACTCGCTAACCACTGTTACATCGGTCCAGCAATTGATTATCGTACCAAGGTTATTGTAACCCACCAGCCCTCCAGTCCACTCTCCGTATTCGACAAGATCAGTGCCGGTCACAGTACCTACAAAGGAGGAATCGGATATTGAGCCGTTGTTAGATCCGGCCAAACCTCCTGTATCCCATTCGCCTACCACATCACCGCTGGCATTTACCTTGCTTATTTCACCGCTGTTAGAACCCACCAGGCTACCCACATAATAACAACCGGTAATATCTACATCTTCCAGGATTAAGTTGCAGATTTTTGCTTCTGTCCCGCTTTTACCGAATAAGCCAGAAGGAACACGGTTATTCCATGATCCCTCCTTACTGATAAAAAGGCCGCTGATGGTGTACCCTCCACCGTCAAAGGTGCCGGTAAAAGGATTTAGTGAAGTGCCTATGGGCTGCCAGCCGGTATTGCTATTGTAGGGGGCTACATCAAGGTTCAGGTTGGCATTCAGCTTAAAGTGCTTATCACTGTGCTCCGTCCCCAGATAGTTGCGTACATTGTTGAGATGATCCACCGTTTCAATAAGATAAGGATCCTCCTCACTGCCGTTGCCCCCTGCAAATTCAGGTGTAACCGGCGTGGCTGTAGTGCTAGCTTCTTCTCCATTGCCGGCACTGTTTACCGCCCGCACCTTGAAGGTATACTCGGTGCCGTTGGTCAAGCCGGTGAAGGTGTGGGTGGTGTTCAATCCCACATCCGACCAGTTGGTACCGTTGTCTTTCGATACCTGGTATTTCAAGATGGTGCTGCCGCCATCACTGGCCGGAGCGCTCCAGCTTAAAGCAACCTGACCGTCACCCGGTGTGGCGGTGAAGTTCAGCGGAACGGAGGGTATGGTGCCCACGGCGCCTGGTTCTCTAACCGCCTGGTGAATCTTTCCGTCCCAATCGCTTGCCACAAAGGACTGATTACAGTAATTGATAGATACCAGGAAATCCTCAAACTCCTGCGAACGGGTCCAGGTATAGCCCCGGTTATCAGAAATCCAGACATCATTCCCGGCCGCTGCCACAAATAGACCATCCCCATAAGCAATCTTGGTGGGGCAGACATACGCAGAGTCTTGCCCGGGTAGAGGCCCTTTCTCCCAGCTATCTCCTTTATTTGTAGAGATCCAGATATCGGTTACTGAACCGCCGCAAACCATGAAGGCCCCATTGCCGTAAGCTATCCCTGTGAACTGTCCGGTTAGGCTAGAATCTACTGAAGATGACCAATTCTTGCCGTTACTGGATTTCCAGATTAAAAGGGTGTTGTTACCGTAATTTCCTTCTTTATAGCCCACGGCTACAAAATTGCCTTCTTCATCAGCCGCAACCTCTTGAAAAACAAAGGTGTCAGTTATGTAGGGTTTGGATAAGAATTGCTGCCAATTGACCCCATCTTCGGACCACCAAATGCAATTCCTACCAACTGCTACAAAGATGTCACCGCTGCCATCCTTTTTCTTTCCGCAGGTCACATCGTTAAAATCGACAGTTCCGGCATCCAATTCTATTCTAGTCCATTCATCATCGGTTGAGGTCTTGGTATAAACATCACTTGGCGCCACTGCCACAAACCTGTCGTTGCCGTAGGTAACGGCCTTCAATTGGGAATCACCAAAATTGTCTCCAATTTCCAGCTGCCAGGACATACCTTCATCAATGGACGTCAAAATAGTGCCCTGAGTGCCTACAGCCACATATTTCCCAGCCCCGTAGCAGGTATCATAATAGACGGAAGATGACGGAGGTATTTCCCGCTCCCACCAAATAAGGTTGGGTCTTTCCTCGGTAGTTACCCTTAGCTGATTGGATTGTTCAGACTGGTTATCGCAGGCATCTGCGGCTCGAACCACAAAAGTATATTCAGTTTCCGGTGCAAGGGAAGTATCAGCCAGCTTAATCACCATGAAGCTTGTAGACTCCGTACTGCCGGCAAGAACAAACTCGCCAGCTTCTGTTTTCCCATAGATATCGTAGCTAATGGGACCGTAATCGTCGCTGGAGGGGTCCCATTCCAGGGTGACCGAAGTGGAGGTCTTGGAGGTGCTGCGGAGATTGGTCGGAACCGTGGGCGGCTCGGTATCATTCAGCACCGTGAGAGCCCAGGTGCTGCTGTCGCTGATGCCGGCATACTCGTTTCCTGCAGCGTCTACAAAGGCTCCTTCGTCAATTAATATGTAATAACTCTGGCCGAACTCAAAGGTATCAGATGGAACCTTGAGGGTGATGGTATCCGTACCGTTCCCGGAAATATTTTGACCATCATAATTATTGAGATATAGGGTGCATACCAGGTTGTTGGTATCCGCTGTATAAATGGTCACATTTTTTTCCCAATCACCCCATACCGCTTCGTTGAACTTTAGGGTCAGGCTGTCAATATACGGCGAAATAGTGGATCCGCTGGCTGGGGTCACACTTGTCAGCTCTGGCGGAGTAGTATCCGCCACTACAGTCAATATAAGGCTGGTATCCGAATAGTTGGATTCAAAGTTGATATTTTCCGGGTAGCTGATGATTTCTGAAAACTCACCATCTCTTGAACCATAAGTCATGAATTCAAAAGTGTCTCCCGGTGAAGGGACATAATCGGCGGATATTGAATCAAATTCCAATATTCCGTCCAACTCAGCTTGGCCGCTGACGTTTAGCTGGCAGTACTCGCCAGGCTCGGAACCCCAGACTGAGAAAACTGTAGTGCCCGTATTTTCTTGCCGATAATTAGCCTCAAAGAAGACAGACGAGAGAACCGATATGTATACTACACCGCCATTTAATACATCTCCGCCGACGTTATAGGCACCATCCCCAAATGATAGATAAGCCCCTTCTGAAATCGTTAAAGTTCCCTCACCCTCACTGCCTCCAAAGAGGTAGAGATCACCACTTTTTAGCATTAGCTTGCCATTATTTACTAAATACCAGTCCATCTCTACTCCGAATCCAGTGGCATCTTCATCTATGACTAACTTGGCTCCTGAACCAATGGTAAAAGTACCGTCTCCTATGATACCCCCGCCGCATTGCAATTCACTGCCTTCTCCCATTATTGTGATGTTTCCATCACCAATCAACTTATCAAACGAGTCATTATCGAGGGTCCTGAGATAGGAAGTGCCGGTAAGGTAAAGATGCCCGCCAGATGCTACCGAGATTTGTCCGGAGCAATCAAGTGTTACGGGCGCAGTGTTTCCATTTACCTCCACTACTGAGGAATCGGAGATAATTACATAGTCACCTTCCTCCGGTACTCGCTCCAAATCCCAGTTGCCGGCAGTATGCCATAATCCGTCACCGGCTTCGCCAGTCCAGGTTATGGTGTTTTCCGCAGCCAGTGCGGGCTGACAGATGGTAAAAGCCAATATAAAACATATAATACATAATGACAATGAGACGATTCGCTTCATTTTCTCTACCCTCCGAATCATTTAATATCCCCGATGAGGCTTTGTCGATACCTCACCTGATTATAACTGCTGCCCCTATTGTATGAACTCTCGGGTAGAAAATATAGGTTGAATATGCTTCTAATCAGTAAAGAAAATGTGATTTTTGAGGGAGAAAGAAAACCTCTGGGGCGGAACTGATAGAGAGATGGAATAATGGGATCCATATGAAGCTATTATACTTTGATCCGGCTAATGGTTGGGAAAGCGGAAAGCCATCTTCCTATGGGACATGGTGGTGTTAGCGGGAGGATGATTAAAAGATTATGAAAGAAAAATCCTTCTACAAAAGAAGGATAAAAGAGTTGCAACCCTGGAGAAAAATTTTTGAGCAATATTTCTTAATACTTTAAGTGCCTCAAACACTGGTGGAGACGAGGGGATTCGAACCCCTGACCCCCTCGTTGCGAACGAGGTGCTCTCCCAGCTGAGCCACGCCCCCACTTTACAAATCCAGGATTTAAAGGGATATAGCCTCCCCAAATCTATTAACATTATAAAGGGGTGGCCGGCCAAAGTAAAGAGAATCAGGCATCTAGACAGGGGGGTAGACAAGGGGATAGACAAGGGGACGGTTCTCTTGTCTATGGCCGGGCAAGCTGGGATAGACAAGGGGACGGTTCTGTTGTCTAGGGCCGGGCAAGCTGGTATAATCAACTTTGGGTGATAGAAAATGGCAAGACAAAAGAGAATGAAAAGCGAGAGCGGATATTATCATATTATGATGAGAGGAAACGAACGCAAGGAGATATTTATCGATGATGAAGATAGAATTCGATTTATTGAAACCATAAGCGAAAAGAAACAAAAAGGCAGGTTTAACCTGCATGCATTCTGCTTGATGGATAACCATGTTCATCTAATGTTAAGCGAAGGGACAGAAGACATAGCAACAGTGATCAAGCGTATTGCTGTAAGCTATGTCTATTATTTTAATAAAAAGTATAAAAGAGTTGGACATTTATTCCAGGATCGGTATCGGAGTGAAGTAGTAGAAGATGACCGCTATATCCTAGCCCTTGCAAGGTACATTCATAATAACCCTGTCAAGGCAGGCCTGACAAAAACTGCAGGAGGATACCGGTGGAGCAGTTATTTATGTTATTTGGACGAAAACCAATACCTAGACAAAATTCTGGATAAAGAAATACTGCTGGCCATATTTTCGGATGATAAAGAGAAAGCAAAGAAGCAGTATATTGAGTTTATGAATGAAACAAACGACGATAAGTTCATAGATCTACAAGAAGAAAAGCAAATTATGGATGAGGACGCAGCAAAGCTATTATTTGAACAAATGTCCGCAGGACAGGATAACAACCAGGAGCTTATAAGAGAGTTTAAACAAAGAACCAACTTGTCACTTCGCCAAATTGCGGCCATTACTGGGATAAATAAGGATAAGGTTAATAAGTTCTTAAGAGAAGGTTAGACGGAAGAACCGTCCCTTGTCTGAGGGAAGGTTAGACAGAAGAACCGTCCCCTTGTCTGTTCGAAGAACCGTCCCCTTGTCTGTTCTAATTTGTGTTGACTTCTTTGCCGCTTAGGTCGGCAACCAGCTTTTGGATTTTTTGCATATGGTCTTTGGTGGGGGGCGGGGTGTTTGCCAGTTCGTATTTCAGTCCCAGAAGTTCCCACTTGTGGGCCCCCAGGGAATGATAGGGCAAAAGATCTACTCTTTTGACACTTGGCAAGCCCGCGATGAATGCAGCCATTTCCTCTAAATCTTGAAGGTCGTCGGTCAGGCCGGGAACCACCACATAGCGGATCCAGATGGGAACCTGATTTTCATCAATAAGCTTGAGATTGGCCAGGTTTAACCGGTTGCTGGCTCCGGTAAGGTAGCGGCTTTTTTCATCATTTATGGCTTTAATGTCTGCCAGGATCAAGTCGGTATAGGGCAACAGGTCACTTAGCACATCAGGGGTAACATAAAGGGAGGTATCAATGGCTGTTGAAATTTCTTCCTCCTGGCACCTGATACACATCTCTTTAACAAAGTCATGCTGCAGGAGAGGCTCCCCGCCGGAAAAGGTTACCCCGCCCCCCGAAGCCCGGAAATAGGGGATACTTCGCCTTATTATAGCCATTAATTCCTCAGAGGAGTATTCCCGGGCTGTACAGCTCTTCATATCCCAGGTATCGGGATTATGACAGTACTTGCAGCGCAGATGGCACCCTTGCAGGAATATGACGGTTCTTATTCCAGGGCCGTCCAGGGTGCTGAAGGTGTCCAGGGAATGAATTCTTCCGATCATTTCGCTTACATCCTTTTGTAGAAGGTTCGCATAATAATCTCTTCCTGCTGCTCCCGGCTCAATTTTACAAAGTGTACGGCATATCCCGAGACCCTGATAGTAAGGTCAGGGTATTTTTCCGGGTGCTCCATGGCTTCCCGCAGAGTTTCCACATTGACTACGTTTATATTAATGTGATGGGCATCCTGAACAAAGTAACCTTCCAAGAGAGCCAATAGATTGTTAACCATTTCCTGGCGGTTGGTTCCCAGGGCGGAAGGTACAGTGGAAAAGGTAAAGGAAATGCCGTCTAAGGCATAGTTATAAGGAAGCTTGGCCACTGAATTGCAGGCAGCTATAGCGCCATGTTCCTCCCGACCGTGCAGTGGGTTGGCGCCCGGAGCTAGGGGCTGGCCTTTTTTGCGGCCATCCGGTGTGGTTCCGGTATGTTTACCGTACATTACGTTAGAGGTTATGGTCAAAATGGATAAGGTATGCTGGGCATTACGGTAGGCGGGATGCTTTTTCAGTTCGTTGCAGAATGTGCGTACCATTTCAACGGCCAGGCAGTCCACCCGGTCGTCATCATTGCCGAATTTCGGGAAATCCCCGGTGACCTCAAAGTCTGTAATGATACCCCGTTCATCTTTAATGGGCTTTACCCGGGCATATTTGATTGCACTGAGGGAGTCAGCTACTACAGACAGCCCGGCGATGCCAAAAGCCATAAAATGCTGGACTCCTGTATCATGAAGGGCCATTTGCACTCTCTCATAGGCATATTTATCATGCATGTAGTGAATTACATTCATGGTGTTAACGTATAGCCCGGCCAGCCATTCCATCTGTATTTTAAACCTGCGCATTACCTCGTCATAATCCAGGTATTCCTCACTGCAGGCAGGCATTTCTACTCCTACCTGTTCTCCGGTTATTTCATCTTTTCCGCCGTTAATGGCATACAACAGGAGTTTGGCCAGATTGCAGCGAGCACCGAAAAACTGTGTTTGTTTGCCTAGCCGCATAGCAGAAACACAGCAGGCAATTCCATAATCATCTCCAAAGATGTCGCGCATGATGTCGTCATTTTCATATTGCAAGGCGCAGGTATCTATGGATAGGCCGGCACAGTAGGTCAGGAAGTTTCTTGGCAGGTTGCGGGACCATAATATAGTCAAATTGGGCTCAGGTGCGGGCCCCAGGTTTCTCAAGGTGTGGAGCATGCGATAGCTGGTTTTGGTTACCAGATGCCTGCCATCTGTACCGGCGCCGCCGATGGCTTCTGTTACCCAGTTGGGGTCTCCGGCAAAGAGTTCACTGTATTCGGGAGTCCTCAAGTGTCTTTCCAGGCGTAGTTTCATTACCATGTGGTCGATGAGTTCCTGTGCTTCTTCTTCGTTCAGGTTTCCATTCTGCAGGTCCCGCTCCATGTAAATATCCAGAAAAGTGGAGACTCGGCCCAGGCTCATGGCGGCTCCGTTCTGTTCTTTAATAGCTGCCAGATACGCGAAATAGAGCCACTGCACAGCCTCCCGGGCGTTTTCGGCAGGGCGGGATATATCATAGCCATAGGCTGAAGCCATTTCTTTCATGGCTTTTAGGGCTTCTATCTGATCATGCACTTCTTCCCGAATCTGAATCAAATCGGGGCTCATTTCTTTGCTCATGAGGGCCAGGTCACGTTCCTTGTATCTGATTAATAGGTCCACCCCGTAAAGGGGAACCCGGCGAGAGTCGCCAATTACCCGGCCGCGGCCGTAGGAGTCAGGTAAACCCGTAATTATTCCTACTTTGCGCGCCAAGCGCATTTCGGGAGTGTATACGGCAAAAACCCCGTCATTGTGGGTGCGGCGGTGGCGGACAAAGAAATCGGTGAGCTGTTCATTGGGTTCATAACCGTAGGCCCGGCCGGCTTTAATAACTGACCGCAAGCCGCCGTAGATATTCATGGCCCTTTGCAGAGGGGTATCAGTTTGCAGGCCTACAATGGTTTCCAGTTCTTTCTCAATATACCCTGGAGGATGGCTGTTTATTGTTAAAGGGGTCTGGGGGTCAACGGATAATACTCCCCCTTTTTCAAATTCAGCCCGCAACAGCCGCTGGCATTTATCCCACAGTTTCCGGGTTTTTTCCGTGGGACCGGCCAAAAAACTGTCATCTCCGTCATAGGGGGAATAGTTTTTTTGAATAAAATCGCGAACATCGATATCATACATCCATCTTCCGGGCTTAAAACCGTGCCAGGCTTTCACATAAACACTCCTCTTGGCAGTCTGTTTGTATTTATTATTTGTAACTATGACTTTTTTTAACCCTAATTGCCTAATAGCTTTATGGCTTGGTGACCATAAGGTGATAAAATGTTATATTTTAGAATAAAAGCCCCGGCAGGATGGTAATGAAAGGGGTCTGGAAAAGTGGACAGCCAGGGTTGTTGTCCAGGAATACGAGATAGTGGGAGAAAAGCTGGAAGATGCCTATTGAGCGCTGGGAGCAATTGCTGGAAGATAATATAATAGAATTATGATCAAACGGGGAGGTGTGTTAATGGAGTTTCGGGGAAAAGCAGCTATTACCGGGATGAGCGAACTGAGACCCACCAAAAATCCTGGCCGGATGAGAACCTTGGATCTCTTGGCCCAAGCGGCTGCGGAGGCCATCAGAGACGCAGGACTAAAAAAACAGGATATTGACGGCTTACTGGTAGCTCCTCCTACTGAGGATTCATATTTTATGTGGCCGGCTCAGGTTTGTGAGTATTTGCAGATTTATCCCCGCTATTTGAACATGGTAGAACTGGGGGGTGCCAGTGCTGCCGGGTCGGTAGTCCGTGGCGCGGTTATGGTAAGTACCGGCATGTGCCGCCATTGCCTGTGTCTCAGCGGGGGAGTGTGGGATAGCCAGGTTTTTAACACCCTGGAGGGAAAGAAAAAGGTAATGTCACAGGCAGAAATCGATTTTGAGCTGCCTTATGGGCCTTTAGGATTTAATTCCGGTTACGCCCTAGTGGCCAAAAGACATATGTTTGAATATGGTACAACACCCGAACAAATGGCCAAGATAGCGGTTGATCAGAGAAAAAACGCCCTTTTAAACCCGGAGGCCCTTTTTAATGATAAGCCTATAACCGTAGAGGATGTGCTGGCATCTCCAATAATAGCAGATCCGCTGCATTTATTGGAAATTGTGCGGCCTTGCAGCGGTGCGGCGGCTTTAATTATCAGCCGGGCTGAGGAGGCCCGGGATATGCCCCATAAGCCTGTTATGATCCTGGGTATGGGAGAAGCTTATACACATAACTCCATTGTATATGCACCGGATTTGACTGCAACTCCCATTAAAATGTCAGCTTCCCGGGCCTTTGCCATGGCAGGGCTAAAACCTCAGGATATCGATTTTGTTTCTCTTTATGACTGCTATACTATTACAGTACTGATAAGCCTGGAAGATGCAGGATTTTGCCCGAAAGGGGAAGGGGGCAGGTTTGTGGCCGAAACGGACCTTACTTACCTGGGAGATTTGCCCTGTAATACGCATGGGGGGCAGCTTTCTTTCGGGCAGCCTTCCTATGCCGGAGGAATGTCGCATATTACCGAAGCGGTACGACAGATCAGGGGAGAGGCCCAAGAAAGGCAGGTCAAGAAAAACCACCTGGCCTTTGTCAATGGCAATGGGGGAGTCTTGAGCACCCAGTCCAGCCTTATTCTGGGGAGGGATTGAAATGGAAGATTTCCGGGAATTTTATTGGCAAAAAACAGAAGAGAATACACTGTGGCTCCAGTATTGTCCTGAGTGTCTGAGGTACATTTTTTATCCCCGTCACCTGTGCCCTTTTTGTTTTTCCTCCGCCCTAAAGTGGCAGCCTGCCACAGGAAAGGGGAAATTGTACAGTTATACTGTGGTTGAGGTGCCCGGAGCGGGTTTTGACCAAAAGGTACCATATATTTATGCTATTGTGGAACTTGATGAAGGGGTCCGAATGGCTGCCAACCTGTACAATTGTTCTATTACCCAGGTTGAAGTAAACATGCCTGTCAAGATCGGCTGGGAGAGACGGGAAGACAGGAATTATCCGGTTTTTGAGCCGGCCAAGGGTGAGTCCGGGGAATAATGAAAAGTGAGGAGTAAAAAGATATTAGAGTGATTGCCGAAAGCTTAAAAAACGCTGTCCTGGTTGGTGTTGAAACAAAACGAGATATTAATTTTGCTGCCTCCATGGAGGAACTGGAGAGTCTGGTAGAGTCATTGGGGGTTAAGGCCAGCTGTTCTATGGTGCAGTCCAGGGAAAAGCCGCATTATGCAACTTATTTGGGCCGGGGCAAGGTTGAGGAACTAAAAAAACTGGTGGCGGAATTGGAAAGTGACATGGTGGTTTGCAATGATGAACTATCATCGGCCCAGTTGCGGAACCTGGAAAAAGAACTGGGAGTAAAAGTTATTGATCGAACCATGGTCATTTTGGAGATTTTTTCCCGCCGGGCCAGGTCCCGGGAAGGAATGCTCCAGGTGGAACTGGCTACCCTTAAATACCGCTTAGGACACCTGACCGGAAAAGGTGTGGCCATGAGCCGATTAGGAGGGGGCATTGGAACCAGAGGGGCCGGTGAACAGAAACTGGAGATGGACCGGCGTTATATCAGAAATAGGATTAGAGAAATAGAAAAACAGATGGCAAAAGTGAAGAAAAACCGAGTGCTGCATCGCCAACAGCGGCAAAAAGCCGGATTAAAAACGGTTTCCCTGGTAGGCTATACTAATGCTGGAAAATCCAGTCTCTTTAATGCCCTTTGTCAGGTGGGCCATAAAAGCAAAGCTGAACAAGTATCTGCTCACGATCAGCTTTTTCACACCCTGGATACAACTACCCGGAGAATAAGGGTAAAGCCGGGATTAGAGATATTAATCGCTGATACGGTAGGATTTATAAATAAGCTTCCCCATCACTTAATTGCAGCTTTCCGCTCTACTCTGGAAGAAGCCGTGGAAGCAGACTTGCTGCTGCACGTAGTGGACATTTCCCAGCCCGACTATCTGGAACGCATATCTGTGGTGGAAAAGGTTCTGGAGGGACTGGGGGCGAGCCGGGAAAAGATTCTAACTGTTTTTAATAAGGCTGATTTAATCGAAGACAGTGAAGGCTTGACCAATGGCGGTATTTATGTTTCAGCCCGAACCGGATTCGGAATAAAGTCTTTGCTGCAGAAAATAGGGGAATCCCTGCAGTAAAACCAGGGGGAAACCAAGCCGGGGGCGCTCCAAACCGTCCCCCGGTTGGGTTTAATATTTTTGGGGATTCCTGAAAAAATCAGAGTAATTGTATCTTCCTATCAGGTCAAAGTCATTTTTTTCCTCATTAAATTCAAGCACAAATATTTCTCCATGCATGCCGGAATTGGAGTTTGTTTTTACGATTCCTATTTTATTTTCACCAATCTGAAAAACTGTTTCATTAGATACATCTAACGATGTTGGGGGTGAATAATTAAAAGAAGGAACTGGTTTGAATGCAATAATGGCCAAACAGATTAAAATACCTGCCAAAAGAATTTTAGTTGATTTATCAGACATAAAGAACCTCCTTGAAAAAATCTTAAAAGACTTATTTTGGTCCTGCTCTTTTAGTTTAACTAATTTCCGAAAATTGTATATATAGTTTGAGGAAAGATGCATTAAAACCAGATACCAAAGCCCAAACTACCGCATCCTGGCTTCTCTCCTGTTTGGTTATGGTTGGGAAACAAACTGCATAGAATTAATATTGGATACAAGCCAAATAGTTCGGAAATTCCCGGGCTTTAGCTGTTTATAAAATATGGGGAAAGAGGATGCGGCATTTGAAGAGCCAAACTAGGATTCTGCTCTTGGCCATTATTAGTCTTACTCTTCTGAGTGCAGGAATTGGCAACTATTTTCCTCCTTCATTGAAACAAATTATCAATAGTGGCCATCCTGTAAATATTCTATTAATGGGAATAGATGCTCGCCCGGGAGAAGTTGATGCCCGCAGCGACACTATGATACTGGCCAGTTATGACCATAGTCTGCAAAAAGCAGTTATGGTATGGATACCCAGGGATACTAGAATTATGTACAAGGGCAAACCTACCAAAATAAATATGGTTAACCAGTTGGAAGGTCCCAGGGCTGCCTGCCGGGAGGTGGGGAACCTCCTCAACCTACAAGTTGAGCACTATGTGGTTACAAATTTTTCGGGATTTGAAAAGATAATAGATGTGCTGGGAGGGGTTTATATGGATGTCGATATAAGGATATCCAGCCCGGGCACCAATGTTTTTCTGTCCAAGGGGTACCAACGTTTAAGCGGTCGCCAGGCCTTGACCTATGTCCGCTTTCGCGGGACTCTGGATGGAGATATCGGGCGCACCGCCCGGCAACAGAGATTGATAAAGGCTTTAATGGAGCAGTTGTTAAACGGCTCCACCATTCCCAAGCTGCCTGAGCTGATGGCCATTGTAAAAGATAATGCACGTACTAATATTTCTTTGGCCGATATGGCCTTTATCGCCAACCTTGGTCTGGGTTTAAAGAGGGATAATATTGCTGTCCAGACTCTTCCGGGCCATCATTATGTTGATCCGGCCAGCGGAGCCAGTTACTGGGAAGTGGACGGGCAGGTGGCAGCCAGCATAGTACCATCATTATACCGGGGCCATTATTACCATTAAAGAACTAGGCAAGTCAAAAAGCCTATAATCAATTTAGCTGGAATACATTTCCAGGATTTCCCCGAAGTAAAGGACATGGTAATCACCATCACTGTAAAACTGGTCTTTAATGGCAGGGTCCAGACTTGCAGGGTCCAGAGCGTCCCTATAGATAATCTTGCATTCGTAGACCAGGCTGCAACCTTCTATAACCGGGCTTTCTATTTTTCTGCCGGGTTGGGCGGTAAGCTTCAATTCAGTAAACTTGTTAATATCCCTTCCTGATTTGCTCCCCGCGATGGCCAGATTTGTTTTGTGTTGGCCTTCTCCCGGGAGACAAACCGAAAAATCGCTGGCTTCCTTGAGCAATTCATAGGTATACCGTGAATACCGTACAGCCACCATCAGGATCGGCTTTCTCCACATGTAGCCCACGGCTCCCCAACCAATGGTCATAGTGTTTATCTTATTCCCTGATCTGACCGACAGAAAGGCCCCTCGGGGAAGGTGGCGCAGCATCTGATCAGCGGTAGTATTATACGCTATATCCACAATTATTGCCTCCTTAGTGTTTTCTTAATTATATAGCTGTACAGAAACAATTATACAAAAATGTTTTATTTATTTACCATACCGGCGGACATGATCATTTCAAATCCCCGTTCCACACTGATATCCAGAAGTATAACCTGATCCTTGGGAACCACCACGAAAAAACCGGATGTGGGGTTAGGGGTGGTAGGAACAAAAATGGTGAAACATTCCTTTTCCAGATAGGGGAAACTGTCATTAGTTATGAAACCAAGGGAGTACATGCCCTGGCGTGGAAACTCCACTAAAACCACCTGACGGAATGATTTTTTTTCAGAAGCAAAAAAGGCTTTAACAATCCGCTTAACGGTTCCATAAACCTTGCCCAGGAGGGGAATTCTAATTAACAGTCCTTCCCACCAAAGCAAAATCTTTTTTCCCAGGAAGTTTTGGGATACTAAACCTACCAGAATAATAATGACCGAGGTTAATAGAAAACCCAGCCCAGGGATGTCTTCTCCCAGAGAAACCTGAATTACAGGGGCCAGCAAATTGTCCAGGAAGTTGAAAATACCTATAAAAATATAAAAGGAAACCACTACCGGAAGCAAGGTGGCAAGACCGGTAAGAAACCAAGAGATGATTTTTCTCATTAATTTGATCCCCCACTTTATGTATATATTACAGTATAATACCACATTTTAGAGTATAATCCTTTTAATACCGGCATCAGCCTTAAAGGATCAGCCGGTTTGGGGGCACAATGTCCTTAATAGGCTATCTTTACGCCTGACTCATCAGGCCAAGATTAGGTATAATAAAAAAAAGGGTGAATTGAAAATATTGCCAAGGCCTGACTCTGATAATAAATCAACTATATTGCAACAGGAGGGTGCTTATGCGCAAGAATATTGACTATGTGAGAATACCACTTAAGGGTTCACCGGACTATTATTATGTTGTTAATCCCCGGGATGAGCAGTATGATGTTTATTTGGTAAGTGTGGGCAATTATCCGCAGGATGTGGTTATTTATCTGAACCGGATTGATTTGACCCAGTATTCTGAGCAGGTGATAAACGATTGTTTAGCTGCCTGGGGGCATAAATGTGTGGAGGACTTTGAGGAGAGCCTTACTCAGAATGACCCTGATTTGATCAATCATAAACTGGCCTTGGCCTATTGTCTGACAGAAGTATTGGAATTGGAAAAGGAATGGGAAATGGAAGGGGAAATGGACAGGGGAATAGACTTGGAAATAGTCTTTTCGGGAAGTGTGGAAGAAGCAGAAGATTTTATAGAAAACATCATAGGCGAACCGGTTTCCTAATGAGTACGGTCATTAATATGGCTATAAAATGCAGATACTACAGGAAACAGCATTTCTACCCGGAGCATTTCAGAAAGGAGTATTTGTGTGGATACCAGGATCAAAAGGCGTGAAGAAATTGATGATTGCTACAAATGGAAGCTGGAAGACATATATGAAAATGAGCAGCTGTGGGAGCAGGATTTTACGGCATTGCAGCAAATGATTCCGGAAATCGAAAAGTATCAGGGCCGTCTGGGTGCGTCCTCGGCTGAATTGTTACAAGCCCTTAAGCTTTCAGAACAAATTGAGCGAAAAACGGAGAAGCTGTATGTTTATGCCAAGATGCGCCGTGATGAGAATAATGCTGAGCCCCGTTACCAGACATTATTTGACCGGATAGAAAACCTGGCAGTGCAGGTTGGCAGTGCTTCTTCCTATATTGTACCGGAAATCACTTCCATATCCGAAGAAAAGTTGAAGGCATTTATGGATGAGATGGGTGAATTAAAAGTTTACCAGCATTTCTTCCAAGAGTTGATCCGTCGGCGCCAACATGTTTTGTCCCAGGAGGAAGAACGGCTGCTGGCCATGTCCTCTGATCTTTCTGTCGCACCAGGAAATATCTTTTCTATGCTCAATAATGCTGATATTAAATTCCCGGTTATAAAAGACGAGGATGGAAAAGAGATTGAACTGACTAAAGGCCGCTACGGGAGGTTTATGGAAAGCCAGGACCGCCGGGTGCGCAAGGAAGCTTTTGAAGGCTTGTACGGTACCTATTCCCGGTTGAAAAATACCCTGGCCGCCACTCTGTCTTCGGCGGTAAAAAAGGATGTGTTTTATGCCCGCTGCCGGAAATATGCGGGAGCCCTGGAGGCTGCTTTGGATCAGGATAATGTGCCGCCCCAGGTTTACCATCAGCTTATAGAAACGGTGCATAATAATTTGCCCCATATGTATCGGTATCTGGAAATCCGCAAAAAGCTGCTGGGGCTGGATGAGCTTCACATGTATGATATTTATGTACCTATGGTTAAGGACTATAAAATGGAAATTAGTTTTGAAGAAGCGAAAAAGACTGTGGTAAAGGCTTTACAGCCACTGGGATCGGAATATTTGGACAAGTTGCAGGAAGGCATGGAATCCGGCTGGATTGATGTTTATGAGAACGAAGGGAAAACCAGTGGTGCCTATTCATGGGGAGCTTATGATACTCATCCCTACGTTTTGCTGAACTATGATAACAAACTGGATGATATGTTTACTCTGGCCCATGAAATGGGGCATGCTCTCCACTCCTATTATTCTCATCAGGCCCAGCCCCATGTTTACAGCCAGTATTCCATTTTTGTGGCGGAGGTAGCCTCAACGGTTAATGAATCTCTACTGATTGACTACCTTCTGGCTCAATCAGAAAGAAAAGAAGAAAAAATGTACCTTTTGAACCACTATCTGGAGCAGTTTCGAGGGACCGTCTACAGGCAGACTATGTTTGCCGAGTTTGAAAAGATAATTCACGAAATGGTGGAACAGGGAGCTCCTTTGACACCGGACAGTCTTAACAGAATTTACCGGGAATTGAATGAATTGTATTATGGGCCGGATGTAGTTATTGATAAGGAAATCGAATATGAATGGGCACGGATTCCTCATTTTTATTCCGGCTTTTATGTGTATAAGTATGCTACCGGGTTTTCGGCCGCCACGGCTCTGAAACAGAAAATACTCAACGAGGGACAGCCGGCTGTGGAGAGATACCTGGAGTTCCTTAAGGGAGGCGGTTCCAATTATCCCATTGAGTTATTAAAAAAGGCTGGAGTGGATTTAACTTCGCCGCTGCCGGTGCAAGAGGCTTTACAGTACTTTGGCCGTCTGGTAGAGGAAATGGGGGAAATCTCCCGATGAATTCATTGCAAATAATGATGGGATAATTGCATATAATAGTCTAAAGGCCATGTTTAGATTTGTTAAACACGGCCTTTTTATTAGCAGGGCAAAAAATCAGGGTGATAAATATAAATAGGTGAAAATGAGAATAATTACTTTGAGGTGAAAATAAGCCAAAAAGGGGGACTATCATACATTGACCCATTCCAATTCCGAAAGCATTTTTGATAAAACTATTGACGAAATCGCTCCTTTGTTAAAAGGTTATTCCAACTACGATCTGGTAATAGGACTCCCGTTCCCTGAGGACAAAGATAGGGTAACAGCGATGCTGCAATCGGTAGATAGGGTTCTGCAGTCCTGGATAGGCAGAAGGCAGCTGATTGTATGTGTTGGTGATCATAGGGCTGTTGACACTCTGAAAGCCCTTAAGCATATGGAATTAAAGCATCCTCATATTGAATTCCTTCTGCCCGCCGAAATAAACGGCCGGGGAACCAGCATCAGAGCAATTATAGAGATCAGTAAAAGGCTGGAAGCTGACCTGTTGTTATTTAGTGCCAATATGGCTACGAAAAACGGCCCGGGTATTAATGAGGCCTGGCTGGAATCCCTCTTGACCCCTATACAGGGTCACTATGATATGGTTTTGGGGACCTTAAGGCGATATCTGGGTATTGATAGTATGGCTCATATGATGGCCGCCCCTATTCTGGAAGTGTTTTATGGCTTCCGGATAGGTGATCCCCTGGGAAGTATTTATGCCATCTCCCATGATTTTATTGAGGAACTGGCCCATGAAGCCCGTTTTTGGAATGATACCATCAGGGGCTACGGTATCGACTTCTGGCTTTTAACCAGAGCCATTTGCTGGAACAAAAATATTTGTGAGGTAAATATGGGGGGGATAGTCTGGCCCCATACCCTGGAAAAAAGAAACCGAATCTTCCACGATACTGCCCTTAACATTTTTGAAGCAATTAAGCGAGATGCCGCTATCTGGCTCAAGGAACGGTTAGTGGTGAGAGTAGCTGACATACTGGTAAACAGCAAGGCCAAAAGGCCGGATATTACCGAATATTCTGTTGATGAGTTGTTACGCAATTTTCGCTCCGGCTATAAGGAATACCGGCACCTGCTGACCAAATGTGAAGGGTGTTTGGAGAAGATTGATGAAATAGCCAAACTGGATAATGATAGGTTTTATTTGGATGATACCCTTTGGGGATCCATACTCTTTAACCTGCTCAAGCTTTATACTTTTGATGAAACAGTAGATAAAGAAGATATTTTGGAGGCCCTCACTGCATTTTATAATGGCCGGGTGGCCAGCTATGTTTTTGAGATGAGCCGGTTTAACAGCAGGCTGGAGCATTTTGGGGCAGCGGAAAAAGGCGAAATAATGGTGCGGAAAATGGAGGCCATCCGCCAGAACTTGACCGATCAGCTGTGGGATGCCAAAACGGATTTCAACCGGGAATGGCTGCACAAAAGCGAACAAATAAAGCCTCCTATAGTACCCCTGGGTTATATGGAATATGTGCCGGGAAAACCCATTGTGGTACCTAAAAAGATTGTGGGCAAAGACCGCCGTATAGTCCAAACTGATGGAATATTCCGGGAACTGCGCCAGCGTTATCATAATCGCTTTGATAAGTTTATTACCGAAGGGCTGGCTCTTTCACCGGATGCTTCAGCAGACCAGATAATTGCCGGGGTGCAGGGATTTATGGAGCAATTGGAATCAACCCTGGATAAATTGCTGCCGGGGGATCTTCACACCCAAAATGGGCTGCAGCAGTTTGTTGAAAAGATGGTTCAGCTCTTTCCCCGGAATTGCATGTTTACTATCGGAGAGGACTTGCTGCGCAGTATGCTGATCCGGTTTCCTCCCATTAATCTGATGATTTCCCGGGGATATTATAAGCCTGCTGATCTCATCGATAATATGGATGTAAGGGATGCTGTTACCTATGCTAATCTTATGGAAGGCCGCGGTTATGTAGACCGGGTTATTGAATGGATTATTTCCAACCTGAAACCGGAGAGCTTCGAATGGGTGGAACTTAAACCTTTAATCCTGAAAGAAGAAGTGCGTATGGGGCCTTTAACCCATGCGAAAATCTCCGATTTGAATCGGGTGACAGCACGCATTACCGTAAAGGCCCTGGAACCTTTTGAAGGCGGTAAGTACCCCAAAATCAGATATTTTACCAACCTGTTGCGGCGCCTGGCTATTGCCGAACACTATTCGCGGCTCTTTAAGCTGGATGCTGCCGAACGAAAAAACATTGGCCTGAAAATCCGGAATTGCCTGCTCAGACTACAGAGGGGGGACGATTTTTCAGCCTATAATATTTTCGAAAACTATCACCATCGCAGTATGGTTAAAAGGATCGCCCATCTGGCCAAAACCCTTAACGAACAGGGAGATAAGGACACTGCCCGGGTATTGCACTTGATGGCGGAAACTTACGGCCTGTGTCATGTGCTGGAAAACGAGTCTTTTTTGACCTGCACGGCCTGGAGCTGGGCCAGCTATAGTTTTAAAGGGGGTCTTAAGGTTCCTACCCCGGTTAGTGTAAGTGTTGAAAACCGCTGGTTTAATCACGACTTTTTAGAACTCCTTTATCAAAACCTGGGATATAATGTGGAAGAAATAATGCAAATAGTTTTCCGCTTTATCCAAACCGATAAGAGCAGTCAAAACCTGCTGGATGCTCTGCTCCCGGCCCGGCCTAAAGATGTAGCCGTAGTTACCCAGGAGATTACCAATGAGCCTAGCAAACAACTGCAACGCTATGAAAAGAATCCGATCCTGGAGCCTATTGATAACCATTGGGAGTCCCGATATGTTCTGAATCCAGGGGCTCTAAGGATGGGTGATCGGGTCTACCTGTTTTACCGGGCGGTAGGGGCTGACAATATTTCCCGCATTGGTCTTGCTGTTACCGATGGTTACAAGGTAATTGAAAGGCTGCCCGAACCTATCTTTAGTCCGGAAACCCCTGAAGAAAAAATGGGCTGTGAAGATCCCCGGCTTATCGTTGTGGAAGATAGGATTTTTATGCTCTATACAGCTTATGACGGCAATATTGCCCAAATAGCAGCTGCCTCCATGGCTGTTGATGACTTGCGGCGGGGTAATTACTGGGCCTGGAAGCGGGAAGGCTTGGCCTTCAAAAATATTTGGGATAAGGATGCCATACTCTTTCCCGAACGAATCAAGGGCAAGTATGTGGTTTACCACCGTATTGAACCTTCCATTTGGGTTACTTATATGAATGAACTAAAGTTTCCTCAAAAAGAAAAACATGCCATCATAATTGGTCCCCGGCCCGGGCGTATGTGGGACTCCTTAAAAATAGGAGCAGGGGCGCAGCCCTTGAAAACCAAATATGGCTGGCTTTTGATATATCATGGGGTGGATTACAATTATGTTTATCGCCTGGGAGTGATCCTGGTTGATCTTAACAATCCTCAGAAGGTTATTTACCGGTCACCCAATCCAATTCTGGAGCCCGAGGAGGATTATGAGGTTGGTTTAAGCGGTGCCTGGGTACCCAATGTGGTCTTTACCTGCGGTGCCGTACCCGGTGTGGATAAGGAAGTTCTGGAGGATGAGGATGAGATCCTGGTTTACTACGGAGCTGCTGACACCAGTATAGGTGTAGCAACAGCAACCCTGGCTGATTTAATTCCGGAAAGATTTCGCCGCTAACGAATCACGCGAATCACGGGGACAGGTCCCTTGATTCTCTCTGCCATCTCACCTTGTTTGTGAATGACCTGGAATCAGCGTACATGTCCCCATGATTGGCCCGACTAAAGGATCACGGTACCTGTCCCCGTGGTTGGGTCGCCACAGTTCGCTAGCATAGAAGAATTATGGTACCTGCCCCCTTGTCCCAGTGCTTCGGTCAGGAAGATGTCGGATAGGAGAAGGGAGAGGACTGCTTCGGCTCCTTGATTGAGGTTTACTCCGTCAGGAGTAAGGGCGTCAAAACAGCCCCCGGTTTTTTCATCGTACAGGCTTAAGGAAAGGCGGTTGTTGCCTCGATACCAACTGTCGGCTAAATTGGCCAATTTCAGATAGTCTTTTTGGTCTGTGACCTTATAAGCCTGCAAACAGGCCATTACTACAGAAGCGGCATCAACGGGCTGCTGGTCAAAATCGGGTATAGGCTGTCCTCGGTGGTACCAGCCCCGATTGCCGATAATATTCAGGTAACCTTTTTGAAACAGCACATCAATTAAAAAGCCTAAAGACTCAGTACCGATTTTTAATGCGGTTTTGTCTCCTGTTGCCTTATATAACGCAAACATGGACTGGGGCAGGATGCCGTTACAGTAGGTCAGATAATTTTCGAACCAGTACCATCTGTCACCAGCGGTATTCTGGTAAAGGTTTTTGAGAAAATCATACAAGTGCTGAATCAGGGATGTTTTTCTTTTATCCACAGTCGCTTGATCTTGGCAGCAAAGGGCTACCAGGGTATAGGCTATAGCCCGGGGCGAACGGAAATTCAAGGCCAATGGAAGATTTCTCTCCATCATGCTTTGGCACATTTCCCTTATGTCGGGAATAGTTGCTTGCATGCCCATGCTGCAAGCCAGCAAGGCCCGCCCCACACTATCTTCGGAATTGTAACGGGAGTAGAACTTGCCATTATACATAAAATTGGACCAACTACCGTCTTTTTGTTGAGAAAGATAGAGATAATTGGTGTATTTAAACAAATAAGGGTCGGAATCGGGCATATAAAGGGCAACCATTAAGGCCCGGGCATTATCATCAAGTGTATAACCGCTTGCTGGGTCAGGACGCGATTTTCGGGAAAACTGAAGCATCCCTATATCGTCAGTCATGCTTATTAAATGTCTAAAGTCCAACATAGTTGATACTTGATTCATCTCCTAAAAGGTTGTCATCAAGAAGCTTGGAAAACAGACTGGTATACTGGCTGCCGATACTGGGCCAGGTCCAGGTTTGCCCTAATTCACTCGCTTTGCGCTGCAGTTCTTTCTTCAGTTTATGGTTACCAAGAATCTGTTTGATTAGAGCAGCTAGTTCATCAGGGTCAGCTTCCTTCGCCAGCAGTCCACGCCCGTCCCGTAAAACTTCCCGAGCATGGGCATAGGAAGTGGAAATAATGGCTCTCCCGCAGCCAACGGCAAAGGCCAGGGTACCGCTGACGGCTTGGTCTTTGTTGGGGTAGGGACTTAGATAGATATCGGTTAAGCCCAGGTACTCACCTATTTCTTCGTCACTCAGATATTTGTTGACAAACTTCACATGGGATTCCAAGTGCAAATCTTGTATCATGCTTTCCAGCATAAGGCGGTACTTTTCTCCTTCGTGCCTTTTTAGCACCGGATGGGTCTGGCCCAAAATCAAAAAGAGAATTTGGGGATACTCTTTTGCAACTCGGGCAATGGCCTGAATACCCAGTTCAAGGCCTTTGCCGGGCCCCAACAAACCAAAGGTGCTGATGATTTCGCGCTTTTCCAGACCATACTTTTGTTTCAAAACGTTCGCCGGGTACTTTTTGAATTTGGGAACCCCATGAGCAATTACGTTTATTATTTCAGGAGGTGCTTCATACAAATCGGCCAGGAGCTCGGCGGAGTTTCTGGTCATACAGACTATGGCTGAGGCTCGGTCACACAGGATATTTAGTATCTGCTTCTGTTGTTTGGAGGGGCGTGGAAGTACCGTATGGGTTATAAGAATGTAGGGTTTATGCAACAACCTGACTAGTTCCAGTATATACTCCCCGTCATTTCCCCCAAAGATGCCATATTCGTGCTGGATCAGCACCAGCCTGATGGCGGGAGAAGCATTGATAAACGCAGCTGCTTTGATGTAATCCTGTTTCTGATGCTGCCGAAGGTTATATATTACTTCCCTGGGATACTTGTAATCACCTTCATCTGAGACGGCCATAATTTTTACATCGTTCCCATTTATAATAAGACTGTTGCGCAGATCTGTAGAAAAAGTAGCAATACCGCACTGCTTGGGAGGGTAAGTACCTATATTCAATAATGTCATGTCTATCACTCCTTTTGTCACAAGGTCTATGGGGGTTATTCATACTTGCCTATGTTCTCCCAACCTTTGTCCAGTTGCCGCAAAAAACCAAATAACTCTTCCTTAATTCTTTCCAATGCATCAGGGGAATTGCCTTCACAGCGCACAATGATCTCGGGGCCGGTGTTGGAAGCCCTGACCAGACCCCAACCTTCGGGAAATAGTATTCTTGCACCATCGATGTCGATTATTTCATACTTATTTTTAAAATGTTCTAATACTTGATGAACAACCTTAAATTTATTCTCATCAGTGCTAGGAAGCCTTATTTCCGGTGTTGCATAATATTTAGGGATATCAGCCAACATTTCCTGAATAGTCTGCTGGCTGCGGGATAAAAGTGCCACCAGACGAGCTCCTGCATATAAAGCATCATCATATCCATAATAATCATCAGCAAAAAACATATGGCCGGACATTTCTCCGGTAAAAACTGCTCCAATTTCTTTCATTTTGGCTTTGATCAAAGAATGGCCGGTCTTATAGATTAATGGTCTTCCGCCCAGGCGTTTTATTTCATCAATGAGGCTCTGGGAGCATTTGACTTCCACAATACACTGGGTCTGGGGATAGCGGGGCAGAATATCCCGCCAGAAAAGAATCATTAACTGGTCTCCCCAAATCATATTCCCTTCCGGGTCCACCACTCCCAGCCGGTCTCCGTCACCATCTATCCCGATGCCGATATGGGCTCCGGTTCTTTTGACTTCTGCTACCAGATCTTTCATATTTTCAGGATTAACAGGATCTGGATGGTGATTGGGAAAACTTGAATCAGAGTCACAATATAATTCAACTACTTCACAGCCCAACCTGCGGAAGAGCTGGGGGGCAAAAAGGGAAGCGGTACCATTACCGCAGTCAACAACTATTTTAGGCTTATTGGGCCCTAGGGAGATTTTTTCCTGGATCATTTTTATATAAGCTTCAGACACATCTACCTTTTTGATGGAACCAGGAGGACGGGAAATAAAATCCCCTTTCTCAATCATTCTGCGTATTTCCTGGATTTCTTCGCCATAGATGGTAGTATCACCTAGAAGGAGTTTGCATCCGTTATATTCGGGTGGATTATGACTGGCTGTAATCATGATACCTGCACGTATATCAAGATAATGGGCAGCAAAATAAAAGATTGGAGTTACCACTATTCCCAGATCAATCACATGACATCCCGATTCTACAACAGCCCTTACTGCCAGGTCATGCATACGGGGAGATGATGCTCGGTTGTCCATGCCCATAAGAACAGTGTCATATCCCGCTCTAATGGCGCGAGCTGCAAAAGCCCGGGCAATATCATACATAATTTGGTCAGTTATATCCCGGTCTACAATCCCCCTGATGTCATACTGACGAAAGATATTTTGCATAAGTATCTCCTCCTATTACCGTGCACTATGCCTTCTACAGCAAATCGTCACGGTTATTCTGACGCAAAGCTTCCACTACTTTGCGAACATCCTGGCATTTGTTGCGGTCGGAAATCATTATTACATCATCAGTTTCAACCACCAGAATGTTTTTCAGCCCATAAAGGACCACGGTTTTGTCTTTTTGTTTCACTACACAGTTTTGGCTGTTCAAGACCATAATGTCCTTACCTACTGCTACATTTGATGATTGATCCTTTTCGAATAGTTCTGCCAGTGCATCCCAGCTACCCAAATCAAGCCAACCGAAATCAGCCGGGACTACTGCCATGCGGCTGGACTTTTCCGCTATACCATAATCCAAACTAATACTGGGCAGCAGGGAATAAGAATTTAAATAAGCATCAAAACCTTTGGTAAGGTGTTCATATATTTCCGGAAGGTGCTCCGCAAATTCTTCTAAAAAGGTACTCACCCGGCCCATATAAATACCAGAGTTCCACATGTGCTGGCCAGTTTTGATATAGGATTGGGCAGTGTTTAAATCGGGTTTCTCACAAAATGAGTTTACCTGGTATACACCGGGGATATGGGCAAACTCCCACCTGGTTTTTTCAATATAGCCATACCCTGTCTCAGGCTTTTTGGGGGTAATGCCAATGGTGGCTATAAGACCATTTTCAGCTGCAGTTTCTGCTTGGGCAATACTGCGGCCAAAATTCTGTACATCAAGTACATGGTGGTCAGCGGGAAAGACCCCTATTATAGGGTCTTCCTGATCCGATAGGTGCCTTGACAAAGCTAGTCCCACAGCCGGAGCGGTGTTCTTACCTTCCGGTTCCCCTATAACCTCTATTTGAGCAGCATCGGGGCGTTGGGCGATGGTTTCCTGTACTTGGGATAACAGGTTGTCTCCGGTAACAACAAGGATATGTTGGGCTCCGGCCGCCATTAAACGATCAATAGTATGGTCCAGCATGCATTTATTATCAACAAGTTGGCAGAGTTGCTTGGGACGATTCCGGCGGCTTTCGGGCCAAAGACGAAGACCTTTTCCACCAGCTAAGATAACCGCTATCATAATGTACCTCCAAATGTACCTCCAAAAATGTTGACATTAGTACTATACTATATGCAAGGAATAACTTATAAACATTTAGCAACAGTTTTTAAAAGCTCTTAATATTATGACCACTTATAGCAGATTATATAAGCGAATAAGGGCTCTTAGTCAAAAATGGAACCGGTGCCAAAATAATCAAGATATTCAACTTTCTTTAAGCTGGCTATTTTTTACCTAGTATATTTGGTAAAATGAGATATGTTATTAAAAATGTGGATAATTGCTAGTTAGATATATTTTAACAGATAAGACATAATTCAACAATACAGTGTTTGAATCGGTTTTCGGTCAGATTCCCGGATTTAGCAGGATATTTTAGGAATAATTAATTGATCCGCACGGATTAGCAGATTAACAAGGGTATATCTTTTAGATTGGGTGTAGATCCAGGGACTAATTAACCCCCGGGTAGTATTTATTTTGTAAAAGGAGGAAATTTAACTTGGATCGTGAGCAAGCTGAAAGAATTGATATGCTTTTCGAACAGACACTCCAGGAAGCTTCCGTAATGTTTAAAGATTATAGGAATACTGATCTTGTCATAGGAATTCCTTTTTACAATGAGAAAGAGATTTTGGTGCAAGTGCTGGAAAATGTTGAAAAAGCTTTGCCTAAGATCACAGACTATAAACACCCTCTTATAGTCTGTGCAGGTGACCCACGGGGAGCCGATCTTATCGAAATTATTAGAAGCATGGCTTTTTCTGTGCCTCATTGCGAATTTATTATGAAACCGGGAACCAATGGGAGAGGTTCCAGCATCAGGGCCTTAATGGAGATTGCCAAGCGACTGGAGGCCGACCTTTTAATTCTGGCCGCCGATGTGAAGAGCCAGGGCAAAAGGGGTTTTTCCAGTGACTGGGTACCGAGAATTCTGGCTCCTCTAAATTATGGGTATGATTGTGTTTTGACCACCTTTGTCAGGAATCCTGCGGAAGATGTTACTATCAGTTTTTTGGTTAAGCCTTTGATAGAGCTGTTTTACAATTTTAGGCTGGACAGTTCTATTAGCGGTATCTATGCCTTTTCTCATGATGTGGTGGAAGATTTATGCCTGGAAATTAAATTCTGGCTTAAGGAAACCCGTGGCTATGGTATTGATCCCTGGTTATTAACCAGAATTATTAGGTGGAACAAGAGAATCTGCCAGGTTTCCCTGGGATCTAAACTTGATCAGAGTTCCATGGATAAGGTTAATTATGTTTTCAAAGAAATGGCCCGGGCTATTTTTGAATGCATTAAAAGGGATGAAGAGTACTGGCTAAATCGTAAAATGATAGTCAGGGCACCGGATCTATTCGGTGGCCCATACGAGGATATGCCCGGTGACCAGATATATTGTACCAGAGAAATGGTCACACTATTCAAGAGGAGTTTTCACCAGTACCGCAGTGTCTTCGAGAATACCATCAAACCATCCCTTTTCAGTGACGTCGAAAGGATTGTATTAACACCCAGCCATGATTTTCGTTTTTCCAGCCAGGTTTGGGCAGATACAGTTTTGTCTCTCTTATTTAAATATTGGTTTGCGTCTACCAGTAATCGGGACGATATACTAAATGCCCTTACCTTTTCCTTTAACGGAAGAGTAGCAGGTTTTCTTAACCAGTTGGAAACTCTGGAAGATATGGTACAGGAGATTAGAGGGCTGGATAGCGACAGGCTAATAAATATTGAAGCCAATATAACCAAACAGGAACAGCTTTCCTGTTATTTGCAGTGGAAAGATAGTTTTACCGCACAATGGAAGAAAAAGGCCCTGGAGACCAAACCACCCATTATTCCGGCTCATTTTTTAGAGTATATTCCTGGCATACCAATTGTCTTGCCAAAAGTTTTAAAGGGCAGGGGGGGCCGGACAGTTCACAGCGAAGAACTGTTTAACCGCCTGCAGGAGCGGTACCAGAAGGCTTTCCGGAATTTTGTTTATGGCTATCTCAAAGTGCCGGAAGATGCGGATCTTAATCAGGTGAGTGAGGCTTTCCAGCAGTTCTTGCAGGAACTGGAGGAGACTATGGATATCCTTTTCCCCGGCAATCTCCATTCAGAAGAAGGGATAGATCAGGTACTGAGCAATATTTTTAGGCTATTTCCTCATACCAGGGTATTTTCCATTAAGGATGATATTTTTAAAGAAGCCTTGAGACGCTTTCCGCCGATTAATGTAATGATTCCAGCTGGTTTCAAGAGCATCAAAGAGATGCTGAATAATATGGATGCCCGTAACGCGGTAAGTATGGCTAATCTGGTAGAAACCAGAAAATATGCGGATCGGATGTTGCTTTGGATTTTGGAAAATTTGAAACCCGAGGAAATGGAGGAAGTCGAAGTTAAATACATCGTTCTGGATGAGTTATCCCGGGGAATTGCTAAAATTGGCAATATTTCCGATTTAAATAAACTGACTACCAGAATGGTGGTGCGCCCCATTAATAAGGGAATGGGTGGGGATTTCCCCAAGCTGCGGTTCTGCCTGTTTATCGCCAGGCACATAATGATTGCCCAGAATTATGGCAGGATGTGGCGGATATATGCCCGGGAGAGAAAGAATTTAGGGAATAAAATCCGTAATTCACTGATTGGACGTTACGAAGCTACTGCCTTTTCTGCTCACAATATTCTGGAGAACTGGCATCACCGCCTGATGATTGAGCAGTTCAAAGTTTTAGCCCAGCAGCTGGAAGAAGCGGGGCGGTTAAAGGAAGCCGAAATGATAAATGCTATGTGTGATAGCTATGGTTTAAGCCAGATTATGGCTGACGGCACTTTTATGCCTCTGTCAGCCTGGAGCTGGAGCAGTTATAGTTACAAAGGAGGAAGCGGGGTGCCGACTCCACTTTCCTGCCATGTTGAAGAAAAGTGGTTTAACCACGATCTCCTGGAGGATATCTACAGGGATCTGGGATATAATGCAGAAGAAATTCAAAGCAATGTTATACAGCTGGTGGGAGAAGGCCGTGCCAGTGAAAATCTCCTGGACACTCTTCTGGGTATAAGATCCAAGGATGTTAAGGTTGTACCCAGGGAGGGCATTGATTATCCTCCTGCCGGGCCTTTGATCAGGGATAAAAATAATCCCTTGCTGAATCCGATTCCCGAACACTACTGGGAAAGCAAGTATGTTCTCAATGCTGCCGCTGTCCGGATTGATGGTAAGGTGTATATTCTTTACCGGGCCTTTGGCGATGATGAAATATCTCGCATCGGGATGGCGGTTACCGATGGCTATAATGTCTTGGAAAGATTGGAAGACCCGATTTTTATTCCCCAGGACGAGAAAGAGAGCCGGGGCTGCGAAGATCCTCGGGTAGTGATAATAGATGATGAACTATATATGATGTATACTGCCTATAATGGGGTGATTGCCCAGATTTCGGCAGCCTCCATTAAGATTGATGATTTCTTGAACCGGCGCTGGGATAAGTGGGTAAGAAAGGGTTTTGCCTTTGAAGATATCTGGAATAAGGATGCTATTCTATTTCCGGAGAAGATCAAAGGGAGGTATTGCATTTACCATCGTATAGAACCTAGCATATGGGTTTCTTACATGGATAAACTGGAATTCCCCGTCCCCAAAGAAAAACATTCCATTATTCTAGGACCCAGGTCAGGTATGATGTGGGATTCATTAAAAATTGGAGCTGGTTCCCAGCCCATCAAGACCAAGTACGGATGGTTAATGATTTACCATGGGGTTGACCGCAACCGGGTTTACAGATTAGGTGTTTTTTTGGTAGATTTAGAGAATCCTGAGCTATTGCTTTACCAGTCCCCTAACCCCATTCTTTCTCCGGAAACAGAGTATGAAATCGGTAAGGAAGGGGCCTGGGTACCTAATGTGGTCTTTACCTGTGGGGCAGTTTCTGATGAAGATAAAGAGGTATTGGATGCGAACGATAAGGTCCTGGTTTATTATGGTGCCGCTGATACTTATCTTTGCCTGGCCACAGCCACGGTTGGAGAGTTGATTCCTGAAGAGATTAGGCGGGAGATTGAGTTTCGAAGATAAAAAATCTGATAAAGAGAGAGTGACAAGGGGACGTCAGGCTGTGTAAAAACAATTTTCCCAAATTTTTTTGTCCCACTTAGGATTTTATAAATGGTGCGTTTAGGGATTAGCCTTAAAAAACCCTCTGATTTTTTATAGTTTTTCTCCACCTAAGTAAATTGGCTTCATATTCACACAGTCTGCCGGTTCTCTTGCTTAAATGAACAAGAGAACCGTTTGTGTAATGAGGTGAAAATATTGGAGTTACTGGTTGAAGGGAAGAAGAATGTAAATACCACAGTAATAGTGCCAGGGGACAAGTCTATTTCTCACCGTAGTGTGATTATCGGGGCTATCGCCGAAGGGGTTACGGAAATAAGAAATTTTTTGCCTGGCCAGGACTGTCTGAGCACGGTTAAATGCATGCAACAATTGGGAGTTACCATCGAAGAAATTGCCCCCACCCATTTAAAGGTACATGGGAGAGGTCTGCATGGTCTGTCCGAACCCCGGGATGTGTTGTATGTTGGGAATTCGGGGACTACCATAAGGTTGCTAACCGGCCTTTTGGCTGCTCAAAAGTTTTTCTCCGTATTAAATGGTGATGCTTCAATTAAGAGACGCCCCATGGAAAGGGTAACCGCCCCCTTAAGGCAGATGGGAGCTGAAATTTGGGGCAGAGAAGGAGGCAAATATGCGCCTTTGGCTATTAAGGGCAACGCCCTGCAGGGACTTGGCTATACTACCCCGGTTGCCAGTGCCCAGATAAAATCAGCTCTGTTGCTGGCGGGATTATATGCTGAAGGGAAAACCACTATTATAGAACCGGCTCAGTCCAGGGACCACAGCGAGAAAATGCTCAAGGGCTTTGGCGCGGATATAGTGTGTGAAGGGCTGACCACCGTAATAAGGCCCAGCTTTCTCCATGCCCAGAATATTTATGTGCCGGGAGACATTTCTTCAGCGGCTTTTTTTCTGGTGGCCGGAGCCATCATACCTGGAGCCAGGATTACCGTGCAAAAGGTAGGCCTGAACCGGACTCGAACCGGCATCCTGGATGCCCTGAGGAAAATGGGGGCCCATATCAGCATTGATAACATAGAAAATTACTCCGGTGAACCCCTGGGAGATATTACAGTTAGGGGCGATGACGGGCTGCGCGGCATTGAAATGGGAGGGGAGCTGATACCCCGGTTGATTGATGAGATTCCGGTTCTGGCTGTGGCCGGAGCAGTGGCCCAAGGTACCACTATAATAAAGGACGCTGCCGAGCTGAAGGTAAAAGAGAGCAACCGTTTGCAGGCGATTTCTGCCGAGCTGAGGAAATTTGGGATCAAAATAGAGGAAACCGCAGACGGGCTGATTATTGAAGGGGGAGAAGGATACAGGGGCGCTGTATGCGAATCTTACCATGACCATCGGATTGCCATGGCCTGTGCCCTGGCAGGTCTCGTTGCTTCAGGAACCACCGTAGTAAAAAATGCTGAATGTATCGATATTTCTTTTCCAGGATTTGCCCAGGCTTTAGGGCAATTTTGAAAAGCAGGGGGATTTTGAGATGTTGAGTTATTTGACGGCCGGGGAATCACACGGCCCGGCCTTAACCGCCATTGTGGAAGGAATGCCTGCAGGTCTAGAATTACCCCGGGAATATTTGGACCGGCAGCTGGAACGGAGGCAGCAGGGCTATGGCCGGGGAGGCCGCATGAAAATTGAAAAGGACCGGGTGGAAATATTATCCGGTGTGCGCAATGGATATACCCTGGGCAGTCCCATCACCCTGCAGATTAAGAATAAAGACTGGGAAAATTGGGAGAAATATATGGGAGCTGCCCAGACCGACACCAGTACCCGCCAGATATCCGTTCCCCGTCCGGGTCATGCTGATCTGGCCGGTGCCATCAAATACGGGCACCGGGATGTGAGAAATATCCTGGAAAGAGCCAGCGCCAGGGAAACAGCCGCCCGGGTAGCAGCATGTTCGGTGGGCCGACGACTTTTAGAGCATTTTGGTATGGAGGTTATCAGCCATGTAGTGCAAATTGGTTCAGTTAAGGCGGAAGTGAAAGCCGATTTTGACATTATAAAGGAAAAATCCGCTAACTCTGAATTGTTTTGTGCCGATAGGGCGGCTGAGGAAAAAATGAAAGTGCTGATTAATAAGGCCAGGGAAGAGGGAGATTCCCTGGGAGGAGTTTTCGAGGTTATAGTAAGGGGAGTGCCGGTAGGATTAGGCAGTCATGTGCACTGGCACCGGAAGCTGGATGGGCGCATTGCCGGAGCTCTGATGAGTATTCAGGCCATAAAAGGGGTGGAAATCGGTCTGGGTTTCGCTGCTGCAGGATTAAGCGGCTCCCATGTCCATGATGAAATATTTTTTGATGGAGAAAATTATTCCCGTGGTTCCAACCATGCAGGAGGTATTGAAGGCGGAATCTCCAATGGCCAGGACATTGTAGTGAGAGCCGCCATGAAGCCCATTGCTACTCTTTACCGTCCCCTAAGAAGCGTTAATTTGGCCACTGGGGAGTCAGCCCTGGCTGCTGTTGAGCGCTCCGATATTTGTGCCGTTCCCGCTGCCGCGGTAGTAGCTGAAGCAGTCTTAGCCTTTGAAATAGCCCGAGCTTTTCTGGAAAAATTCGGCGGCGACAGCATAGCCGAAATAGAATCACGAACCAGGGGAACGTTTTTTGCAGTTCGTTAATATGTTTAAATTTCTTGCGCAAAATTTTTTTCATGATATAATACGAATACGATAATTTATCAACCGTAAAAACAGTGAAAGAGGAAAGTAGGTCAATCCCAGCTTTCCAGGGAGAAGGTGTCATGGACTGGGAGCACCTTTAAAGTATGCTTGACTGAAGTTCCCTCTGGAGTTGCCAGCTGAAACTCGTTGATGAGCAAGTAGGTGCGGACGGAGACTTCCACCGTTACAGGGAAGAGGGTATCGGAATTTATTCCCGTACTTGTTAGAGTGGATCCAAAATAACTGGATCAACTTGGGTGGTAACACGGTAAGCTCATGCTTTTCGTCCCTTGGGATGAAAAGCTTTTTATTTTACCGGGGTTTTTAGCCTTTCCGGCGGGGTAGGAAATTCCCGTACCTTTTAAAGGGGACCTCAATTTGAGGTCAAGTGGGGTGGTACCGCGGAATGCCCATAGCTTTCGTCCCTAAACAAAGCTATGGGCATTTTGTATTAGGAGGTTGGGATTATGGTGATAGTAATGAGTATTAATGCTACTGAAGAACAAATTAAACAAGTAAATGACATCTTGGAGGGAAAGAATTTCAAGACCCAGATGATCCGCGGAGTCAAGAGGATTGTGATCGGTGCGGTAGGGGATTCCCGGAGCTTGGATATGGAAGGGTTGGAGCTTATGCCGGGAGTAGAAAAAGTGGTGAAGATAATGAAACCATACAAGTTGGTCAGCCGGGAGGCCCAGGAAGAAGACAGCATTATTAATATCCGCGGAATTCAGATTGGCGGTGATTCAAGCGTAGTGATAGCCGGACCTTGTGCGGTGGAAAACCGCCAACAGCTGCTGACGGCGGCCTGGCAGGTAAAAAAGGCCGGGGGCCATATTCTTCGGGGAGGGGCGTTCAAACCCAGGACCTCACCTTATTCCTTCCAGGGCCTGGAAGAGGAGGGGCTGAAAATACTGCAGGAGGCCTCCTGGGAAACCGGGTTGCCGGTAGTTACTGAAGTAATTGATGAAACCAGCCTGGAAATGGCCGTAAATTATGTGGATATCCTGCAAATAGGCGCTCGCAATATGCAGAACTTCCGTTTGTTAAAGCTGGCAGGCAGAACAGGCAAACCTGTATTGCTGAAAAGGGGAATGTCAGCCACTGTGGAAGAATGGCTAATGGCTGCTGAGTATATTATGTCAGAAGGAAACGGGAAAGTAATTCTTTGTGAACGAGGCATTCGCACCTTTGAGACGGCCACCCGGAATACCCTGGATTTGAGTGCAGTACCACTGGTAAAACGCCTAAGCCACCTGCCGATAATTGTAGATCCCAGCCATGGCACCGGAGATAGGGGATTGGTTGCTCCTATGTCATTAGCTGCTGTGGCGGCCGGAGCCGATGGGCTAATAATTGAAATGCATCCCGATCCGGCCCGGGCTCTGTCCGATGGCCCCCAATCGTTGGACCCGGAGCAGTTTGCTGTGCTTATGAGCAGGCTGCAGGGGTTGATGCCGGCAGTTAATCGGAGAATGCCGATGGTGGGACTGGGGGAGGCTCAATATGCGTAAATCAGCAGCTTACCTGGGCCCAGCTTATAGTTTTTGTGAACAGGCGGCTATAGACTTTACCGGGCTGAAAACCGATGAATTGCTGCCCTGTTCGACCATTGAAGCGGTTTTTGCGGCCGTTCATAGAGGGGAGGTGCCGATAGGCATCGTGCCTGTGGAAAACTCCTGCGAAGGTGCGGTAAACCAAACCCTGGACCTTTTGGCCTATGATTATGACCTAAAGATTGTAGGAGAAATAGTCATTCCCATTGATCATCATTTACTGGTAAGACCGGGAACAGAGTCAACTGTGATCACCCATATTCTGTCCCATCCCCAGGCTCTGGCACAATGTCGCAAAACCATGGCTCGGTTGTATCCCCAAGCTGACATAAAGGAGGCCTTGAGTACTGCCGAGGCTGCCAGAATTGTTGCCGAATCCCAGGCTCCCTGGGGAGCCATCGCTAGCCGGGCTGCTGGTGCCGCATACGGATTAAAGATTAAAAACTCCAATATACAAGATATCAGTGATAATGAAACCAGGTTTATTGCTCTTGGCAGGACTGAAAACCAAATGGCAACCGCTGGAAAAACCTCCTTATTGATTCATACTCGCAATCAGCCTGGAGCTTTGTATAAGTGTCTGCAGGAATTCTATGTAAGAGGGATTAATTTAAACAAAATTGAATCCAGACCGGCAAAGAAAAGAATCGGGCAATACCTGTTTTTTATCGATATTGACGGAAATATTCACGATGAAAATGTGGCCCAGGCAATAAATGCCTTAAATATTTGTGCGGAGGGGGTACGATTTTTAGGTTCCTACCCGAACCACAGGTGAACCAACGGCAGGCTGTGTGAAAAATATTTTCCCCATTTTTTCCGTCCCACTTAGGGTTTTATAAATGGTATAAATTAAAAACTAACCTTAAAAAAACCTCTGAGTTTTTGTAGTCTCTCTCCACTTAAGTAAATTGACTTCATAATTTCTTGACTTTTCACACAGTCTGACGGCTCTCTCGGTCGCACTAGCATTATTATTGTCCTTCTTTCCCGGAAAAGCACAGCTGAGCTATGCGTTCCTGGGTAGATGCCAGGAGAACGGTGCTATTCAACCCTAGGTTCACAAATTCGGCTTCCGTGGGAGAGGGGAAGGGCTATTTCACTTAACCGCGGCCCAGAGCGGGATAGTTCCTGGTTTGGAGGCGCGGCTATTTATGGTAAGGCAAGAATGGCAAGTTGTGGAAAATTATTATTCTTGGTAAAATTGTTTAAACATCGTGCCCGGTATGGATGATCACTAGACTAAGGTGAATTATAGCCATGGGAGGCCCAGTATGGTAATCAATACTAATACTACTATTATGGGAATAATAGGCAACCCGTTAGAACACAGCTTATCTCCCCTGATGCATAACCAGGTTATGAAGCTTTTGGGATACAATGGAATTTACCTTCCTTTTCAGGTTGATGAAAGGTTTTTGGGAGATGCCATTATGGCCATTCGCGCCCTAAAGATTCGCGGCGTCAACATTACTATCCCGTTTAAGGAAAAAGTGCTTCCTTTTTTGGATGAACTAACCCCTTACGCCCAAGCCTGCCAGGCGGTAAATTTGATTGAAAACCGGGAAGGCAGATTAATCGGGCACAACCTGGACGGGGAGGGATTTATGAGGGGGCTCAGGATTTACAGAGCTTCCGCCCCGGGGACAGTTTTAATCCTGGGAGCGGGGGGAGCGGCTCGGGCGGTATCTTATGAATTATCCAAGGCAGGAGCTAAGGAAATAGTTTTTTTGGCCCGAAATCTGGAAAAGGCCAAAAAACTGGCTGATTTTATAAACATGGAAGGCGGGTGCGCATCAGCGGCAGCTCTCATGGGCCGGGAGTCCCGGGATTGGCTGGGGCGAGCTGATTTAATTGTAAACTGTACACCGGTGGGAATGCTTCCCCATGTTTCGTCTTCTGTTTTAACCTCTTTAGAAGGAGTAAAAAAGGATGCCATCCTATACGATATTGTTTATAATCCTTTAGAAACCAAGCTGCTTTCCCTGGGAAGGGCCCAGGGGCTTAAGACTGTTGACGGACTGTGGATGCTGGTCTATCAGGGGGCTTTGAGTTTTGCCCTATTAACAGGGATTGATCCTCCTGTGGATTATATGCGGTCAATTCTATTGGAAAGATTGAAAGGGGCACAGGGTATATAGTCTGGAGCAAGTAATTGTTGCAGATAAAACGTCCCGGTGTAACAAAGGTGGTAGGAATGAAAGAGATATTAGTGGAGTTAGCGGAAAAGAGTTATAAGGTGCTGATTGATAACGGGGCTGTCAATGATTGCGGGAAACTTATTAGCCAGGCTATTTCTGCTGATAAGCTATTCTTGATCAGCAACCCTACGGTTTATGCCCTTTATGGGCAACTGGTGGAACAATCATTGAAAAACGCAGGTTGTCAAGTTTTAACAGGGTTGATGCCGGATGGGGAAGAGTATAAAAACATTAATGAAGTGATGAATCTCATAGATCAAGCCATATCCTGGAACCTGGAGCGGAGTGGGGCCGTAGTAGCCCTAGGCGGAGGTGTGGTTGGGGATTTGGCGGGTTTTGTGGCAGCCATCATTTACCGGGGAATCGAGTTCGTTCAGATGCCAACTACACTGCTGGCCATGGTTGACAGCAGTGTGGGGGGGAAAGTGGGAATAAATCATACCCGTGGGAAAAATCTGCTGGGGGCTTTTTACCAGCCCCGGCTGGTTATTGCTGATCCCCAAACTCTCAAGACTTTGCCAGAAGAGGAGTATTTGTCCGGACTGGGAGAAGTCATAAAATATGGAATAATTCAGGATAAAGAATTTTTTTCTTATCTGGAAGGGCACTGTGATCTGATTTTACAAAAGGACCCCGAACTTCTTAAGAAGATTATTGCCAAATCCTGTTTTAATAAAAGCCGTATTGTATCCCAAGATGAAAAAGAACATAGCTTGCGTATGATTTTAAATCTTGGGCATACCTTTGGCCATGCCATAGAGGTGCTGGGCCAGTACCAAAAATATAAACACGGGCAGGCTGTAGCCGTGGGTATTGTAATGGCATCTTTTCTGGCACAAAAGAAAGGCTGGTTAAGCTCTCAGGAAAGGGTAAGGATTGAAAACCTGATTAGAAACTTGGGACTAGGATGCAATATATCTGACCTGGATAGTAACCAGGTATATCTGGCCATGCAAACTGACAAAAAAGTCCGCAACACCAAGATTAATTATGTGCTGCCTTTTGGTATCGGCAATTGCCGAATTGCTGACGATATTCCTGAATATTGGGCCTTGGAGGCCATTGAATACGGAAAATCCTTTTGAAGCGTTCCCCTGGTTGGCAATAAAAAGACCCTTCGCCCCCCATGGAGGGCTGAAGGGTTTTTTGTTGCTTATTCACCGCCCAGGGATTTTAATACTTCGGCAGAAGGTTTGTTGGGTATAATTGCAGTAACCTGTCCCTGGTATTCAAAGATATTAAAATCTTTATCGGTAATTTCGCCTATGACAGCGGCAATGCCATTTTTGGTCTTGATGGCTGCCAATACTTCATCAACGTATTGGGGTTCAACCTGGAGCAACATACGGGCTTGAGTCTCGCAAATAAGAATTTCCTCAGGAGTAATGGCATCTGTTTTTACCGGAACTTTGTCCAACTCGACTCTGGCTCCCAAACCGCCAAACCTGGTTGATTCACATACAGCGGCACCAATGCCGGCTGCTCCCAGGTCAGAGCAGGCTTTAATTTTTCCGGTAGCAAAGGCTGCCAGGGTCGCTTCCATAGTTGTCTTTTCTTCGGCGAAAAGGGCTACTGCCGGCTTCATGGTTGTTACCAATCCGGCCCGGTACAGGGTATCATTACCATCAGTACTGGTTTCGCCGATAATAATTATCTTATCTCCAGCGGATTTGGCCGGTTTAGTCAGGGGTTTATCTGTTACTTGCTGGCCAATAATGGATACAACTGTGGCGGGGACAATATCACTGAAGGAGGTGGAAAATCCTCCTCCTACAACGAATACCCCCATGGTTTCACACATATCAGCAATACCTTTTAGCATAAGGTTGATTCTATCTTTGCTGGTCATTATTTCGCATTCGCCGCAGGTGCATTTTCCCTCAAAACCACAGGGGCCAACAATTACTTCTTGATCCAGGGGGCGAGTGCCAATAAAATCCAACAAAAACATGGGCCGAGCCCCCATGGCTACCACATCCCGCATAGCTCCTCCGGCACCGGTAGCTGCTGAGTCATAAGGCCGGGGAACGCAAGGGGAGCAGTGGCTTTCCATCTTAGCAGTAATAAAGCAATTGGTATTGGGGATCTTAAATACGGCAGCATCATCGTTGGCATCGGGTCCAACCAGTAAAGCACCTGGCCAAAGCTTGTCTACTTTTTGGTTGAGTTCCTTGAACAGGGCAAAGTTAATGGCCTTATCGGCATTGTGATGCAGGTGAATAAATAATGCATGGATTAACGCTTTTTCAACATTGTTCATAAGATGCCTCCTATATTATAGATATTATATTTTACCATAGTTTACTAAGAATTATTTATTATCAAGGGAGTATTATGATAATTCAAAAATGCAGCCATGTAAACTAATTTATCTGATAATAATTCATTTTGTTTAAGACCCGTATACCTGTCATGTGTTTTTTATAATACCGCTCAATTAGTCATTTGCCTAGAGCTTGCTGCTATTTTAAGTAATTTTTTGCCCGGACTACGATTAATAGTCTTCTTTCTGGTGTCATTCAGGTCAATGTTGTTGTTAACGCCAGCATAATTAGTTTTAATGCCTCATCCCCTGGTTATTCAGAAACTTATTTTTTATATGAAAAGAAAAGCGGTTGAGCATCACTAAAGCAAAACCGCCTTTTGGTATAACATTTATTATTCTGAACTGCAAATTACTCTCCCTTGGACTTTTCGTTATAACTCGTAGGAGGTGATAAGCCAGTTATTGTTTATTTTCTCTACTGTCAGGGTAATAGGCTGTTTGGCGGCATAACCGCCATTGGCAAGTTCCGTACTGGTCACTTCAATTATTTCGGCTCTAACTTCATATTTAAGATCGGATTGTATGTCAATACCCAGTATGTCTATTCGTTCCGGCCAGGGGCTGGAAGTAACCCTACCGGGGGCATTCCCTGGGTCTTGCTGCCACTTGGCAATTAACTCCGGAGACACATATGGGCTGTAATTTTCCTGAATACTATTCTTTAGTATATCGGCAGAAGCCAATAGGGAGACGCTTTTTAGGTTTTGGCCGAAATTTTTCACCACTTCTGCTACTTGAGTTTCATCGCTGGAATCCTCCTGGTTATAGTTGGGAGGTAGGGCAACGGGAACGGCAAAGGTCCTTATACCAGCCGCATAAGGGGCAATTTCGTACTGGAGAAAGAAAACTATCAGGTGGCCATTTTCCAGGTAAAAACCCTGGTCCTCCTTTATACCTTTAAAACCCCATTCTCCTTCAAAATATATGCCTGGATTGCGGTCAATCTCGGCCTGCACGATCTTGTTAATTATTTCCTGGTAGTTGCTGCCGGGGGCAAAAAAGTCGCTTAATTCCAATTCTTCTCCGGTGTTCAGATCAAAATTATAGGCTTTCCGTTCGGTCATGCCATGGGCACCACCGGTAAAGGAATAGTAGTCAACATATAAGCTCAGGATATCATCAGTTATATAATATTGATAAAACCTGCTGACTAATTCAAAGGTATGGTAAGGTTCTGTCAGGATAAAATCTGAAGCAGCTTCGGCTTCGGCTATCATGGCTGCCTGCCGCTCCAGGGCATCATTCTCCATTATCTGATTGAGGCGGTTTTGTATTTCCTTATCGGCCATACCGCTGATTACAGGGATGTGCAGATCAATGTTTATCAGTTCTGATTGGCTTTTTACTTCTTTAATGTTGAGCTTGGTGCCGGGGAGGGAAGAAGGAGCCTGCACGGCATTCATCCTTACCAGTTCCGCGCATTGACACAAAACTTTGGCCATTTCAGCCCGGGTAATGGGATCATGGGGGCGGAAGAGCTGCTTGTCGCCCTTCATAATACCGGTATTGCTTACGAACACCATGGCATTGGTTTCTTCTTGGAAAAGATGGGCCGTATCATCGTAAATAGGCATAAGCATTATCATGGGAACATTTATGCCTTTGGCCTGGAATGCCCGGTAGATGCTCACCGCCAATTCAATCCGGGTTACCTTTTCGTTTGGTCTGAATTCGTCTTTGCGGGTAAACACATTGTTTATTGCTCCCATGACAACCGCCTTGCTGTACCAGGCGTCATCCTGCACATCATAGAAATACTCGCTGGCCACCGGTTCTTTGATAAACCGGAGATTTGCGTAGTCCAGATCAAAGACCCGCTGCAGAACTACTGCCAGTTGGCCGCGGGTTACCGGTCCTTCCGGACAAAAGATCCTGGCGCCCGACTCGTTCACACCCATTCCCAGCATCAATCCTTGATTATAGGCATTAGCGATGATACTCTCTGCCCAATGGCCTTGAGTATCAGCAAAAATGCCATCAAAGGACTGGTTGGCTAAGGCCGGGGGACACAACACCAATAGCGCCATTAAGACACATCCAACCACTCGTTTCATAACATCAAACTTCCTCTCGTTCAGATATTTATCTATTGTTACGCTGGTCCGCCAAGGAACTTACACCTGTTACAAGGGGGACGTTCTTTCTGTTACAAGCCTTTTATTTCTACTACCACTATTTCCGGCGGATTGAATATGCGGGGCAAGCGGGGGTTATAAGAAACACCGCGGCTAACAATATGGGTCAGTGAACAATGGTTGTACATACCTCCGGCATATGGAGGGAACCAGCCTTGATTGGGGGCATAAAGGCCATTGAGCAGAAAAGGTATTCTAACCTGTCCTCCGTGGGCATGCCCGGATAACACCAGGTCAAAACATGTTTCTCGGTATATTTCTACCAGTTCGGGGCGATGAGATAGGAGTATTTTATAATCTGGTTTATTCTGCAGGGCAGAAAAGGCATGGAGGATTTCTTCCGGCCAGTTGTAACCGGGTTTTTCATAAACAACTTCGGGATCGTCCACTCCCCCAATTATTATGGAAGCATTATTAATCATAATCTGTTCATAATTGTTTTCCAGGACTGTTATGCCGTATTGGCGGATAGTTTTTTTGATGTTGGCTATATCATCGGACCAAAACTCATGGTTGCCGGTAACATAATAAACGGGGGCGATATTCTTTAATTCTGTCAGAAACATTTCTGCACCCTTTATAGGGGCTTGATCATCTACAATATCTCCGGCCAGGGCTATAACGTCAGGATTCTGCTTTTTTATTAATGCAATAATCCCGGTCTGGTTTTTGCCGTAGATGTGGCTGTGCAAATCGGTAACCAACACTATCCGAACAGATTCTCCGGCAGCCAGCCTTTCAGTTTCGATGGTGTATTGTCTAACCACCAAACCATTATAAAAAGCTGCCAGTAAAAACATGGCTATAAGCGCTATTATCAACATTAATTTTCTTTTCCCGACCAAGCCATTCTCCTCTTTCACTGTGTCTTAATAATAACATGTTAAACCATTACGGCACTCCGACGTATAAGATAAAAATTACCATAATAAATAGAGGAAAACCGACTTGCTTAATTGAACTAGTCAGAAACTCTTCAAGGGAGGGATTAGGCTATGGGATGGAGAGAGCATGAAGTTGAAGATGCTATTAACAAGCTGGTTAGAAGGGTATGTACAACAATTTCCCCGGATTGCCTGGAATTGATGCAGCAAGCCTATGAGAATGAGACTGAAGAACGGGCTCGGGGTATCCTTAAGACCATGATCGAAAACGTATCCCTGGCTGGGAAGCTGAATAAACCGGTTTGTCAGTCACCAGGCTACCCGACGGTTTATGTCCGTATGGGCAAAGGTTTCGATTTAGATCTCCCCAGGATATTTTCCCAGGCTATAGTATCTGCTACCCGGGATGGCTATTTGCGCCCCAGCATAGTACATCCTTTAACTCGGGCTAATAGTGGGGACAATTCGGGTCAGGGTGTGCCCAATTTTGAATATGAATTTGTTCCCGATCTGGACCATTTTGAGGTAATTTTAAGCTTTAAGGGTTGTGGGGGTGCTGAAAAGGCTAATGCTGTAAGAGTATTTGCTCCTGAACAAATTGGCCGGGATTATTCAGGCCTTAAACGCTTCGTATTAGAAACAGTAGTGCGGGCGGGGGGTATCCCCTGTGGACCTGTTGCTCTTGGTATTGGCATAGGAGGACAGACCGATGTTGCAGCCAAGTTGAGCCGGAAAGAATTAAGTGTCAGAGACTGGCGTGATCTTCATCCTGATCCTTTGATAGCGGAACTGGAGGAGGAATTACTGAATAGGGTTAACCAGCTGGGTATAGGCCCTGCAGGTATTGGGGGGCGTATGACGGCTCTGGCGGTAAAAATTGGCTGGGGGGCTACCCACACGTCTATTACCCCGGTATGTGTTAATTTCAGTTGTTGGGTGGCACGCCGGGGAGGTTTGCGGTTTTATTCTGATGGGAGAATGGAGACTGTTTTTTAGATAACAAAAAGGGGGAAATATTATGAAAACTGTAAAACTGGAGACTCCCATTAGTACGGATGCCGTCAGATCATTAGAAGTGGGAGATATGGTTTATTTGCATGGCATTATATATTCGGCCCGTGACTTCGCTCACGCCAAGATGAAGGAGACTATTGCAGAGGTTGGCGAACTGCCTTTTGAATTAAAGGGAGGAGTGATTTTCCATGCCGGCCCGGTAGTGGCTAAGAAACCAGACGGATGGAATATAGAGGTTTTCGGTCCTACAACATCTTTAAGGTTGGAGGGATATGCCCGGTTTGTGGCCGAATTAGGAGTTAAACTAATAATTGGCAAAGGTGGTATGGGAGAGGAATCCAGAAAAGCCTTTGTGGAAAATGGAATGGCTTATCTTCAAGCTGCCCCGGGGTGTGGGGTTAAAATGGCTCAAAATATTAAAAAGGTTAGTAATGTGTTCTGGCCGGAATTAGGTTTGGCTGAGGCGGTTTGGGCTTTACAGGTTGAAGAGATGGGGCCGTTTATAGTTGGTATGGATGCAAGTGGCCGCAGCGTATATACTGAGCTGGCTGAAAAAGCTATGAGTCTTATTGACGAATGGTATAAATAGAACAGTTTTAGTGCTGTATCAGTTTGAACTGAGAAAGGTGTTTAATGGGGATGGCTGTGATTTTAAAGAGAGGTGTTCGCGGTTTCAAGCGGGGACATTTCTCTTAGCTTTTTCCGGGACCCTTCAATGCGGAAGTGGATCTAAATTCTCCGCCATCGCACTTGATTGTATAAAGCGGAGCACATCAGTAGTACCCGGAGGGTACAACCTCAATAGTGCGCAGCGCAGCGGATGTGCATCAGTGGTACCCGGAGGGTGCAACCTCAATAGTACGAAGCGCAGCGGATGTGCATCAGTGGTACCCGGAGGGTGCAACCTCAATAGTGCGAAGCGCAGCGGAGCACATCAGTGGTACCCGGAGGGTGCAACCTCAATAGTGCGCAGCGCAGCGGAGCACATCAGTGGTACCCGGAGGGTGCAACCTCAATAGTACGAAGCGCAGCGGATGTGCATCAGTGGTACCCGGAGGGTGCAACCTCAATAGTGCGCAGCGCAGCGGATGTGCATCAGTGGTACCCGGAGGGTGCAACCTCAATAGTACGAAGCGCAGCGGATGTGCATCAGTGGTACCCGGAGGGTGCAACCTCAATAGCACGAAGCGCAGCGGAGCACATCAGTGGTACCCGGAGGGTGCAACCTCAATAGTGCGCAGCGCAGCGGATGTGCATCAGTGGTACCCGGAGGGTGCAACCTCAATAGTACGAAGCGCAGCGGATGTGCATCAGTGGTACCCGGAGGGTGCAACCTCAATAGTGCGCAGCGCAGCGGATGTGCATCAGTGGTACCCGGAGGGTGCAACCTCAATAGTACGAAGCGCAGCGGATGTGCATCAGTGGTACCCGGAGGGTGCAACCTCAATAGCACGAAGCGCAGCGGAGCACATCAGTGGTACCCGGAGGGTGCAACCTCAATAGTACGAAGCGCAGCGGATGTGCATCAGTGGTACCCGGAGGGTGCAACCTCAATAGTGCGCAGCGCAGCGGATGTGCATCAGTGGTACCCGGAGGGTGCAACCTCAATAGTACGAAGCGCAGCGGAGCACATCAGTGGTACCCGGAGGGTGCAACCTCAATAGTACGAAGCGCAGCGGAGCACATCAGTGGTACCCGGAGGGTGCAACCTCAATAGTGCGAAGCGCAGCGGATGTGCATCAGTGGCATCCTGGATGGTCAATCTATAATTACTCATGAACATAATAATGGGGGATTATGTATGAAAAAAAATGGAATAGTTACCCGGCCGGTGGTTTTTATAAAAGAAAATATTTCCTTTAGGGATATTTTTAGCATTTTTTTGGGGACTTTTATTATGGCCCTGGCCATTAAAGCCATACTAATACCTGCCAACCTGGTAACCGGAGGTGTGGCTGGAATTGCCATGGTATTGGAGTATCACACCGGAATTGAGGTGTGGATATGGTATCTTGTTTTGAATGCCCCCATCTTTTTTGCCGGATATCGGTTAGTCAGCACAAGGTTTGTCCTGTACAGTTTGTTGGGGACCTTTTCCCTTTCCTTATTCTTAGCGGTAATCCAATCGGTGGAATTGAAACTGGACGAGCCTCTGCTGGCTGCAGTATTGGGCGGGGTCATATCAGGATTGGGGCTAGGCATGGTTCTATTGAGCCGGGGTTCAACGGGAGGAACCGATATTATTGCTGTAGTGTTCAGACGGTTATGGGGACATAATATCGGCCAGGTTTTGTTTATGTCTAATCTGCTGGTATTGGTTTTTGCTCTAACCATTCTTGATCTGGAAATGGTGCTTTTCTCGGCTATAACTATCTATGTTTCAGGAAGAGTTGTAGATGCGGTGGAGTTGGGCTTTTGGGTTAATCGAACCGCCATTATTGTTTCGGAAAAAAGCGATATGATTGCCCAGGCGGTTTTAGACAAGTTGCACCGTGGTTGCACTTTCCTGGTGGGCAAGGGGGCATATTCAGGGGAGGATAAGAAGATTATAATGGTTACTATTGCCAGGACCCAACTACCCAGACTAACCGAAATTATCTTTCAATTAGATCCTGGTGCATTTATAACTGTTAACGAGGCTGTACAAGTATATGGCAAAGGATTTAAAGACAGCCATTCTGAATTCTAACCTTTACACCGGCATGTCATCATGATTCCCAACAGCTGCGGCCCCTTTGCCCTGCCCATTTGTATGAAATTATGGGAATTAGGTCCTAAAAATTTAAACTATTAAGGACCATACACCCGGACAAAAATTGTGATCATTATATGACAAAAAATGAGCCTTTAAGTTGATTTTTTTTTTGTCCCTGATGGGATAGTATCTACTTTACAGAATGAAATAAATTGCAGGAGGTGCAATAGGAATGATTACGATGATAAAAAAATTGGCAAGAGATGAAAAAGGACAGGGTATGGCAGAATACGGACTAATATTGGCAGGGATAGCAGTTGTGGTTATGGTTGCAATTCAGGCTCTCGGCGGAAGGTTAACAACCCTTTTCGACAGTATTACATTTTAACTCGGGTAGTCTGGCAATTTTACAACCCCCTTATGCCCTGCTATATCAAGCGGGGCTATTTTTAATTCAAGGCGGGAAGGCCAATGTACATTGATTATTTATTATTGCTCATTCTGCTCATAGCAGTCCTGTATGATTATCGGACCCGAAAAATTCCTAATTATCTGATCATTACAGGCATGATAGCAGCTTTTGCATACCACGGTTTAACAGAAGGATACCAAGCATTGTGGTTTGGCTTTAAGGGTTTCATGGTGGGCCTTATGGTTCTGTTTCTGCCTTTTGGTATGGGTTGGCTGGGGGGCGGAGACGTGAAACTGTTGGGAATGATTGGTGCTTTTAAAGGAAGTCTATTCGTTTTAGGTTCATTTGTGTTTATGGCCCTATGGGGAGGATTAATTGCTGCAGCCTACCTGTTATCAAAAGGAAGGCTGAAAGAGACTCTAAAAAAGATGTTAAGCAGTCTATTGCTGGCTCCTCTGGGGATTGCCAGTCTTTCCACTATTGAGAGCAATGATGATCCCGATACCTTTCCTTATGGGCTGGCAATTGCCCTCGGTGCTGTAACCAGCTATTTCAGTGGGTGGTGGTAGTTGTGCGCTTTACCCGTTTTTTTCCTAATGAAAAAGGGCAAGGCCTGGTGGAAATGGCCCTGGTATTGCCTATATTATTGCTGTTACTTTTTGGGATCGTTGAGTTCGGCAGGGTTTACGGGTCTGCTCTTCTGGTCAGCAGTCTGGCCAGGGATGGTGCCCGTTTCGGGGCAGTAGGACACAACGATGCAGAAATAGAAAACCTGATAACCTCTAGGGCTTCGTGGCTCAACCCTGGAGCCCTTTCCGTAAACATTTCCCCTTCCTATGAAGACCGAGTGCGAGGAGAGGCACTGGCAGTCCGGGTCGATTATTCGGTAGACTTGATAATTCCCTTGATTGCAGACATCTTGCCTAATCCGCTGCCTTTATCCAGTGAGTGTTTTATGCGGATTGAAAAGTAAAAGAGGTGTGTTGTAATGACCTGGTGGGAAAGATTGAAAAATGATCAAAAAGGCAGTATTTCAGTTTTACTGGCAGCGGGAATGGTTGTTATGGCTGGCTTTGCTGCTCTGGTAATTGATGCTGGTTTACTCTACCTTAACAAGGTGCGATTGGTTGACGCAGTGGACAGCGCGGTTCTGGCAGGAGTTCAGGAATTGCCTGGCAGCCCCTCCCGGGCTTTGCAGGTTGCTGCTGAATACGCGGCTTTGAACGGCCTGGAGGCGGGGGAAGTCTCTTTTGAGGTGGGGGAAGACAATAAGTCATTGACCGGTTCAGCCAGGCGTGATGTTAATTTGCTTTTTGCCCGGTTGCTGGGTTTCGAAGAAGAGCAAGTCAGTTCTCAGGCAGAGGCCCGGGTGGTTCCCCTGGCTGGAGTGAGTGGGGTTACTCCATTTGGGGTCTGGGCAGCAGATTACGAATTCGGGGAGGAGGTAATTCTCAAAGCAGGAGCTCTAGGAGAACATGAACGTGGATGGTTTGGTGCTCTAAGATTGGGAGGGAGCGGGGCCGACGACTATAGGAATAATGTCAGGTTCGGCTATGATGGTTTGCTAAAAATCGGTGATACGGTTGAGGTTGAGTCAGGGAATATGTCTGGGCCTACCAAGACAGGTATAGACTACCGGATCGACCGGTGTCATCATAGCCCTGAGTGTACCATAAACAGCTACGTGGATGGATGCCCCAGGATTCTCATTGTCCCTATGGGAGTTATGGACGGCTACACTTTTACTATAACAGGATTTGGTGCTTTTTTTGTCGACGAGTACGTGGGTCATGGCAATGATAATTGGGTCCGGGGGTCTTTTGTCCGATATGCAGTACCAGGCGAAATCGCTGCTGATGCTCCGGATTTTGGTGTGTACGGAACTCAATTGAGCAATTGAGGAGGGTTTTTGGTTGTTAAAAGGCACGAGAAGGTACTGGTTAGTAGCGATAATATGTGGATGTATTGCTTCACTGCTCTTTTATAACTACCTGCAGGATATTAAGGAGCGTTATAAGCCTGATGATTTGGTTCAGGTAGTAAAAGCTCGGACGGATATTCCCCGGGATACTATTGTCCTGGCGGAGCAGCTGACGGTAGTGCAAATCCCTGGCCGCTATGTCCATCCTAATGCTATTAAGGAAAGGAATGAGGCAGCAGGGAAAATAGCTCTTTCTGATATTACTGCGGGTCAAGAGCTGTTAGCAAGCCATTTGTTGACTCCAGGCGAAAAATCAGACCGGACTGCCTATTCAGTACCTGGAGCCAAAAGGGCCATCTCAATTGAGGTAGATAAGGTTTCTGGTGTTTCCGGAGGGATTCAACCTGGCGACAGAGTGGATATTATGGCAACTGTAAATATTCCGGTGCTGGATGCCAAGGGGAATGAAAAGGAGGAGCCATATACCCTATTGACCCTTCAGGACATAGAGGTGTTGAAAGTTGATGGAGTTGCCACCGGAAGTAACCAATCAGACAAAAAGACTTTAACCCTTTTGGTTTCCCCACAGGAAGCCCAGCCGCTGGTTCTCGCCTCTGAAAAAGGGCGGCTAAGGTTATTGCTCCGATCGCCGGTGGATAAGTCCCGGGCAGATATTAAGCCTATGACCTTGACGGATTTTTTAAAATAGCAAAAGGAAATAAGTAATGAAGAAAATTAGAGTGTTACTTGCAGACAGTAATGACAATACCCGAAAAGGGATAAGAAGATTGCTGGAACTTGACCATTCCATTGATGTGGTGGCAGAAGCAGCCTCGGGTAAACAGGTTATAGAAAAAATCATGATAACCAGCCCTGAGGTAGTCATAATGGAAACCAAACTGCCTGACATTAGTGGGATAGAAGTAACCAAGCAAATTACTATTAATTTTCCAAAGGTTTTCGTTATTATAATTTCCCTTGATGATGAAATACAAAGCTTTCGCAGGGCCATGCTGGCCGGGGCTAAAGAATATCTTACTAAACCTCTGTCGGCTCCGGAACTGCACGCCACAGTCAGGCAGGTGGCAGAATTGCGCCGTCAGTTGGCCAATAAAACAACTGCTGAAACCCGCCAGCCCAAAACGGCTCCCCCTAAAGAGAATAAACTGATTACCATCTTTGGCACCAAAGGGGGAGTGGGCAAGAGTGTTATCTGTACTAACCTGGCGGTGGCTTTGGGGCAAAAGTATAAGGGCCTGGTAGGACTGGTTGATTTGGATGTCCAATTCGGTGATATAAGTATAATGATGGATTTGAACCCTCGCCGCACCATTTCTGAATTGATCCAGGAGGGGGACCAGGTGGATAAAACGCTTCTGGAGGAGTATGTTTATGAAAGAAACGGCGTGGACATCCTGGCTGCACCACCTAAGCCGGAACTGGCCGAATTGGTTACTGCTCAGCAAGCGGAGACTATTCTCAAGGTGTTTAGGTCCGTTTACGAGTATACCCTGATCGATACACCGTCATTTATTGATGAAATCACTCTATCTGCGCTTGAATTAGCTGATACCATTATACTTATTGTATCTCTGGACCTTCCTACTATAAAGAATATTAAGAAAGGAATTGAAGTCTTACGCAGCCTGCAATTACTTGATAAGGCCCGGCTGGTTTTAAACCGTTCTTCGGGAATTGCCGGTATTGAACCTAGAGATGTGGAAAGTGTATTGGAAATGAAGATATCAGCAGAAATACCTAGTGATGGTAAATTGGTCGTTGCTTCCTTGAACCAGGGAATTCCCTTTGTCAAGCTTAATCCTAAAGCGGCTATTTCAAGAAGTATAACAGAATTGATGGGATTAGTTGCAACATAAACAGATAATAATGAGCTTAAGTTGAGGGGGTACATAGATGTCGCTTTTGACCCGATTGCAAGGACAGTCTGATGCAATTATGAACACCGCTCCTCTGAAAAAGGAGACATCAGGAGATCGGTTTCAGAATCTGGTGGTTAGGATTCACCGGGAAATAATAAAAGAAATGGAAACAGATCAGTTCAATTACCAGAAGGGCCAAAGTGGACCTGATGATTTAGTGAAGGAAAAAATCATCAGAATCAGTGAATCCATTATAGAAAAAGACTCTGAGATACTCACCCGTAATGAGCGGGAAACTATAATCCAACAGGTAGTCGATGAAGTTTTAGGTTTCGGGCCAATTACCCCCCTGCTGCGGGATGAGAATATTTCGGAAATAATGGTTAATGGACCCAAGCAGGTTTATGTTGAGGAAAATGGCAAACTAAAGATCAGTCCGGTAAAATTCAGGGACAATGAGCATTTGTATAACATTATCGAGAGAATTATCGCTCCCTTGGGCCGGAGAGTTGATGAAAGCGTCCCTATGGTTGATGCCAGACTGCCTGATGGTTCAAGGGTAAATGCGATTATTCCTCCGCTGGCTCTTAATGGTTGTGTTCTGACTATTAGGAAATTCTCCTCCAATTTGCTTAGAGTAGAGGATTTGATAAGAAAAAAGACACTTACTTATGAGATGGCGGCTTTTCTTCAGGCTTGCGTAAAAGGCCGGCTCAACATTATTGTATCAGGCGGAACCGGAGCAGGAAAAACCAGCACTTTAAATATTATCTCTTCATTTATACCTGCTGATGAGCGCATTATTACTATAGAAGATTCAGCAGAGCTGGATCTGCACCAGGATCATGTGATTTCTCTGGAGACCAGACCAGCCAATGTTGATAATCGCGGAGAGATTACTATTAGAGATCTGGTAAGGAATTCCTTGAGAATGAGACCGGATCGTCTGGTAGTGGGAGAAGTCAGGGGCGGCGAAGCTCTGGATATGCTCCAGGCCATGAATACCGGCCATGATGGGTCTCTTACTACCGGCCACTCCAACTCACCGCGAGATATGATTAGCCGGCTGGAAACCATGGTTTTAATGGCAGGAATGGATTTTCCCATAAAGGCTATTAGAGAACAGATCGCTTCGGCGATTGATATAATAGTTCACCAGAGCCGCCTGTCGGATGGAAGCAGAAAAATTGTCAATATTACTGAAGTAGTTGGTATGGAAGGTGATATTATTACCCTGCAGGACATTTTTGTTTTTAAAAAGGAAGGACTGGACAGGCAGGGCAGGGTGCTCGGACACCATGAGGCAACCGGTGTGCAGCCTAAATGTCTGGAGAAGTTAAAGTCTATGGGAATTAACCTTCCATTGGAATATTTTGCCCCCGCGCAGAAACATATTACCAGTTTTTAGAGAAAGCTTGTTGGATAGAAAGGAGAGGCGCTCATGGAGGTGATTATCTGCCTGGCTATTTTTGGGGCTATCAGCTGCCTTGTCAGAGCTTTTTTCTATCTGTTTTCCAAAGAGGAAATCTACCAGAAAAGGTTGAGCGTAATTAGAGATAGTAAAAAGAATCTGGATAACAAGATTGATTGGCGCGGAGTTTTGCAACTTTATGTTAACAAGTTTTCTGGAATATTTGCTCCTCGTTCCTACCTAGAGGGTATTCAGGATGATCTGGTTAAAGCTGGAATACCTTTAAGGGGAGAAGAGTATGTTGCCGCTTGTCTTGCATTAATTGTGATATTGCCTCTTTTAGCTTACTTAATTAGCCGGAATATATGGTTGGCCATTATCATGATTCTATGCGGGGGGATAATTCCTCAATTGTATGTTAGAACCTGTAGAGATAGGAGAATGCAGGCATTAAATTTACAGCTGGGTGATGCTCTGGTGATAATGGCCAATGCCCTCAGAGCCGGGTTCGGTTTTCAACAAGCTATGGATGCAGTTCGGAAGGAAATGCCTGCTCCAATTTCTACGGAGTTTTCGTGGACTTTGCGGGAAATGAACTTGGGATTCGGTACAGAAGAAGCCTTATTAAATATGAGCAAAAGGGTGGGGAACGAAAGCCTGGATATGGTTATTACCGGAATCATTATTCAACGGCAGATTGGCGGGAATCTGGCTGAAATCCTGGATAATATTTCTAATACCATAAGGGAAAGAGCAAGGATCAAAAAAGAGATAAGGGTATTAACAGCCCAGGGTAGAATGTCCGGCGCTGTTATTGGGCTGCTCCCGGTGATTCTGATCGGAATTATGCTTATTATAAACCCCAGCTATTTCAACTATATGATACAGGATTCCAGAGGTATACTCATCCTGGCTGCGGCGGGGGTATCGGAAATCCTGGGGATAATCCTGATTAAGCGCATAACCCAAGTTGACCTTTAATCCTGGGAAACCAATCTGTGGGGTGGTAGGGTTGGATTATATAATTACTTTCTTAGCAGGGCTAGCTGTTGCCAGCAGCATAGCCGCTATAATTTTTACCTGTAAAAGAAGAAAACTGGTGATTATGCAAAGATTAAAAGACCTTTCCCGTGAGGCTGATGAAGTTTACCTGCCTCCGGCATTGAACCGGCCCTTGACGGAAAGATTGGGATCCCTGTTGGGGCAGTTTACCAGTTGGACTTCGGCTCGATTTGTCCCGAAAAACAAAATGGAGATGTATGAAAAAAAACTGATGATTGCAGGCTACCCATTGGGCCTTAATCCAGAAAGTTATGTGGTGCTGAGGTTCCTGATTGTTGCGGTAGCTGTTTTGGCTGGAGTAATGACCGGTGATTTGTTATGGTTGCTGCTGCTGGCCATTTTGGGTTTGATGCTCCCTGACCTTTTCTTAAAGTCCCGGGAGAGGAGCAGAAAGGAAGAAATGCTAAGATCCCTTCCTGATATTCTGGACCTTTTATGTGTAAGTGTTGAAGCAGGGCTGAGTTTTGATTCTGCAGTACAAAAGGTGGTGGAGAAGTTTCCAGGGCCTCTAAGTAAGGAATTTGAGAAGGCTTTACAGGAGATTAGCATGGGAAAACCGAGGAGAGAAGCCTTAAGGGATATGAGCCAACGCCTGAATATAGATGAGATAACAGTATTTCTAGGATCGGTTATTCAGGCGGATCAGCTAGGTGTCAGCATCGGCAATGTTCTAAGGGTGCAATCCAGCCAAGTACGCATGAACCGCCGGGTAAAAGCAGAGGAGACAGCCCAAAAAGCTCCTATAAAAATTCTGATACCTATGGTAATTTTTATTTTTCCTACTATAATGATAGTTTTATTGGGGCCCGCAGTGTTGCAGCTTATGGATAATCTCTAATAATCAGGCATTGCGCAGTTGTTTGCCATATACCCTTGGAGAAGCATATGAAAAAAGTAGTGGTGAAAAACCTAAATACCAATATTATTGTAGCCCATGAAGCTGTATGGGCTGACAATTTTCTCAGCCGTTTGCAGGGGTTGATGGGCAGAAAAGCCTTCAATCCAGGCGAGGGACTCATCCTATTTCCCTGTCAAATGGTGCATAGCTTTGGTATGAGATTTGCCATCGATTTGCTCTTTGTTAGCCCAACCTACCAGGTTGTTAATGCAATAGAAAGGCTGACCCCTTACAAGGTCAGTCCCTGGGTAAGTGCTGCCCAATTTGTGCTGGAACTGCCGATGGGGCAGATAAAAGAAAGTAAAACCGAAATCGGGCACCGATTAGCCATTTATTCATGAGTGTACCAGGGTTTTATTTTTGGCCGCCTTCTGGCGAAGACCTTTATCAAGAATTGCTTTTCGCAACCTGAGCGATTTAGGGGTTACTTCCAGCAATTCATCCTCTTTTATGAATTCCAAATATTTTTCCAGGGACATGGTAATGGGGGGTACTAATCGCAAAGCATCATCAGAACCAGCAGCACGTGTATTGGTCAGGTGCTTTTGCTTGCAGACATTGACTGTAATGTCATCCCCCCGTGAGTTTTCACCTACTACCATTCCTGCATAAACCTCAGTTCCAGGGCCGATAAAAAGAGTGCCTCTTTCCTGGGCATTGTACAGGCCGTAGGTCACTGCAATTCCGCTTTCGGATGCTACCAGGGAACCGTAGGGCCGGGCCGCTATTTCCCCCTTGAAAGATTGATAGGAATCAAAAATGTGGTTAATTATTCCATAACCTTTAGTAAGTGAAAGGAAATCCGACCTGAAACCGATCAAGCCCCGGGCTGGAATCAGGAATTCCAGTCTGGCGGTTCCTGAGTGATTGTTGGTGATGTTCTCCAGTTCCCCTCGGCGTTTGGCTGTATACTCAATAGCTGCACCGATATAATCCTCAGGTACTTCGATATATAGTTTTTCCACCGGCTCTTTTATCTGCCCGTCTATTCGCTTCAATATTACTTCGGGACGGGTTACCGCAAATTCATAGCCTTCCCGGCGCATGGTCTCTATAAGAACTGATAAATGCAATTCGCCCCGGCCTGATACTTTAAAGCAATCAGGGGATATTTCTTCCACCCGTAATGAAACATTGGCTAAAAGCTCACGTTCCAACCGTTCTCTTAGATGCCGGCTGGTTACATAGTTTCCTTCGTTTCCTGCCATAGGGCTGTCATTAACCACAAAGTTCATAGCTATAGTCGGTTCATCTATATTGACAAAGGGGATCGGATTGATGGCATCAGGATCACAGAGAGTATCACCGATAGTTATTTGATCGATGCCAGCTAGAGCAATTATATCACCAGCCACCGCATTGGATACTTCTTGCCGCTTCAGCCCCTCAAAGACATAAAGGGCCGTAACCTTAAATTTTTCCAGTTTTCCTTGAGGATTGCAGACTACTATTTCCTTTCCCCGGGAAAGGGAACCGGAAGTTATTTTCCCAATACCAATACGACCTACATAGCTGTCATAGTACATTGATGACACTACAACCTGCAGACTGCCGTGGGGATCTGCGGCAGGGGAAGGAATATATGTGAGAATGCCCTCCAACAGAGGTGTCATGTCCTCCGGTTGGTCATCCAGGGACGCCAGGGCATAGCCTTCCCGGGCGGAAGCGTATATTACCGGAAAATCAAGTTGATCTTCGTCTGCTCCCAGGTCAATAAAAAGGTCAATTAGTTCATCAATTACTTCTTGTGGTCTGGCCTGGGGGCGATCAATTTTGTTGATGACTACCAGCGGCTTCAGACCAGCCTCAAGAGCTTTGCGCAGAACGAAACGGGTCTGGGGCATGGGGCCCTCGAAAGCATCAACCAGAAGGAGGACACCATCGACCATTTGTACTATTCTTTCTACTTCTCCTCCAAAGTCGGCATGTCCTGGAGTATCAATAATATTTATCTTGGTGTGCTTGTAAAGTATACTGGTATTTTTGGACAGAATGGTAATACCCCGTTCACGTTCCAGGTCATTGCTATCCATTATTCTGTCAGGAACATTCTGATTATTGCGGAAATACCCGGTTTGTTTCAATAATTTATCTACCAGGGTAGTCTTACCATGATCTACATGGGCAATTATTGCTATATTTTTTATGGCATCGAAAATCATTATTTTAATTTCACCTCATCTAAAACCTGTTACTTAAAAAGGAACATTGCAATTATATCAAAGAGGTTAATTGAATTACAATTGCAAATAAAAACCGCTTAAGCGGCTACCTGGTCGTTCTTATTAATATGTAAGGATAAGGAGAAGGATACATTTGCAATAAAAAAACCGGCAATTGCCGGATTTCTTTTATTGGTTGCGGGAGCAGGACTTGAACCTGCAACCTTCGGGTTATGAGCCCGACGAGCTACCAACTGCTCCATCCCGCGTTGCTAATGAGCACCTGTATTCTAACACTTTGTACAAGCAGAAGTCAAACCTTTATTAAGATAAAAAGATTTTAATAGGAATGGAAAAAGTGTAATAATCTGCTGTATTAAGTTCATATTAAGAATAAATTAAATAATAATTAATGCTGTTTATTGACATTTGTCGAACACGATGATATTATAACCATTGTGCGCAACATGCGCTATATGATCTTGATAAAACAGAACAGCAAGACGACGAGTGCGAAGATAAGAAAAGCCAAGCGAAAGCTAGGATAAAATTTTTATGGAGAGTTTGATCCTGGCTCAGGACGAACGCTGGCGGCGTGCTTAACACATGCAAGTCGAACGGGCTTTGCACTCAGCACTCAGTGTTCTTGGCAAGCAAAGGTGTCAGCGACAGCGTTAAACTGCGAACGAAGTTGGCGAAGACAAAGGAACTGACACGCGAGAGAAGCTTCCTATATACAATTGAGATGGGTTAGTGAGGAAAGTGGCAGCGAAATTCGTTCGCACACGCCTCTAAAGCCAACACAGGCAAGGAAGAACACTGAGAGCTGAGCGCAAAGCTAGTGGCGGACGGGTGAGTAACGCGTGAACAACCTGCCCATAAGAGGGGGATAACACTGGGAAACCGGTGCTAATACCGCATAAGCTTAAGGGGAAGCATTTCCCTATAAGTAAAGGAGAAATCCGCTTATGGAGGGGTTCGCGTCTGATTAGCTAGTTGGTGAGGTAACGGCTCACCAAGGCGACGATCAGTAGCCGGCCTGAGAGGGTGGACGGCCACACTGGGACTGAGACACGGCCCAGACTCCTACGGGAGGCAGCAGTGGGGAATATTGCGCAATGGGGGGAACCCTGACGCAGCGACGCCGCGTGAGCGAAGAAGGCCTTCGGGTCGTAAAGCTCTGTTGTAAGGGACGAAGGAAATGACGGTACCTTACGAGGAAGCCCCGGCTAACTACGTGCCAGCAGCCGCGGTAAGACGTAGGGGGCGAGCGTTGTCCGGAATTACTGGGCGTAAAGAGCACGTAGGCGGGTATTTAAGTCAGGTGTGAAAGACCGCAGCCCAACTGCGGGGTTGCACATGAAACTGGATATCTTGAGGGCAGGAGAGGTCAGTAGAATTCCTGGTGTAGCGGTGAAATGCGTAGAAATCAGGAGGAATACCAGTGGCGAAGGCGGCTGACTGGACTGACCCTGACGCTGAGGTGCGAAAGCGTGGGTAGCAAACAGGATTAGATACCCTGGTAGTCCACGCTGTAAACGATGGATACTAGGTGTGGGAGGTATCGACCCCTTCCGTGCCGGAGCTAACGCAATAAGTATCCCGCCTGGGGAGTACGGTCGCAAGGCTGAAACTCAAAGGAATTGACGGGGGCCCGCACAAGCGGTGGAGCATGTGGTTTAATTCGATGCAACGCGAAGAACCTTACCAGGTCTTGACATCCAGGGGATTCCTTGGAAACAAGGGAGTGCCATTCAGGAACCCTGAGACAGGTGGTGCATGGTTGTCGTCAGCTCGTGTCGTGAGATGTTGGGTTAAGTCCCGCAACGAGCGCAACCCTTGCTATTAGTTGCTAACAGGTAGAGCTGAGCACTCTAATGGGACTGCCTGTGACAAGCAGGAGGAAGGTGGGGATGACGTCAAATCATCATGCCCTTTATGATCTGGGCTACACACGTGCTACAATGGGTGGTACAGAGAGCAGCGAGACAGTGATGTGGAGCGAATCTCAAAAAGCCATTCTCAGTTCGGATTGTAGTCTGCAACTCGACTACATGAAGGAGGAATCGCTAGTAATCGCGAATCAGCATGTCGCGGTGAATACGTTCCCGGGCCTTGTACACACCGCCCGTCACACCACGAAAGTCAGCAACACCCGAAGCCGGTGACTTAACTAGGCAACTAGAGAGAGCCGTCGAAGGTGGGGTTGGTGATTGGGGTGAAGTCGTAACAAGGTATCCGTACCGGAAGGTGCGGATGGATCACCTCCTTTCTAAGGAGTAGGAGAAGAGGGGGAAAAGGTAGGAAAAGGAGAAGAAATCGGTTTACCGATTTCGACCAAAACTCCGACTTCCGACATCTGACCTCCGACTTTCGAAACTAGGTCGATCACTCGATCGATCTTGCTGTTTGTTTTTATTAAAAAGGTACCTGGAAACTGCGTTTCGAGGTACAGTGTTCTTTAAAAACTGCATAAAGAAGAAGCAAGGTAAAAACAAACACACTGAGTGAGAGTTTTTAAAAGCGTCTTAAGGTCAAGATATAAAGGGCGTATGGTGGATGCCTAGGCGTCAGGAGGCGAAGAAGGACGCGGCCAGCGGCGAAACGCCACGGGGAGCTGTAAGCGAGCATCGATCCGTGGATATCCGAATGGGGGAACCCGGCAGAGGCGAACCTCTGTCACCCTTGCCTGAATAAATAGGGCAAGAGGAGCCAGACCCGGTGAACTGAAACATCTTAGTAACCGGAGGAAAAGAAACCAAAAGAGATTTCCCAAGTAGCGGCGAGCGAACGGGAAAGAGCCCAAACCTGATATGTGTAAGGCTGTAACCGTTGCATATGAGGGGTTGAGGGGCTATCTGTTACAGAGTTACAGATCTGTAGGGGAGTAAGAAACCAGCTGATTAGGCGAATTTACCTGGAAAGGTAAGCCACAGAGAGTGAAAGCCTCGTAGCTAAAAATCAGTTGGCTCTCCAAGATAGACCCCGAGTACCACCGGACACGTGGAACCTGGTGGGAAGCAGGGAGGACCACCTTCCAAGGCTAAATACTACCTGACGACCGATAGCGGATAGTACCGTGAGGGAAAGGTGAAAAGCACCCCGGGAGGGGAGTGAAAAAGAACCTGAAACCGTATGCCTACAAGCAGTCGGAGCACGATTAGAACGTGTGACGGCGTACCTTTTGTAGAATGGGCCAGCGAGTTACTGTGACTAGCGAGGTTAAGTCTGAAGAAGGGCGGAGCCGAAGCGAAAGCGAGTCTGAAGAGGGCTATAAGTTAGTTGCAGTAGACCCGAAACCGGGTGATCTATCCATGGCCAGGGTGAAGCGACGGTAACACGTCGTGGAGGCCCGAACCAGAGTACGTTAAAAAGTACGTGGATGAGCTGTGGATAGGGGTGAAATGCCAATCGAACTCGGAGATAGCTGGTTCTCCCCGAAATAGCTTTAGGGCTAGCGTTATATGATGCCTCATGGGGGTAGAGCACTGGTTAGGCTAGGGGCCTTACCGGGTTACCGAACCATCCCAAACTCCGAATACCATAGAGGTAAATATAGCAGTCAGACTATGGGTGATAAGGTTCATAGTCGAGAGGGAAACAGCCCAGACCGTCAGCTAAGGTCCCAAAATATATGCTAAGTGGGAAAGGATGTAGAGTTGCGAAGACAGCCAGGATGTTGGCTTAGAAGCAGCCACCATTCAAAGAGTGCGTAATAGCTCACTGGTCAAGTGACTCTGCGCCGAAAATGTAACGGGGCTAAGCATAATACCGAAGCTACGGCAGCGCGCAAAGCGCGCTGGGTAGGGGAGCGATCTTATCGGGCAGAAGCTATACTGAAAAGAGTAGTGGACTGATAAGAAGAGAGAATGCTGGCATAAGTAAGCGAGAAGGCAGGTGAGAATCCTGCCCGCCGTAAACCTGAGGATTCCTGGGGAAGGCTCGTCCGCCCAGGGTAAGCCGGGACCTAACCCGAGGCCGCAAGGCGTAGGGGATGGATAACTGGTTGAAAATCCAGTGCCACCAAGCTGCCGCTTGAGCAATGGGGTGACGCAGGAGGATAGGTGAAGCGCATGAATGGTAGAGTGCGTCCAAGCAAGTAGGGGGCAGAGCAGGGAAATCCGCTCTGTAAGAACCCTGAGATGTGATGGGGAGTGAAAATTAGTAACGAAGTCACTGATTCCAAACTGCCAAGAAAAGCCTCTAGCGAGGCAGAAGGTGCCCGTACCGTAAACCGACACAGGTAGGTAAGGAGAGAATCCTAAGGCGCGCGAGAGAACCCTCGTTAAGGAACTCGGCAAAATGACCCCGTAACTTAGGGAGAAGGGGTGCTCCATTAGCGTGAGTCTTTTTACAATGATGAGCGTGAGGGAGCCGCAGTGAACAGGCCCAGGCGACTGTTTAGCAAAAACACAGGTCTCTGCTAAATCGAAAGATGAAGTATAGAGGCTGACGCCTGCCCGGTGCCGGAAGGTTAAGGGGAAAGGTTAGCTGCAAGGCGAAGCTTTGAACCGAAGCCCCGGTGAACGGCGGCCGTAACTATAACGGTCCTAAGGTAGCGAAATTCCTTGTCTGGTAAGTTCAGACCCGCACGAAAGGCGTAACGATCTGGGCACTGTCTCGACGAGGGGCTCGGTGAAATTGTAATACCGGTGAAGATGCCGGTTACCTGCGATAGGACAGAAAGACCCCGTGGAGCTTTACTGTAGCTTGATATTGGATTTTGGTGGTGCATGTACAGAATAGGTGGGAGACGTAGAAGCAAGGTCGCCAGGTCTTGTGGAGTCAGAAGTGGGATACCACTCTTGGATTACTGGAGTTCTAACCTAGGCCCGTGAGCCGGGTCAGGGACAGTGTCAGGCGGGCAGTTTGACTGGGGCGGTCGCCTCCCAAAGAGTAACGGAGGCGCCCAAAGGTTTCCTCAGCGCGGATGGAAATCGCGCGAAGAGTGTAAAGGCATAAGGGAGCTTGACTGCGAGAGAGACATCTCGAGCAGGGACGAAAGTCGGGCTTAGTGATCCGGCGGTACCGAGTGGAAGGGCCGTCGCTCATCGGATAAAAGCTACCCCGGGGATAACAGGCTTATCTCCCCCAAGAGTTCACATCGACGGGGAGGTTTGGCACCTCGATGTCGGCTCATCACATCCTGGGGCTGGAGAAGGTCCCAAGGGTTGGGCTGTTCGCCCATTAAAGTGGTACGTGAGCTGGGTTCAGAACGTCGTGAGACAGTTCGGTCCCTATCCATCGCAGGCGCAGGAAAATTGAGAGGATCTGTCCCTAGTACGAGAGGACCGGGATGGACAGACCGCTGGTGTACCAGTTGTCTCGCCAGAGGCACAGCTGGGTAGCTATGTCTGGAAAGGATAAGCGCTGAAAGCATCTAAGCGCGAAGCCGACCTCAAGATGAGTTTTCCCATTCTGATAAGGAAGTAAGATCCCATCAAGACTAGGTGGTTGATAGGCCGGAGGTGTAAGTGCAGCGATGTATTAAGCTGACCGGTACTAATAGATCGAGGGCTTGACCTTAAAAAGACGGGCTTCTTCTATGCAGTTTTTAGAGAACAAGGGGAATCAAGGGGACGGTTCTCCTGTTTCAAAACAAAAGAATAGTATGAAATTAATTTTCCTGGTGACAATGGCGGAGGGGGTACACCCGTTCCCATACCGAACACGGCAGTTAAGCCCTCCAGCGCCGATGGTACTGCAGTTTAGCTGTGGGAGAGTAGGACGTCGCCAGGAATTAGTATTTTCTGGCACACGATATGTTACAGCTATGGGCGCCCCCTCCGGGTACTACTTATTCTTTGCTCCTGCGGAGCTTAACACTAGGGTAGCACCCTGCGGGCACCACTTATTTTGTGCTCCTGCGGAGCTTAGAATTAATGAAGCACCCTGCGGGCACCACTTATTTTGTGCTCCTGCGGAGCTTAGAATTAATGAAGCACCCTGCGGGCACCACTTATGCGCCTCCACTTCGTTTCGCGCTAGTAATGTTGCCGGCAGTTAGCCCTATCGGGCTTCTATTTACCGGCACTAGGCGAGACATCGTCGCCGTCGGTCGCTGCTCAGCACTGCGTGCTTCGATCCAGCGACACTAGCTGAGACATCGTCAGCGTCGGAGTAGGACGTTGCCAGGAATAAGTATTTTCTGGCAAAGGGAGGGGGGTTCCCTTGTTAAAATGGGGTGGGGTCAGGCTTTGCATACTTTGATAAGCGTTATGCGTTTGTCTTGGACCTCTTCGATTCGGAAAACTAGGTCTTCGTATTCGATAATAGGGTTAATTTTCTGGTCAGGAATCTTTCCCAGTTGTCCGATAATGAAGCCGCTTAGGGTCTCATATTCTTCAATGGGCAGTTTGACATTTAGATAATCCTGGACCTTATCTAAACCAGCCGTGCCTTTTATTAGGTAGGTATTATCATCCAATTTGCTGAATTCTTTTTCTTCCTCGTCATATTCATCAAAAATGTTGCCAACTATTTCTTCCAGAAGGTCTTCTATTGTTATGATACCTGCCGTACCCCCATGCTCATCAATTACCACCGCAATATGGATTTTTGCTTTTTGCAATTCCCGGAACAGTTCATCGGTCCTCTTGGATTCGGGAACGAAATAGGGGGATCTGATAAGGCTGGGCAATGAAAATTCTTTTCCATTGCTCTTATCGGATAAAAACTGTAACAAGTCTTTGGTGTACAGTATCCCTACAATATTATCCAGGCTATCTTTGTATACGGGAATGCGAGAGAATTTATCTTCATTGACTAAGGAGATTACCTCTGGAAGGCTGGCTTCCATGGGCAGTGCGGAAATGTCTGTCCGATGGGTCATAATACTGCCTACAATCTTATTATTGAATTCAAAAATATTATTAATCATTAGTTTTTCAGCCCTGTCAATAGCCCCCCTTTCTTCACCAATATCCACCATTAAGCGAATTTCTTCTTCAGTTACATCATCATTATCTTCCTCGGGGTCAAATCCGCAGAGCCTTACAACCATGTTTGTAGATAAAGTTAAAAGGGAGACAAAAGGTGAGGTAATATCCGCCAAGGCAGTTAAGGCTTTTACGGAAAAAAAGGCTACCGGCTCGGGCTTTTTCATGGCCAGACGCTTGGGCACCAGCTCGCCTAATACCAGGCTGAAGTAGGCCAGCACTACGGTGATTAACACCATTGCCAAGCTTTTTAGTAATGCTTCGGGTAAAGGCACTTTTAAGAAGTTTAGCCAAGAGACAATTTGATCAGCGAAAGTTGCCGAGGCAAAAGCACTGGCTAAAAAACCGGCTAAAGTGATACCGATTTGTATGGTTGCCAGGAAACGGCTAGGATTAGATAATAATTTTTCAACTGATTGAGCTTTCTTGTGGCCCTGGTTAGCCAAGGCTTTTATTCGGGCATCATTCAAAGAAACCAGAGCAATTTCTGACGCAGCAAAAAACGCATTTAGAATTATCAGCAAGATCAAAAATAGAATGGCAATAATTATTTCTCCTTTAATACATTGGTGGCCAAATGAAAAAAAGCATAAAAACCCCGGTAATGGGGATATCTACAGTAGCGTGTAGGATCGTATTTTGAGTAGTGTTAATAAACCAACATTAATCACTTTCATCAGATAAGTTAAAAAGCCTTTTGTACTCGCCGTAGCCTTCTTCCTCCAAACGATCATAGGGGATGAAGCGAAGGGCGGCGGAATTAATGCAATAGCGCTGTCCAGTGGGCAAGGGGCCATCATTAAATACATGACCCAGGTGGGAGTCTCCTTTTCGGCTCCGGACTTCAGTGCGAATCATACCATGGCTGTAGTCTTTTTTTTCTATTATTTCCTCTCGATTAATGGGGCGAACAAAGCTGGGCCAACCAGATCCGGAGTCATACTTGTCCTGGGAACTGAAAAGGGGGATACCCGAAACAATATCTACATATATACCTTTTTCTTTATTGTCCCAATATTCATTGCGAAATGGTGGCTCAGTGGCATTGTTTTGAGTAACCTCAAACTGCAATTTGGTTAGACGCTGCTCTAAATATTCCCGGGACGGTTTTTCTCCCCAGTGTTTTTCTATAAAGGCATCTCTTCCCGAACCGGCCCGATATCGCCGGTAATGCTCCGGGTTTTTGGCATAGTAATCCTGGTGGTATTCTTCTGCCGGGTAAAAGGGGGTTGCCTTTAATATCTTTGTAGTAATGGGCTTTGAGAAGCGTTGGCTTGCTTCCAGGGATTTTTTTGATTCTTCAGCTTGCTGGCGTTGGCTTTCATTATAGTAGAAGATTGCTGTAGTGTATGATGGGCCCCGGTCATAAAACTGTCCCCCCGGATCGGTGGGGTCAATATTTTGCCAGAAAATATTAAGTAGTTCTCTATAACTTACTTGTTGGGGATCAAAAGTAATTTGTACTGCCTCGTAATGACCCGTATTGCCCGAACATACTTCTTCATAGGTAGGATTCTCTGTTGTACCCCCCGTATAGCCGGAGACAACCTTGATAACTCCCTTTAGCTGTTTAAAAGGACTTACCATACACCAAAAACAGCCCCCAGCGAAGGTAGCTAGCTCATATGCGCTTTTCTCGGTTGGCTTCACTCTAATTCTCCTTTATTGACGTTATCAGCTCTAAATTATTTTATCCCCTAATAAAAATTTTTATTTATATAGAAGGATAAATGTGGATCTGTTAGAATGTAATTGAATTAATTATGCCAGCCAATTGAATATTTTAGACTCCGAGTCTGTTTTCCTAAAGACATAGTCTACGGAAGACAGACCGATAGGGTAGAACAGGAAACGGTTCTGCCTCCCATTTGGAAAGGAGTTTTTGACACTGTCTTATCAGCAGAAATAGATTATTCTGCAACTAATGAGTGTGTAAAAGCCTCCTGTCCATACAGGAGGTTTTTATTTATTCTGCATTATCCCTTAAACTCCTCTCCCTATTGTTGTGTGGAGCAGAATGAAGGGACACCGTTCAGCGGAAGAGTATCGAGAAAAAATTATATCGATTTAAGGTTAAATGGTGGTTCTATAATATCAACTTAGGTAAAGGAGTGTTCCCATTGTGCAAGCTGTCATAAAAAGATGGTCATTTAGGCCCATGCCTAAGTTTTTTGCTGTTCTGATACTATCTGCCATCGTCGTTATTATACTTCCCACCTATGCTTATGCTGTGGGAGATGATATTACAATTTCGGGACCGGGATTAAATAATCCAGAAGGCATTACTATTACCCAGGATCAGCTTCGAGGCTTGGAACCAGTAAGGGATGACTATTGTTTAGAACAGCATGATGTAGTTTACAGTACAATCAACACCTGGCCAACCAAATGGTGGTACAGGGGTGAAGGCGTTAGTTTGACTGATCTGTTTGCCTTGGCGGGAGGTCTAAATGCAAATGCAACTCAGGTTAGATTCACTTCCCGTGACAACTTTAGAACTACTTTTTCCTTGCAGGAACTACTTTACGAGCCTCGCTATCGGTTTCCCAATTTTATGGACACGGGTCTGCCTGGTCATCTCATTGGTGATGCATCAGGAAGGGAATTGGTACCAACCATTATCGCCCACCAGAGTTTCTCCTTACAAGATTATGAAGATATAAACAAACGAGAGTACTTTAACCGTGATGATGCCAATCTTCTTTTATTCGGTCAACGGACGGTAACCCAGCAGACTAATTCCAGGTTTGCCAAATATGTAAGAAAAATTGAAGTACTTACTGACCCCGTACCTCAATGGGACGTTCCTACTGCATCAGTAGAGCCTGGTGAGGTATTGGCAGGTACCCTGGTTAAACTGGAAAGCGAAAATAATGATGAGGATAAAGTTCATTATACCCTGGATGGCAGTGACCCAACCATAGAAAGTCCCATGTACAACTGGGTTGCCAGCCGGTGGTGGGATACCAGGAAGATGAGTGATGAAGATAATGATGGGATTAGTGACCTGGATGAAATCAACCAACCCATTACGATAAGAGACAACACCATTATTAAAGCCATTGTTTCCGGACCTGGCCGTGCTGATAGCGAAATTGCCACCTTCGAGTACCGGATTCTCTCGTTCACTATATCCAAAGAGGACCCCCCAGAGGCTATTAAAGACCAGGAATACCCTGGGTATACCTTTACCTGTGTAGCCGGGGAGGAACCGTATACATTTGATATTACTGATGGTTCACTGCCAGAAGGTATGGTGCTTGATGGAGCAGAGCTTAAAGGAAAACCGACTGAGAGCGGTACGTTTACCTTTACGGTAACTGCCCGTGATAGCTCTGATCCGGCCAATGAAGACAGCCATGACTATCAGATAACAGTATATAACCCTTCTCCGGCTTTGACTCCTGATACCACTGATAACACCGTAGGCAAGACCATTGAATTGACTTTTGTTGATGATCAGGCATGGCGTGAAGCCATTACCGATATACAAGTAAACAGTGCTTCTATCCAAGGGAAATATAGTGTTGACGATGGAGTAATTACTATTAATGGTGACGTCTTTCAGAGTGTGGGTAATTATACAATCGATGTGATTGCCAGAGGTTATCTTGTCGCCCAGGCCTTACAGGTAATTACAGGTGATGTGCAAACACCGCCGGAAGAAGAGCCTGTTGTTTTGACCATCAAGGGCGAAGGGGTAACGAGAATCAAAGAATATACTCAAAGACAGTTGGAATTGATGGACCAGCACCAGGAATTGTACAGTTCTATTAACACCTGGCCTTCCAAAAAGTGGTATGTAGGTAGAGGTGTTCTACTGAGTGACTTGCTTAATTCAGCGGGGCTAAAGGGAAATGCCCAGCAAATAAGATTTTACGCCAATGATGGTTATTATATGACACTAACAGTTCAGGAGCTATTAAGAGATAATCGCTATTGTTTCCCAAATTTCAAAAATGGTAATGATGACGCTGATGGACATATACCCGGCTCGTCATCAGGGGCCCGAAAAGTGGAAACCATACTAGCTCTGATTGGTGCCGAGGATAGTGATCCGGACTATATGAGTGATAAGGACGCATTACTCTTGATGCTGGGGCAGCGTACGGTTACTGAGCAAACAGGTCCTCTTTTTGTAAAAAACATAAATAGAATTGAAGTGCTAACTGATTCTCCGGAAAGATGGGATGAACCAACGGCAGAGCCGGGCGGCGGAACAGTCAGAAAAGGGACCAAGGTTGTATTACATGGTCCAGGTGATGATATGGATAAGGTCCACTATACTACTGATGGCACTACTCCCAACATCAATAGTCCGATGTATAACCTGGTTGCTAAACGCTGGTGGTCAGCACGGGGCGCCGAGACTGTTGCCGAAATAAACCAACCTATAGTTATAAATCAGGATACAACTATCAAGGCTATAACTATCGGGCCTGGCAAAACCAACAGCCGTGTTGTTGAGTTTGTTTACAAGGTGATTGAGTCTGAACCTACCACCACTGATAAAATTACACCTCACGAAGGGGGAAAGATAAGCCTCCAGGATGAGGCCACGATTGACCTGCCCGCGGGAGCCTTGAGTGGCAGTAATCCTGTGGAGGTAAGAATTGATCGGGTCAGTGAGCCACCTGACATACCATCGGGGGTTCGATTCCTGGGCAGTGTGTTCGACTTCAGCGTTGATGGGAAGACGAGTTATAGCTTTAATAAACCGGTAACTCTTAAATTCACATTTGACCCTGAGGAAGTTGGTCCTGATGAAATAGTAGCTGTGTATTATTTTGACCGGGCTAAGGAACAATGGGTAAACCTGGGCGGAGTAATATCTGACAACACTATTACTGTTCAAGTGGACCATTTTACTATGTTTGCTGTGATGGCCAAGGAGAAACCAATTGCAGTAGGGACTATCAAGCCCGGTGAAGGTGGGACAGTTAAACTGGGGAACCAAGCTGCCATTGAGATCCCGGCCGGTGCAATGAGCGGCATAAAATCGGTGAAAGTTAGGATAGAACAGGACAGTGACCCTCCGGGGGTTCCAGCAGGATTGACGCTTCTAGGAGATGTGTACCAGTTCAGTGTGGACAGCAACACCAACTACAGCTTTAAGAAACCTGTGACTATAACCCTTTGGTTTGATTCGTCACTAGTTGGGCATAACATGACTCCAGTTATTTATTATTACGATCAGGCGGAGGAACAGTGGATTAAGGTTGGGCAGGAGGTATCCGGCAACACGATCAAGGCTCAGGTTCGCCATTCTGGCCAATTTGCAGTAATGGCTGAGGCGCTGAGAAGCCCCTTAACTGATATCAGTGGCCATTGGGCAGAAAGTAAAATCCGGGAACTAGTTGGCAGGGGAGCCGTAAGCGGATATCCTGACGGTACCTTTAAACCTGATAACAATATAACTCGAGGAGAATTTGTTACTGTTGTTGTGAAGGTATTGGAACTGCAGCCCCGCAGCGGGCCAATTTTTGTAGATAGTGCCGGGCACTGGGCAAAGGACAGCATTGCTACAGCCGCCTACTATGGCATAGTCAATGGCTATAGTGCAAGTACCTTCGGACCGGATGATTATATTACCCGGGAACAGATGGCTCTTATGATAGTAAGGGCATTGCAGATAAACCCCGCTTCCTATGCTCCGCCTTTTACCGACAGCCACCTCATTTCCAGTTGGGCTAGGGAGGCTGTTGCAACCGCAGCAGAAAAGGGGATTGTTAACGGATATCCTGACGGGACTATGCGCCCCTTGGCAAATGCTACCCGGGCCGAGGCTGTTACTATGGTTGGAAATGCCCTAAAGGCTAATATACGGTCATAAATGAATCAGTAAACCGAATATTATATGTGAAGACTGGTTGCGGAAGAGAGAAGCTATGGTGGTAAGTTCTATCAATGCTCAATTAAGAAAATCACATGTTATCATGACCTTTACCCTTCTGGTACTGTTCATGTTGAACCTGTTGTTTCCCCTCGAGGCTAGGGGCGAAACGCCAGGGGTGCTGGAAATTGCAGGAGAGGGCGTGGCCAATCCTGTTACGTTCACTATGGCCGAGCTGGCAGCAATGGACCAGTATGAACATGTTTACAGTACTATAAATACCTGGCCCACCAAACGCTGGTATGCAGCAAGGGGAGTAAAGCTGAAAGAATTGTTTTCTCTGGCCCAAATTAGGGAAGAGGCCACCCTGGTTAAATTCATATCCAGTGATGGCTATGACGTTACTCTTACAGTTAGGCAGTTATTACATGATAAGCGTTACTATTTCCCCGGATTAAAAGAAAACCATCCCAGCGACGGAAGCATTCCCGGATCATCAGAAGGGGCGGAAGAAGTAGAACCAATCCTGGCACTGGTAAGTGCCGAGGGCAGTGACGATCTGACCAGAATGAATGACCGGGATGCTCTCTTGTTTATATTAGGGCAGAGGGCGGTAACTGAACAAACCAATAATTTGTTTTTGAAATATGTAACACGGATAGAAGTGCTCACTGCTCCGCCGGAAAAATGGGATAGCCCCAAGGCCAACATTCCCAGTGAGACGGTTGTTCCTGTGGGGACGGAAATAGATCTGAGCAATAAATACAATAACGAGGATAAGATTTATTACACCACCGATGGCAGTACTCCCACCATAAACAGTCCCATGTTTAACTGGAGTGCCAGCCGCTGGTGGGATCAGCGTGACGATGTGAAAGAGGTCAATAAACCCATCAAAGTCGAGAAAGATACTGTCATTAAGATGATAACCATCGGGCCCGGCAAGGAAGATAGTGATGTGGTTACCTTTGTCTTTACCGCCGATCTTACAGGCAAGGCGGTTGATCCTACCAAGGTGCCGGGAGGTCCGCCCACCGGTGTTGCTCTGGATCGGAATGCCATTGATCTCTCCATTGGCAGCAGCTTCCAGTTAGCAGCTGAAGTAGCGCCGTTCAATGCTACCGAGAAAGATGTGACCTGGAGCTCCAGCGATACCAGGGTGGCTACAGTGGATAATCGTGGATTGGTAACTGTGGTTGGCCCGGGAACAGCCATCATCACTGTGAAAACAGTAGTTGGTGACCATACAGCTACTTGTGTAATAAAGGGTCCCAGCAGTGAAGAGAGTTACGGGGATATGCCTCCTGCAGTGATTAGCACCGAGGAGGATCAGGGACCGGAGCTTGCAGAGGAACCGTTGCCGCCTGAAACTGAACCAGCGGATACTGTTGAAGAAGATGAAAAAGATGAAGATATTACTGCGCCGGGATTAGTTGCGGAGGATCCCGGCCAACTTCCAGGGCAGGAAGAAGAGGCAACCTATCTGATAGAAAAGGATTCCCTGCCAATGGAAATGGTGCCTGATATGGCCCGGTCAGAGCTTGAGAGCAGCGAATGGCAGGTTTACGAATTAACAGCGGACACGGTACCTCTTCCGCTGGAAGAGGCCCGGGACGGGATGCAGATTTATACATCCGGGTCCATCCTACTATTATTGTTTTCGGGAGCCGGCAAAAGATATGCAGAATATAAGAAGGAGCGATAGAAAAGAATGACAGAAGTAGTTTTAGCAGCCTTAAAGGAAATGATGCATGCCATTGCTGCCGGCCTGCTGATGCCTACCATTGCCGTTCTATTAGCATTATTGGCCTTGTCAGTGGTAGAACTTGGCGGCCTTTTGGTCGAAGCCTTTGCTGAAAGACCCCGCATGAAAGTGAAGGTCCCTGAGTTGATAGCCAGCTTTCAAGGTAAAGAAATAGAAGAAATAATAGAAAGAATCGAGGCCAGTGGTTTATTTCGGCGTCAGAAGGCAGCTATTGTGGAGCTGATTAATCACCGTGATCTGCCTGCCTCATCCCTGCAGGCCTTGGCGCGGAGGCTTATAACCAGTGAAGAACTCTATTATGTGCGTATAACCAACCGGACCGATCTGGTGACTCGTCTTGGTCCCATGCTGGGACTGATGGCCACTCTGATTCCGCTGGGGCCGGGCTTGATTGCTTTGAGCCAGGGAGATACCAAAACCCTGGCGGATTCGCTCTTGACTGCCTTTGATGCTACTGTGGCCGGTCTGGCTGCAGGGGGCATTGCTTTTGCCATTTCCCGGCTGAGAAAAAGATGGTATGAGGATTATTTGAGTTCGCTAGAGACGGTGATGGAGAGTTTAATGGAGGTGTTGGCCGTTGAACAGGGGCTTGCGGGGCAACAGGCGCTGGCGTCACGAAGAGGATAATCCTCTGGAAGGGGCTATTAATATCGTAGATGCCATGCTGGTCTTCGCCTGTGGGCTGATGCTGGCTCTGGCCATTCATTGGAATGTAGATTTGGGGCTGGGACAGCGGATTAATGTAAAACAGGGGCAGGAAGTGACTGATGCCCCGGAAATACGCAATGATCTGATTGAAACCCAGGGTGAAGGCAAGCTTTACCAAAAGATGGGCACCGTATACAAAGACCCGGAAACTGGTCAGTTGTTTATGCTCACCAATTAGCACGGTATTAGAGAGACGATGGCAGGTGCTGTTAAGAGGGGAGGCTAGTTTTGTGCAAGCTAAATGGTTTTTTAGATCCATTGGACTTGCTCTCAGTTTTGTGTTACTGGCAGGTGTCTTGAGCCTGGTATCCCCGGAGGTAGTGGGGGCGGCATCGGACTCACTGGAAATTGCCGGAGACGGAGTAAAAAACCCGATGACCTTTACATTAAAAGAACTCCAAGCCATGGAGCAGGACCAGTATGTCTACAGTTGTATCAATACCTGGCCAACCAAGAAGTGGTATGTAGGCAAGGGGGTCAAGCTTCGTACCCTCCTGGATAAAGCAGGGATGACTGATGATGCTACCTTGATTAGATTTAGTTCCACCGATGGCTATATGGCAACTCTTACGGTAAAAGAATTGTTTGAGGATAAACGTTATAGATTCCCCAATTTTAAGTCCGGTGGGGACAGTGACGGGCATATACCTGGCGACCCTGCGGGGAAGGTCGAGGTTGAGCCTATTGTGGCGCTTGTTAGCGTTGAGGGCAGTGATAAACCGGAGTATATGAATGATTTGAATTCGTTGCTGCTAATGCTGGGTCAGCGTACAGTTATCGAGCAGACGGGCAATTTATTTGTAAAGTACCTGACCAAAATTGAGGTGCTTACTGTTCAGCCTGAGAAATGGGACGCTCCCCAGGCCAATCCGGGCAGCGGCGTGGTGCCTCCGGGAACCATGGTCACTCTTAGCAATACCAACAGTGATGATGACAAAATTTACTATACTACCGATGGCAGTATTCCAACCATGGACAGCCCTATGTATAACTGGATTGCCAGCCGCTGGTGGTCAGCCCGGGCCGATGTTTTAGGAACCGTCAATCACCCTATAGGGCCTATCACCAAGGATACAACGATTAAGGCAATTACTATTGGCCCAGGCAAATTGGATAGTGATGTAGTTACCTTTGACTACCAGGTGGAGCAAAAAGAAGAAACCACAGGCAAACAGTCTATGGTTGTTAAGCTAAGCATCGGCTTGCTGGAGGCTAGTATTGATGGCAGGCCATATACTTTGGATGCAGCCCCCTATATAAATGCCGAGTCTGAACGCACTCTGGTCCCAGTGCGGTTTGTGAGCGAGGCGCTGGGGGCTTGTGTAGCATGGGACCAGGAAACCAGGAAGGTAACTATTACATATGGGGAAAAGGAAATCATCCTTACAGTTGGTTCCGATTCGGTTCTGGTTAATGGTAGCCGGGAATACATTGATTGTGTTCCAGAATTGTTGCCGCCCGGCCGCATATTTGTTCCCCTGCGGTTTGTTGGCGAAACCCTGGGAGCGGAGGTGATATATGATTCGGGAGAGATACTGATTACCCGGAAACAATAAATACTGCTCCGAGCCTGTGCGACCTAAGGCTATTGCTAAGGTTCTCAGGCCGGTAGGGTACACTTGGAAACGGGTGTGCCTCCCATGTTGGAAAGGAGTCGTTAACGGATAACAAAGTCCGGCTGGCTTCTTTGCAGTCGGATTTTCTATTGACTGCAATAGGCTGAGTTTGAATACCAGGTTTTGAGCAGTAGCCTGAGAAGAGACCAAGGAGCGAAAGAGGATTTGGCAATTAATTATTTCAAGGTCAGGTTAGGTTTGGCAAGACTTTGGGGAAGGAGTGTAACTATGCATTTCAAGGCAAAAGGATGGGGAAAAGTATTAGCCATGGCGCTATTCTTTACCTTCCTCTTCCATTGTATAGGCATGATAGTGCCTGAACAAGCCAGTGCAGCCACTACCGAACTTACTATTTCCAGGTATGCGGATGATGGCGAGACTATTTTAGAGCAGAAAAAGGTTGATTATCACTGGTTGGAGAATCCTGACAACATTCCCGTATGCGGAAATGGGGAAATCCGTTACTACCATCAGGGGCCGGTTTTCATTTATGAGCCTGCTGATGATCCAGTGGAGTTAGAGCGGCTTCGCTGGAACGAGGGAGAAGACACAAACTGGGATACCAAGGACATGGGTGCTGTGATGGGCACCAATGTTCGAGACCTCTTGGATTTGGTAGACGGGATGTCAGAAGGTGAAGAATTAGAAATAAAAGCAATTGATGGCTTCAAAAAAACCTTTGCTTATAAGAATGTTTACGAGTACTCAGATCGCGAAGGGCCTATGGTGATCTGCTGGTACAAGGACGGAAATTATCCGGATAGCGGATACACCGACGGCATGCGTCTGGTTTGGTTTGCTGAGGCTACGTATAAAGAAGGCCCGACTAGCATTGAGGGTTTACCTTCTGGTTATTATCACGTCTTTGGCAACTGGGACTGGCGCATAGCTGCAGACCCTGAATATTGGTACTATTATAGTGGTGAATATCCGACAACAACCGGTCTATCGGTACAAAAGGTAGCCTATTTAAACATATATAGTAATGAGCCAGTACCGGGGGAGGCTCCGGTGGCCGCTTTCACCGCAGATAAAACCACCGGCACTGCACCTCTAATAGTGCAGTTTACCGACCAGTCAACGAATGAACCTACTTCATGGGCATGGGACTTCGACAATGACGGGACGGCAGACTCTACTGAGCAGAATCCTACCTATATATTCAATACTCCAGGCACTTATACAGTCAAACTTACAGTAACCAATAGTGCTGGAAACGATGATGAAATTAAAACCAACTATATTACAGTATCAGAGCCAGGAGTACCGGTTACCGGCGTAAGCATTACTGAAGGGGACCAAACGCTGGAGATTGGTCAGACCGTTCAGCTAACTGCTGTGGTGGAACCTGAGAATGCTACTGATAAAAATGTATTCTGGTCCAGTGATAATGATGCTGTTGCCATGGTTGATGGGGCCGGATTGGTAACCGCTATAGCAGAAGGCGCGGCAATAATTACGGTTACCACTGAAGATGGGAATAAAACCGATTCGATAACTGTTACTGTTGTAGAAGGCTCTGGTGGGCCGACAGTTGACGTCCTCTATGAGGGGACAGTTATCCTAACACCAGGTGAAACCTTTACCGTAAGCGTTGGTAGCACTGAATATACAATTAATGATAACACCCCGCTGGGAGCCCTGCAGGCAGCCGCCGAGGCAGGTAACTTCAGCTATTTATTATCCGACAAGCGCTGGTCCTATGACGGGGTACTCCTGCTGGACGATGTAGGACAGTACGTCCGCAAATCTCCTGGATACTGGTATGCCTATGTAAATGATGTCTATAAGGATGGATACCAGAATACCCCAGATGGATTGAACGTTATAGAAATGCTTGATGGGGATAAGGTTGAGTTCTATTATGCAGCAGGTATTTCCGATCCCAATGACCTCAATGCAGTCAAAGCAGCAGCAACTGCAGCGGTTAAGACGGTGGTGGCATTATCAACTATTGATGTTATTTATGATGGAACCCTTAACCTGGATCCGGAAGAGGAATTCATAGTAAGCGCCTACAATTCAGGAACGGAATACACGGTGAATCAGAACACGCCACTGGGTGCCCTGCACAAAGCTGCAATAGCTAGCGGATTCACCTACGATGTTACCGACAAGAATTATGGCAATTCCGGTGCTCTGCTGCTGGATAGAATAGCGGACTACAATTATGTGAAAAACGGCAGCGCATGGTACGCCTACGTAAACGGTGCTTTAAAAGATGGCTATAACAACCCTGATGGTGCTTTAAACCTGATACAGTTGGCAGATGGTGACAAGGTTGAATTCTACTATGCAGATGTTGAAGATGAGAGCGACTTTAATGCAGTTAAGGCAGTAGCCATCGCAGCAGTGAAAACCACCGTTGCTAACGGGGTGGTGCCTACCGATTGGACTCTGCAGCTCTCCGGGGCCCGGGATGATACCGTTACCAAGGTCTATTTCGAGCAAGGTTTAGCCTGCCCTTCATCTGGACACCAGGTAACCTGGACCGATGATAAGGGAACCCCTGAGGATACCAGCGATGATGAAGTCTGGGGCGGAGTACCCTTATGGCTCTTGGTAGCCATGGTGGATGATGACCCGGATGTTGGTGATGAACACATTAATTTCAACGATGAACTGGCCGCCGCAGGCTATGAAGTAAAGGTTATAGCAGGCGATGGCTGGTCAACAGTACTTGACAGTGCTGATATCGCCCGCAGCGATGCTTATATCGTTGCTAATACCCTGAACGGGGAAACTCTGCCGCTCAAGACCGAATCCGGCAAAGACTGCTGGCCCCTCCAACTCAAGGGTTCAGCTATCTCGGGCGGACAGCAGGTAGGAAATATAGTGCGCATTGAGCTGTCTGGCCTCCCTGAACCGCCGGCTGGATGGATCCTGGAAATGATAGGGGATATCGGGGATACCATCACCCAGGAAGAGTTTGAAGAAGGACTGGCATGTACCGTTTCCGGTCATTACCAGGAATGGACGGACAATGAAGGTAAGGTCTGGTCAGGTGTTCCTTTATGGGTGCTTTTAGGTGCGGTGGATGACATTGAGAACGGCAGTCACTGGACCTTCAATGAAAACCTTGCTGATAGCTACACCGTAAAGGTAGTGGCTGGAGATGGCTTTAACAAGACCTTTAACGGAGCGGATGTAGCCAAGAGCAACGATTATATAGTAGCTAATATTTATGATGGTAAACCACTGACCGGCAGTTCAGCACCCCTGCGCCTGGTGGGTGACGGTGTTACTAAAGAAGATGGCTCACTTGGAGGCCTGGCGGTAGGTAATATCGCCCGGATAGAAATACCGGAATTGCAGACTCCTCCCGCAGCTGATGGCAGTTGGAATCTAACCTTGGATGGTAGAATAAGCGACGTCATTTCCCAGGCAGAGTTTGAAGCTGGTGTGGCGTGTCCGCATTCAGGGCATCTGGTAGAATGGACGGATGCTGATGGGAATGTTTGGTCAGGGATACCTCTGTGGTTCTTGGCCGGCTGGGTAGATGACCGGCAGCCCCACAGTTATGACTTTACCCAGGCTGTAGCCGGTTATAAAGTGGTGGTAAAGGCCGCAGATGGCTATAGTGTTGATTTTGATAGTCAAGATATCAATAAGAGCAGCGACTACATTATAGCTAATAAATGCAATGGTGCAGCTCTTACCGGTTCCTGGCCCCTGCGTCTGGTGGGCGATGGTGTTGCCAATGCAGGAGCCCTCACCGGTAAAAGTGTAGGTCAAGTAGTTGAAATCAAGCTGACTTCCTTCGCGAGCGGCGACAGCGGGGACATTCCCGAACTACGAATTGTCAAGTACGGTGAAGACGGTACCACTATCATAGCTGAAGAGACCCTTACTTACCTGGACATGATTGAGCAGTTCGATGTAATTGGGGATGGAGAAACGCTATATAAATACCAGGGGGTCACCTTTGATCCGGAGGATATATGGGACGAAAATGAAACCGGTAAAGGCGGTTTCAAGATAGCTAATGCTATTAAAGGTACCCGTGTCAGTGATCTTTGCAGTCTGGTGGATGGCATGGGCACCGGCACCGATATCGTCTTTGTTGCTTCGGACGGTTGGGAGACCAAGCTTCCCTATTCCTCTATTTATCCTGATCCATCAGTATATGCCCGCCAGGGAGATGCTATCCTGGCCTGGTTTGCTGACGGAAAATACGTTCCTGACTATAGAGATGGCATGCGTCTGTTCTTTACTCCAGAAGATACGGTTTATAGTCAAATGGACATGCACGAGACTCTCCCGGAAGCTTACTGGCACTACTATTATGATGAGGTCATGTATCCTTCTTGTGCCGGCCTGTCCGCCAAGTATGTAACAGAGATCAGGGTTTACTCAGTACCCCAGGGCGATTGGACACTGGAGTTGGATGGAACCGAAATTGGCGGTATAGAATCTGACATCAGCAAAACCTATTTTGAATCAGCACTTACCTGCACCTTTGGTGCCAATCACAAGGCGAGCTATACGGATTCTAAAAACCGGGTCTGGGAAGGCATGCCCCTCTGGTTCCTGGTGGGATTTGTGGATGATGAAGACCAACACTCTGATAACGCTTTTAATGAAGAACTGGCTCAATCCGGCAATTACAAAGTAGTTATTACCGCAGGTGATGGTTCAACAGTTACTATCGACAGCACCGATATTGATCGCAATAGCAATTTCATTGTTGCCAATACGTTGAATGGATCCCCCATTCCCGATAGTGATGACAACTGGCCCCTCAGACTGGTGGGACCAGCGGTAAGCGGATCAAGTTCTATCGGCAATGTTATAAGTATTAAATTGATAGAATCATCGTCACTGCTTACGCCGCCGGCCTTGACCGCTGATACGACAGAGAACCAAGTAGGACAATCCATTGAGATCACCTTTACCGATGATGCCGCATGGCGGGCAGCTATTACAGACTTGACCGTTGACGGCTTAAACGTTGCCGAAACCGAATATACGATTTCCGATGGTCAGATTACCTTTGCAGAAAGTGTATTTACTGAGGCCAAGGAATACACAATTGTGGTTAAAGCTACAGGATACCAAGATGCCTCTGTAGTTCAAACCATATACAGTGACGCCACGGGAGTCTACACAGTAACCCCGGCTGCCGATTCGGCCTATACCATAGGGGAGACCCCGGCTGGTATAAAGACTATGACGGTTAATACAGCAATATCCGGGTTTACCTACTTCACTGTGAGTATCGAGCCGGTGGCCCCCCACAGCGGTAATGAGACTGTGGTTTTTACCCATATGAGGAATGGAAGCCAACTGCAGATCAACTCTACCAAAGCCGATTTTGATGTGGTGAATATTGCTCAGGCTGGTTTTAATGTGCAAGCCGGGGACGTAATCAGGGTTTATATGGTCGATGAATTAACTAATGCCGCGGATCATAACCCGGTGATTCTGCAATAATGCTTCCGATCGTAAATATTGTTAAGGAGTGAAGATGTGTTGGGCAAAACCTGGGAAAGCCTTGGGTTTCAGGGTTTTGCCCCTGGCACTCCCTATCAGAGATTTATGAAAAAAGGAGCAGCTAATATGATTTCTAAAATTGGCTTCAATAATAGGAAAGTACCCGAAGCTAGCAGGATAAGCTGCCTGGTTGTTTTTATCTTTACCCTGTTTTTTTGCTTCACTACTGGAGCGGCTGCTTGGGCAGGGGAATCTGCAGGACCTCAGCAAATTATTTTAACTTGGACCCAGGACCCGGATGAATCCCAGACCATAACCTGGTTAACCCCAGATTATGAGGCGAGTAACATCCAGTACGCCGAAGCTGCTGGTTTTGATGGCGATTTTGACGAGGCCAGGCAGGCGGATGCTGTCGGGGAGCAATTTGCAGGAAGTGATGATTATCGGTTTACAGTAACTCTTACGGGGTTAAATCCTGGTACCCAATACGTCTATCGGGTGGGAAAGGATGGTGCTTGGAGTGAGGCTCGGTCTTTTACCACCGCTGCTAATCCGGAGGAATTCTCTTTCTTATATCTAGGTGATGTTCAGGAAGGGTATTCTGGGTGGAGCAGCATGGTGGAGGAGGTTTACAATGAGAATCCCCACATCAGGTTCGCTTTGTTAGGTGGGGATTTGACCAATGATGGCAGTGATTATAACGAATGGAAGCAATTCATAGATAGGGCAACCTGTGTTTTTTCCCGGATACCCATGTTGCCTGCCCGGGGCAATCATGATGGCAACCTGTTCCTGGGTTTCTTTTCATTGCCTGAAAATGGGCCGCAGGGCGTAATTGGCAACTGTTTTTACTCTTTTGATTATGGTGATGCCCATTTTGTAGTATTGGATACTGGCAGCATTATTACCGATATGGTCAAACAATGGCTGCAGGAAGACCTGCAAAACACGGATAAGAAGTGGAAGTTTGCTGTTTTTCACCACCCTCCTTATCAAAACTATGATGATAATAAAACCATAGATGATGCTCTCCGTGAACACTGGGTGCCTATACTGGAGCAAAGTCAGGTTGATATGGTTTTTGTCGGGCATCAACATGTATATATGCGCACTTATCCCATATTGGCAGGGCAGATACAAAGCGATGGATATGGGATTGTCTATGTGATGGGAAATTCAGGTTCCAAGCATTATGCCCTGGGACAAGGTTTCCCCTATATTGCCCGGCAGGAGACGGGTAGCAACTGCCAGATAATTGACATTGATGATGATGTCCTTACCCTAACTGCGAGGACCGATGAAGGCCACGTTATCGATACCTTTTCGATAAGTAAGGGAGTTCCCCCGAGTCAAGGAGAGGATCCCATCAGCCTATGGTTGAGCAAAGATGTGGCTTCAGTGGGCGATATTGTAACCGCCTCTGGGAAAACATCCCCCGAAGCCTGGGTACCTATAAAGGTATTGGATGAAGCGGGCAACATTTTACTATTCGATAGCAGCAAGGCGGACGGAGAAGGCAATTACAGCGTTGACTTCATAATACCGGATAATGCTGCCGGTACCTTGACCGTCGTGGTGGGAGAAGGCAACACGGTGGCCAGCCGGACCATTACTGTGGCAGGCAGTATTACTCTTTTCCTGGATAAAACCACGGCCATGGCAGGCGACACTGTAACCGCCTCGGGCCAAACCTCCCCTGAAGCCTGGGTACCTATAAAGGTATTGGATGAAGCAGGCAACATTTTATTGTTCGATAGCGACAAGGCTGATGAAGAAGGCAATTACAGCATTGAGTTCGTAATGCCAGATAATGCTGCCGGTACCTTGACTGTAGTGGTGGGAGAGGGCAGCACGGTGGCCAGCCGGAACATTACAGTTGTATCAGAACCAATAGTAGAGGTTACGGGAGTAAGGATTAGTGAAGATGACCAGGTATTGGAAGCAGGTCAAAGCATCCAGCTTAATGCGGTTGTAGAGCCGGAGAATGCTACTAATAAGAGGGTAATCTGGTCCAGCAGTGATGAGACTGTTGCTGCAGTGGACCAAAACGGCCTGGTGGTGGCAGTATCCGAGGGGGAAGCAGTGATTACGGTTACCACAGAAGATGGCAATTATACCGATACTGTTACCATAACCGTCCAGGTTCAACACCAGGTAACCATATTTGAATTTGCATACACGGTACCGCAGGAAATAATAGCAGGCGAGATTTATCCAGTACCTGTAACTATTCAACCCAATACTGTAGGTGACCTTGGCTATGCCAGGGTGCGCTTCAATGTAGAGGTGGCCAAACCGGTTGGAACGACAGTGCAGCTATTGGCCACAGATACCTACGGTATTGAGTACGACGTAGCCCAAACGGGATACTGGGGGCCAGCCAACGGGTTCCCTATTTCTGCCGATTACAGTGCAACCACCGAATTTAATGCCATATTCTCCCATGCGGGTGAGTATACCATCACATTAAGCCTGGTAGATATGGACAATAATGGTATGGTAGTAGTGTGCGACTCGATTGAGATAACAGTAGCCGAAGGGGCGGATACCATTGCTCCTGAATTGAAGAGTGTAAGCCCGGAGGCAGGCGAAATTACTCTGGCTTATGGCGAGACTTTCAGTCTAATAGTGGCAGCTTGGGACGATAACCTGTACGAGTTGGAAGTTGGCCACAGCCTGGAAGGTATTTTGCCCGAGTTCAGTGTCTATGCAGATGAGGGAAATCCCTACGGTGATGCTGGAGCTGATTTTGCTGAGGCAGGCGTGACCGTGGTTTATAATGCACAAGACCAGAAATGGACCATCGACTTTGGAGAAGAAGTAACCAGGCAGATAGTTGACAGCGGTGGCATTATCTTCTACCTGGTGATTAAAGACCTATCCGGGAATGTATGGGGTAGCATGAGTCCTCCCACGGCTGAGAATACCTTTGTGTACCAGGTGACTCAGGAATCCCCCCCGGAGGTGTCTACCTACCGGTTCAGCTATCAAATGCCGGAGGATGTAATAGCTGGTAAGAGCTACACTGTGCCTGTAACCATTCAACCCGAACTAATAGGAAAAAATGGTTATGAGAGTGTACGCTTCAATATCAGCGTTAGTTCACCCGAAGGCCAGTCAGTGCAGTTGATTGCTAAGGACAGCGAGGGTAATGAATACAATGTGGCTGAGTTAGGATATTGGGGCCCTGCAGATGGCTTCCCGATTGAGGCAGAATACACTGCAACCACTGAGTTTGAAATCATTTTTTCGGGAATTGGGCACTACACCATAACCTTAAGCCTGGTAGATCTAAATACAAACGCGATAATTGTTTCCGACAGCGTTGAAACTAATGTACAATCGTTAATTCTGTCACTCAGCAAAACCACGGCCATGGTCGGGGATAGTATTACGGTTTCAGTAAAAACATTACCTGAAGCCTGGGTTCCCATAAAGGTATTGGATGAGGCAGGCAACATTTTACTGTTCGATAGTGCCAGGACGGATGCGGAAGGCAATTGCAGCATGGAATTTATTATTCCTGAGGAAGCTAGCGGTATGTTAACGGTGGTGGTAGGGGAAGGTAGCGACGTTACCAGTAAAGCCATCACTATTGGGCCGGCAGCCGATGAGTGTTTTATAGCCACCGCTGCTTTTGGCTCTAAATATGACTGGCCGGTAGCCCTCTTGAGGGATTTCCGTGATCAGTTCTTGCTTACCAATGCTATGGGCACTACCTTTGTCAGTTTTTACTATAAACATTCACCTCCCATTGCGGAAGCTATCGCTTCCAACCAGGGGTTGAAAATACTGGTGAGGGTATTGCTTGCTCCTGTAATTGCCGTAGTGTACTTGCTGTATCATCCTGCTATCGCGATAATAGCATTGGGCTTGGTTATAGGAGCAATTTGGTTCAGATCAAGGCTAAGGCTAAAAGAACTGGTCTAAAATGGCCTGACTGGACTCCCCTATCCTATCAGTGCAGTAATGGGGAACCGGGGATAACTGGCAGGCCGCCATTCTGTAAGAGAGTGAGTGATAAAATGAAACGCAATATAATAATAATTGTGCAAATAGTCTTACTGCTGATGATGCATGCTCCTGTTGCTATAGCTGCACCAACTTTGCGGTTGGATAAAGATACCGGGCTACCTGGTGATACAGTAACCGCCTCTGGGAAAACAGCGCCAGGATCCTGGGTTCCCATTAAGATATTAGATGAAACCAGTAATATTTTACTGTTTGATACCGGTAAGGCAGACGAGGAAGGCAATTATAGCATACAATTTATGATTCCTCAGAAAGCTTCTGGTGCCTTGACGGTAGTGGTAGGTGAAGGAAGCAATGTTGCCAATGCTATTATAAATGGACAGAATAAACCTGGTCAGCCGGGCGGCGGAGCGCCCGGCGGTGGCGGGACTCCGCAGATTACACCCGAACCTGTTATTTCCGCTACCGGATCAGCACCAATGGAACCCAGTGCCGGAGGTACTGTCAGCCTGGGCAGCGAAGCTGCTATAGATATTCCCCCCCATGCCCTGCAAGGCACCGAAAAAGTAGAGGTCAAAGTGGAGAGAGTTTCTGCCATACCTGAAGTACCGGCAGGATTCCGCATCGCTGGCACAGTTTATGAATTCAGTGTAGGTGGGCAGAAGGGCTATAGTTTTGCTGAGGATGTTACCATAACCCTCACCTTTGATCCTAAGCAGCTCAAACCTGGAGAGACCCCGGCTGTCTATTATTATGATGAGAATAAGCAGCAGTGGATCAATCTGGGGGGTACTATCTCGGGCAATAGCATAACTGTAAAGGTAAACCACTTCACCCGATTTGCCGTGATGGTACAAGAAAAATCAGAAAAGCCAGTATTGGCTGATATTTCCGGCCATTGGGCAGAGGACAGCATCAAAGCTTTGATAGCTGCAGGAGCCATAGAAGGTTATCCGGATGGCACTTTTAAGCCGGATAAGACCATAACCAGGGCGGAATTTGCCACCATACTGGTAAAAGCCTTTGCACTGGAGCCCCAAAGAGGAAAAGTGTTTGCAGATACGGAGCAACACTGGGCTCGGGAGAGCATAGCCACTGCAGCCTATTATGGAATCGTCAATGGCTATGATGCCAGTACCTTTGGGCCTGATGATATTATTACCCGGGAGCAGTTGGCGGTAATGATTGTAAAAGCTGCCCAACTGACTCCGGTCATGTCTGAGCTTTCTTTTGCAGACAGCACAAGTATTTCCTCCTGGGCAAGGGAAAGCCTTTCCACAGCCGTGGCCAAGGGTGTTATGAACGGATATCCCGATAATACCATACGCCCCCAGGGGACTACCACCAGAGCCGAGGCTGCAAAGGCAATTGTAAGCGGGCTACAGGTTAGATAAAACCTCCCGGCATGCGGGAAAAAAGGCCTAACGGCGGGTATTACTGCCATGGCATTATGGGCGGGTCAATAGTTTTGCTTAGTAGCTTTAGCAAAGGGTTATGCCCGATGCTAAAGCTACCTTTTAAGATTTTGAAGAAACCGGGGGGCATCTAGGATGCGGGGCAATTGTCAAAGCAGGGCAAGAACAGCAATTATTGCCTTATTATTGTGGATTACATGCTGTTTAGGGATAGGATGTGAATCACCCAGGGAAGTACCCCCTAATTCTCTTCTTGTTGAAGGGAAGGGTGTAAAGGAAAGTGTGCTCTTTTCTGTGGAGGAATTGAAGTCCCTGGAAGAGGGTATAGTTGAAGCTGAATACTTTTCCATCAATTCATATGGAACTAAAGCATATACTCATTTCAAGGGTATATGGGTATGGTATCTATTGAGTGCAAAGGTGAGTTTGACAGATGATGCATCAAGAGTCAGTTTTATAGCTGAGGATGGCTATACGGTGGAATATATGTTGGAAGATGTTAAGAGGGATGATTATATTGACGAGCAGAATCCCCATACCCATTATAAGATGATTCTGGCCTGGGAGGAGAATGGATATGAATATGATGAACGGGATGGGAATCCGCTGCAGTTAGTGGTGGGGCAAAGAGAACCTGGTGATGTGAATAAACCCTACTGGGTGCGCAATGTAGTGAAAATTAGTATTGATTAACCGATACCAGGCCGGCCCAGGCAAGCTGGCATTAGGAGTGGAGTGAGGATGAACATTGGCAGGGAAAAATAATGGCCGTAACAAATATTACCTGAGCAACCGGGACCTGCTTATAATTGCCATTTTAAGCGGGATCGGAGGAGTAATGAGCACCTATGTAGGATACCTGGGCAATCTTTTGAACCGGATTTTTGGCGTCCCTTTCGGTGCCGGGCAATTCGTCTCGGGTCTGCACGTCTTTTGGTTTATTCTGGTGGCCGGACTGGTAAGAAGGCCGGGTGCTGCTACAGCTGCGGGCTTGCTCAAAGGTGTGGTTGAGCTGCTGACCGGCAGCACCCATGGGGTTGCCATTATCGTTGTCTCTTTGATACAGGGACTGATGGTGGATATTGTAATACTGGCGGCCAGAAAATACCATATGGGTACATTTATGCTGGCCGGGGGTATTGCTGCTGCGTCCAATGTATTTATTTTTCAACTCCTATACTTCTCAGGTGCCCCTTTGACTTATCTTTTGTTCATTGGTTTGATAGCCTTTGTTTCCGGTGTTCTTCTGGCAGGGAGCCTGGGCTACAATGTTCTGGAAATAGTCCTGCAGGCGAGGCCTATCCGTATTTCTGGTGCTTCTGAAGAGGAAGCTGCTGCAACAACCATAACAGCTTCCAGAAAAAAAGCCCTCCCTTCCGTGAGGATAGCTTTTACTGCCCTCCTGGTAGGGTTATTATCTATCGGAGCGGTTTATTATTTTGCTGTGGTATTTGAACCACCCTGGATGGCTCCTCGCTGTCAGATAGAAGGGGCAGTAGAGCATCCTCTTTCTTTTCAGCTATCCGACTTTGGCCAGTACGAAACTACCGTAAGGGCTGAATTAAAAGGGCAGGTTAGCCACGTACCTGAACAGGATTATACAGGGATTCCTTTAAAGTCCATTGTGGAAAAAGCTGCGCCTTGGGATGGTGCCAAGAGACTGCGGGTCCTGGCCACTGACGGATATGCAGTGGAATTTGATCTGCAAGCTGTGTTAAACGACGATAAGCTACTCCTGATACATGAAGGTGATATGCTTCGTCTCATTGCCGGCAACTATGAGGGAGGATACTGGGTCAAGATGGTACATAAGATTATTGTAGAATAGGTTTAGAAAATGAGAAAGCCTTTTCTACAGAGCTATAGTCCCTTTAGGGATTGGTCGGGGGACTGTAACGGCATTGGCTTTTCTCCTTGCCAGCCAGGCATTCCCGTAGTACTGTATCGTTATACCATGAGAAAGGAAATATCTTGAAGGAATCTATTATGGCGGAACCGACTGTGGACATTCAGGAATTACATTTTACATATAGCCATGCTTCTGCACCGTCATTGGCAGGGATTAATCTTAAGGTTTATCCGGGGGAGTTTATTACTATTACCGGGCCCAGCGGTTGTGGCAAATCTACCTTGGCCTTGTGCCTGGCAGGTTTTATTCCCCATGCTTTTGACGGGACAATGAAGGGCGATATCCTTATTCAGGGCAAGAATACCAGGGATTTTCCCACTGGAGGCCTTTCCGGCATTGTTGGACTGGTGCAGCAGGATCCGGAAGCCCAGCTTTGCACCCTTACAGTAAGGGATGAGGTAGCCTTTGGGTCGGAAAATCTCTGTATACCTGCTGAAGAAATAAAAGAACGGGTTCGTCTAGCCTTAGGAGCAGTGGGAGCCTGGGATCTATTGGACAGGAAAGTCCATACCCTTTCCGGCGGCGAAAAACAGCGGGTGGCCATTGCCTCCGTTCTGGCCATGAACCCTTCCCTCCTTATCCTGGATGAGCCTACAGCTAATTTGGATCCTTCCTGTACCAAGGAAGTCTTAGAAACACTAATCAGATTAAAAGAGAAGCAGGCAGCAGCTATTATTATCTTGGAGCATCGTTTGGAACGCCTGCTGCCCATATCGGACCGTTTGCTCATAATGGACAAAGGGAAAATTGTCGCGGAGAGCGAGTCTCCTCTATCTCACCAAAGACTAGTTTCTCAGTGGAGGAAAACCAACCCGAGCAGAGTCGGCCAGCTGCCCCCAAGCAGTAATAAAATGGAAAACCGGTCAGAAAGGCCACTGATTCTTTCGGTCAATAATCTTGCCGCTGGTTACGGGGAAAGAGATGTTATTTCAGGGATCAGTTTCAGTGCCAGTTCGGGAGAGACTATTGCTATTATGGGAGATAACGGGAGCGGCAAGACTACTCTGTTGCAGGCCATCCTGGGGGTGCATAAGCTGCGGCAGGGTACCATCAGTTTGCAGGGAAAAGACATTACCCAGGAGAAGGTCTCCCGACGCGCCCGGCAATTGGGCTTTGCTTTTCAAAATCCCCATCATCAGATCTTTGCCAACACTGTTTTTGAAGAAGCAGAACTGCCTTCACGTTTTTTATCCCAGAACACCGACCAGGAGATCAGGGATAAGGTTGATCAGTTGCTGCAGGAGTTTGAACTGGACCCATACCGGGAGAAGAATCCCTTTACACTGAGTCTGGGTGAAAAAAAGAGACTCACTTTAGTATCCGTACTGGCTTATTCTCCCGCCATCCTAATCCTGGATGAGCCACTGGTGGGGCAGGATCATGACCGGGTTGACCTGCTCAGGGCTGCTATCCAGCAACACCGCAGGCGGGGGGGAATCACTTTGATGGTCTGTCACGAACCTGATTTGGTTGTTTCCTGCTGTCAGAGGGTGCTTTTCCTGTCCAAGGGGAAGCTGTTGGTTGATGCTGAGGTGTCGGAAGCTATGATGAGGCTGGCTGAACTGGGGCTTAAGGAGTATTTGCCATCAGGCTATGATGAGGAAAACGGGAAAAAGAAGGCGGACGCACCATGAAGCTTTACCCTGATAGGTTACCAATGCCACCTGGAATTAAAGGCTATTTCCCGGGATTGAGTTATTTGGACAATAATTCCCGGATGCACCGTATTCATCCCTTGGTTAAGCTCGTCATGCTTATCAGCTTTAGCTTAACGGTTTTTGCTGTGCCTTCTCCTACTGGAGGTATGGTGCTTCTTGCTATTATGCTGGGGGCGTATTATTGGGCTGGTATGGGCACCAGTTTTTTCTTTCGCAAACTACGGTTTATTTTAGTTTTTGGCTTGCTAATTCTCATTGTGCAAATCCTGACGGTAAAAGCAGGTGTTTTAATCTGGCAATACCGTCTGGGGCCCTTGAGCCTATCCATTTGGTCGCAAGGGTTGTCAGAAGGCCTAAGAATGATGCTGCGTTTTATCAATATTGTCGGGTCCAGTTATCTTTTCGTAGTAACCACTGATCCTAACAAACTGGCCTATGCCCTGATGCAGGCCGGGCTGCCCTACCGGTTTGGGTTTATGTTGATTACCGCCCTGCGTTTTATTCCGGTTTTACAACTGGAACTGGAGCAGGTGAGAAATGCCCAGATGGCCAAGGGGATTGAAATGGAAGGCCTGCGTCCTAGCCAGCTTCTAAGGATGATCAGATATCTGCTGGTTCCCCTGGTAATATCGGTTTTAGGCAAAGTGGATAATCTGACTATATCCATGGAGAGCCGTGCTTTTGGCCTTTATCCGGCCAGGAGTTTTATGTACGCCCAACCCTGGTCAATTAGCGATAAGATTATTCTCATAACAGTGCCTCTGGGTTTTCTGCTCATCGGTATTATTTGGGGATAAAGCAGAGATTAACAGGAGCGTTTTTCAGCAAAGGATGGAAAAAATGAGCAGCTGCATTTTACCGGGCTATGCTATGGAAAAAAAGTTTTTGAGCAAAAAGAATAATGTCTTTCTGTTCAAAAGGGTTCAAGAAGGACAAGATCCAGAGTTTCTGGTGTATAAAAAATACTCCCGTAAAGATAGAATGGCCAAGGAACTGGAAATCTTCCAGCGGCTGAGCCCTAAAGGGGTTTTAGTTCCTAAAGTATATGGAACCGGTGATGATTATGTTTTGTTGGAATACCTGGAAGGTAATTTGCTGCTGGATCTTTGGGAAAGGCAGGAGGCAGCCCTGGCTGTTGCCGGCAGTAGCCTGAACAGGATGGACTATGGCTTAATATCCCCGTTGTGTTGCTGGTTTAAAGACTTTTATATAGCCTTACAGGGAATAGATGGAAGGCAGATGATCATGGGGGACGTTAATTTCCGGAACTTTATTGTCAATAATAGGATTTATGGGATTGATCTGGAGGAATGCCGGGAGGGGAAAATTGAGGAAGATGTAGGCAGCCTGTGCGCTTTTGCCTTAACCTACCGACCCGCCTTCACTAGCTGGAAGATAGCTATGGTAAGAGAGTTGTTGAGGAATTTTATCGGTGAATTTAAGTTAGACCCGGAACTGGTGCAAAAGGAAGTATCAAACCAGCTCCTCTTTCTGGCCCAGATAAGGGGTACTCTTACTGAGACAGAAAAGATTCTAACGAACAACTGGCTGGGGAAAACAATATTTTTGGAACCTGGCAGCGGTGGCGATGCAGTTGATTATGTTAGGGCAGATCCTACTCAATAACACCAGGTCTACATAAAAACGCTAATACAATCAGCCTGCTGGCGCTCGCGTCCAGCCCTCCCAGCTGGGCATAATATGCCGGGGCGCAAGTAGTACTCCTTGGAAAAAATCCGTGACGCTGTCCATGGTAATATAGAGATAAGAGGCTATCAGCATACATAAATACAAAAAAATAGGAGAATCGCGGGGATATCTCTTGATTCTCCTGTGGTGGACTAAGTTTAGCTCGCTAACAAAAAAATTTGTAGAAGAATCCAGGGACCTGTCCCCGTGATTCCAGCAGGTGATGGGAGGAATAATTTATATCAATTAGTTGGGGAAGTAGCGTTTCAGCAAACCGGCAAAAGCCTTGCCATGTCTTGCTTCGTCCTTACACATTTCATGGACTGTATCATGTATAGCATCATAATTTAGTTGTTTGGCCAGTACCGCCAAGTCCTTTTTGCCCTGGCAGGCTCCATATTCCGCATTGACCCGCAATTCCAGATTCTTTCGGGTACTGTCAGTGACTAACTCCCCCAGGAGTTCAGCAAATTTTGCAGCATGTTCTGCTTCTTCCCAGGCAATTCTCTTATATGCTTCTGCTATTTCGGGGAATCCCTCGCGGTCAGCCTGCCGGCTCATAGCCAAGTACATGCCTACTTCGGTACATTCCCCTATAAAGTTGTCTCTTAATCCGCTTAGGACTTTGGCATTAACACCTTCAGCGATTCCTATCCGGTGCTCGTCTGCCCAAACTCGATTAAGACCAGAATCGGTCTTCTTGAACTTCTCTTGTGCAGCTCCGCACTGAGGGCATTTTTCAGGGGGAGTATCTCCTTCATGAGTGTATCCACAAATTCCGCATACCCATTTACTCATTATAACAACCTCCTAAAAATCTGGAATAATTATAAAATTGAAATTGTTACAATAATGGTATGATAATATTTCAGCATTGTCAATAGTTCATTTTAAAAATTCCCGGAAGAATTAACAGTCCTTTGATTATCTTGTCAAAAAAAACCTAGTTGATAAGTTAAAAAAAATGAATCAAGGAACCCCGTGATCTAACGCCAGGAGCAGATGCGTCTTTCCAGGGAATCGATAATGGAGAAGAGTATGAAGCCCATAAAGCTCAGGACTACAATTCCGGCATACATGTCTAGATAGTTGACCCGCATCCAGGAGTCCATAATGAAGTATCCCATGCCGTACTCGGTGCCAAAGGTTTCGGTAAAAAAGAGGATGGATACGGCGGTTCCCAGGGCCAGGCGGATGGAGGTTAAAACTTCAGCCAGGGAAGCCGGAATGATTATTTCAGTAAAAATCTGCACCCGGGTAGCCCCCAGAGACTGCAGGGAGCGGAAGATTTCCGGGGGGATGCCTTTTACTGCATCTCTTGAAGTAATAATTATTTGAAAAATTACTATAAGCACAATCATTATTATTTTAGATGCCTCCCCCAGACCGAACAGGAGCATTATTATGGGTAAGAGAGCGATCTTGGGAATAGGGTAGGTGAAGTAGACCAGTGGGGATAATAATTTATCGATCTTTTCAAAATAACCCATTAAGAAACCAAGAGGTACACCCACCAGAAAGGAAATAGCAATACCTGCCACAATTCTCCCCAGGCTGGCCAGGACATGGATCTCCATTTTACTGTGAAAGATTTCAATTATATTTAATAAGACCGAATAGGGTGAAGGGACTATAGGAAGCCGTAAAATCAGGTGCAGGGCCTGCCAGAAAAGTATCACCAGCACCAGGCTGTATATGGCTCCCTGCCATTTATCTCTTGATAACACCTTGATCATCCTTTATTAAGTCGTTGGCGCAATTTCATGGACATTTCATAATACTCATCCCGGGATCTTAAGTTATCCAGCTTAAAACAGGGATTATCTATGATGTCAATTATACGGCCGGGGGAAGCCGAAAAGACAACAATTTTGCTGCCCAGGTAGAGGGCTTCATCAACACTATGGGTAACAAAAACAGTAGTGACATGATTCTCTTTCCAGATGTTTAAGAACAGCTCCTGCATCTCTTCCCTGGTTATGGCATCTAGGGCGGAAAAGGGTTCGTCCATCAGCAGCAAGTCGGGTTTTAAAATAAAAGCCCGGGCTATGGCTACCCTTTGCTGCTGACCGCCGCTTAGCTCTTTGGGATATCTATCCAGCAGGGTATCAATGCCCAGTTTATTCAAAATATAGGAAGTATATTGGGGATCTGCCTGCTGATTTTTGATCTTTATGCCCAGCATGGTGTTCTGGTAAACACTCTTCCAGGGCAGGAGTCCGTAGTTTTGCAGTATCAGTCCGATCCGCTGGCTTTGGGGGTCGATTTTCTTGCCGTCTATCAGGACGCTTCCCGAATAATCCTTTTTTATTCCGGATAAAACATGCAAAAAGGTGGATTTACCGCAACCGGAGGGGCCGATAAAAGTATATATATCCCCATTGCCAATATTTATGCTGATATTGTCAAGCACCAGAGTTTCTTCACTTTTGCGTTGATATTTGACAACCAGATTCTTAATTTCAATCACAAGATCAATTCCCCAAAATCCTGTCATCTACCAGGTCATAATAGTCAAAATCGCCTTTTATAAGTTCTTTGGCTTTCATCCAGGCCAGCACATTATCTACAATATCTTGGTCCGGGGGCTGGGCCAAGTCATATTGGGGCAGCTCAAAGGATTCTCTAGTCTGGGGAGGAAATCCCTGTTTTTCTATAATGTAATCCGCATAGCTCGCAGTAGGCTCTTTTGCCAAATAGTCCACTGCTCGGTTGTAAGCTCGAAACACAGCCTTTATTTCTTCCGGGTATTTCTCTATGCTCTCGCCTGTAAAGGCTATGGCACCTGCTTTATGATTCATTTGGTCGGTACTTTTTAATACCGTAGCACCGTTGGCAACGGCTACACCAGCTAAAGGTTCCGGCAGTATAATGGCGGATACCTTGCCTCCCTGCAGCATTTCCAGCCGGGTAGGTAATTGAGGGATACCAATTTTACTAACCTCCTGAGGGTTTAATTGCCCGTCCGCCAGCATTTGATCGGCGGTATACTCCATAATCGTGTTGGTTGACAGCCCCAGATCCTTGCCTGGCAAATCCTGAACGGTTTTAATGCCGGTTCCTTTGCCGGCCAAGAGCTTGATATCACCATCGTTTTTGGAAATCATTTTTAAATCAATACCGCCTTCATTGGCAAATACCACAGCAACAATATCAGTTATTACTCCATCCAATTTACCGCTTTGTAGAGCGCTATCCCGGTCTTTGGCGCTCTTAAAATGCTCAATATTGACTTTAACTCCTTCTTCATCAAAATAGCCGTTTTTTTCTGCAATAAGGAAGGGGATTGATTCAACATCGGGCATAACTCCTATATTAATCACGGGTGGCGAGTCCGATCCAGTCGTATCCCCGGTTGAGGCACAGCCCCCAAAACCCCAGCTGCAAAAAACTATTAACAAAATTGCCCATATCCTTTTCATTCTCCATCTCCCCATCTTTCAACTGCTTTTAAGGAAGTAACACCATAATTGTAATATATTAAGTCCCATAAAACCAGATTGCCCAACCCCGGACCGGGGATTTCCACGGTTCCGGGTGGGCTTGTCCATATTATGGTAACTGGACAGGATTACTGGATTATTTGGAAAGTATTTGACATATAATTGCTTGGAGTGTATTATGCATAGTATAACACGCAATACACGTGATAACAGGGAGGTGATTCTTATTATCAGCATTGATCTAAAAAACCCTCAACCTATTTTTGAGCAGGTAAGAGATGGGTTGAAAAATCTCATTATTTGCGGCGTGTTAAAAACCGATGAGAAGATTCCCTCAGTCCGTGAACTGGCCCAGATCCTGGCCATTAACCCCAATACTATTCAAAAGGCCTATCACCAGCTGGAAAAGGAAGGCTATGTTTATCAGGTGACGGGTAAAGGCACTTTTGTAGCTGCTGTTACTCCCGGAGAAAACCGTGAAAAAATTGACCAACTGATGAATGAACTCTTAAAGCTGGCGCGGGAGCTGATTTTCTTGGGGGTGAGCCGGGAAGCCATAAAGGATGCAGTGGACGGTTTGCAGCGATTCACATAATGGCATAAGATTTTAAACTTGGCGAGGTAAAGGAGGGTAAAGTATATGATTGAAGTTAGAGGCCTAGGCAAGACCTTTGACGGATTTCAGGCATTGAGAAATGTCAATATCAATGTGCCCCGGGGTTCAGTTTACGGTATAGTAGGTCCCAATGGCTCAGGGAAAACAACCCTGATTAAACATATGGTGGGAATCCTGATACCGGATGAAGGTACTATTGAGATTGAAGGTGAACCGGTTTTTGATAATCCCGGACTAAAACGACGCATTGCTTATATTCCTGATGATATTTATTTCTTTCCCCAGGATAATATGAAGGATACTATTAATTTTTACCGCCGGGTATATCCTGATTTTGATCAGGAACGTCTTGATAAGCTCTTACCCCTGTTTCCTCTGGATGACAAAAGGGCTATTCGCCGATTTTCCCGCGGGATGAAAAAGCATGTGGCATTTATCATGGCCTTTTGTAACAAACCTGATGTGATGATTCTCGATGAACCCATGGATGGGCTTGATCCTGTAGCCCGCCGGAAAGTATGGAGCTTGATTTTCCAGGATGTGGCGGAACGGCAGACTACGGTTTTCGTTTCTTCCCATAATCTTAGAGAATTAGAAGATGTTTGTGATCATGTGGGAATCCTGCACCGGGGTGAAGTAGTCCTGGAACGGAGTCTGGATGAACTGCAGAAGAATATTTTCAAGCTGCAGATGGGGTTTTTGGGTGATCCTCCCGATTTCAGCGGATTGCAGGTGCTGTCTGAGAACCGGGTGGGCAGTGTAATCCAACTGATAGTCCGGGGAGAACAGGAGGAGGTTTTGCACCGGGTGAGAAGTCTAAATCCTTTGATGATTGATATATTGCCGCTTTCTTTGGAAGAAATATTTATTTACGAGTTGGGGGGCTTGGATTATGCAATCAAAAGCGTCATTATTTAGCAAAGCCCTTTTATATAAAAATTTGCACAGATTTTGGCCGATACTGGCAGCATATACAGGCATTGTGCTTCTTTTGAGTTTCTCCCTGATTTCCAGAATTGATGATCGCTATGAATTACCAACCGCTGAGGCTTTTGCCAATACAGTTTTTTCTTTAGCGGAGGTTCTGCCGGTACTTATTGGCTTTTTCAGCATCATAGTAGCCGCGGCGGTATTTTCCTTTATGTTTAACCCCGTAGCCACGGCTATGATTAATGCCCTGCCCTTTACCCGCCGGACTGTTTATATCAGCAATTATATCTCCGGCTTGATAATGGTAATTATCCCGCTTCTGGTGTTCTTCTTCTGCCTGCTGGGAATTGGGCTGGGCTATGAGTGTTTGGACATGGCGGCTTTATTTAACTGGCTCTATATCTTTGTTTCTCTCAGCCTGCTTTTATATTCCCTGGCAGTGGCAGTAGGAATGTTTACTGGCCATATTATTGCTCATCTGGCCCTTTTTGGCATAGCCAACTTTCTGCTGATAGGGCTGGAAAGCCTGATCAGGAATTTCCTGGTTTGGTTTCTCTACGGGTGTACTGACAGGTTATATGATTTTTCCCCTTTGCTTCTGAAGGCCACCCCGATCGTCTATGCAGCGCGTATGTATTTGCCTGATGAAAATTTCCCGTGGGGGGTATGGCTGGTCTATATATTGGTGGGGGTCATCTTCACCTGGATAGCGGGGGCAATGTATTCCCGGCGCAAAATGGAGAATGCGGGGGATGTAATAGCCATCCGCAAACTGTATCCGGTTTTTAAATATGGCGTGGCTTTTTGCAGCACTCTGACCTTAGGTACTATTATGCTGCAGTTATTTAACCGAAGTGACAGTTTCTCTATAGCAGTGGTCTTATTCCTGCTGGGCGGAGCCATCGGCTATTTTGTGGCGGAGATGCTTTTGCACAAAACCTTTCGGGTTCTTTACAGTTACAAGGGCTATCTGGTCTTCGCCGGGCTGATGCTGGTTTTGGGACTGTCCATCTACTATGACTGGTATGGCTATGCCAGCCGTTTCCCTGATCCGGACAGAGTTGAAACCGTAGCTTTTTCCTACTGGGGCATACCCTATGGCATGGCCAATATACTGCAGGCTGAGAAAAGCTATGTGGATCTGGATGGAGCCTATCATCTTCCGGATTCCCTGGCCCTGGCCTATGGCAATCCCATATCCTCGGAAAAGCGTAATAATACTATCCATTATAATTATCCCCGGACCGGAGACCTCACTCCTGAACAGACCCGGCTTTTGTGGAGGGTAACCCCCGGGGTTATGACTGCCGATGACAGCATTGAGAAAGTGTTGGGCTTGCATGAATATTTGGCGGAAAATGTATCGACCATTCGCAGGAACTATCGTATGAATATACAAGCCCAGCGGAAGGATCCCAGCCAAAGATTCAACCATTATAATATAGGTTTCATTTACCGGTTGGATACAGGGGAACTGGAAAGATATCTTTTCCCGGTTGCCGTGCCGGTCAATCCTTCTGGGTCGGTTGATCAGGAGATAATGCAAGGGCTGGCTTCTTTGGTGGGTTGCCAGGAAGAGCGGGACAAAAAAACTAAGGCTATAGATCAGCCCCTAGAGAGAATTAAGCGGATCAATGTAGACTTAGGAAGCCTGGGCAAATGGGTTGACCTGCAACAAGTTTGGTTTAGTTCGAGTGATGGACCAATGGCCAGGGCTATCGAAATAACCAAACAAATACCCTGGGAAGAACACCAATCGGCAGAGATCCGTGGGGAGGACATAGAAGGCTTTATAAAGGCAGTGATAGCCGATTATGAAACAATGTCTGACCAGATGATGCTGGAGGCCGGGCAGAAAGAATGCGGCGCTATGGAGATCTGGTTGGAAAATCCTGATCTGCCGGAAAACAACCGGTATAGAGAAAGGCATATTTATATAGGGATAGGTTTTGATAATAGGAACGTGTTTAATTTCTTGACCGATAAAGGGTATATTGATCAAGATACGTCTAACTACATCAGCAACCTGGCCAAAATGACTATGAACTAATATATCACGAGGAAAAGATGGCAGGGCCACTGGCAGTTTTTGTTTCCAGTGGCTCTGTTGCTGTTTATTGCAGGAGAATAATTGCAGGAGGCATCTAGCACACTATTACTGGTAATTATTAAGATTGGAGGGAAAGCTCATGATCCAGGTATTAACCTCTCCCGGTAAATACGTGCAGGGTGCCGATGCGCTGAAAAAGGTCGGACAGTATCTAAAACCACTGGGTTCACATGCCCTGATCATATCTGATCCGGCGGTATTGAACCTGGTGGAAAGCTCTTTGGTCCCTGGTTTGGGCGGGATGCGGTGGACAGTGGATAAGTTTTCAGGAGAAGCTTCCCAGCAGGAAATCGACCGTTTGCAAGGCGTGGCCCAAAGGGCAGCAGCGGATGTCATAGTAGGTTTCGGAGGCGGCAAGACTCTGGATACAGCCAAGGCCGTGGCCTATTATTTGGGTTTGCCGGTGGCCATCCTGCCCAGCATCGCTTCTACTGATGCTCCGTGCAGCGCCCTTTCCGTACTATATACGGAAAAGGGTGAATTTGCAGAATATCTTCTTCTTCCTAAAAATCCCGATGTAGTGCTGGTTGATACCAGAGTTGTTGCCCAGGCTCCCATCCGGTTCCTGGTAGCGGGTATGGGGGATGCCCTGGCCACCAAATTTGAGGCGGAAGCCAGTGCCCAAAGGCGCCTTACCACTATGGCAGGGGGGGCTCCTACGGCCAGTGCTCTGGCCCTGGCCAATCTTTGTTTTGAAACCCTTATGAAATATGGGGAAACGGCCAGACTGGCAGTGGCACGAAAAGCCATTACTCCTGCCGTGGAGAGGATTGTTGAAGCCAATACCTATCTCAGCGGAATAGGCTTCGAGAGCGGGGGGCTGGCGGCAGCTCATGCCATTCATAACGGGTTTACGGTTTTAGAGGAAACCCATAAGTATTATCATGGAGAAAAAGTAGCTTTTTCCACTATTGTGCAGATGGTTATGGAAGATCGGCCCATAGAAGAATTACTGGAGGTAATAGACTTTTGCCAGGCGGTGGGACTCCCCACTTCTCTTGCGGAATTGGGGCTGGAAAATGCATCAGTAAGCCAGCTGCGTAAAGTTGCCGAGGCCGCTACCAAGGAAGGCGAAACCATCCACTTTATGCCTTTTGCGGTCGATGCGGACATGGTGCGGGACGCCATTATTGCTGCGGATGCCCTGGGAAGCTAGAAGATAGCTACCATTGGCCTATGTATGACTGAAAAGGCTCAACTGGGCGGTTACGCCTAGGTTGGGCCCTTGGATTTTTATATAAGGTAATTTCATAAATACTTCATGCCAAGATAATTCGGGCTTAATACCTGCCAAATATTTCTTCATTAGGTGTCAGATTATTTGTGGCAGATGCGTATAGATGCTTAAAAGGCTTATGGAAAGAAAAATCGAAAGGAGAATGGGAAATGGTACTAAAAAGACGGGTCATAGCTATTATAATTGGCCTGGCAATGGTGGTGGGCTTAAGTCCGGCACTGGCAGTGGCCCAGAATACCAATATAGCCCTGGAGGAAGCGATACAGAAAGCCAAGGAACTGTTCCCGGTTACTGCACAGTATCCTAATTTTGTATCCCAATTTAGTTCTTCCCCCTACGAATCAAGTTGGAATCTGCAATGGGAGGCCAGTGAACCTGATAAAGGCTCCCTCAGTGTCAGGGTCAACGCTGCAACGGGTGACATAATAAGCATGTACCATTGGACTAATGTCCCGGCAAGTCAATCGGCTCCTGCTGTCTTATCCGCCCAGGAAGCTCAGAAAATTGCCGACCGTTGGCTACATAGGGTAATTCCTGAAAAGGCTGCTAATTTACAGGTAGTTAAAAACCCTAATGTTATACCTTTATCCGCCCACAGCAATTACTACTTTTATTTTCAATACCAGCGTGTAGAAAACGGGGTACCAGTTCTGGGTGATGGTGCCTATATTGAATTAAATGGCCGTACCAAAGATATCATCTCCTACAGCCTCACCTGGACCGACCTTCCTTTGCCTGATCCTTCCCGGGTAGTGCCTAAGGCTCAAGCTAAGAAGGTTTTTAAAGACGAAGAGATGCTGAAGATGGAATATTTTCTCCCTCAATATTGGCTCTTAAGATCATCTGATTCAGAGCCGCAGCCGGTACGCTTAGTCTATCGGATTGATCATCCATCCATGGGTACCATTGATGCTTTAACCGGTCAGCCTATGGTTCTAAGTGAAGGAGAGAATGAAAGGTACGCTAATGACCTGGCCATGAAAGAAATGGCAATAGGTGGCAGGGGCAGTTCCGAATACGGTTCTTTGTCGCCTCAGGAAATAGCTGAACTGAAGAAGCATCAAGAAATAATTACCCCGGAAGAAGCCATTTCTTTAATAAAAAAATGGTTAGATATTCCCGCCCAGGCACAATTAAACAGCGCCCAGTTAAGCGTTGATTGGCAGAATAAAGACATTCGCACCTGGAACCTTAACTGGGTAAACCCCAATAGGACCAATGATGGGGATTATTATAACATTTGGGCTAGGGTTGATGCTAACACCGGCCGTATCTATTCCTTTGGCAAGTATTCCGGTGATGAGTATGAAAAAGGGACCCTAACCCAGGAAAAGGCAACAACTATTGCCCAGGAATTCATCAAGAAAATTGAACCCCAATTATCTAAAGAAGTAAAACTGTTAGGTGAAGCAGAATCTTGGAATGTTCGTCCGCTGGAACTAGATAGCCTTCCTGACAGGTGGTCGGTTGCTTTTACCAGACAAGTCAATGGTGTGCCTTTCCATTATGATGGCTTTCGTTTGGTGATTTCGGGGGCAACTGGCGAAATTACTGAATACAGTCTAACCTGGACCGAAAAAGAATTTATCCCAGTCAGCCAGGCTATGAATTCCAGCCAGGCTTACGAAATCGTTTTGGGCCTTGCCCCCATGACATTATGTTATACACCTATTTCCGGTTCGGATGGGTATACCGGTAAGTTCATGCTGGCATACAAGCCTCTAACGGACGACGGGTCAAGGGAGTTTGCCATGATTGATGCCGTCAGCGGTAAAGCACTGAATAGTATGGGCGAACCGCTGGAGAAACAGCCTACTGCGCATAATTTTGACGATATTGCCGGGCATTTTGCTGAACAGGAAATACGTCTGATCGGTCAGGCGGGTCTGATGAATGAGTATGGAAACCAATTCCGTCCCGATATTATTATTAGTAACGGCGAATACTTGCGGGCTATGCTGGGGGCGGTAGATGGAGTATGGTATGTTTCCAGCTTGAATGAAAAAGAGGTCATAGAAACCTGCTATGCAAGAGAATGGATAACGGAAAAAGTTCCTTACCAGGATGATCTTACTCGCCAAATGCTGACAGAAGTTGCAATACGTAGCATGGGCCTGGAGAAAGTAGCTCGTCATAGCTCCATATTCATAAATCCTTTCCCCGATGACTCTAGCATTAATGAATCAAAAGTGGGCTATATTGCTCTGGCCACGGCCATGGATTTGCTGCATGTTGATAAAGACTTTAAGGCCCATGAAGCAGTAACCCGGGGAGAGGCCGCCTTCACTCTCATTCGCAGCCTACACCGGTAATCGGCAGCAGGGGGCGGTTTTTCCCTGGCATGGTTGACAGACAGGGATGAACCATAGGATCACTTAGACGTAGTAGATCTCTAACTAATTTTTCGGAGTTATTATGGTTGCGGCTCAGGGCGAAAGCAGCTTTAGCTGCCGGAAAACCGCCTTCTCGGTTGCTGGAACCAATGGGCCGGTTTAAACGTACCGGCCCAAATTGCTTCCATGAAATAAAGCCTTCAGCCATCCATTTCAATGGCGATTAAACCTGCTATTGGGGAGGAGAGAGCTACCACTAATAAATTCATCACTCATCCCCCTGTTTTTCATTAGCTTTTACGCATTAATAATGAACGCAAACAAACAAATAATACCATTTTTCGATTTCCAAAGGAAATAAGTCCTCCATAATGGAACTAATTATTTGAAGAAGTAACGCATGCTTTGGGAGGATTAAATAATGTGGGAGGGGGCATCAGATCTTGATAGGGTTCTGGCTCTTGCTTGCGCCAGATATCAAGAGGGTGAAACAACGGCAATAGATGATGTTTACGATGATCTGATTGATTTTGGTCTGCGGGTCTGTTCCAGGACTTGCGGAAAATACATAGATCCATATGACGAAGAAGCTAGTATAGCCCGCCTGGCTATTTTAGAGTCTTTCGCCAGCTATGATGCCAGCCGGGGAAGGTTTTTAGTATTTTTTGGACAGGTAATAAAAAACCGTATAATTGATTTTAAGCGCCGGGAAAAAAAACATTCAGCAGTCCCCATTTCTGCCCTGGCTGCTGAGGGAGATTTTCCTGAGATCAAGGCAGATGAAGACCTAATCGAAAATATTATTGAGGATCTGGCCAGGAAAAAAGAGATTAATGAATATAAAAAAATACTGGCGGAATTTTCTATTAGTTTTGAAGACCTGGTATTATCAGGTCCCAAGCAGTTTCGCAGCCGGGAACGAGCAAAAGATGTGGCCAGGCAAATTGCCGGTGACAAACAAATGGCCGATTACCTTTTGGAAAAGAAGGTTTTACCTGCCAAAGATATCCAGGAGAAATACCTGGTTAACAAAAAAATCCTGGAGAAGTTCCGTAAATTTATCATAGCTAATGCTATTATACTCATTTATGATTTTACTTATTTAAAGGAATTTGTTTGGTCCAGCGAAAGTGGAAGCGGTGAGGGTTCTTGAACTTGCTCATCCAGGAGGCAAGGGAAAAGCAAAAGGGACGTCTCTGCTTCAGACTAGGACCCAGCGGGCAAATTGCACAGGTAATTAGGATCTGGCAGAATATCTTTTGTAAGGGCGTTTTTCTAGAGAGGAGAAGAAAACACGTGGCTGGTAAAGAGGGCTTGGTTGTAGAAAGCGGAAAAGATTGGGCAATAGTATTAGTTCCCGGCGGTCAGTATAAAAAAATAAAAACCAAAGAACACCTGCCGGTGGGTTCCCTGCACCGTGTTTCTTCCGGGCTGCCCATCAAATATTTGGCGGCTGCGGCTGTTTTTCTCCTTATCATAGTGGGTACTGTGGACTATTATAGGGTGACGGCATTTGCCAGGGTATCTTCCGGTCTGGAGTTGGGATTTAACAGGTGGGATAGGGTTGTTAAGGTTAATGCTCTAAGTGATCAGGGCCAGAGTATAATAGAACAATTAAATGTGCAGGGGAAGCCTATTGAAAGAGCTGTGGAGGAAGTAATTGAAAAGGTTGTTAACACCTCCAGTCAAACCGATGAACTTAAGGATATTAAAATCAGTATTGAACCAGCCCAACAAGAAAAACCAGGGAATAATCGTGGCCAATTGCTGGTTGAGAAAATGGATAAGAAATTAGACAGGTTAAGGGGAAATGGGCACAGTTTTGAGGTCCATGGCCAACAGTTCATTGTGAAACCGAATAATTCTAGTGAAGCAAAAGAGAAAGGAGATAATAACCATAACGAGTGGGAAAAACAGACAAAACAAGATGAGAAAATGCCTTTTTCCCGAACACCAAATGGCAATAAAAGTGGAAAAAATATAAAAGATGGCGATAAGAAATCAACAGGCAATTCCCCAGCGGGGGAAGATAGAGATAATCCTAAATCAACCGGCTACTCCAAGTCACGGAAAGATAAGGATAATACTAAATTGGAAGACTATCTGCAACTATGGAGGGATAATAAAAAACCCAAGAACCATCCCCCAGCGGAAGATAAGGAGAACAGAAAATCTTCCCGGAAAACCAATGAAAATAACGGCCGGGATGTTCCCCAAAATGGAGAAAATGATAACAACAACCGTTGGTCTAAAGATAAGCAGAACGATGGAAAAGGACAAGACGATCATGCTGACCAAGCGAGAAGTCAGCCAAATGGTAATAAAAGGTCATAGCGTGGTTTGTATGAATATTTTGTTTATACCATAGTATCTGCACATCTGCACAGTCGAGAAATAGAAACACTCGGGGAAGGACCCCGAGTTGTCTAGGTTCCAATGGTTGCAGTGGAGGTGGCTGCGAGAATGTAAAAATATTTGTGTAAATCCTTCAGATGGTAAAATAAAACCAAATGGAGGATTTTGTTTATGGAAAAGAAAAAGCGAGAGAGACGTAGAAAAAGATTACCGGAAGGTTGGTTACAGGAGTTTATCCAGGCTTATGATATTAAGAGCACGGATGACTTAAAAGGGGCTCTGGCCGATTTAGTCGGTGATACAGTCGAAACTATGCTGCAAGCCGAATTAGAAGCTGATTTGGGCTATGCAAAAAATGATAGCGAGAATAAGGCAACTGACAATAGTCGGAATGGCAGCTCCCCCAAAACACTACGTTCGGAATACGGCCCGATCGATATAGACGTGCCCCGCGATCGCAAAGGTGAATTTGAGCCCAAGATTGTTCCCAAATACAAACGGGATATACAAGGGTTGGATAATCAAATTATCAGCATGTATGCTAAAGGCATGAGTACACGAGATATTAGTACACATATAGAGTCTCTTTATGGAGCAGAAGTATCAGCAGAAACCATCTCCAAAATCACAGATAGAATACTTCCCGAGATAAAAGAATGGCAAAACCGACCGTTAAAACCGCTCTACGCAATGATGTTTTTTGACGCTATTCATTATCCAGTCAGGACAGAAGGTCTGGTAAAGCAGCGCGCCGTTTACATAGCAATTGGAATCGATCTGGATGGTAACAGAGATGTCTGCGGCCTGTGGATCGGTGAGTCGGAAAGCAGCAAATACTGGCTCAGTATCATGAATGAACTAAAAAATCGGGGAGTTAGAGATATACTTATTACTTCAGTGGACGGACTAAACGGCTTCAGTGAAGCTATACATACCGTTTATCCCCAAACAGATATTCAACGTTGCATAGTCCATCAAGTTCGTAACTCCATGCGCTATGTAAGCCATAAAGATTTAAAGGCTTATACCTCAGAAATGAAAAGAATCTACCAGGCCCCAACTGAAGAAGCTGGACTTATGGAACTAGATGCTTTTGAAGAAAATTGGGGTAAGAAATATCCAGCAGCCCTGCGTTCCTGGCGAAAAAACTGGGTAGAACTCAGTACCTTCTTTAAGTACCCTCCGGCCATTCGGCGGCTTATTTATACCACTAACCGGATTGAAAATTTCAACCGCAGCTTGCGGAAAGTCACCAAAGCCAAAGCGGCCTATCCGTCGGATACCGCCCTATTAAAGTCCCTGTATTTAGCAATTCAAGACATCACCATTAAATGGGGGAAAATCAGCGGCTGGCGCGAGATTTTTGGCCAACTGGTTCTCATTTTTTCCGAACGTATTTTCCCTGGAGATTATAGCTAATTAGAAACAGCTGGCTTTGTTCTTTACAAGAACTGAGCCAGCTGATACGCTTTAAAATACATAGGGGAAATAATTCCTCAATATAGCCATCAATTTTTGATTACTGCTGAAGGATACACAAAATTATTTACACTACCGTGGCTGCCATTTAATTAATATCTATGACTCTTCTGTTCTGTCTGGCTGTTTCTGATTTGGGCAGTATTAGTTTTAATATTCCATCTTTATATGAAGCTTTTATTTGGTCTTCCTTAATGCCTTCAACGTGGTAACTCCTGGATATGGTGCCATAGTGCCTCTCGCGTCTAACATAGTTGTCATTTTCTTCGGTTAATACATCATCCTTATGGGCGTGGATACTTAATATGCCATCATGATAATCCACATGTATGTTTTCCTTTTCAAAACCGGGCAATTCCGCCTCCATTAGGTATTCTTTTTCCGTTTCTCTGATGTCTGTTTTTAAATAGCCATGAGCGTTGGACAGAATGGAATTATTAAAGAAATCCTCAATAAAATTGGAGCCCAAGAAACCTTTGAACAAGTCAGAGGGCAATATGCTGTTATTTTTTCTAAAGGGCGTCAAATCTCTCCTCATTTTAATCTCTCCTTTGCTGGTCTTAAAAATATGATATAGAAAATACTGTGTGCAGGTTACTTAACTTTATTATGGACAAGCAGGCCCCAAAACATGCATAAGAAGAGAATGAGGCATAAGCAAGGGAGTGTTTTTTTACTTCCCGTGCTTAACGAAGTTTTTTGCGTTTGGAAGAATTAAAGTTTTTTTGAGCTTTCCGTTGCTTGCGGCCGGAGGTGGAGAAGATTGCCCAATTTTTGGCTTGTTGTTTGGCGCCGCCAATGTAAGAATTTATTGCATCTTTAGCTACTACCAGGGTATGCCCTTCATCATAAGAGAGGGTTATGGGTAGATTATATTCGCCATAGATTACCTTGTAACCAGCTTCCCTAATGGATGCTTCATTTTTTAGCATTTTCCTTACTTCCTGCTTTATAACGGAAAAATTACGGATACTGTGAAATCCTTTGCCATGATTAATGTCTAAGACATCCACACCGTGTTCTAAACACCACTTAAGGTTAATCCTGGTTTTTTCCAAGGCTTCTTCAACACTTAATCCATGCAAATCAACAGTCTCAATTTTCACGTTAGAATACCTTTCCATAAATTTTATCATCAAGGAGGGGGGTATCTAAAATGACCGATGATAGTCCAACGGGTCAGACAGTCTTCCTCTCGGGCTATTCCCGCATTATGAATTACTAAGGGAAGGCCTGATGGGTTTTTGCGGTCGCTAATTATTCCGCAGTGTTCTAATCCATTAGGAAATTTCCAATATACAATATCACCCCATTGCCAATCCGACAAATTATGGGTCACCTGGGTATCCAGACAGATGCCGTGCCTGGCAAAAAAACACATCTGGTTAGGTACACGGCGATGGTCAATGTTGGGATCAGGTTGACTGAGCCCCCAGTTATTAGGATAATCTGAAAAATGCTCTTTCATGTCGTTATAAATAAGTTCCTGCAAATCCCATCCGGCATTGCGTAAGGCTCTAATCACCACATCGGTACAGGCTCCCCGATCAGGAGGCACATCTCCTCCCGGATAATCAATGGCAACATATGATGCATCGTAGTGAGTACGTTTTTTTACTTCTTCACGGGCTCCCAGCAAAATCAAATCCGGGGTGGTCAAGTTTTCTTTAGGTATACGTTCTACGGGCGAAAGTTCATCAAATTCAGGAACATCAAATTCGGGAACGGGCATCAAGTAAGAGCGCCCTGTACTTATTACCACAAGCAATACTAGGGCCAGGAGCAAAAATCTTAAAAACCGCAAAATTTCTGGAATCCTTTCGGTTTTGAGTATTGTACCTATTAATATAATTATAGTCCTATTCTTCCTATATTGTCCTCCCCCAAAAAAATGCATGGAAATTAATTCACTGTAAGCGTATCCTTAATTATGGTAAAATAAATACCTCAAAATTTAATTATTGGGATTTGATAATATTGCCAACAATTACGATTGATACCATCAGGCGAGGAGTAAAAAGCGGGATACTGTTGACTTGGGAACTGGCTCAAATAGTTGTTCCAGTGTATTTTCTGGTCACTATTTTAAAACATACTCCAGTTTTGCCATGGATTTCTGACCGGATGGTTCCAGTAATGAGTATAGTGGGACTTCCTGGCGAGGCTTCCTTAGTCTTAGTTCTTGGCTATACGGTTAATATTTATTCGGCCATCGCTGCTATGTTACCGCTCAATTTGAATGTTGATCAAATTACCATACTGGCCGCTATGATATTAGTCGCTCACAGCCTTCCAGTGGAAATGGCGATAATAAAAAAAACGGGCGTTCGGATACTTTCACTTTTGTTGATAAGAATCGGCGTATCCTTTGGGTTGGGGATAATCTTTAACCTTTTGGCCTAAGGATACCACGTTTGGGGGGATAAAGGTGCCTTTTGCGGAGATCTTAATTGAGGGGCTGCAGGGAAGCCTTCATACTATAGGCCAGATTGCCCTTATAGTAATACCTTTGATGGTTTTTATTGAGATTTTTAAAGATATGGATCTGTTACATCGTCTGACTTCCATATTATCACCTCTAACCAAAGGCATGGGGCTTCCCGCTGAGGCGCGGCTTCCCATTATGGCCGGGCTGGTATTTGGTATCAGTTATGGCGGAGGTTTGATTATCAGCAGCGCCCGGGAAGGAAAGCTCAGTTACCGGGATATTTATATCATCAACCTGTTTTTGATTATCTGTCATTCCGTTTTTGAAGATACACTTTTGTTCGCAGCCGTGGGAGCCAGGTGGCTGCCCATTTTGGCAGTCAGATTGGTGCTGGCTGTTGTTGTTTGCTATATGGTGAGCAAGTTTTTTGATCTGCACCATAAAGACTCTGCCAACACCACTCCAACTCCAGAAAGAATCACAACAGGTTAAACACCAGTATTTATGGTATTATTATTGCATTAGGATCTTAAAGCCTGATTCTAATACTGGATGAGCCCCCCAACAGGTCTTGGGGGAATGGAGACGGGACTGTCAATTTAAAGGTATCAACAAGGGTGATTTAATTATGGATAGTATTTTTAATAATCTTAACGAACAGCAAATAAAGGCTGTGTCACATTTTGAAGGGCCGTGCATGGTTTTGGCAGGGGCCGGCAGCGGAAAAACCAGGGTTTTAACCAGGAGAGTGGCCTTTTTGCTCGAGAAGGGAGTACCGGGCGAGAATATATTAGCCATTACTTTTACCAATAAGGCGGCTCAGGAGATGAAATCCCGTGTAGCCTCCTTGGTACCCAATTTCTCGGGACAATGGATTCAGACTTTTCATGCTGCCTGCTATAGAATTTTGAAAATAGATATTGAAAAACTGGGTTATGATCGCCATTTTGTCATTATGGATGATAATGACACCAAGGCCCTGGTCAAGGAAATCCTGAAAGAGGAAAGGGATTTTGAGACCCGTCCCGAGGATTTGCTTTACCGGTTTAAAGAAGTAAAAAATTCTTTACAGGAACCGGAAAAGTTTTTTGAGAACCTGGCTGTGCCCCATACTGTAAGAGAGAAAGCCTATCGTATTTACCGGCTTTATAATGCCCGCCTCAAAGAGCTGAATGGGCTGGATTTCGAAGACCTTATTCTGCTTTGCATAAGGTTGTTTAAGGAATGCCCCGAAGTTCTTGCTAAATACCGGGAATTGTTCAGGTTTATAATGGTCGACGAATATCAGGATACCAATTATTCCCAATATGTGTGGACCAAACTTTTGGCAGATAAGTACCGGAATATTTTTATTGTGGGTGATCCTGACCAGTCCATATATAGCTGGAGAGGGGCCGAACCATACAACATTAAGCGTTTTCTTACCAGTTATCCGGATGCCCTGGTAGTAAAACTGGAAACTAATTACCGTTCTACCGGGAATATTTTGGAGGCTGCCAATGCGGTAATAAAAAACAATATTGACCGGGAAGAAAAAGAGCTGCGATCACACAAGGGGCAGGGGGATAAGCTGTATCGCTTTTGTGCTTCCGATAGTTTTCAGGAAGCCAGGTTTATTGCTGATACTATAGCTGATCTGGTTGACCGGGAAGGGTGGCACTACCGGGATTGCGCCATTTTTTACCGGACCCATGCCCAGTCCAGAATTATTGAAGAAGCCCTTCTGCAAAAATATATTCCCTATTCCATAATTGGTGCGCGCAGATTCTATGATAGAAAGGAAGTCAAAGATATCCTGGCTTATCTGCGGATCATCTGCAATGATAATGACCGTTTGAGTTTCAGAAGGATCATTAATACACCGCGGCGGGGAATTGGGGATAAAACCCTGCAAAAGATAGAAGCTTATGCCGCAGATGAGGGAATATCAATTCTGGCTGCTCTTGGAAATGCTCAGGCTATACCGGGTATTACAAAAAAGGTAGCAATAGCCTTGGAGGAATTTTATGGCATGATTACCTATTTCTCTAGCTTGAATGAGGAAGGGGTATCAGTTGCTGAAATCCTGGACAATGTAATTGAAACCAGTAGTTATCTGGCTGAGATTAAAAGAACAGATCCGGATGCGGCTACCAGAATTGAAAACCTGCAGGAACTGAAATCGCTGGCTATTGAGTTTGCCAGACAGGGCGGAGATAGCCTGGAAGATTTTCTGGCGCAGGTGGCTTTAGTGCAGGATGCTGATGATGTAGACCTTTCTGATGCGGTTTTGCTGATGACCTTCCATGGGGCCAAGGGTCTGGAATTTCCGCTGGTGTTTATGACAGGAATGGAGGAAGGAGTTTTTCCTTCCTATAGAAGTGAGACACCGGAAGAGATCGAAGAAGAAAGGCGTCTTTGCTATGTAGGTATTACCCGGGCAGAGGAGCGTCTTTATTTGACCAACGCTATTAGCCGATTACTCTATGGTTATGAGCGCAATAATGCACCTTCCCGTTTTATACAGGAAATACCCGAGGAATTATTTGTCTCCCCCCACCCGGTAAGAGTAACAACCTGCAAACTAGAAGCCGGGGATCAGGTTATTCACCGCAAATTTGGGTTGGGAGTAATTATAAAGCTCATTGAAGAAGATGAAATCGCTGTAATCGATTTTGACCGGGCGGGAACCAGGATGCTCCGTTTGGATATAGCTCCTCTGGAGAAAATAAGTTAAAAGCCTTCCAAGGGGGAATATATATTGACTAGATGGGATGTTGAAAAACGCATTAATGAGCTGAAAGATGAGATTCGCCAACATGATTACCAGTATTATGTATTGGATTCTCCCTTAATAAGTGATGATGAATATGATGTATTAATGAAGGAACTAATCGAGCTGGAAAAGGAGCATCCTGAACTGGTTACTACCGATTCCCCTACCAGAAGGGTGGGAGGCAGTGTACTGGAAAAATTCCGCACTGTACAGCATAGCAGGCCCTTGCTTAGCCTGGATAACGTATTTTCGCCGGATGAACTCTATGATTTTGATCGCCGTATACGAAAAGTTGTAGATAGGCCTTCATACATGGCTGAATTAAAAATCGATGGTCTTTCCATTGCTCTTGTTTACGAGAATGGCCTGCTGGTGCGGGCTGCTACCCGGGGAGACGGAATGGTGGGGGAAGATGTTACTAGTAATATCAGGTCCATTAAAAGTATACCGTTAAAATTGAGAAAACCTTGGCCCCTGTTAGAGGTCAGGGGAGAAGTATATATGCCCAAGGCAGAATTTGCCAGACTGAACCGACAAAAAGAAGAATTGGGGGAAAAAACCTTTGCCAACCCTCGCAATGCGGCTGCCGGCTCTTTGAGGCAGCTAGATCCCTCGGTTACCGCCCAAAGGTCTCTTTCTGCGTTCTTCTATGACATCCTTAGGGCAGAAGGTATTAACTTCATCACCCAGGAGGAAACTCTGCGCTCCATTAAGGAGGCCGGACTGCCGGTCAACTTTACCAGCCAGCTTTACTCCAGCATTGATGAAGTAAATGAATTTATTGAAGTCTATGAGAAAAAAAGGCACGAATTGCCTTACGATATAGATGGGGTAGTTATCAAGCTTAATCCTATAGCAGAACGGCAGCTTTTGGGTGAGACCTCCCGGAGCCCCCGCTGGGCCGTAGCTTATAAATTTCCAGCTGAAGAAAAAGAGACTATTGTAAGGGGTGTGCAAATAAATGTGGGGAGAACCGGCGTTATAGCACCTACTGCCTTACTGGAGCCGGTTTTCATTGCCGGTTCCACAGTGAGCCGGGCCAGTATGCACAACTTTGACCTGGTCAGGGATAAGGATATACGCATAGGGGATCATGTAATAATCCATAAAGCCGGAGATATTATTCCGGAAATAATAAAGTCTTTGCCGGAAAAGAGATCGGGTAGGGAGGAGGAAATTCTGGCTCCGCTCAACTGCCCTGCCTGCGGCAGCAAAGTAATAAGGCCGGAAGGTGAAGTTGCTCACCGTTGTGATAATATAAACTGCCCGGCTCGTTTGCGGGAAAGCTTGATTTTCTTCGCTTCCCGAGAAGCCATGAATATTGAGGGACTGGGGCCGGCCCTGATTGATCAATTACTAAAAAAAGAACTGGTAAAAAGCATTGATGATATTTACCAGCTCAGGCCTGAGCAACTGGCTAATCTGGAGCGAATGGGGAAAAAATCGGCGGAAAACCTAATTGGTGCTATTGAGAAAAGCAAGTCCCGTCCTCTTTCCAGGTTGATTACAGCTCTGGGTATCAGGCATATCGGTTCCCGCAGTGCACGAATTTTGGCCGGCCATTATCATAGTATTGATGCCATAATCCGCCAGACCCAGGAACAGCTGATGGCTATTCCGGAAATTGGGCCTAAAATGGCTGAAAGTATAGTTTCTTTTTTCAGCCAGCCACAAAACCTGGCCACTGTTGAAAATCTGATAAAACTGGGTGTTAATACTCGGGAAGATGCGGCATCAGCGGAAAACCAGCCATTAGCTGGCAAAACCTTTGTTCTTACCGGAGGACTTGATTCCCTGACCCGGCTGGAGGCTCAGGAAAAAATAGTCAGCCTGGGAGGGCAGGTTGCCAATTCTGTAAGCAAGAAAACCGACTTTGTGGTGGCCGGGGATAAACCGGGGAGTAAATTGGATAAGGCAGCTAAGCTGGGAATCAAGATTATTGATGAGAAAGAGTTTTTGAGATTACTAGAAAATAGATAGATTTATTATTAAGGGAGGGTTATAGGTGTCTATTAGGATTGTCACTGACAATTGCTGTGATCTGCCCCAGGAAACGATAGATAGGTATAAAATAGGTATTACGCACTTACTGGTCAGGTTTAAAGACAGGGTTTACCAACCAGGGGAGCTGACTACAGCAGAGTTTTATCAAATGATGGAAACGTCTCCGGTTCTACCCAGTACCAGCCAGCCTACGGTGGAGGAAATGCTGAGAGTATATGAAGAGGCTTTGGCTGATGGTTCAGAGGTGGTGGCCATACACATGTCCTCAGGAATATCTGGGACTTTTCAAGGGGGAAAGGTTGCTCAGAAAATGCTGGCCAATAAACGCCTGCACGTTTTTGATTCCCGCAAAGCTTCGGTGGGGTTGGGGCTGATGGTTCTTGAAGCAGCTCGGATGGCCGAAGCCGGCAACAGCCTGGAAGATATAGAAAAGCGCTTATTAGCCATGCAGGCCCGCCTGGAATGCATATTTGTGGTAGGAAAGATGGAGTGCCTAATTAAGGGTGGACGGATTTCCAAATCCAAAGGATTACTGGCGGAAGCCCTGGATATTAAACCCATACTCCGTTTTGATGATAGCGGGTATATTGTTCCCTATGAGAAGGCCAGAGGTCTAAAAGCAGCCATGCGAAAAATACTGGGCATAATGGAGGAACAGGGCAAAGATTTACAAAACCAAACGGTTGGGTTGGTTCATGCCGGTTCTCCCGAACTTGTACAAACTATGGCTAACTCTATCAGAGAAAAATTTGCTTGTAAAGAAATTATTATTGGTGAAATAGGCCCAGTAATTGGTGCCCATGTGGGGAAAGGCACTTTTTCCGTATTTTTTGAAAGATAACATTGGGCTGGTTGCCAGGTACATAGAATCTTTCCTGTGGAATCAGAGTAAGCCTGCCGGTATCTACCCCTTAGGAAATTTGTATTAATATGGTGATAAAAATGACAGGAACTATTATAAATGCAGGAGCCATTGTAGCAGCAGGCCTGTTAGGTCTGCTTTTGCGCCGCGGTATTCCCGAAAAAATCAGCTACAGTGTTCAAAATGGGCTGGGGCTGGTGGTATTAATAATCGGCCTGCAGTATGCCATAAAAGCCGATAACTTAGTAGCCATTGGCTTGAGCCTGGCCATAGGGGCTTTTTTGGGTGAGCTATGGGGTTGGGAACAGAAACTGGAAAACTTGGGGGAAAGGCTGCTTAAATTATTTAAGGATCAGGAAAGCCCATTTGCAAAAGGATTCGTATCATCCAGTCTGCTTTTTTGTGTAGGTGCCATGGCAGTAGTGGGAGCGCTGGAGGACGGGCTTAATGGCAACTACCATATCTTATTGATTAAATCCATACTGGATGGAATTTTTTCATTTCTTTTTAGCGCTAGCATGGGAGTTGGGGTTATCTTTTCCGCAGTTCCGGTTCTGCTATATCAGGGTTCTATCAGTCTGGCTTCGGGCCTGATCAGTCCGTATATTACTGATGCTATGTTAAATGGAATAAACTCTTTAGGTGGCATCCTGATTACCGGATTAAGTTTTAACCTGTTGCATATTACCCATATGCGTATTGCCAATTTTCTCCCTAGTCTCTTAATAATGCCTTTTATCATAATTTTTCTGGATCATATTCACTTATAGATCGCTAAAGGGCTGGGAAATTTTTGGGATGCCCGGCCTAAAGTAATCCCCCGGCCTAATAATTTAGCCATATTCCCCTTTTCCTTGAAATAATTAGGTCCAAGAAATCTTTTTTGTTATAATGGTGAATAGAATTTTTCTAGTCTGGAGGTTGTTGTTATGGCTCTTACCACAAAGCAGGTGGAACATATAGCATTCCTGAGCAGATTGGAGCTGACCGATGAGGAGAAAGAACGCTTTACTCAGCAATTAAGCTCCATTCTGGAATACGTGGAAATGCTGAATCAATTAGATACCGAGAATGTTGAACCCTTAAACCATATCCTGCCTATCTACAATGTTTTTCGTGAAGATGAGGTTAGATCCAATTTCTCCAGGGATGAAATGATGATAAACGCCCCGCTGGTGGAAAAAGGCCAGTACAAGGTACCCAGGATTATGTAAGAAGGAGGTGGGGTTAAGTGGAAATATATGAAATGACTATTCATGAGCTGCGAAGCCGTTTGAAAAATAAGGAGATCTCTCCCCTGGAAATAGTTGAATCCATATTTAAACGTATAAACCAGGTGGAACAAAAGGTTAAGGCATTTGTCAGCCTAAATGTGGAGGAAGCCAAGGCGGCCAAGGCCAGGGATTATTCTTATACAGAGGGAGATTCTTGTTTATCGGGGATCCCCTATGGGCTAAAAGACTCAATATGCACCAAGGGCATCAAAACCACCTGTTCATCGCGGATGCTGGAAAATTACGTACCTATCTATGATGCCACTGTAGCCCGGAAACTAAATGAAAGTAAGGGTATTCTCATCGGCAAAACCAATATGGATGAATTTGCCATGGGTTCTTCAACTGAACTATCAGCCTTCTTTCCCACCTACAACCCCTGGGATTTAACCCGGGTGCCGGGAGGTTCGTCAGGAGGTTCAGCAGCCGCTGTTGCTGCAGGTGAAGCAACTTTCTGTCTGGGAAGTGATACCGGGGGCTCCATCCGCCAGCCGGCCTCATATTGCGGGATTGTAGGGATGAAGCCTACATATGGCCGGGTTTCCCGCTGGGGAGTGGTTTCTCTGGCTTCATCCCTGGACCAGGTAGGAGTCTTGAGCAAGGACGTTGAAGACTGTGCCCTGGTCATGAATGTTATTGCCGGATATGATTCTATGGATTCAAACAGTGTAAAAATGGAAGTTCCTGACTATACCAGTTTTTTGGATAATGATGTAAAAGGGATGAAAATAGCCTACCCTAGGGAATACTTTCAGGCTGGCGTAGATAATGAAGTAAAGGCTGGGGTTGAAGCTGCCCTGAAAAAATATGAAGAACTGGGAGCAATTATAGAAGAAGTATCACTGCCCCACAGTCAATATGCACTTCCTGCCTACTGTATAATCCTTCCTGCGGAGGCCAGTGCCAATATGGGCAAGTATGACGGAGTGAGATATGGCCTGAGGGATTTTGAAGCAGAAAATATTGTGGACATGTTCTGCAGGAGCCGTTCCAGGGCATTTGGCGATGAAGTAAAAAGAAGAATAATGCTGGGCACATTTGCACTCAGTTCAGGATACTACGATGCTTATTACAATAAAGCTCTCAAGGTCAGGAGATTGATTCTCAATGACTTTGAAAATGTTTTTAAGAATTATGATTTGATTATTTCTCCCACTACTCCGACTACTGCTTTTAAAATTGGGGAAAACGCGGCAGATCCTCTTGTTCTTTATATGAATGATGTGCTAACCGTACCGATTAACCTGGCGGGATTGCCGGGAATTTCTATTCCTTGTGGGTTGGCGCAAGGGCTGCCTATCGGCATGCAGATTATTGCGCCGCATTTCCAAGAAGGGCTGTTAATCAAGGCAGCCTATGCCTTCGAACAAGCGACCGGTTTTCACTTAATGAAACCTACTCTGGGGGTGGAATAAATGGCACAAGAATACGAAACAGTAATAGGCCTGGAAGTCCATGTGGAGTTAAAAACCGCCACTAAAATATTTTGTTCCTGTTCAACTGCTTTTGGGGCTGAGCCTAACACCCAGGTATGCCCGGTTTGCTCGGGATTTCCGGGGATGCTGCCAGTATTAAACCGCCGGGTGGTGGAATTTGCCATCAGGGCGGGATTGGTATTAAACTGTGAGATTGCTGATTATTGTAAATTTGACCGGAAGAACTATTTCTACCCCGATCTTCCCAATGCCTATCAGATATCCCAGCTGGATTTGCCTATTTGTAAGCATGGTTATTTGGAAATTGAGGTTGCGGGCCAAAAGAAGCGCATCGGGATAAACCGTGCTCATATGGAAGAAGACGCCGGAAAACTGGTGCACCTGGGAGAAATTACTTCGACACCTGCTTCCCTGGTTGATCTTAACCGCTGCGGAGTTCCCCTTTTGGAGATTGTGTCCGAACCAGATATGCGAAGTGCTGCGGAGGCCAGAGCGTACTTGGAAAAATTGCGCTCGCTCATGCTGTTTGCGGGAGTATCAGATTGTAAGATGCAGGAAGGATCACTGCGCTGTGATGCCAATGTGTCTGTCAGGCCCAAAGGGGAGACCAGGCTGGGAATTAGGACGGAGATCAAGAATTTGAATTCTTTCAGGTCCTTGGAGAGAGCCATTGAATATGAAGCCAGGAGGCATATTGAAACTATCGAAGATGGGGAAAGCCTGGTTCAGGAAACCCGTACCTGGGACGAAGAAAAAGGGGTAACCAGATCTATGCGTTCCAAGGAGCAAGCGGAAGATTATCGGTATTTCCCCGACCCTGACCTGCCGCCCCTAAAAATTTCTGCCGAATGGATAGAGGAGATCAAGAGCAATTTGCCTGAGCTGCCTGACCAAGCACAGCAACGACTGATTAAGGGTTATGGCTTGCCTGAATATGATGCTTATATAATTACTCTGTCTCCGGACTATCTCAAATTCTTCGACGGGTGCATGGCCAGCTATGGTGATGCCAAGGTGGTTGCCAATTGGATGATGGGGGAACTGAATAAATATTTAAACCAGTACAATGTGGAAATCAATGAATGCAAAATAACTCCGAACAGTTTTACCAAAATGCTGCAATTAATTGATGACAAGGTAATAAGCGGCAAGATGGCTAAAGAGGTTTTTGCAGAAATGTTTGCCACCGGTAAGGGCCCAGAAGAAATTGTGAAAGAAAGAGGTATGGCACAGATATCCGATGAGGCTACCCTGGGAAAGCTGATTGACGACATAATAGAAAAGTATCCTTCGGTTGTACAGGATTTTCTTAACGGCAAGGAAAAAGCCTTGGGCTTTTTGGTGGGCCAGATTATGAAGGCAACCAAAGGACAGGCCAACCCGGGTATGGTTAATCAGATACTTAAAGAAAAGCTAAGCCGTTAGGTTATTTTGTGTAATGTATACATGATAATATAGTATTGTTACCGGGCAGGTTTTCTGCTATGATATCCTATAATGAATAACTATAAACTAACATGAATAAATATTAATAAAAATGAGTAAGACTAAGAGGAGTGGTTTTGTAATGGCGTTGGAGGGTATCATGGACCGTTCCAAGAATGGGTTCAAGGTGCATATTGTTGACACAACTCTACGAGACGGAGAGCAAACTGCTGGAGTGGTTTTTGCTAATTCAGAAAAACTTGAGATCGCCCGTCTCCTCGATCAGATTGGAGTTGACCAGATAGAAGCTGGTATCCCGGTTATGGGTGGATCTGAAAAGGAATGTATAAAACAGATTGTCCAGATGGGATTAAAAGCCAGTATTATGGCCTGGAATAGAGCAGTAATAGCCGATATAAGAGAATCCATTTGCTGTGGAGTAGATGCGGTAGCTATATCTATTTCTTCATCAGATATTCATATCAAACACAAACTCCAGACTACCCGGGAGGATGTTTTGAAACGGGTTGAAGAAGCCACTAAGTTCGCCAAGGATCAGGGTGTTTATGTATCAGTAAATGCTGAAGATGCATCCCGCTCCAATATGGATTTTCTGACCGAATTTGCGCTGGTGGCCAAAAGGGCCGGTGCCGACAGGCTTCGTTTCTGTGATACGGTGGGAACCCTTACCCCTATTCAAACCTACCGGTATGTAAAAACTCTCATTGATGCTGTAGGAATAGATATTGAAATGCATACCCACAATGATTTTGGTATGGCCACCGCCAATGCTCTGGCTGGAGTGGCCGCCGGTGCCAATTATGTGGGTGTTACTGTTAATGGTTTGGGAGAACGTGCAGGTAATGCATGTTTAGAGGAATGTATAATGGGACTCAAGTATCTGATGAATTTAGATGTCCCTTATGATACTACATTGTTCCGGGAAATTGCCGAGTATGTAGCCAGAGCCTCAGGAAGACCATTGCCGGTCAGCAAGCCCATTGTGGGTTCCAATATTTTTGCTCATGAATCAGGTATTCATGGTGATGGAGTTCTTAAAAACCCCCTTACTTACGAAGTCTTTTCTCCTGAGGAAGTGGGGCTGGAGAGGCAGATAGTGATTGGCAAGCATTCTGGGTCCGCGGCTATAAAATCCAAGTTTGCCAAGGAATACGGAATAAACCTCAGTGAAGTAGAAGCCAGCGAGATTTTGGCCAGAGTCCGGGATATGTCCGTAGAGTTGAAGCGTTCGCTTTTTGATAAAGAGCTTATGTATATTTATAAGGATCTGCAAAGGGAGAGGGGATAAAGTTGGGAAAAACTATCGCAGAAAAGATTCTGGGCAATAAAAGCCGCCAGGATGTCAAAGCAAATGATATAGTAGTGGCCGATCTTGATTTTGTAATGGGTCAGGATGGCACTTCCCCTCTGGCCATCCAGGCCTTCGCTGAAATGGCAGGGGATAAGGTCTTTAACCCTTCTCAGGTGGCCATGGTTATTGATCATAGTGCTCCCAGCCCATTGCACGGGGTTTCCCAGCTACACCAGCAGATGAGGGAGTTTGCCGGCAGGCAAGGGATATTTCTTTATGATATTGGAGATGGAGTGTGTCATCAACTGGTACCTGAGCAAGGTCATGTAGTTCCAGGTGATCTGGTAATAGGCGCTGATTCCCATACTTGTACCTATGGAGCCATAAATGTGTTTTCCACTGGAGTAGGATCAACAGATCTGGCCGCTGGCCTGGTTTCCGGGAAGCTATGGTTTAAGGTCCCCGAGACTATCAAATTTGTCCTCAACGGGCGATTGCCTGAGGGGGTCTACTCCAAGGATTTAATCCTCTACCTGATAGGCGATGTGACGGCTGATGGGGCAACTTATATGGCGGCTGAGTATACGGGGGAAGCTATCAAGGAAATGTCCGTGGAAGCCAGGTTTACTATCAGCAATATGGCAATTGAAATGGGTGCCAAATGCGGTTTAATGGAAGCTGATGACAAGACCATGGAGTGGGTAAAAAAACACTCCCGGCGCAGTTTTGAGCCGGTAGGGGCAGACCCTGATGCTGTTTATGCTGAAGTTAAGGAATATGATGTGTCCAACCTGGAACCGCAGATTGCCAGACCCCATACAGTAGATAATGTTTGTCCGGTGAGTGAGGTTTCTGATATTGAGATTCAGCAGGGAGTAATTGGTACCTGTACCAACGGCCGCATTGAGGATCTGCGCATAGCTGCTCAAATACTGCAGGGCAGAAAAATTAAAAAGGGATGCCGCCTGATTGTTGCGCCAGCATCCAGGCAGGTTCTTCTGCAAGCCATTAGTGAAGGGCTGCTTAAGACCTTTATCGAGGCGGGAGCAGCCGTGGTAACACCGGGCTGCGGACCCTGCGTCGGTACTCATAATGGAGTTCCCTCGGATGGAGAAAATGTAATATCTACAGCCAACCGCAATTTTAAAGGAAGAATGGGTAATAACCAGGCATTTATATATCTTGGTTCTCCGGCCACGGTGGCTGCATCAGTTATTACCGGCCGTATAACTGATCCCCGTGAGTTCTTAAGGTAGGAGGAGAATTATGAATTTAAAAGGGAAAGTGCATAGATTTGGTGACGATGTTAATACTGATTATATTATTTCCGGTCGTCACAAGTTTAAGACCCTTGATATGAAGGAATTGGCCAAACATGTTATGGAGGACTTGGATCCTGATTTTTATAGCAAAATTACCCCGGGGGATTTTATTGTAGCCGGTAAAAATTTTGGTTGCGGCTCTTCCCGGGAACAAGCCCCCTTGGCTATTATTAATGCTGATATTAGCGCAGTGGTGGCTAAATCCTTTGCCCGTATTTTTTACCGCAACTGTATTAATACAGGATTGCCTTTGATAGAATGTGACACTGACCAGATAGATCAAGGAGATCAACTGGAAATCGATCTGGAGCGGGGGATTTTGCACAACCTGACCAAGGGGCTGGATATTGCCATTACTCCTCTACCGTCAGTGATGCTTAAGATTCTGGCTGATGGGGGACTGGCTGCACATTTTAAGAAATATGGTACCTTTAAGTTTGATTAGATTTTAACGAAATATCTGGTAAGGAGGAGGCCTTATGACACAAAGGGCTGGAGAAAAAATTACAGTAAACAACGGGGTATTAAATGTCCCTGATAATCCGGTTATTCCTTTTATTGAAGGCGATGGCACCGGCCCTGATATCTGGGCCGCCGCATCGCGGGTATTGGATGCGGCAGTGGAAAAGGCTTATCAGGGTAAAAAGAGAATTGTCTGGAAAGAAGTACTGGCTGGTGAAAAGGCTTTCCAGCAAACCGGGGAATGGCTTCCGGCAGAGACTATTGATATCATAAGGGAATACATTATTGCCATAAAGGGCCCCCTTACTACACCCATTGGAGGCGGAATCCGTTCCTTAAATGTGGCCCTCCGACAGGAACTGGATCTTTTCGCCTGTGTGCGCCCGGTAAGGTACTTTCCCGGGGTTCCGTCACCGGTAAAGAAACCTGAGGATGTGGATATGGTTATCTTCAGGGAAAATACTGAGGATATTTACGCCGGTATTGAGTATTCGTTTGATTCTCCCGAAGCCAAAAAATTAGTCGCTTACCTGCAGGATGAAATGGGCGTGAAAAAGATACGTTTTCCCGGTACTTCTTCCATTGGTATAAAGCCGGTATCCTTGGAAGGCAGCCAGCGTCTAATTCGGGCAGCTATCAACTTTGCCATTAAAGAAGGCAGAAAGAGTGTAACCCTGGTTCATAAGGGCAATATTATGAAGTTTACCGAAGGCTTCTTTAAAAACTGGGGTTATGAGCTGGCCGCCAGCGAATTTGGCGATAAAGTTTTTACCTGGGAGCAATACGATCAAATAAAGGCCCAGGAAGGAGAAAAAGCTGCCGATTCGGCCCAGAAAAAGGCCGAGGAAGAGGGGCGTATAATTATTAAGGACGCTATTGCAGATATATTCCTGCAACAGGTTCTAACCCGTCCCAGAGAGTTTGATGTTATTGCTACTCTAAATCTTAATGGTGATTATATTTCTGATGCCTTGGCAGCCCAGGTGGGAGGTATCGGTATAGCACCCGGCGCTAATATAAACTATTTGACAGGCCATGCTATTTTTGAAGCTACCCATGGAACGGCTCCTAAATATGCCGGCTTGGACAAAGTAAACCCATCTTCAGTACTCCTTTCTGGTGAAATGATGTTAAGACATCTTAACTGGCATGAAGCAGCTGATCTGATTATTTCGGCAATGGAAAAAACTATTGCCAGCAAAGTTGTTACTTATGATTTCGCCCGGCTTATGGAAGGGGCTATTGAGGTAAAGACTTCAAGATTCGGTGATGAATTAATCAAGAACCTCTAAATAATAATAACCGAAATCGCATACAGGATTGGGGGTCATGGCTTCAATCCTGTTTTCTCTTGTGACCCCTTGGGTTATAATCATGAATAGACTTAAATATAAATTAATATAACAACCTAATGGGGGAAGGGTATTGAAATTAATTGAACTGTATAAAGGGGAAAGGGTGGTTCTGTCTCTGGAGATCTTTCCGCCCCGGCCTGATTATCCCCTTTCCACTGTTTTTGATACTTTGGACGAACTTAAGAAATTAAATCCCGATTTTATCAGTGTCACTTATGGTGCTGGAGGCAGTAACGCCGGTCGGGCAGTGGAAATAGCTTCCCGTATTAAAAAGGAATATGGAGTAGAACCCCTGGCCCATTTGACCTGCGTGCAGCATACCCGGCAGGAGATTGCATCAGTTCTTGACAGACTCTGGGCTCAGGGCATTCAGAATATTCTGGCCCTGCGCGGTGATCCGCCGGCTAACGACCCCCACTTTGATCTGAGTCCGCAGGAATACCGCTATGCTTTTGAACTCATCACAGATGCCAAGAAAAAGGCTGATTTTGGAATGGCGGCGGCTGCCTATCCGGAAGGACACCCGGAATGTAAACGCTTAAGCGAGGATTTAAATTATTTAAAGCAAAAAGTGGAAGCAGGAGCAGATTTCCTGATTACCCAGCTTTTTTTTGATAACCGCATTTATTATGATTTTATGGAAAAGGCACAGGGGAAAGGAATAGGCTGCCCTATAATTCCGGGAATAATGCCGGTATTAAATGCAGGTCAGATAAAACGCATGGTCTACCTGTCCGGAGCCTCCATTCCAGGCAAATTGCTGGCATTGGTTGACAAATACGAAAATAGCCCCGATGATATGGAAAAGGCAGGTATTGAGTATGCCAGCCAGCAAATTGATGATTTGGTTGACAACGGGGTTTTAGGAATTCATCTGTATACTATGAACAAGGCCTACCAAACCGGCCAGATAGTAAAAAATGTGGGACTGTAAAAAGAAAGAGCAGATTACTTGCTTAAGTAATCTGCTCTCTTAGAAAAAGGCCAAAGCTACTGCCCCCGGACCTGCATGGGAGCCAATAACCGGTCCTGTTTCATAAAAAAGGACTTCCCCAGGAAAGATTTCTTTTACCTGTTTAAAGAGGCTTTGTCCCTCCTCCAAAGCATCAACATGGGTTACGCCCACTCTTTGCACTGCAGGAAGATGGGTGTTCAACTCTTCTAAAATATGGTTAACAGCCTTCTGCCTGGTTCTTACTTTATCCCATAGTTCAATTTGGCCATCTCGTACATGGAGGATGGGTTTGATCTGCAGAATGTTGCCGATACTCTTGGCCAAGCTGCTGATCCGTCCTCCCCGGGCCAGGTATTCCAGATTGTCAACAACAAATAGCAGCTTTAACCTTTCTCTTATATCCTGTAATCTCTCTATAACGCTAAGGGTGTCATGTCCCGAGTTTAGCAACTGGCATGCTTCCAGAACCATCAAGCCCATTCCGACGGTGGTTGTATAGGAATCTATAATGTGAATATTGGATGGCTTGCCCAGAATATTTTTGGCAATTTCCGCGGATTGCACCGTTCCTGACAAACGTGATGAAATGAGAATAACAATAGCCTCGTCTCCAGGTTGGAGTTGTTCGAAAACTTTGCAGAAATCACCTGTGGAAGGCTGTGAAGTTGATGGGAATATTGGCTGAGTCCTTAGCAGGTGATAATACTCCTGGTTGGATAAATCCAAATTTTCCTTATAGACCCGATCGTGCAAATGAACATTTAAGGGGATCACCTGGATGTTATTATGCTGGATAAAATCGGCTGGTAAGTAAGAAGTACTGTCAGTAATAATATAGGTTGCCATAACTCCTCCATTTAGTACGATAATTGCTTTTTACACAGAAACAATTATACCGTAGTGCTATAGTATATGTCGAGGAAGGAGTTATGAGACATGGGTGTTTAACTGTTTATAATGTGAAAATATGTCACTCAAAAGCACCCGTATAGACGGATAGGATTTTTCTCGTGCTGCTTCTTCCAGCCGGCTGGCTGTTTCATATATTTTACTAAAGCCATACATACCGGCGGTACCTTTTATATCATGACTAATGCTCTGAATAGCTGACAGGTCCTTTCTCTTTTCAGCTTCACACAAATCGTCGATCATTTCACCAAGAAGGACAAGGAATTCGGGCATCAGTTCAGCAACCGACTGGTTAAAAAGTTGGACGGTATTTCTGGCTGGTGATTTAAAACTGATATGTTTGTTAATTTCCGATACCAGTTCTTCGGCCCGAAAGGGTTTGGAAATGTAAGCAACGCAACCACATGCCAGGCATTTTTCCCTATCTCCAGTTAGACTGTGGGCAGTTATGGCTATGATGGGAATATGACGATAATTTCTATCCTGGGAGATTATTCTGGCAGCTTGATATCCGTCCATAACCGGCATCTGCATGTCCATTAGAATTACAGCGAAATTGTTGCTCTTAACCAGTTTTAAACACTCCTGGCCATTGGAGCAAGTAGTAACCTCAAAACCGTAATTTCTCAACATCTGACTAACAATTTTTTGGTTCAACGGATTATCATCCACAACTAGAACCGGTATAGAACTGAGGGATAGGAGAGGAATGTTTTCCGGTATAATATCCGGTTTTTGCAAATCGTAAGGTTTGGCTGGTCCTTCATACCTTCCTAAAGGCACCCTGAAAGAGGTGATGGTGCCCTGGCCGTTTTTGCTGGTGATTATCTGCCCTTTCATAAGTTCCACTATTTTAGTGCAGTAATGCAGCCCCAGGTTAGGCCCTGCCAGCGAACCTGATGAAGATAGGCTAGCCGGGTCAAATGCGTAACTAATAGATTCGTGCTGCACTTTAGATAAATGCACATCCGTATCGGCTATGGCGCAATGAAAAAACCAAAGACCTGAAGATTCCTGGCATGCTCGGGAAGAAATACTGACCAACCCGGTAGAATTGAACCTAACTTTATTGGTAAGCAAGGTGACCAGGATCTGGCGCAGTTTATTATTATCTACCAGGAATGTCTCCGTTGTACTATAATCAATTTCTTTCTTAAAAGTAATATTTTTCATTTTTATCAGTGGTTCCATCTCACTGACAACATCCATAATTATTTCGAACAGAGAACAGGGTTCTGGGTTAAGTTTTACCTGTCCAGTTTCCAATTTGGAGGTATCAAGTATTTGGTTGGTAAAGAGGAGCAGGTCTTCACTGCATTCCCTTATTATCTGAGTGTTTTCAGCCTGTTCAGCACTTAACGGGCTTTGTTCAAGTAGATCTACTGCTCCCAGTATTCCTATCATGGGAGTTCGCATCTCGTGGTTCAAATATGACAGGAAGCGAGTTCTTGCATTGTAAGCATCTGTCCTTTCACGATGGCATTGTATTAATTCGGTTATATCAGTTGACACTAAAACGAACTGGTCAATTATTTTTCCCGTTGTCAGTGGTTTAATCTTGTGTCGGAAAAATCTGTCCTGACCATCAATTTCCAAGTTCCCTTCTCCGATCCATTCCCTACCTGATAAAACCAAATCCATCAAAGTTTCTTTCTCCTTTGCTTCCAGACCAAGCAGATTACCCAAATCGTTGCCGGTGTTTTTCAAGTTAAGGAAAGTCCCGCAAGCTTTAGGGTTAGCATAAACTGGCTGCCATTGGCAATCGAACACTACCATACAATCGGCGGAATTATCAAGTAGTGAAGTATGGTATTTTATAACCTGACGATATTCTTCTATTTTCTTAACCTCTCTTACCAGGCCCCCCATCTGCCTAAGTACTACCAGGCTTGTCCCACATAAGAAGGCTCCGGCCGTTACTTGCAGAAGGGCCAGCTTCCCTGAAAGGAAGAGAACTCCAGTTAGCAGCAGACCAAGGCCTAATAAAAAACACGCCAAAACTAGAGTCTGAGTTGCTGGAGATTTTTCTGTCATAATATAGGCCCTCCTTAAAAGCAATTTTTTTGGCATGTTGAGTGAGTATTTATAAGATACACCATAAAACTGGAAAAACATGTCTGGTTATGTCTTTAAAAAAAATTATTTTTGCACTTTTAATGTTGAATTATGGTAATTTAATATTTGTTTTGGGGGTCTTTGTAGAGATAGGCATTTTTTTATCTAAATCTTTTCTAGTGAGGAGGAATTTTCTCAAAGGATAAGGAATTACTTCAGGTGAGGCTGCCCTAAATACATTCGAAAGAGGTGATCCAATTGATTCGAAAAAACAGCAGAATCTTGTTTTTATATTTTGCAGTCTTTAGTCTGATGTTATGGTTTTCCGCTTCTGTTCCAGCTCAAGGTGACCAGCCGATAAAGATTATACTCAACGGGAAGGAACTGAAAACAGATGTACCCCCGGAAATAAAGGATGGAAGGACCATGGTTCCTATCAGGGCTATTGCTGAGGGTTTAGGAATGGAGGTAGCATGGGATGAAGCAAATCGAACCGTTATTATTGCCGATCCCTCCATACCTGCTGGTCCAGGCGGGCTAACCGGAATAGATTTGGAGGGGGAAGTATCCATAATGGGTTCATCCCAGGCCAGCAGCGAAGCTTTGAAAGCTGTAATGAAAAAAAATAATCCGGCTGCACCAACTGAATTGGCAGATTTATACATACATATTGGGCAAATATATGGGGTAAGAGGAGATATAGCCTTTTGTCAGGCAGCCAAAGAGACCGGATGGTGGCGCTATGGCAATCTGGTTCAAGCAGAACAGAACAACTACTGCGGACTTGGAGCAACCGGGCAGGCGGCCACCGGAAATGAAGATCTGAGGGGGGCAGATCCTTCTAAAGTATGGTTTGAGGCAGGAAAACACGGAGCCTTCTTTGATAGTCCGGCTTCAGGGGTTGAGGCTCATATTCAGCATCTTTATGCCTATGCTTGTAACAAGCCTCTACCTGCCGGCAGATCCCTTTTGGATCCCCGGTTTGTCCTGGTTTCAAGAGGAATAGCTCCCAATTGGAGTGATTTGAATGGGAGATGGGCATGCCCGGGTGTTGGGTATGGACAGAGTATTCTGCAGGATTATTATAGACAGGTTATAGAAGCATCCAAGGTCTAGAGCAGAAATGCCAGGACCATTCTTCATTCTTGAATAAAACGCCCACTAAAGAACAAAAAGCCCTTGGTATAAATATAGTACCAAGGGCCAAATTCTTTTCGACAATCTACAGATTTTAGGTTTTCTCCTCACCGAGGCTAAGCTGGAGGGAGTTTTATTCGTTAAGCAGCATTGGCTCTGCTTTTTATTTCTTGGGATTTATTGTACCAGGGGCCAAAAGGAGCACCCACCGGCAATACGGTATAACCGTAATGTGTATTTAGAACAGTTGCTGCTGAACCATAGAAGGAGAGCAGGGAAATACCCAGTTCTGAGTAGCCAGCCAAATCGTGCCAGAAATGTCCTCCCCAACCCAGAGTGTTCATAAATAAACCCAGGAACAGCAGATCAATTAGAAAGAAGATAGCAAATAGTAATTTATTAGCACCCATCGAGCCTATTGTCATATATACTGTGAAAATAAAATAACCTAGAAAAGCAAACCCCATCTGATGGGTATCAAATTGTACCCCATCACCTATCATGTTGTTGGAAATCATCCAGCTCATTCCCATGGCAAACCAGAAAAAACCATAACCGCAAAAAGCAGTAGCACCAAAGGTATTATTATGTTTGAAGTCATATATTCCTGCCAGGAATTGAGCACTGGCCCCCAGGAAAATAGCCCAGGGAATAATATAAGCGGTACCTTCAGTTATTCCCAGCTTGTTAGAAGAAGCCACCAGTGTGACCAAAGCCAGTCCCAGCAAGCCCAATGGCGATGGATTGGCTACTACTTCTTGGACATGTCCCCTTATTGTTACATCATTTGTGTTCGACATAATTCCCTCCCCAGTTTTTTCCTAATAAAATGCGTGGTAAAATAACCCTCCTCCCCAAAAACCTGTAGTGAAAATAGTATTCGACAGGATCATAAAAACTCCTGTTTAAATGATGCCCTTTTCATTAATTATAACGATCCATTGGCTTTTTTGGGTTTTATACCTTTAGAAATAAAAAAAAAGCCGTTCTAAACAGGAACGGCACTACCCGAAACAAATACTTCATAGGAAGTATTAACCGAGCATATATATTGGAAGGGAAAGTAAAGGCTAACAATCAAGTTAATTGTGAACTTCACTTAGAGGTTGATAAAAATAATGCTTTCAACTTTGCCTATAAAGTTTTGTCAAGTCAAAACAGTTGATTTTTCGGGATTCTGACTTGATTGTTGTACCTGATAATAACTTATGAAGTATTAAAGGGAAAGGTGCTAATTTATGAAAGAAAGATATTACAAAATTGGAGAAGTGGCAGAAATACTTGGGCTTGAACAGCATACCCTCAGGTATCTGGAGAACAGCCTTAAGCTGAAAATAAAGAGAGATGAACGGGGTGATCGTCTTTATACTGAATCTGATCTGGACTCCCTGCGGTTGATAATCCAGTTGAAAGAGAAGGGATTAAATACAACTGCAATAAAATTGGCTCTGGATAATGCTGAAGAAGTTAAAGAACAGAGTATGGCACCCCGGGTTGTTTTTTCCACCAGTGATGTGGTGCAGGCCATGGGTGATCTGAAGAAAATTATAGTTCAGAATGAAGAACTATTGCTGCAGAACCAGAGACTGGAGGAACGTATAGCTGCCCTGGAGAAGAAGATTGAACAGGTCAATAAGGAGGGACAAAAAAAGATTAATGAGTTTCTGGATCTCTGGAAAGCTGAACAAGATAGCCGAAACAAGTCCTGGTTTTCCCTTTTCAAAAAAAAGTAACTGACCGGTTATTATGGGCTCAAAACCACGGTATAGGCTGCCAATTAGATTTGGTTGAGATTTAAAAGGGAAGATACTTCCCACCAATTCACCTCATCAACTGATTATTCCCATCATTAGCACCCAATATTAACGTTATTGATCAAAGGTGGCAAAAACATATCCCTGATTTTTTAGTTCCTTAACCATCCTGTCAAGAGCCCCGGTGTTACTCTCTGATACAGCATGAAGGAGGATTACAGCTCCCGGATGAATATTTTCCATTACATGGTTAAAAGAATATTCAGCCCCGGGCTGATTATTGGGATCCCAATCATTAAAGGCCATACTCCAGAAGACCGTAGTATAACCCAGTTCCTGAGTGAATTTAAGGCTTTGGGCAGAGTATTTGCCTGAAGGCGGACGTAAGTAGGGGTCCATATCCTTGCCGACCAGTTTCTTATAGTCTGATGCCAGTGAGGTAATTTCAAAAACCAACTCTTCTTTCGAAATAGATCCCAGATCAGGATGGTTATTAGTATGATTGCAAACCAGATGGCCTTCATCGGCCATTCTTTGTACTAATTCCGGTTGGCTTCTAAGGTAATGGCCAGTGATAAAAAATGCGGCAGAAACATGGTTTTCTTTCAGAATATCCAGTATTTGGCCGGTATAACCCAGTTCATAACCTTCATCAAAGGTCAGGTAGATTTTCTTTTCGTTATTGGGAATAGCATAAAAAGAAGAGTATTTATCCAGCATATTGATAATTTGCGGATCAACATAGGGTACTTGATGGAGCTTATTCCGCTGAAAATACCAGGAACGAGATTGTGTCAGAACTTCATCATCCGGGGATTCAACCGGGGTCAGCGGATCTGGCGGCTTATCCTCGGTTTCTTCCGTATCAGGACTATCCTGTGGTTCAAGGGAGGGTTCCTGGGTGTTATTGACACCTGGTTCAGGCTGGGGCGGCTCAGGAGTATTGGGGGCATAAATAGAGCAACCAGCCAAGTGAACCATCAAGAAAACTATTAATTGGCAGGCGAGAAATTTCTTCATGGCAAAACCTCTTCTCATTTATTTAGACAATTCAGTAGCTTGACTTTCATGGTTAGTTGAGCCAACCTAAAAGAAATCCTAAATCAATATCGCCTTTGATATTATTTTAAGAGATTTTTTGGGTTTTTACCAATAAAACATAGGCAGGTAGCAGTGGATATTAAATGCAGAAAAGATATAGGATAAGTTCTATAAATCTGTTGTTTTTTCCGGTAGTGACAATTATATTGTTCATTGCCATTGTGCTAAACAATCAGCAGGTTATTATGACGAAGAATTCCATATTATTTGATTATATAGCCAGTGCCAGGGAAGGAAAGATTGGGTATGGCTTTAATCAGTATTACGGCAATGATATTTCCTTTGCCGATCTGGAACCAGGGGATATAATTCTCGGTTCTTATCCCGGTTGTGCTTACGGGGAGTATTCCCATGCCGCCATATATATTGGCAATGGCCAAGTGGCAGAAGGTTACGTTGATCTGGGAATAAATGTTCAGCCCGTCGGGCATTTTCGGGAATACCAAAAGGTTTGTCTATTAAGGGTTGAAGCCCCCATGGAAACGAAAACAGCTGCAGTTGAGTATGTCCTTGACCATTTGGGAGAGATGTTTTATCCGGTTGCCTTTAAAGATGGGGACCGGTTTTGGAACTGCACCAAGATAATGTGGAAAGCTTATTGTGAACAGGGCTTGGATTTGGATTATACCCAGGATGTTTGGGTTGCCCCCGACGTTTTTTATAACAGTCCACATATCGTTTTATTGCGGGAGAAAGGAAGATAAAAATAACAATTACTGTCACTAGATTATATATTATCCACATATTTGCTTTTGTAGCCGTCTGGTTGGCTTCTTATTATCCTGGATGGGATATTTTCCTGGCTCTAGTCTATTTTGTGGTATTAATGATAGAAAGGAAATTGTGCAAATTAAGAAACCTGAGCTTGACTCAGATTATTCTATCTGCCTTTGTATGGCAAGCTCCCGGAATAATTCTGGTGTTTACAAAATTAACAGGCATGTCTTTTTGCGGGTTGTACGATTACGCCATATTTATTCTGGAATTCTGGTGTACTCCGATTTTGCCTTTGCTGACCTTACTACCTCAAAATATGGGACTGCCTTTCCCTGTTTATTATTATGCTTTGTACCTGGCGCCCTTTATTTTTATTCTTTTCTATATTTTGGCCGGTATTAGTATTAAACAAACAAATCCGCTGGCACATTTCAAACATTAAAAATCGGTCAACCGACAATAATGATGAAACTAACCACCAGCGGATTTTATCAAGAAACCGATTACAGTCCTTTTTCAAGGAAGGCTAATAAGATTTATCCTTATTTCAGGGACTTATTAAAGCCATTTAACTGTCGGTTTCTAATGATATTATCCCCCTTCTCAACTTCTTTATTCACTTCATTTAAGAAATTTTTTTATCCAGCAGAATATTGCAAAATTCTGGGACTTTGTTCTTAAAGTGGCGGATTAGAGAAACATATATGATTTCTAAAAAAAACTTTTGCTCAGCTTGACGGTCCTTAACGGTTTTGGGGCGGTATCCATTTTTTTGACAAATGGCGTTTATCTCTAGCAAAATAGGAATTGGTAATCAGAATATACAGGAGGTAACAATCATGCTGCAATTGGACTTACCGGGACGAAACAAAGTGCTGAATCTTGAATACCTGGTTTTAGACATGAATGGCACCATTTCCGTTGATGGGCAATTACCTGAAGGATTGCTGGAAAAAATTGCTGTTCTCAAGGAACGGTTCAAAGTAATTCTGCTGACTGCAGATACATTCGGTAAGGGGCAGGAAGCAGCAAAAAAATTGGACATAGATTTCTTAACAGTAAGTCCCGAGAATGGGTTAAAGGATAAACAGGATTTTGTGGAGAGACTGGATAGTGAGAAAACGGTAGCCATCGGAAATGGATTCAATGATATGGGGATGCTTAAAACAGCTGCCTTGTCTATTGTGATAATAGGAAGGGAAGGTTGCTGTGTGGAGGCTCTTAAAAGTGCAGATATTGCGGTCTGCAGCATTATGGATGCTCTTGACTTGCTGATAAACCCCTTGCGAATTATCGCCACCCTTAGATGCTAGAATTAGAGGTAATGAAATGCCTGTTATTGATAAGTCAGTACCCGGCCACTGAGGAACCACCAGAAAACCGGTTCCTCATTTAATCCTTTCTATAAGTAAAGGACTGGAAAACTCACTCCCGGTAGAGCCCACGGACTTGGAAAATTAAACAGGCTCATTGAAAGATGAAAAACTATATCTTCGAGTTTGATACAAACAGTTTAATTTTGATACAAAACTGAATCACCTTCCTTTTAATTACTATTTGTAAACAGCCAGCAGTGTGCTTTATTCAGGGCACTGCTTCTTTTTTTGGCTGTTTTATTAAGCTGGCACATTTTTTGCATAGATAATAAGCAAAAGCCGCTTCCCTCCAAAGACCGTGGAAAGACCAATTGGCATTAAACAATGGTTTTACAATTAGTAACATTGTTATGGAAATAGTATACTCTGTTTCTCAAGATAGGCTATATTAACACACTTTTAACACCAATATGAAGCCTATTTGTGCTAAAATATAAAATCATGTTAAACCCAGCAGAATCGATAATAACCAGGATTATTTTGGGAAAAGTCCTGTTAGCAATTAATGTGATCCAGTAGGAAGGAGATAGGGGCGATAATATGAATAATGCTTTGAAACTGGCTCCTCCCAGCCAGACCGCCAAAAAGATGATTGCCCAATTGGAAAACGAAGCAAAAACTAAAGTAAACCTCTGTTACCAGTGCGGAAAGTGCTCTGCCGGGTGTCCAGCAGCATTTGCTATGGATTATGCTCCCAGGCAGGTAATTAGGTTGCTTCAGTTAGGAGAGGTGGAGGAAGCTTTAAAGGCACAGAGTATATGGATCTGCGCCAGTTGTGAAACCTGCTCAGCTCGTTGTCCCCGGGGAGTTGATATTGCTTCCTTAATGGACGCTTTGCGTAGGGAAGCCCTTAGACAGGGTAAGATAACGGACAAAAAAGTAGCAGCATTTAATCAAGCCTTTTTAACCTGGGTCAAGAATTTTGGCAGAACATTTGAAGCCGGCCTTTTACTGCAACATAATCTTGTTACCGGGCAGCCTTTTAAAGATATGGAACTTGGTTTGCCCATGATGAAAAGGGGAAAGGCCAGTCTATTTCCCACCAGCATAAAAGGAAAAGATGAAATAAAGAAGATATTTGCGCGGGTAGAAAAACAAGGGGGTGAGTAGAATGAAATTGGCTTATTATCCGGGTTGCTCAGCCGAAGGCAGCGGCATTGAATTAGGTTTATCAACTGAGAGGGTAGCCAAGATTTTTGACATTGAGCTGGTAGAGATAGATGACTGGAATTGTTGTGGAGCAACCTCTGGACACAGTACCAACAAACTGCTATCCCTGGCTCTGCCAGCCCGTAATTTGGCAATAGCCGAAGAAAAAGGCCTGGATATGCTGGCCCCTTGTGCAGCATGTTACAGCCGCCATAGAGCAGCGGAAATAGCTATAAGAGAAGATACGAAAATGCGGGAAAGGATCAGCGGAATTATCGACAGGGATGTGAACGGCAGCATCCGCACCTTGTCTATTCTTGAGGTACTGGCGGGCCTAGGCACTGAAAAAATCGCCTCTAAAGTTACCAATCCCTTAACTACTATGAAAGCCGCCTGTTATTATGGCTGCTTGCTGGTTCGGCCGGTGGAAAATACTGGTTTTGATGATCCGGAAGACCCGCAGATTATGGATAGAATAATGCGTTCACTGGGTGCCGATCCTGTTGAATGGTCTCATAAAACTGAATGTTGTGGTGCTTCCCTGGTTACCTCCCGGCCTGATATCGGTAAACCGATGCTTTCCCGGATCTTTGCCGATGCCGTGGAAGCCGGGGCGGAATGTATAATTACTGCGTGTCCCCTTTGTATGTTAAACCTGGATATGCGGCAGGCAGCCTTGGAAAAAGACTTCGGGAAAAAATTCAATATGCCCATTTACTATTTGACTGAGGTTATAGCCCTGGCCTGCGGGGATAAGCCTGAGACCGTAGGTACAAATCGGCATTTTGTAGAGGCTCAGGCATACCTGGCATTGATTAAGACAAGAGCGGAAAAACTGGCCCAGGAGGAAGCACGGGCAGCAGCCGAGGCCAAAGCCAGGGCCGAAGAGAAGGCCAGGAGAAAGGATGAGATTAAACCCAGTTCAACGGATGATAAAGAAGCCCTGCAAAAGAAAGTAGATGGAATGATAAAGGCCTTGGAGAAAAATCCGGACAAAATGGCACAAAGACTAATTCCTGACCAGGAGCAGGCCGAAATCCTGTCCGGAATTATTAAAGGTGACGAGAAAAAGAGGACCAAGCTGGCCGAATTATTGGTGAAAGACCCTGACAAGGCTTCCAAGGCAGCAGAGGCCTATGTTAATGCTGAACTGAAAAACCAGAAGTCATCTTAAGGAAGATGATTATTGTAAATAACTTCCGGAGAGGGGAGAAGCAGTGATGAAGAAACGCGTGGGCGTATTTGTCTGCCAATGTGGTACCAATATCGAAGCCACAGTAGATACGGAAAAAGTAGCCCAATACGCCAGATCATTACCCGGTGTGGTATATGCAACAACTTATAAGTATATGTGCTCAGACCCCGGACAGGAGTTGATCCGCAACGCCATAAAGGAGCATAACCTCGAACAAGTGGTAATAGCTTCATGTTCCCCGCGTATGCATGAAAACACCTTCCGCAAAGCAGTAGTCAGCGGCGGTATGAATGGCTATATGTTTGAGATGGTAAATATTCGGGAACAGGATTCCTGGGTACATCATAACAGACAGGAAGCCACCAAAAAAGCACAGGACCTGGTAGCTATGGGTGTCAGCAAGGTACTAAAGAATAAGCCGCTGAGTGTTTCAACCATCCCCGTCACCAAGAGGGCCTTGGTTGTAGGGGGCGGAATCGCAGGGATGCAGGCTGCCCTGGATATAGCTGAAGCCGGGCACCGGGTAGTCCTGGTGGAAAGGGAGGCGTCTATTGGCGGGAAAATGACCCAACTTGACAAGACCTTCCCTACCATGGACTGTGCCGCTTGAATAGGCACCCCCAAGATGGTTGCTGTGGCGCAGCATCCTAACATTGAACTGATAACCTATGCTGAAGTTGTTAAAGTGGCAGGATATATCGGAAATTTCAAAGTAACAGTAAGAAAGAAAGCAAAATATGTGGACTGGGATGTTTGTACGGGTTGTGGTTTGTGTACAGAGAAATGTCCTACCAAAAAGATAAAAGACGAGTTCGAGCTGGGACTGGGGTTGAGAACTGCCATTCACAAAGTTTTTCCTCAGGCAGTACCGGGCAAGCCATTTATAGATGCGGAAAATTGCACCAAATTGACCAAGGATAAATGCGGTATCTGTGAAAAAATTTGCCCGGCTAATGCCATCCGGTTCGATGATAAAGATGAATACATTGATTTGGACATCGGTGCTATTGTTATGGCTACTGGTTATGATCTGTTTAAATGGGAAGAAGCTTATGGAGAATACGGTTACGGCAAATACCCGGATGTGATAACCAGCCTGCATTTTGAAAGGCTGGTCAGCGCAGGCGGCCCTACCAACGGAGTAATTAAGAGGCCTTCAGATGGCAAGGAACCCAAGGTGGTAGCTTTTATTAAATGCGTAGGGTCCAGAGATGATACCAAGGGCAAGAGCTACTGCTCCAAAGCCTGCTGTATGTATACAGCCAAGCATGCCTACCAGGTCAAAACCAAGATAGAAGACAGTGAAGCCTATGTTTTCTACATGGATGTGCGGACCGGGGGCAAAAACTATGAGGAGTTTTACCAACGCTCACTAAATGAAGGGGCCAAGTATATCAGAGGCCGAGTAAGCAAGATATACCCGCGGGGGGACAAACTGGTATTAAAATCCGAGGATACCCTCATTGGCCGGCCTATTGAGGTGGAAGCAGACCTGGTAGTCCTGGCCACAGCCATGGTTCCTTCCCAGGGTTCTCTGGACTTGGCCAAGTCTATAGGGTTTTCCACTGATAAGGACGGATGGTATCAGGAAGCTCATCCCAAGTTGCAGCCCGTGGAGACTTTTGCCGCTGGCGTATATCTGGCCGGGACCTGTCAGGGACCTAAAGATATTCCGGATACCGTTGCCCAGGCCAGTGCAGCAGCAGTTAAAGTATGCGGTCTATTAAGCAAAATTGAACTGGCTACGGAAGCAATGATATCCGAAGTAGATGCCAGCAAATGCTCGGGTTGCGGTTTGTGCGTGCCAATTTGTCCTTATGGAGCGATCTCCTTAACTGAAATGAAGGAAAGAGGCGGACATGGTCACGGTCCATTTACCAGGATGGTAGCTGAGGTTAACAGCAGTCTCTGTCAGGGATGCGGTGCCTGTGTTCCCGCCTGCCGGACTATGGCCTTAAATCTTAAAGGCTTTACCGACGAACAACTCGTATCGGAGGTGGACGCACTGTGTCTATAGAGAATGAAAAGTGGGACCCTAAAATTATCGTTTTTGCATGCAATTGGTGCTCATATGCGGCAGCAGACCTAGCCGGCCTCAATCACCTGGAATATCCGGCTGATGTCCGCATAATCCGGACCCCCTGTTCCGGACGCATGGATCCCATGTTGGTGTTCCGGGCATTTAACCGGGGGGCGGATGGTGTTCTATTATCCGGGTGACACCCGGGGGACTGCCACTATGGTAGTGGCAATTACTACAACCGCCGCCGGCATATAATGATGAAAAGCTTGATGGAGTATATTGGCATGGAACCCGAAAGATATCAGACTGCCTGGATCTCCGGAGCTGAAGGCTCCAAATTCCAGCAGACCATGATCAAATTAGTAAATGACGTGAAAAGGCTGGGACCGAACAGAAAGCTGAGGGATGCACGATGAAAGAAATAGAGAATCAGATAAGGGAAATAGCCATCAGTCTTCTGGAAAAGGGCCAGGTTGATATGTTCCTGACCTGGAGAAAAGGAGCCCAGGAATTCCAAAGAGTCCCCTTTGCCGCTAAAACCGCTGCAGATGTTGATAAGGCTGTTTTTGATGAATACTCTATTCATAATCTGTCCAACTCTTTGCTGAAGTACCGCGACAGCGGCAAAAAAATCGGCCTAGTAGTAAAAGGTTGTGATTCCCGGGGAATTGTGCGTTTATTGGAAGATAACCAGTTCAAGCGGGAGAGATTATATATAGTAGGGGTATGTTGTCCGGGTATGAAAGACCCGCTTAAAGCCGCCAAGGCCAGCTCAGGCCTGCTGCCGGCCGCCAGTGGGGAAGAAAAGGCGGATAAATGCCAGAGGTGCTACTATCCCAACCCGGTTATTTATGATCAACTCTTAGGAACCCAACAGGAGCCCCACGTTGATCAGGAGCGTTATGCACAGGTGGAAAAAATTGAGAGTATGGCAGCAGATGAACGGTATGAGTTCTTTGCGGAAACCTTTTCTCGCTGCATACGCTGCTATGCTTGCCGTCAGGTTTGCGTGGCCTGCAATTGCCGCACCTGTATATTTGACGAAATGAGACCCCAATGGGTGGGCCGGGAAAACAATGAGACTGATAATATGATGTATCATATAGTGAAGGCTTTTCATATGGCCGGTCGGTGTGTTGAATGTGGTGAATGCGAGAGGGTTTGCCCGGTGGATATACCTCTGATGCTGATTAACTCCAAATTAGCCAAGGATGCCAATGAGTTTTTTGGGCCCTATGAAGCCGGTATCGAATATATAGAAGGCAAAAAACCAGCCTTAAGCGTGTACAGTCTGCAAGACCCTGACGAAGGCTTTATGTAAAAGGGGGGGAGAGGCATGAAAATATTAAGAAAAGATAAACTCAATGCTGTTCTCGATAAGCTGGCTGAAGAGGCTGAATTATACGTTCCTATGAGCAAAGGCAATGGAAGCGGCTTCTTCCCCTGGAAAAGCTATGACCCGGAGAAACAAAACCTGATGCTGGATAAGGTAAATGTGTATTTTTCTCCTAAAGGTGTAGTTTTTCCTCAGACCGAAAAGATGTACAGCATCAGGCAAGGCGGGCAGGAGGTTTCTATTGACCAAACCTTTGAAAACAGCCATCCTCGTATATTGTTTGGGGTCCGAGCCTGTGATGCCAGAGCCATACGCTGCCTAGATGACGTTTTCTTAACCCGGGGCTATGAAGATAGTTTCTATAAGGCCCGTCGGGATAACCTGACCATTATTGCCAGTGCCTGTTATATTAAAGGCCCCAACTGCTTCTGCGGAGCAATGGAGATTGATCCTGCTGAACCCGAAGGGGATATCATTATCCGGGATACAGGAGATAATGGTTTTATCTGGGAGGCTAAAACAGCCAAAGGTGAGGAACTGACCTCCAGGTTGGGAGAACTGCTGGAAGAAGGCGAACTTACGGCTCCGGAAGCCCAACCTTTTGCAGTCCAGGTGGACTATACCGGGGTAGCCGAGAAGCTTAAAGGAATGTTTGAACACCCTATTTGGGACGAATTATCTGAACCCTGTCAAAATTGCGGAATATGCACCTATGTTTGCCCTAGCTGCCATTGTTTTGACATACAGGTCAAGATGTGGGGCGACCAGGGATACCGCTTCCGCTGCTGGGATTCCTGCATGTATGCGGAATATACGGCTGAAGCCGGTGGGGGTAATCCCAGACCCACCACCAAGGAAAGATTCCGCAACCGCTTTTTGCATAAACTGGAGTTCTTTACAGAAAGGTATGGTTATCCGCTCTGTACAGGATGTGGACGATGCATTGTCGCCTGCCCTACTGGAATAAATATTGTGAAAATCATCGATGCGGTAAAGGAGGCGAATGCTGATGCCCGATAAATGTACCTGTGGTGAAAAACCCCTAGTACCCACTATTGTTGAAGTAATTGATATCAAAGATGAGACTCCTGATGTAAAAAGTTTTTACTGCCGGAAAACTGGAGGCGGAGTACCTTTTGATGTTAAACCCGGCCAATGTGCCATGGTTTCCTATCTACCCGTTGGAGAAGGAATGTTTTCCTGTACCTGGCAGGAAGAACAGGAATACCTGCAATTTGCTATTAAAAGAGTGGGGCTCTTAACCGATGAACTGCATCGAATTGAAGTTGGACAGAAATTGGGAGTCCGGGGACCGTATGGCAATGGCTTTCCCACAGAAGAGTGCAAGGGCCACGATATGCTCTTTATTGCCGGTGGCATTGGCCTGGCGCCGTTACGTTCTTTCATAAAGCACTGTTTCAAGCACCGGGAAGATTACGGAAAAATTACTATAATATATGGCAGCCGCAGTTATAATGATCTGTGCTTTAAAGAAGAGCTTTTTCATGAATGGCCCGCCATGAAAGATACGAAAGTCTATGTAACCATAGATAATCCAGAAGCCGGCTGGGATGGGCATGTGGGATTTGTCCCGGCTTATCTGGAAGAGATCAACCCTGATCCCCAGGGGGTGATGGCGGTAACCTGCGGACCGCCCATTATGATTAAGTTTGTTCTGCAGTCCCTGCAGAAAATGGGATATACCGATGAACAGGTAATTACTACCCTGGAAATGCGCATGAAATGCGGCATAGGCAAATGCGGCCGCTGCAATATCGGAAGTGAATATATATGCCTGGATGGTCCAGTTTTCAACCTGGCCCAGCTCAAACAGCTGCCTCAGGAGTGGTAAACTTGTGAAGGGAACGGTGCTAAAGGACGGAGGTTGTTTCACCAACTGGTGATGCAACCTCTTTCTTTGTATTTTGTCTCCTGTTATAGGCCTTCCACCCACCAAAATGGCGAAAACAGCCATGGTAGTGTGGTTTTAAAGAAACTCACCTTGCCGGTAACCTGCCACGACATCATACCGACAAAGGTCAATCCCCCTTCACATGGAAAGAAATGAGCAAATATAAAGTCCCCCGGAAAAAAGGTAAAAGACATATTATTGCAGCCTAAATAGGAGGGTCCCGGGAAAAGAAAAAAACATATCCTGGTTTCGCATATTACCTTGACAGAAAAAGTAATATGTTATAAATTATATATAAAGAGGTGAAATAATATGAGTGGCAAAATATCCACTGATTTAATTCGCGGTCATACGGACACGATAATTCTTAACATTCTGCGCCAGGGCGATAGCTATGGGTATGAGATTTACAAAAAAATAATAGCCCTGAGCGGGAAAAAATATGAATTAAAGGAAGCAACCCTTTATACTGCCTTTCGCCGCTTGGAGCAGGATGAATTGATTGTGTCTTATTGGGGGGATGAATCCCAGGGAGGAAGACGCAAGTATTACCGGATTACCGAGAAGGGCAAGGAGGTATACGAAAAATACGTAATAGACTGGGTTTTTGCCAGAGCCATTTTGGATAAATTAATTCAAGGGAGGGTTGAGGATGTTAAAGAATGATAATTTAGATAAAAAGATTAACTCATATATTGAAAGCCTTTTTGCGGGAGTGGGAGCCAGTCAACAGCTTTATGATTTAAAGGAGGAACTGGCTACCAATCTCAAGGAGAAGACTTATGATATCCAGGCCCGTGGACTGAATGAAGACCAGGCTTTTAGGGAAGCGGTTATTTCCATGGGTGATCTGAGCGGCCTGGTCGAGGATATGCGCAAACTGGGCCAGGATATGGCCAAGCAAAATGTATATTCCACCATGACTTCCCGTATTTCCACCGCAGGCATAGTTGCAGGAGTCTTGCTGGCGCTATTTGGAATATTGACGGTTACCATGCTGTACTTTATGAATATCGAAGCTCAGTCGGTTACCGGCAGTGCCATATTTATTGTGGTGGGCGGAGCCATATTTACTTATAGCCTGCTAACCAGGGAAACCGCCCAAAAGTACGCCATGAACAGGATTCGAGCCATACTGTATGCACTGGCCATTGGGCTTATACTCTTTAGTATTTTTGTAACAGTCAATTCCTATATTGCTACGGGCGAAATGTTTATTGCCATCGGATCTTTAATGGTATTTATACTGCCCGGTGTCGGATTGTTTTTAGTTCTTGTACTCACGGGAACGGACCGGCGCAAAGACTAGAAAGGACTGTATTATCAGTTTTTAAACCCATGAAAAGCAGGAGGCAATCGATGCCTCCTTGCTTCCGCAATAGGCATCCGCACAAGGACACAAGAGGGATGCCATCTTTCATTAGTCCCTTAGGATACCCGGAGCCAGCCATCTTTCTGGGGATAATAGACAGCTCCGGCCAAATCGAGGGTCTGGGGAGATAGATTCAGGATTCGAAAACCAGCCGCCGCATGCTATATTCACTCCACACTCTTCCTGTGGTGTTAGTTCTGTTACCGTATTTTTGGATAATTTTCCGTTCAAGGCTTCTTGGCCAATATCATGAAAATATGCTATAGCCCTGATTTACTTGATTACTCTGTTTCTGTAGCATGTGGTAGATGTTTCCAAGACTGAAAAAATTCTTTGACAAGCTATGGGATTTTTTATATTATAATACTCGTAAACCAAAAATTGATACTTATTAAAAAGCCAAACCAACCGAAAGGCTGGGACGGAAAGCCTGGATTCTACTGCAGTATATACGCTATGAACGTCCGGTTGCAATCTTTGCAACCGGATGTTTTTGATTTAAAATGATTTGATTTAGAATAAATCGAAAACCAACAACTTAACATCTATCGAAAAAAGCCAAACCAACCGAAAGGCTGGGACGGAAAGCCTGGATTCTACGGCATATGCTATGAATGTCCGGCTGCATGAGATAAATTTATGCAGTCGGACATTATTTTTGGATTATCCTGGGGATAACAATAATTGAGATTATATGAGGAGAATAATGAAACAGGTGAACGATCCCAAAAAAACACCCAGCAGAATTTTAAACATTATTGCGTTGATTGTTTGCTTAGTATTAATTCCCTTAATAATCTTCAACACAACCATAATCGTAAAATCTTTTACTAATCCTGATGAAATACCTGGATTTATGGGGATTAAACCTTTTATTGTACTTTCTGATTCCATGCAGCCTTTTATAAGCTCGGGGGACCTGGTAGTAACAAAAGAAATTTCAGCAGACCAACTCAGCGAGGGCCAGGTAATTACTCCAATATCGCCGGGGCCAATTCACCGACCTATACCCTGATGGCTGGTGACGCCAACTACTATCTGAAAGTAGCTGTAACAGGAACAGGAGCCTATACCGGCACTGTAACCAGTCCTTATACTGGACCTGTTACCACAGCAGGAACCGGCCAGGTAATAACTGCTATTGCACCCATTACAGGTATTACCCAGGTGTGGGGTGTACTGACCGCGGGAACCCTGACTCCTTACGGTGCTACGGCTACCTATCAGTGGCAGCGGTCAAGCGCCGCTGATGGCCCTTATGCGAATATTCCTGGGGCTACCGGCAAGCATTATACTGTGGCTGCCGGTGATAAGGGCTACTATATCAGAGTTGTAGCCACTGGGTCTGGATATTACTCGGGCACTGTTATCAACTCCTCTATCAGTACTGTTGCTGCAAATGCTGCCGAAATTACGGCTATTTCAGACATTACCGGTACTGCAGCAATTAACCAGACATTAAAGGCAGGAAACTTGATGCCTTCCAGCGCTACAGTTTTATACCAGTGGCAAATTGCCGATACTGCGGACGGAATATATACAGACATCAATGGGGCAACAGGTGCCACCTATACCTTAACCCCAGTTGATGCAGGCAAATATATAAGGGTCTTGGTCACAGGTATTGGTGCCTACACGGGGACGGTTGCCAGCCGTCCAATAGGGCCTGTTGTAGAGACGGCTATAGAAATAACTGCAATGGAACCTATCAGCGGTAACGTTAAAGTAGGTTATACCTTAAAGGCCGGGGCATTGACACCGGCAGATGCCACAGCCACTTATGAGTGGCGGATCTTAACCGAGCCGGGAGGACTTTTCGCTGTTATACCCGGGGCCACATCCGACAGCTATACCCTGGGCCCAGAAGAATATAACTACTATATTCAAGTAATTGCAACGGGAACCGGCAGCTACTTCGGAACGGTCCAGACCCATACCACTGTGAAAGTGGCTAAATTGGAGATAACCGGGTTTGCTGCCATACCTGACTTGCTGGCAGGTACCGTGGATGAGGTTGTTTACGCCAATTCTGCAGAAGTCATTGCTGCTCTGCCCGTAACAGTTGTTGCTAATACTCTTAATGGAGGTACTGTGGCAGTTCCGGTGAAGGAATGGATGGATACAGATACCTACGATCCTAACACAGCAGGAAGCTATACCTTTACAGCCGTTTTGGACGATATTCCGGAAGGTTATTCCAATGACGAAGGATTTACAGCCACCATAGAAGTGGTTATAGCTCCCCCAGCACAAGGCAAATCGCAAGGTGCACCAGGGGAAGCACAGGGTTCTCTTGTGTTAGAAGAAGGAAAGGGACTGGAAGATATGCCCCGGGAGGGGACATTAGAGGGAACGGAAGATGGGACCCAGGAGGAAGTAGCAGAGGAAACGGGAGATGGGACCCAGGAGGAAGTAGCAAAGGAAGCAGGGGAAGGGGCCCAGGAGGAAGTAGCAAAGGAAGCAGGGGATGAGACCCAGGAGGAAGCAGTAGAGGAAGCAGGGGATGGGACCCAGGAGGAAGCAGTAGAGGAAACGGAAGATGAGACCCAGGAGGAGATGGCAGAGGAAACGGAAGATGACACATAAAACCATATACAGGATGGCATATAGGTGTGAAAAGATGGTGATACTGAAGGGGCGCTATATGCTGGTGTATCCTGGTAGCGTAGTAGTAATGTAATAAATTTTGTGTACCCTTCAGTAGTAATCAAAATTGCGTCTAGAGGAAAAAATCCTCCCTTATGTTAAAGTATCAGCTGGCTCGGTTGCTGTATAAAAAGCCAGCTATTCTTTTGTTGGTAGCCCGGTAAAAGAAAGTCGGAAAAAGCTCCTGGTTTTACAGCCTGCGATTTCACCACAAAAATTTTCTAGAAATGCCATAGCAAATCATTGGAAAGGAAGCTGGTTGTTGTGTTATATTTGGAAAAAGCCAAGATTATAAGGGTGGGTAAGGGATGACAGCTCTACTGGTGATTTTTGCAGGGGTTATATTCCTTTCGTATTCTTTCTATTTCTACCATATAATTATTGGGACCCCTTGGAAATTTGAAAGCGAATTAATCAGGGCTTTTGGCGAGTGGCTGGAGACCAAGGCTGAAAGAGCCCGAAAATACATCCAACTATTAGTGGTTTTATCCATAATATTTGAAATCGTTTATTTCATGTTGGTATTCAAGGTAATAGACAATTCGGTCATGCTCCGGATTTCAGCATTTTTTGCCGGATTTGAGGCCTTTCATTTGACCCGCATAGGCATCAATTTTGACCGCTATTTTAAAAATGAGTTGGCCTTGGCAAATGTATTTAATTGGCGTATAGAGCGTATCAGTGCGGGGCTCTTTTTTAATCATTCCTTATTTACTGTTATTGTAGTTACACTGTTTTAATTAGAGAGTAATGACAGTATTGGAGGTTGCCAAAACCTTAAACTCTCCTGCTTGGTCGATTTCCCTAATAGCCTATTAATGTTCTAAAGAGTCCCCGGTTTATACGATATCAGGTTAGACATAATGCTGGCCATAAATAACATATCAGCCTATGAGCTTGAACATTTCTGCTGGAGGCATAGTGTCTCTGCTCCATACATTTCGAAGATGAAAAATCTATTTAGCTGTTAACATCCGTTCTATTACCAGGCGAAATAGAATAGGATTTGTACTACCGTATTTCCACCTTTTTATTCCATATTTGCATTTTTCAACAAACTTTTTTAAATAAGGACAATAGGAAAGTATTAAACTAATAATAAGATGTTTGGATATCAACGTACGAAAGGAGAAAGTGAAGTGAAGACGATAATTAGAAATCGTTACGATCTCTTTTCAACATGGGAACAGGCGCAAATATCAAAAGTTTGGCAGAATAGCCATTTATCTCAAGAAATCCGGGAATCATGGGAAAGAAGCAAAAGATACGGAGTAGATCCGTTTAAACCACTTAATAATCAAATTCTGGACGAAAATGCCTTGAGGCAACGAATAGAAGCCAATCGCGATTTGTTGGCTATTGCTATTCCGGTTATGGAGGATTTGTACTCGATAACTAAAGGATCAAATTTTTGTGTGGCAATTACTGATAACGAAGGTTATATTCTTAAACGAATTGGTGATCAAGAAGAATTAGATTTTACAGGGTATAGCAATTTTATTGAAGGAGCCAACTGGGCCGAGGAAGCTATTGGTACTAATGCAGTAGGATTAGCCCTGGTCCTTGATAAACCAAATCAGGTATTTGGCTATGAACATTTCTGTGTGTGTGCTATCACTTCAACATGCTCTGCGGCTCCTATTCATGATACTGAAGGAAACATCATAGGGGTACTGGATTTAACTGGACCTTATAAATTAGTAAATGCTCATACTCTCGGTATGGTAGTGGCTTGTGTCAAGGCCATCGAGCGGACGATGGAACTTAATAAAATATATAATGAAGCAAAATTAGCCAACATACATAAAGAAGCCATTATGGAGTCTATGTCGGAAGGACTAATAGCTGTTAATGAAACTGGCTGTATTACTCATATTAATCATTGGGCCAAAAAACTCCTGGAGATAAACCCGATCAAGAGCTCCAGCAGGAAACTTAGGGATATTATGGAAACCGAAAATCCGCATTTTTTCAATGTTATTGGATCTGGACGTTGCGTATATGGCCAGGCTGTTGTGGTTAGAACCAAGACTGGCAAAAAAAGGTTTATTGTTAGCTGCACACCATTAAGAGATCAAAATGATGAAACAATTAAAGGGGCAGTTATAGTATTTCATGAGATGAGCAAAGTGGTAAATAAAATTGTCGGAGCTAAAGCACAAATCACTTTTGATCATCTTATAGGAAATAACCGCAACTTTCGTTTTGCTGTAGAACAGGCTAAAATGGCGGCCAAAACTGATACCAACATTTTACTTTTGGGTGAAAGTGGAGTCGGAAAAGATATGTTTGCTCAGGCCATTCATAATGCCAGCAACAGGAGTCAAGAAGCCTTTTTTGCAATTAATTGCGCAGCTATTCCCCGGGAATTGATTGCCAGTGAATTGTTTGGGTATGATGAGGGGGCTTTTACCGGTGCCAGAAAAGGCGGGAACCCAGGCAAATTCGAATTGGCAGACCGCGGAACAATTTTTTTGGATGAAATAGCCGAGATGCCTCTTGACTTGCAAGCCTCTCTTTTGAGAGTGCTGGAGGAAAAAACCGTGATACGGGTCGGGGGAAGGGAATTTATCCCTATTGATGTTCGCATAATAAGCGCCACTAACAAGAATCTGCAAGAGGAAATTCAAAAAGGTAATTTTAGGCATGATCTTTTTTTCCGGTTAGGGGTTATGCCCATTGAAATCCCTCCATTAAGACAAAGAAAAGATGACATCCAAGCAATGGTAGACCATTTCTTAAATAACATCTGTCTTAAAATAGGCAAAACCATTTGCAAGGTCGATGAAGAGGCATTAGACATATTGATGGCTTATGATTATCCTGGCAATGTTAGAGAGCTACGAAATATTTTGGAAAGAGCGATAAATTTAGCTAAAGGAGATGTTCTTACTGCTGATCTTTTGCCAGCTGAACTGGTGAATGCTAGTAAAAAGCCAAGCTTGCTTTCTTTTACTAAAGAACCCTCCAAGGATGATTTGGAGGAGCAGTTGATTCGCAATTATTTATCCAAGTACTTCAATAATAAGACTGAAGTGGCAAAAGTTATGGGAATTTCCAGGAGTACTCTGTACAGGAAAATGAAGAAATTTAATATAGAATTACCAAATTGATCAAGCAATAAATAATTTGTAATAATAGATAAAACTAATAATGGCTAGTATAAATACTACTCCTACTACACCCTTGAGTATTGCATCATGAATTCTTAAACATCTTATACACAGAATGCCGTTTGAATTCGGTTTCCCACACCATTTGCATGATAAGTTCATGTTTTGGCCCTCCTTTTGGTTAACCAAGTTTTAGCCTTGATTGTAACAGTTGGAAATAACGTCCTTGTTTTAACTGGACTATTTTGGCTTTAAACGGAGCTGGACTGATGGTAATAACATCTTCCTTTATCAGATAGTTATGCTCTCTGCCGTCAATTGTCAAGGTGGCGCAGGGAACTAAGTCCTGACAAATAATTTTTATACTGTTGTTAAGACCTAAAACGAAAGGCCTTATATATGTTTTAACTGAGCATAAGGGACTAATAATTAGAACATCCAGCAGTGGATCAACTATACAGCCGCCAGCGGAAAGAGCATAACCAGTGGAACCTGTGGAAGTTGCACATATTAGGCCATCTCCTTCAAAACAAAAACAGTCGAAATTATTGATAACGATTTTCTGTCTGGATAGTGATGGTGATTTAGATCGTATTACCAGATCGTTTAGCGCAAAGTCGTGAAATACTACATTCCCTTCTCTTTCAACCGACACCCTTATGGGTAGACGCTCGCTCAACAAAAACTGCCTTTTAAAAATTTGAGGAAGAAAATCTATCGCTTCTTCAGGTTCGATGGCGCTCAAAAAACCCATTTTACCAAAATTGATACACATAAAAGGAATTTCCAATTTGCCATAATGGTGAAAGGCCCTTAAAACAGTCCCGTCCCCTCCAAGAATGATAATCAGGTCGGAATCGTTCTGATTGCCGCTGCTAACCAAATCGCTTTCCACCCATACCTTAATTTTCTTTTCTAAAAGTTTTTGCTTAATAATTTTAGAAAAAATCTGCGTTTGGGGTTTATCGCTATTTACAACAATACCTATTTTCTTCACTAAAAGGACCTGCCTTTAGGCTAACTTCTAATTAATTGTTATGCAAAAAATGTGCCATAGTGATTAGATATTATTATTTGCCCCTTTGATTTGGCTGCTGCATTTCTCAACTTTCTATTCTGCGTTTAAGAAGCACCGTTCCACACAATAAGGTCATTTCCCCTTCATTAATATTGTGCCCTCCCTTATCAGTGCTTGCTTCAAATTGGGACACTATGTATCGGGTTAGTATGTATCAATTTTATACGCCAATGGTTTTTTGGTTTTATTAAAAAGACTTTTTATTCACAGAACCGCGCTATATCCGATAACAAAAAAAATTAGCCACAAAATTCAATCCTGGTATGGTTATTGCAAAATAAAGTAAATAAAACCAAATACAAGGGGGGAATTAAATGGAACCGGCTGCTTGGGGCGGTAAAACCATCAAGGAAATTGCTATAGGCGACAAGGCCCAGTTCTCTAAAACTGTAACGGAAAGTGATGTATATCTTTATGCAGGGCTTTCCGGGGATATGAATCCGGTGCACATAGACATGGAATATGCCAAGAATACTCTTTTTGGGCAGAGAATTGCACATGGGGTTTTGTCCATAGGATTTATATCAAATGTTTTGGGAACCAAACTACCGGGTCCGGGGGTAATCTATTTGCAGCAAGAATGCCGTTTTTTAAAGCCGGTGTTTATTGGTGATACCATAACTGCAATAGTTGAAGTGATTGAAAAGGATGAGGGAAAAAATCGAGTAAAGCTTAAAACCCTTTGCATAAATCAGAAAGGCCAGGTGGTTATTGAGGGCGAATCGCTGGTAATGCCTAGAAAGGAAGGGGGTGGAAAAGAGAGTGTTATACAGCTTCAAAAATATTCAATGCAACCTCCAAGACAACATAATGATAGTTGTAATAAATCGGCCGAAGGTTCTTAATGCCTTAAATTCAGAAGTTTTTGCTGAATTGGAGCAAGCTTTTTCGGTTATGAAGGATGATGAAGAAGTAAGAGTGGTTATCATAACGGGTGCGGGAGAAAAGGCTTTTGCTGCCGGTTCAGACGTTTCGGAAATGTCCAAACTGTCACTGATAGAGGCCAGGAAATTTGCTCTATTGGTTAACAGGACTCAGCAAGCCATTGCAAAATTCCCCAAACCAACTATTGCAGCCATAAATGGGTATGCATTTGGTGGAGGACTTGAAGTGGCCATGTGTTGTGACATTCGGATAGCTTCGCAAAAGGCCAAAATGGGACAACCGGAAATTAAACTGGGAATTATTCCGGGAGGAGGTGGAACCCAGAGACTGGCACGGCTGATTGGTGTGGGAAGAGCCAAAGAGATGATTTACAGCGGAGAGGCCATTGATGCTCAAAGGGCTTATGAGATTGGGCTGGTTAATCAGGTTGTGGCTCATGAACAGCTCCTAGAAAAAGCAATAAATATGGCGAAAAGCATGGGGAGGAATTCGCCGGTTACACTGTCTCTGGCCAAGGCTGCTGTTGACGCGGGACTCGCCATGGATTTGGATACTGCATTAAAAAGTGAAATCGAATTGTTTGCAGCTTGTTTTGCCACCAAGGATGGCCAGGAAGGGCTTAACGCTTTCGTAGAAAAAAGGAAACCGGAATTTTGCGGAAGTTAGTTTTATTGTGTACCATTGACTGTCTAGTTTTCCGAAGGAAAACCGTCTTAAGCTCACTGTGAACTCCGGGATATGGAGCCGTAGTACCGGGTCATTAATAAATGCATATGAAAGGGTGGTAGAAAGATGGAAGTAAAACAAATTTCAATTATTGGCGCTGGCGTAATGGGGAGTGGTATTGCGCAGATAAGTGCTCTGGCGGGGTATGTGGTTTTATTGAATGATGTTGCAGAAGCAGCACTTCATAAGGCTGTAACTGATATAGAAAGAAGCTTGAAAAAGTTGATGGCAAAAGGCAAGGTATCAGAAGCCGATATGGCCCTGGCTCTAAATAAAATAAAAACCACCGCAGATCTAGAAACCGCATGTAAAAATGCTGATCTGGTGGTGGAATGCGTATTTGAAAATCTGGAATTAAAACAAAAGATGTTTGCTGATTTTGATCGTTTATGTAAGCCGGAAGCTATTTTGGGAAGCAATACCTCTGCCATCCCTATTACGGAAATTGCAAGTGCTACTAAACGGGGAGACAAAGTTATTGGCATACATTTTATGAATCCAGTTCCGCTAATGAAAGGAGTTGAAGTAATAAGAGGCCAGCTAACTTCTGATGAAACTATGAAAACCACTTTGGATTATGTCAAAAAGCTGGGCAAAGAGCCTGCCATTGCTGTTGACTATGCTGGCTTTATTGTGAGCCGGCTCCTGGATGTTTTAATGAACGAAGCAGTAAAACTGGTGCAAGAAGGCAATTCTCCCGAGGATATTGATCGAGCCATGGTTTTATGCGCGGGTCACCCAATGGGGCCTTGCAAGTTGTTAGACCTGGTTGGTGCTGAAATTGCTATGCATGGGATGGAGACCATGGCCCGGGACTTTGGAGAGAAATATAAGCCGCACCCGCTTCTTAAGAAGAGAGTGTTGGCTGGATTGCTTGGTCAAAAAACTGGAAAAGGGTTCTATTCCTACGACTAGACAAAGAAGAAAGGAGGTTTATGGCAGTGAGGCATATCAAGGAACTATTTGACTTATCAGGGCAGGTAGCTATAGTAACCGGTGGAGCGGCTGGCATAGGAGTGCAAATGGCGTATGCCCTTGGCGAAGCCGGTGCCAACCTGGTTCTGGCAGCCAGGAAGCTGGACAGGTGCAGGGAAGCAGCACTAACTATGGAAAGTGAATTGGGAGTAAAAGTATTACCAGCACGTGTGGATGTAAGCAAACCTGAAGAAATAGATTCGTTATATGACCTGGTAATGCAAGAATTTGGCCGGGTAGATATTTTAGTGAATAATTCTGGCGCTACCTGGGGCGCGCCTTCACTAGAGTATCCGCTGGAAGGGTGGAAAAAAGTAATAGATACAAATATTACCGGTTCCTGGCTTATGGCACAGAAAGCCGGGCAGATAATGGCCAAACAAAGATACGGGCGGATTATTAATTTGGCCTCACTGGCGGCTTTTGTAGGTGCGCCAGCAGCCATTATGGATGCAGTTGCCTACCAGACCAGTAAAGCCGCTATAGCCGGCCTAACCAAAGATTTAGCAGTTAAATGGGCTGATTACAACATTACTGTTAATGCTTTGGCACCAGGCTGGTTCCCAAGCAAAATGACCCAAGGAACCCTGGAAAAAAGCGAGGAGCTAATGCTGCAATATGTCCCTATGCGCCGTTTCGGCGGCAATGATGAATTGAAGGCAGCAACCTTATTCCTGGCGTCACCAGGAGCCAGTTATTGTACCGGTGTTATTCTTAGTGTTGATGGGGGCTGGGTTGCACAGTAATTTTTTCATAGAAGGAGTGAAAATATGAGTTTTAAAAAGAGCAAAGATGACATAGTGGTAATAAGTGCTGTACGAACTCCCTTTGGGCGTTTTGGGGGATCCATGAAAGATATTGATATATACGATCTAGGAGCTATAGCTATGAAGAACGCAATGGATAGAATTCAGCTGGATCCGGAACTGATTGACGAAGTTTGGTGGGGCTGTGGCGATACTACCAACTGCAAAGATCCTTATACTCCCGTAATAGCACGCCAGAGCATGATCAAAGCAGGAATTCCGCCGGAAAAACCATCTTTATATTACGACCAGGCCTGTATTTCTGGAATGACTACCGTTCATTACGGGATGCGCAGCATCAAGTTAAAAGAGGCTGATATTGTCCTGACCGGCGGCGCAACTAGCTTTAGCACAGTGCCTTTCCTGCTGCGAGGTATTAGATGGGAAGGCAAACGCCATTCTTCTTTCCTGGTTGAAGATCCCATTATTCCCCTGGGATACAAAGATTACGCTCCAGTGGCAGTAGATTCGGGTAATGTTGCTTTGGAATATGGAGTATCCCGCGAGGAACAGGATGAGTTTGCTCTGGCCAGTCACCAGAATTACGGTAAAGCCTGGGAGAGAGGATTTTTCAAGCACGAGATGGTTCCATTGGAACTGACCAAAAAGGACAAAAAAGGAAATGTAATATCTTCAAAAATATTGGATAAAGACGAACAATACAGGCCGGATGTAACCCTGCAGGATCTGGCCAAGCTGAAGCCCATTTTTGACAATCCGACCTGTACAGCCGGTAATGCTCCGGGGATGAATGATGGAGCAACAGCTCAGATAATTACTACCCGTGAAAAAGCGGAGAAATTAGGAATAGAGCCAGTCTATACAGTTGTAAAAACATCTTCTATAGCGCTTGCTCCTCGGATTATGCCAGTATCACCAGCCTTCGCCATTAAGAAGTGCCTGGACGATACGGGTTTAACAATTGAGGATATGAAATTTATAGAAATAAACGAAGCTTTTGCTTGTGTTCCCCTGGTTTCCACCAAGCTCCTGGCGAATAACCGGTTCTTAAAAAGCAGCTATAAAGAAATGGTAAAAGAAGCGTCTTCCCAGCCTATTCTTGATTATGATCCTGCCAAATACCAAGAACTGAAGAAAAAGTTGAATGTTAATGGGAGCGCTATTGCTGTAGGCCATGCCAATACCGCAAGTGGTGCGCGAGTGATGATGACAGCTGCTTATAATCTTAAAGAAAATGGCGGGGGCTTTGCAGCCTGTGCGATCTGTGGGGGATTAACCCAGGGCGGAGGAGCTATTATCTGGGTTGAACAGTAAACAGATCAATGCAAAATGCTGGTTGGCGGAAGAGAGCAGGCCCCGCTCCCGGGGGCTCTTCCCACCAGCCCGTTTCATTGACAAGTATTAAATAGAATGGAGGAATGCCAAATGAAAAAGGCCAAGATTTTGGATGGGGTAAAAGTGGTTGACCTTACCCGCGTATATACCGGACCATTTTGCAGTCAAATCCTGGCTGATATGGGAGCCGAAATAGTAAAAATAGAAGACGCTGGACCCAACACCAATGAAAGAAGTTGGCCTCCCTTTGCTCCGGGAACAGAAGAATCTACCTATTTTATAGGGCTTAACCGCGGTAAAAGAAGTATAGAACTAAATCTCCGGGAACCAACGGCGCGTGAGATATTTTATAATTTCGTCTCCCAAGCAGATTTTGTATTGGAGAACTTTGCTCCCGGGGTCGCTGATAAGTTGTCTGTAGGTTATGAAGATTGCAAAAAAGTTAAACCTGACATCATTTATCTATCCATCTCGGCATTTGGGCAATATGGACCTTATAGCAAGCTTCCCGGCTATGATATGCTTGCCCAGGCCATGGGTGGATTAATGAGTATTACTGGTTATCCAGATATGCCATTAAGGGTAGGATCATCGATAGGTGATGTAATTGCTGGCCTTTATGGTTGTATAGGATTACTGGGCGCCTTAAACTACCGTAATCTTACTGGTGAGGGGCAGCATATCGACGTTTCCCTGGTTGATTGTATATTCACCTGTCTGGAAAATAACGTTCCAGCCTATACCATATGCCAAAGACCTACCAAAAGACAGGGCAGTCGCCACCCGGATGGTTCACCATATGACGTCTATACCTGTAAAGATGGTTATGTCTGTGTTGTTGCCTCCAATGAGAAACTGTGGGGGAACATGTGCAATTTAATGGGTGTGCCGGAAATGGCCAAGGACCCGAAATTTAACTGCAATGCAGCCAGAATGGCAAATATTGAGGAAATGACCGCATTTATAAACAACTGGATGAAAAACTACACCGTGGATGAAATGGTCAAGATGCTAAGAGATGCCCGTGTAGCCGTGGCCCCCATCCTGGAGGTGCCTCAAATTTGCGAGAGTGAAAATACCAAGGCACGCAACATGTTGGTCGAATTTGAACATGCCACTGCCGGTAAAATAAAGCTGCCCGGCAATCCCATCAAGTTTTCGGCCTATGATGCATTGGCTGAACTGCCACCCCCCTTCAAGGGACAACACACCAAGGAATTGCTTCTTGAACAGGGATTCAGTGAACAAGAAATATCTGACATGGTTGAACAGGGCATAATTGGAGACGGCTTCATTACCAGGGCCAAGAAGAATTCCTAAGTTTTGCTTGATTTGGGCGGTAAATATTAAGGAGGGACTGATATGAACTATAGTCCAAACAATCCTGATGTAGTTAAGGTAGCGGCTGTTCAAACCAACCCCCTTATTGGAAATAAGGAGCAGAATCTTAACCGGGTACTGAACCAAGTAAGCCTGGCAGCCCAACAAGGAGCTAAACTCATTGTGTTTAGCGAGGCTGAATTAACTGGATATTGTTTCAACCAGAGCAGCGAGGCCAAACTGCATGCAGAAGAGGTACCCGGCCCAAGTACGGAAGCCATCATTAGAAAGGCGCAGGAGCTCGGTGTATATGTTGTAGTTGGTTTACTGGAATTGGAACAGGATGAATTATTTAATACCTCTGTGTTGATTGGGCCGGAGGGGATAGTGGGCAAATATAGGAAAACCCACATGATATACCTGGGGGTTGACCGTTTCACCTGTAAAGGGAATTTGGAGTATACGGTTTATCCCACTGAGATAGGCCGGATAGGGATGGTTATTTGCTATGATTTGCGTTTCCCCGAACCCTGCCGGATTCTTGCTTTACAAGGTGCAGATATTATTGTTGATATCGCTAACTTACCCGTAGGAGCTGAAGCTCACATAGACTACTTATTTTCTGCCCGGGCTGTAGAAAATAGAGTTTTTCTTGTGGCGGCCAGCAGAACCGGAGTTGAGAGAGGAACACAGTTTATCGGAAGAAGTTCAATTGTTGACACTAATGGCGCGATTCTGGCCCAAGCTTCTGCTGATAGCGAAGAAATTATTTATGCTGACCTGCAACTCACCAAGGCGCGTTCCAAAGGAAGCATAATCAAACCGGGGGAATATGAGTTTGATATATTCAAGGATCGGCGCCCTGAGTTGTACAGCGCGATAACCATCACCAATAGTTAGGCATTATATATGAGAATGTCCAGGTTTTTAAGAGAGGAGGGACAGAATTGTATCCAATAGTAAAACAAGAGATTTTAGCTCCTGCAATTAAAATGCTTGAGGTAGCAGCACCACCGATCGCTGCAAAGGCTCAGCCTGGACAGTTTATTATTCTGCGTATAGATGAAAGAGGAGAAAGGATTCCATTAACCATTGCCGATTTTGATCGGCAGAGGGGCAGCATTACCCTGATTTTTCAGGAAGTGGGCAGAACTACTTATGAACTTGGGAAATTAGCCCAAGGAGACTGTGTTTTGGGTATAGTTGGCCCCCTGGGAATGCCGTCCGAAATTAAGAAAGTGGGTAATGTGATTTGCATAGGCGGGGGGGTAGGGATTGCTCCCGTTTTTCCTATAGCCAGAGCTTTGAAACAGGCTGGGAATATGGTTGTTTCCATAATTGGAGCACGCAGTAGGGCACATTTAATTCTTACGAAAGAAATGCAGGCGTTCAGCGATAGCTTGCATATAGCCACAGATGATGGATCGGCAGGACACCAAGGGCCTGTTACTCATGTCTTGCAAGAAATTATTCATAACCATAGCAAGATTGATATGGTCATGGCTATCGGACCCCTGGGCATGATGAAAGCAGTAGCGGATATAACAAGGCCGTTTGGCATAAAAACGACTGTGAGCCTTAACCCTATCATGGTTGACGGTACTGGAATGTGTGGTGCTTGCAGAGTATCTATAGGGAAAGAAACTAAATTTGCCTGTGTAGACGGACCTGAATTTGATGGACACCTGGTAGATTGGTCTATTGCCGAATCCCGAGCCAGAATGTTCCGTGAAGAAGAGATTATCGCCATGCAACGCTGCTGTTCTGGAGGTGATGGCCGTTGTCAGACCCCAAGGTAAAAGCCAAAAAAAAGGAAAGACCCAAGCGGCAGCCTATGCCAAGCCAGGATCCGCAAGAAAGAGTAAAAAACTTCAGCGAAGTGGCCATGGGATATAGTGAAGAACAAGCACTAACTGAAGCGTCACGTTGTCTGGAATGCAAGGAACCCAAATGTGTTCAAGGCTGCCCAGTAGATGTAGATATACCATCTTTTATAAAACTTATTAAAGAAAAAGCCTATCAAACAGCCATAGATAAGATTAAAGAAAAAAACAATTTGCCCGCCATATGCGGTAGGGTTTGTCCTCAGGAAAGCCAATGCGAAAAGCTCTGCATACTGGGAAAAAAAGCAGAGCCAGTGGCTATAGGACGGCTGGAACGTTTTGTAGCTGATTGGCAATTAAGCAATGGCAATCGCGATATAAAACCAATCCCCAAAAAAGAAGCAAGAGTAGCAATAATTGGCTCAGGCCCGTCGGGGTTAACTGCTGCGGCCGACCTGGCCTTACTGGGTTATAAAGTGACTGTTTTTGAGGCTTTGCATACTCCCGGTGGGGTGCTGGTATATGGAATCCCTGAATTTCGTTTGCCAAAATCCATAGTCGAACAAGAGATAGACAATATAAAAAAACTAGGCGTGGAAGTTAAGACCAACATGGTGATAGGAAAGATAAATACCGTTGATGAACTGCTTACCAGTGGGTATGATGCCGTATTTATCGGCACTGGGGCTGGATTACCATATTTCATGAATATTCCGGGAGAAAACTTAAATGGAGTTTATTCCGCTAATGAATTTCTAACCCGTACCAATCTGATGAAAGCTTATTTGTTTCCTGTCTATTTAACTCCTATTCGAATTGGTGAGAAGGTAGCAGTCATAGGTGCCGGAAACGTAGCTATGGACAGTGCCCGAACGGCTTTGCGCCTTGGTGCTAAGGAATCCTATATAGTATACCGCCGGTCTGAAAAGGAGATGCCAGCCAGGCTGGAAGAGATCGAACACGCAAAAGAAGAAGGAGTAAAATTCCGGCTGTTGACTAGTCCGGTGGAGATTCTCGGTAACGAAAACGGGTGGGTAAAAGCTATGATATGCCAAAAATATGAGCTGGGTCCACCCGATGAATCTGGCCGCAGAAGTCCGGTACCTATTGAGGGTTCTTTATCTGAAATGCCAATTGATACTGTTATTATGGCTATTGGCCAGGGACCCAATCCGTTAGTACCACAAACAACCCCTGACCTGGCAATAAGCAGGAACGGAAATATTATTGTTGACAAGGCTTCAGGCAGAACCAGCAAGCCGGGTGTTTTTGCCGGGGGTGATATTGTTACCGGTGCAGCTACGGTAATACAGGCCATGGGTGCTGGAAAAACAGCCGCCCAGGCTATACATGAATACCTAACCAGTCTGCGCCACTAACGGTTGGCTAGTACTTAAACATATAACAGCTTCAAATCAAAACTTGTTCAAGATTCAATGAAAGTTGTGACCCAAAATAGACTCCCGGGTTGGTATATAGAGAGGAAGTGTTCAAAATGGCAGACTTTCTGAGCAAAAGGGATATTAGTTTTTTACTCTACGATGTATTTGATGTTTTGTCTCTTACTAATTATGAATATTACCAGGATCATAGCTTTGAAACCTTTGAAATGATTGTAGACACTGCATTAAAAATAGGTACAGATATAATGTATCCTGTTTTGCAAGAAATGGATAAAAACCCGCCTAGGTTTGAAGATGGAATAGCCAAAGTAAATCCGGCTGTCAAAACCTTTATGGAGGAGTCGGGTAATGGAGGCTGGATTAATGCTGATTGGGACTATGAATTGGGTGGGCAGCAGCTTCCCAACATGCTGAAATTCGTCTATACGTACATTTTTGCAGCAGCCAATTATTCTCTATGTGTATACCCGATGCTTACTATGGGGGCAGCCAACCTAATGAAAGAATATGCTTCTGAAGAGATTAAAAATAAGTTTCTAAAGAAACTGTGCCAGGCAGAGTGGCAAGGAACCATGGCCTTGACTGAACCTAATGTGGGAAGCTCTTTGGGTGATCTTACTACTAGTGCTGAAGAAACCGCTGAAGGATACTATAGAATCAAAGGCCAGAAAATATTCATATCAGCTGCAGACACCGACCAAGTAGAAAACACTGTTCACATGCTTTTAGCAAGAATCAAAGGAGCTCCCGCTGGAGCCAAAGGAATTTCTCTTTTTGTTGTTCCCAAATACAGGATAAATGATGACGGACATTTAGAATTTAATGACGTAACTTGTGGCGGAATTGAGCACAAGATGGGCTACAAAGGAAGTCCCATTTGCCAGTTGATCCTGGGTGAAAAAAATGATTGCCGCGGTTATCTGGTTGGGGAACCGGGCAAAGGGCTGGCCTATATGTTCTCTATGATGAACGAGGAAAGAGTAAATATAGGTATTGGAGCAGTTGGAAAGGCAACCGCTGCATATTATGCAGCCTTGGATTATGCACAGCAACGGCTGCAGGGCAGAAGAATTTCTGATAAGGATCCAAATTCACCGATGATCCCCATTATTGAGCACCCTGATATAAAGAGGATGCTGCTTTTCCAGCGGGCAATATGTGAAGGGGCTTTATCCCTTTGTCTGCAGGCCAGTAAGTACCTGGATATTATCAAAGTAACGGATGACCCCGAAGAAAAGGAAAGATGCGCACTTCTTTTTGATCTGCTTATTCCAGTGGTTAAGACTTACCCGTCTGAAATGGGTATCTTATCTACAAGTGCTGCTATCCAGTGCCTCGGCGGGTATGGCTATTGTCAGGACTTCCCGGTGGAACAATACTACAGGGATATTCGAATAGATCCTATACATGAAGGTACAACCGGTATTCAGGCACAGGATATTTTAGGACGAAAAGTAACTATGAAAAATGGGCAAGCATTTATAGTATTCCTTGAGGAAGTAAACAAAGTTATACAAGAAGCTCAAAATTATCCTAATCTAAAGAGCTATGGCGATGCATTGGCTGAGGCTGTGAACCTGCTACAGGATGTAACGAAATATCTTGTAGGATTAGCCGAGGAAGGCAAAAAAGATGAATTTTTGGCTGATGCTACTTTGTACCTTGAATTATTTGGAATTGTCGCTATTGCCTGGCAGTGGCTCATTCAGGGTATTGCTGCTTTAAAGGCTATGGAAACAAATAATGCGGATAATGATCAGGTTTTCTATAAAGGTAAATTGTACACCTGCAGGTATTTCTATTCCTATGAACTCCCTAAAATACTTGGTTTGGCCCACACTTTGAAAAACACCGGGGGATTAACAGTAGAAATGGATACAAAGTATTTACTGGTTTGATAAAGAGATTAACTATTAATTTTTAATACCAAGTTATTCCATATATATATATGTACAAAAGCACCGGTGTTAAAAGTATAGTTACTGGAAAAAGGCAGCAGAATGCACTTAAGAAGAATCTATCAAATAACTTAGTATTTCCAGCAGGGCTAAAAGCAGTTTTTTGATGGGGGGAGGAGGATATTAAGCCCTAGTTCTGGGAATGTCTGCCTTTACTATTTATTAGAAATTTTTATAACCTGGGCGAAGCATAGTATATTTCTGGGCAGAATAATAATCTTATTAACCAAGATTAGATGATTAGGTGAAAGAGAGGGAGGGAATAAAATGAATGGTCAGCGTTGTATGCCGATACCTGATGAAAATGCTCCATTAACTGGAATGATGATTCTAGTCTGGGCTTTTGCCTGGATAGCATTGGTATTAGATGTTATGGACTGGCAGCTGGTTTCAGTTTCAGCCGGATTAATTCTCGAAGAGTTTAACTTCCCCAGTTCCGCTATGGGACTGGTGCTGGGTGCTCCTCTTTTTGGAGCAGGTTTAGGGGGACTTATTTCCGGTATGCTGTCTGATAAATACGGACGTGTAAATGTTATGTTTTACTGTCTAATATGGTACTCAGTTTTTACTGTTCTGTTTGCCTTTGCCAATAGTTTTGCTATGATGTTTGCCCTGAGAATCCTGGTGGGACTTGGACTGGGGGCCCAGTGGGGTGTGGGTAATACATTGGTAGCCGAATGCCTTCCTTCCCGAATAAGGATTATGTGTTCAGCAGTAATTCAAACCGGTTTCGCTTTTGGTCCCATGTTGGCTGCCTTTTTGGGAAAACATATTATGCCTGCTTATGGTTGGAGGCCACTGTTTTACTTCGGAGCCATTGGCTTGATTCTGGCAGTATTAGCGAAAATTATTATTCCCGAGCCTGAAGCATGGCTTAAGACTAGGGATCAGGCCAAGCAAACCGGGGCCAGTCTAGGCAATGTGGCAAAACTATTTAGTCCGGAAATTTATGAACGTACGGGAACCAGTTTGCGGAGAAACACTATAGCGGCCTTTTTCCTGGTATTGGGGACCCTGCTTGCCTATTGGAGCGCATTTAGCTGGATTCCAAACTGGCTGGTTGCCGAAAAGGGAATGGATATTATTAAATCTATGAACTACTACATGTTCCTGCAAATTGGAGGCATTATTGGATATATACTATTTGCGTTCATTGCCGACCGCTTTGGAAGGAAAAAACCGGCCTTTGTTGTTCTGGCTGCCTCTTTTGTCTGCGTGTTGATATTTGTTAATATTAACGACCCCACAATTATGTTGATTTTTGCTCCCATTTATTCATTTATTACTTATCCGATTTTTGGATTATACGGAGGATATATGTCAGAGTTGTTCCCCACCGATATTAGAGCCACCGGCGTAAACAGTATATACAACCTAGGTCGCATGGTTTGTTTCTTTGGACCTGCCATGCTGGGTGCTCTGGCTGCTTCAACTTCTTTCTCTTTCGCTATTGGTGCCAGTGCGTTTATGTATTTGTTCAGTATAGTGCCATTAATATTCCTTCCTGAAACAAAAATTAAAAAATCTGCAATTGACGGAAGTATCGCGGTATAAGATCGTAAGGCATGCAGAAACCGGGGTGGGAACATGTTTAAAAAAGAAATAATAACCAAATCTGAATATTATATCCCAGCGTCTACGATATTTTTGGGAGTGACTGTATTGTATGCTTATAATTTTTTTAAGCATACTGAGGAAACTTACCTATTGGACACACTAATTTATTGGTCTATTTACCTGGTGATAAGCCTGTTTCTACAATACGTTGTCTATTTTAATGCGAAAAAAATATTGGCCAAAAAGAAACGTCACAGATAGTTTGCGAGGAATCATAAATTTCCTAGGCTGTTGGTTTTAGACAACAGCCTTTTTCATTGGTTATTAAAACGCTGGTTGCTATAAGGCTGGCAATTGTTAATAAAGCTACTGCTCCCATTTTTTATTTATTTGAATAGAGAGGCTTGATATTAATTATGGTATATTGAAGACAGTAAAATAAAAGGTTGGAAAAGGTAAAACCCTGCAGGTGATTTTGCATGCTTCGGATTTCAGCTTGTTTGCCAGACTTGAGGCCTTTCATTTAGCCCGGAGGCACCAATTTTGGCGCTATCTTTGTAATAATGAGTTAGCCTGGGCAGGCGTATAGAGCGTATCAGCGCGGGGCTCTTTTTCATAACTCGCTATTACTGTTATTGTTGTTAAGCTGTTTTAATTAGTTATTTTCTGACTTAGTGCTGATAACAGTATTGGAGGTTGCCAATACCTTAAACTCTCCCGCTTGGTCAATTCCCAGAACGGCATAATAAGCAGTAGATGGCAAAGCGGGGAAACGGCAGAGTCCCTTCTGATCGTTTATTCGGAAGTAAACGGGGTGGGTCTTAACATTTGAACTATTGAGTTTTATAATTACTTTATTGTGGGTTTTATCGTCATGCCAGATATCCTGGGCTATGTTCCAGTAGGCCAGGATATGGCGCGGATGAGCGGTCAACCTAAGAAAAGTTTGGTTGGCTTCCTTAATCGGATCCACAGGCTGCGAAATTTCTGGGGAAGTCTCATAATACAGCTGGTGGCGGTTATTTTCTGACCTGTTTGCTTGATTGGGGGAATCGAGAGTCCTCAATATCCAATGAACGAGTAAGATCAGAACGGCAGTTACTGTGGTAATAAACAAAAGCGGTGTCATAGCTTATCCTCCCAAATAGGTTTGTATTATTTTTCCCGTAATCACTCAGTTTATAAAATTCAGGCAGGATTTTTAAAAGGAGGTAATTATTATTCAGGTGCTGGGCCACCCCAAATGGGGTTTTAAAGAGATAATTTTTGTGTATTTACTGATTGTCATTTTTGGGATCGGTTTCAGCTTTTCCGAGGAGATCATCTTGGGTTGGTTTGATCAATGGGGCATATCTTATAACCTTATAACCTTTTTCATTCTGGCACTTTTGTTGCAAATCTTTTTTACTATTCTGCTGGTTATCATATTTACTATGGGCATACATAAAACCAGCTTAGCTGACCTGGGGATTAAGGGCGCCAATATGAGGGATCTGATTAAATATGGTCTGGTAGGCGGGCTCCTAATAATGATAGGCGTTTCTATGCTGGGGTTGTTGATTACCATGGTTCAACCTGAATTAGAACCGCAAGTCTTTGAGGAAGTTCTACGCTCCGTGGAGACACCCCAGGAATTCATGGCTTTATTAATATTGGCTGCAGTTTTGGTACCATTTTCCGAAGAACTATTCTACCGGGGCATGATTTATCCTGTATTCCGCAAACTGGCAGGGCCACTGTGGGGTGCTATCCTGGCTGGCTTGGTATTTGGCCTGGCCCACTGGGATTTTTGGAGAACCATCCCCCTGGCTGCAGGCGGGGCTTGTCTCTGTTATTTTTATGAAAAGAGCGGCAGCATTCTGGTGCCAACCTTGGCCCATGGGGTATGGAACGGTATAATGTCGCTTATCGTGTATGCCAACCTAATTGCCGCGTATTGACAAGATATGTATTTAAACTATTATATTATTTGAGGTGAAAGCAATGCCAATATACGAGTACAAATGCAAAAATTGTGGCACTTTTGAGAAAATGCAGAAGCTAGGTGACCAAACCTTGCATGAATGCCCCACTTGTGGCGGTCCGGCGGTTCGAATAATCAGCCGGGGAGTAGGCATCCAGTTTAAAGGTTCAGGGTTTTACACTACCGACAATAATACCAGCACAAAAAACTGGGCACGCAAGGTGAACCAGGAACGCCAGAAAGAAAACCAGGCTTTGCTGGATGGTGATGTGAAATCTTATGTTAAACAGTCAGATGAAACAACCAAAAAACTCCAGGGAGCATAATAGGAGTTGATTATTGATTGTTAACCACTCTTACATTTGATTGCTGGAATACATTGTATAAAAGCCCGGAAGCGGTACAGATTGAGAGAGCATTAGGTTTTCAGCATATATTAAAAAAAGAAAACCTTTCTTTTTCCCTGAATGAAATAAGAGAGGGATTCAAATATGCCTGGGAAAACGCACATTACCAGCAAAGGGCGTATGGCCGGGAAATAACCCCCCGAGGGCACTTGGCAATGATACTGGAAAAGTTGGATATTATCGTAACTGAGGAATTACGGGAACAGCTGCTTAAATCATATACCCAGGTTCTTTATACTGTGCCGCCGGAATTTAACGGAAGGGTAGTGGAAACGCTGAAGGCCGTCAGCCAAGATTATAAGCTGGCTTTAATCTGCAATACCGGCGCTACTCCGGGAGAGGTTTTGCGGAGAATTATGGAAAAGGACGGAATTAACAGATTTTTCGATGTATTGGTATTTTCCGATGAAGTCGGTATGGCCAAGCCCAGCCGGGATATATTTCTGTATACCCTGCAGCGCATGGGGGCAGAACCGGAAAATGCTGTACATGTTGGTGATGATCCGCTAACTGACATCATAGGAGCCAAAAAAGCCGGAATGAAAGCGGTATGGTTGGCCCCCAATCAATCCTGGGCAGTTCCTGAAGCAGATTATATGATCCACAGCCTGGAGGAACTCCCTGATGTTTTATAAACCGGGCTCCGGTAACTAGCCGGCAATTAATTTTAAGAGGAGTAAATTAAATGAACCAGGTCGACATCTTTACTGACGGAGCCTGTTCAGGCAATCCGGGTCCGGGAGGATGGGGAGCCGTATTACTGTACAAAGGCCAAAAAAAGGAGATTTCCGGATCGGAAAAAGATACCACCAACCAGAGAATGGAACTGAAGGCTGTTATTGAAGCTCTTAAAGCTTTGAAGGTTACTGGGTGGAAGGTTAATGTGTATTCCGACAGTGCCTATATAGTAAATGCTTTCAAGTGTAAATGGATTCAAAACTGGCAATCCAACGGCTGGAAGAACAGCAAAAAAGAGGACGTAGCCAACCAGGATCTCTGGCAAGAGCTGCTTCAGCTATTTGCTAAAAACTATGTAACTATAGAAAAAGTCAAAGGGCATTCAGGCAATCAGTGGAACGAGCGGTGCGACGAGTTGGCCCGCCAGGCCATAAAAGACTTGATTGCTCAAGGAGAAGGATAGAGGATAATTTTGCATCAGGTGGAGGTTTGTTGGGGAGGGCATAATAAGGAACAGACCATTGGCATCAGGGTAAGAAGTTCCGATGCTACTGTGGCTGACCTGTTGGAGGTCTGGCAGTCTCTGGCAGAAGATACCCGGGTAAGGAAAAAATATGCAGGGCCCGGCCTTGTCTGCCGCGGGTGCCAGTCCAACTGCTGTTCCAACCCCTTTGTTATTCCTGATTTGATTGCCATTAAACAAATGGCTGACCACCTGTCCATGAGTTATTCTGTGCTTATTGATACCTATTGCTGTCCCCACCACAGGCAGAAAGGTTTGTTAAAACTAAAGTCCGAGCCTTGTATATTTCTGCAGGACAATCTTTGCACTATATATCCCTACCGTTCCCTAACCTGCCGATTTTACCTGTGCAGCTCACTTCTTGGGGAAACTGAGCAGATAATCTATTCCATTGCCTGGACGGGAATTGCTGCAGCGTGGATCTTTGCCCGCCAGGAAGGAATTATAAGCGGCCCTGCCCATGGGACGCACCGACCGGGCCGGGGCAGCTTTGAGCAGATCTGTTTAGATTTGATAGCCAAGTACTCACGGAGTCCCAATGTTGACCTGTTCCTCAATGCCTGCCAGTATAGCCACATTCCCCTTAAACCTTTCCTGAGCAGTGAACAATAGTATTAGCAAAGATAGACCAGTTTTTAGAATTTTAGCAGGAATTTGCACTGCTCAAGGGAATATATAATCTGTTATACTTTTTTACAGGGTTAAAAGGATGTATAAATCACTTTGCCCGAAGATGGGTTTGGTGGGATGTTTTTGGCTTTTAGCCGCAAGTGCAGCTAATTAGGGATTTTACAAGCGAGCTTAAAAACTCGCCGATTAAGTTTTTATAATAAGGGAGGAAGGATTTGGATGAAGGTTTGGAAAAAGGCCAAATTGGTGCTGTCAATAGTCATGGTGGCGGCCCTCTTGTTGACGGCGGGATGTGGCGGAGAAAAGGAAGGGGCCAAAGACCAGAACGTTGTAAAACTCGGCTTTCTGGGAGCCAAAACCGGTCCGGTGGCCAATTATGGTATTCCTGGCGAAAAAGGTATGAAAATGGCCATTGAGGAATTGAACGCCCAGGGCGGCATTCTGGGTATGCAGGTGGAAGGTATTTATGATGATAATAAAGGTGAGAGCGGGGAAATAGCCAATATTGCCACCAAGTACATAACCAGGGACAAAGTGGTAGCTATGGTTGGGGATCCCTGTACCGGATTGACCAAAGTTGCCGCAGATATCGCCCAGAAGAATCAAGTGGTCATCTTTTCGGCCGGGGCTACTGGAACCGGAGTTGTAGAGATTGGTGATTATGTCTTCCGTAATACTCTGTTGGACATGTTTGCCGTTCCCACTGTTGTAGACTGGATGGTGAATACCAAGGGATGGCAGGACATGGCTATTATTACTTCGCTTAATAATGGTTATAGTACCGCATTAACTCCCGTTTTCAAGGAAGCTATTGAAAACGCCGGAGCCGATATCGTACTGGAAGAAAGCATTAATGATGGAGAGACTGATTTTACCGCCCAAGTTACTAAATTAAAGAATTCCGGTGCTGATGTGCTGGTCTTTACTGGGTATTATACTGAAGCAGCTTTAATTATGAATGAAATAGAAAAACAAGGCTTTGACATTTGCCTGATTGGTGGCGATGGCCTTTACGGACAGGATCTGGCTAAGCTCGGCGGAAAGGCTGTTGAAGATAAAGTAATTTTCTACTGCGGATTCTCCACTGACCAACCGAGTCCTGAAACTGCAGCGTTCCTGGAAGCTTATCGGGCCAAGTATGGTGAAGATCCGGACATGTTTTCCGCTCAGTTTTATGATGCGGTTATGATTCTGGCCAAGGCTATGGAAGAGGCTCAAAGTATTGATCCCACCGTATTCAAAGAACAGTTGGCGAAATTACGGGATTATCCCGGTGTTTCCGGTAACACCACCTTCCGGGAAGACCGTGAACCCATAAAGAGTCCGGTATGTTTGCTTACTATTAGGGATGGTCAATTTGCCCTGTTGGATAAAATACCGGTAAACGTACAATAATTAGTTGCCGGCGGTGGCCCGCCCTTTGGCCGGGCCATTTGCCGGAGCCATACACAGTTTGATTGTAAGAAATATTAAATGTGTCATGCTCTGTATGGTTAAATCGCAGTAGGGGAGGAAGCTCATGTTCTGGGAACAGATGGTGAACGGATTGACCCTGGGAAGCACCTATGCCTTGATTGCTCTGGGCTACACCATGGTTTATGGAATCGTGCAGCTGATAAATTTTGCCCATGGCGAGATATATATGTTCGGTGCTTTTGTAGGATTATTTCTGGTTACGGTGGCTGGCGCCCATTTAGCTGTTGCCCTGATTGGTGCCATGATTTTTTGCATGTTGCTGGGGATGCTAGTAGAGCGCATTGCCTATCGTCCCTTACGGGGGAAGTCCAGTCGCCTTTCAGCGTTAATCAGCGCCATAGGAGTATCTATTTTTCTGTCTACTTTAATGGTCCTGATCAGAGGGCCCAATACCACACGCTATCCTCATTTAATTGACCGGGTTACCGTTCAAATTGGCTCACTTGAAGTGTCTTCACTGCAGATTATTATTCTTTTGGTATCCGGCCTCCTGATGTTGGGATTGCAAATGCTGATTCAGAAAACCAAAATTGGCAAAGCTATGAGAGCCTGTTCTCAGGATTTGGAGGCTTCCTATTTGATGGGCATAAATGTTAACCGGATTATTTCTTTTACCTTTGCCATTGGATCAGCCCTCGCGGCGGCGGGCGGAGTAATGGTGGGCATTTACTATAATGCGGTATGGCCCTACATGGGAATGATGGCAGGGCTTAAAGCTTTTGCGGCCGCGGTTCTGGGCGGGATTGGTTCCATCCCCGGTGCTATGATTGGCGGAATTAGCCTGGGGGTTTTTGAAATAATGGGCGTAGCCTATTTATCCTCCTCCTATAAGGATGCTATAGCCTTTGGCATTCTGATTCTGGTGCTGATTGTTCGGCCCCAGGGCTTATTTGGCAAGAAGTTAACCAAAAAAGTGTAGGTGTTTATATTTGGATACATGGCTTATGGAAGTAATAGACCCTTACTATTTACGCATTTTAATAATTATAGGCATTAATATCATTCTAGCCTTGGGCCTCAATTTGATAACTGGTGTTACCGGGCAGCTATCTATGGGGCATGCAGGATTTATGAGTATTGGAGCCTATGCTTCAGCAATACTGTCTGTTCATTACCAACTGCCTTTTTTTCTGGTATTGATCATAGGAGCTTCGGTAGCTGCTTTATTCGGCTTCTTGATTGGTATACCCACCCTGCGCCTGGAAGGGGATTATTTAGCTATGGTGACAATAGGATTTGCCGAAATAATCAGGGTTTTCTTTCTGAACTTTGAACCGGGCGGCAAAGCTGTAGGCCTGTCGGGAATCCCTCAAAATACTACCTTCACCCTGGTATGGCTGCTGGTTATAGTAATCATTTTTCTCAATGTAAGATTGCTGAATTCACGTATTGGTTTATCTTTTTATGCTATTAGAGAAAATGAGATTGCAGCCGAATCATCAGGAGTAAATACTACCAAAATGAAGGTTTTGGCTTTTACCATCGGCTCTTTCCTGGGAGGCCTGGGGGGATCGTTATATGCCCATTACATGTATTACATTAATCCCCAGGACTTTGGTTTTATGAAATCTATTGAGCTTTTAAATATGGTGGTTTTGGGTGGAATGGGCAGTATTCCGGGGACCATCCTGGGTGCTACCATATTGACCCTGGCGCCGGAGCTGCTGCGGGTAGTTGCTGAGTACCGACTGCTATTTTACGGAGCCCTTTTGGTCATATTAATGATTTTCCGGCCTAATGGACTCTTGGGAGATGTTAGGGTTTACGATATTAAAAAACGGTTCAGCAGGAAAGAGGTAGAGAAATGTCAATTCTCCGGTTAGTGGAGATAACCCAGGAATTTGGCGGGCTGCGTGCCCTGGAAGCCATTAACCTGGAAGTGAGCGAGAAAGAAATATTTGGAATCATTGGACCCAACGGGGCGGGAAAAACCACCTTGTTCAATATAATTACCGGAATTTATGTGCCTACTGAGGGTGAACTGATTTTTAGGGAACGGCGGATGAACAACCTGCCACCCTACAAGGTGGCTTGTATGGGTATTGCCAGAACCTTTCAAAATATCAGGCTGTTTAATAAGCTTTCAGTATTCGATAATGTTAGAGTGGGCACTCACGGTGTAACCACGGCGGGTCTATTTGCCGGTCTTCTCAGGCTGGGCAGTTTCAAGCGGGAGGATAGGTTGATCAAAGAGACGGCAGAAAACTTGCTGGAGATGGTGGGCCTGCAGGACAAAAGGTGGGAATATGCCCAAAACCTGTCCTACGGGGAGCAAAGAAGGCTGGAAATTGCCCGGGCCCTGGCTCTAAAACCAACGCTGCTGCTTCTGGATGAACCGGCCGCAGGAATGAATTCGGGCGAAAAAGTTGAGCTAATGAAGCTTATTCATGATATCAGGCAGGAAATGAATCTTACCCTGATTCTGGTGGAACATGATATGGATGTGGTAATGAATATATGTGAAAGAATTGCCGTTCTGGATTATGGCAGAAAAATTGCCGAAGGGTCTCCCGAAGAGGTTAAGAACGATGAAAAGGTGATTCAATCCTATCTGGGGGTCCAGGCGTGAATTCTGCCCGGGTATATTTTTATATTTTTTGCGGCGTAATCTGTATGGCCACCTCTTCTATAATCATTAGGTTTTCGGCAGCTCCGGCTCTTATCATAGCCATGTACCGGGTTTTAATCACCTCCCTCTTAGCTGGTCTTATAGCCAATCGAGCAGTTGTCTATAAGCTTAGAACCACCAATAAGCATGATCTACTGTTAACAGTTGTGGCCGGAGTTTTCCTGGCTCTCCATTTTGCTTTCTGGATTGTCTCTTTAAGGCATACCAGTATCCCCAGCTCGGTTCTGTTTACCAATCTTCAAGTTATCTTTGTTCTTTTTTTCTCCATTTTCATCCTCAGAGAACCGGTCAGCAGATGGATCACCGGTGGTATTGTATTGGCCCTGGCTGGCAGCGGCTTGATTGCGCTGGGAGATGTATCAGCAGGCAGGTTGTTGGGAGATATTCTGGCTTTATTGAGCGGGTTTTTTATTGCGGTTTATTTCATTATCAGCAGATATCTGCGGCCCCGTGTTGAAACCTGGCCATATACCAGCATGGTCAGTTTAGTAGCCGGTATCGTTTTGTTGGCTGCAGCAGCCATTATGGGCTTCCCATTTGGGGGATATGGGAATAAGGAATGGCTGTTGTTTTTCTTACTGGCCTTGGGACCGGGAATCGCCGGACACGGAGTATTAAACTGGGCTCTAAAATATGTAAAGGCTCCTATTGTAGCAGTATCAGTACTGGGTGAATCAGTAGGAGCCAGTATATTGGCTTATATCTTTTTTAAAGAGATTCTCTTATCATACCAGCTGATCGGGGCAGGTATGATTCTTTTGGGCATCTACATTTGTATGGCAGGGGAAAGCAACTAATCATATAGCTTGGTTAGCTGGGCTTTGGGAAAATAGTGTTTAACAATTTCCTGTGCTTTTTTGCCTGCTTCAGCCATGGTATAGGCTCCCCACTGCTCCATACCCACTCCATGACCCCAGCCATCACCCTTAAAAACCATATAGTCTCCTTCGGGCTCAATACTGGTCAACTGAGTAGAGTATAGCTTATCAAAACCAATTTCTTGTCTCAGGTCAGGGCCTGATATGGAGGCATCACCGGCAGTAATAGTAAGGGCTCTTCCTGATGGACCCTTTTTAGCAATTTTAATATCATCCAGCGAACCGGAGCTTGGTCCCATAATTTCTTTAATTTTTGCTTTGGGCACTTTTACTGTCCAGTCCTTATATTGACCCGGAGCATTTTTCAATCCATCAGTGGTAACAGAAGTAATATATGCTGAAGCAACTTTGGCCAGATTGGGCATACCTTCCTCCAGGGTAGCGGTTCTGCCTTTGGAACAAGAATGGTAAACAGCATAGATAAACTTGCCATTGTGAACTAGCACCTGGCCTCGAGTGGCCTCTACCGCTTGAGAGATTTTTTCATCAATTTTGCTCTCATCATAGGCCTGGAATTCGGTATGGTCATCACTGGCATCGGTTTGATGTGTACTCTGAGTTCCGCCTTCATATTCTATGAGGTTTAGGGTCATGGTTCTGGCTATTATGGCCTGGGCTTTTAAGGCTTCTGCCGGAAACTCAGAGCCAATTTCGGCTGCCACTACCCCTTTGATATATTCCTCAAGTTTGAGGGTTTCCTTTTTGCCGGTTTTGCTACGATAAAGGGTAATAGTAGGTTCTTCTTTGTATTTAGCTACCTCGGGGGCCTTTTTGGGAGGCTGGTTTTCCGGTTTCTTGCTGGCAGAGTTGCAACTGGCGGTGCCAGGCAGGATTAAGAATAACAGTATCACTGCTGCTATTTTTCTTAAGGTGCCCAATGTTATCTCTCCTTCCGCAGGTTATCTGGTGGTAGTCTTTCCCGGTTTTTATTTTGTTATGTCCGGAAAAGTCAGGTATAATGGTTTTAAATAAGAAGGCAGGAGTAAAATAGTGCATATTGTTCTGGTTGAGCCAGAGATTCCCCAAAATACGGGAAATATTGCTCGTACCTGTGCCTTGACCAAAACTACCCTCCATCTAGTTGAACCCCTGGGTTTTTCCATTCAGGATCGATATCTAAAAAGGGCCGGGTTGGATTATTGGGATAAAGTTGAGGTCAGGGTGTGGAATGATTTTTGGGAGGTTAGGGAACATCTGGCGGGATCAAGATTTTTTTTGGCTACTACTAAAGGTAGTTTAACCTATACCGCAGTAGATTTTAGGCCGGATGATGTCCTGGTATTTGGGGCGGAGACTAGGGGATTACCTGATTACATTTTGCAGGCTTTTCCCACCACCCAGATCAGGATTCCCATGATACAGATTGGACGTTCGTTAAACCTGAGCAATTCGGTTGCCATTATTCTTTATGAGGGATTGCGGCAAATGGGTTTTCCCGGATTAAAATAAAAAAACCCTTTTAAAAGGGCTTTTTTATAAATTGGATAAATGAGAGGGTATAATTTCACTATTCGTCTTCTGGGATGGGTGCTTCCACAGGACATACATCAGCACAGCTACCACATTCAGTGCACAGCTCAGGATCTATAATGTATTTATCCTCTCCTTCACTGATCGCTTCTACGGGACACTCGTCGGCGCAAATGCCGCAGGAGATGCATTCATCCGTGATTATATAAGTCATTAGCTGGTTCGCCTCCTTTGCTGCAACTCAATTAATAGCATTATAATTAAGCGATTTTTCTTTGTCAATTAACCAGTGTTTCATAATGGTTAAGCTTTTGTTAAAGTAATTTTGTGCAGAGGAAGGTTTAAAATTTATGAAATGTGTAATTCTTGCTAATGGAGAATATGGCTCTTTTGATGCTTACAAAAAGCAGATAGATCAAATTGATAAAAACGACTTAATTTTCTGCGTAGATGGAGGGGCTGACGCTGCCCTAGCCATGGGTATTATACCTGATTATTTAATAGGAGATATGGATTCGGTTTCTCCAGATACTCTGCGCTATTATTCTTCACTAGGGGTTATTAATAAAAAATATCCCCCTGAAAAAGATTATTGCGATACTCATCTGGCATTAAACCTGGCTGCAGAACTAGGGGCAGAAGAAGTCTGGCTATGGGGAACTTTGGGAAAACGGCTGGATCATACCCTGGCTAATCTTTACAGTTGTATGGATATGGCCAGGCAGGGCATAAAAGTAATCCATTATTCCCCTAGGTGTTGTATTTATATTATTAATAATAGGCTTAAACTAAAAGGTGCTGTGGGTGATCTGGTATCAGTTTTGGCCCTGACAGATAAGGCAACAGGCGTTTGTGAAAGGGGCTTTCAGTACACACTGGCTGATGCTGTAATATATAAGGAAAAGCCTATAGGGATATCCAATGTGTTAGCATCCGAAACGGGGGAAATAGAGGTTGGAGAAGGCATTTTGCTGGTAATTCATTATCCCCAAACAGTAGAATAGACTGGTAATAATTAATGAATGCAAAAAATCAGCAATTACCTTAAAATAGAAAAATAGTGTTGATGAGATCATTTTTGGAGGTAGTGTTGTGGATCTCAGCTTTCTGTCCGGAGTATTTGCCAGCCCCTGGGATATCATCAGAAGTCTGATTGATATTTTAATAGTCGCGTATTTATTTTACCGTATTTTAAAAGTAATAAGAGGTACCCGGGCAGAACAGCTCTTGAAGGGGTTAGCTCTTTTACTGGTTTTTTCCGCGTCAGCCAGTTTTCTAAAGCTGGAAATGGTTAACTGGCTGGTGGAGAAAATATGGATATTGTTTGCCATTATGATCCCCATAGTTTTTCAGCCGGAGTTAAGAAGACTGCTGGAACAGATTGGCCGTGGCAGTTTTTTTACCCGTCGCAGCTCCGGGCTGGAAATGGAGCAAAACGAAGCGGTTATTCGTGAAGTAATAGATGCCACAGCTGTTCTTTCTCGCAATAAAGTAGGGGCTTTAATAATTTTTACCAGGGAGACGGGTATTGCAGAATATATGGAAAGCGGAACCGAAATTGATGGTTTGGTATCCGCCAGTTTGCTTACCAATATCTTTGTACCCAACTCACCCCTCCACGATGGTGCAGTAATTATTACTGAAGGAAGAATACAAAAGGCCGCCTGTTTTTTACCCATAAGCGATAACCCCTTTCTCAGCAAGGAATTGGGAACCAGGCATCGGGCCGGTATTGGCATAACCGAATTGTCAGATGCGGTAGCAGTTATCGTCTCTGAAGAAACGGGAGCTATATCCGTGGCAATAGACGGGAAAATACAACGCTATCTGGATTCCCGCAGCCTGATGGATCTTTTGCATCGTGAACTGCATCGGGAAGAGAAAATGAAGCACTCACTCTTCAGGAGGTGGGTCAGTGAACAACCGTCAAGAAACTAAAGGAAAAAAGACCCTGGGTCTTAAGATACTCTCACTGGTTATGGCTGTTCTGCTGTGGCTCTATATCATAAGCCAGCAGGACATGACGGCCCCAACCAATTTTGTTACAGCCAATCTTCACTATTATAATTTAGGCGAGGGATTAACGGTTATTGGGCCTGATACAGTATCAGTGAGAGTTTGGGGTAATTATAACGAAAAAGAACCGGTGGTGGCATATGTAGATCTGGCGGGAATGAAAGCTGGAGCCTATGAACTGCCGGTAAAGATTGATCCCATCCGAGGAGCTTTGATAGCCACGGTTGAACCTGATAAGGTGGAAGTAATTTTACATGCCATTGCGAAAAAAGAAATGGCTGTAAATTGCAATGTATTAAAAACTCCCGCTAATGGTTTTGAGCTATTGGATATTTTGGTGGAACCGGAAAAGTGCATAATCAAAGGAGATCAGGAAGCAGTTGACCGGGTAAATACGGTATCATGCCAGGTTGACCTGCAGAACATAACTTCAACTACTTCGTTTTCGGTTCCTTTAATACCCCGGGACCGGGCTGGGGAAGAGGTGCAAGGAATTCGCATTATCCCGGAAAGTGCCACGATTTATGCCGTAATTAACAAAAAGACCAGCAGAAAGAATGTGCAGATAGTGCCGGTAACTCTGGAAAACCTGCCGGCAGGATACAAATTGGGGGAAATAACCACAGAGCCTGAACAGGTGCTGGTTATAGGTACCACCGGACAATTAGATCCCATAACCCAATTAAGAACCATGCCGATAAGTCTGGAAAACAGAATAGAGTCATTTTCATTTTCCGCTGACTTGGAAATTCCCGATGGAGTGAGGACTGTACCTAGGATGGTACAAGTGCATATTACGATAGAAAAGGACAATGAAGAGGTATTAAGTGGCTAATCATATAAATGCCAATCGAAGGAGGTTTCTTATGGGAAAATTATTCGGCACTGATGGAGTAAGAGGAATTGCCAATGCAGAGCTTACAGCTGAGCTGGCATATAATCTGGGGCGGGCCGGAAGTTATGTCTTGGCCAGGACGGGGGGAGGCAAACCGCTTATTCTGGTAGGTAAAGACACCAGAATATCTTGTGACATGCTGGAAGCAGCCCTGGTCGCAGGTATCTGTTCCACGGGGGCCGATGTTGTATGTCTGGATATTTTGCCTACTCCCGCTATAGCTTTCCTGGTCCAGAAAATGTCGGCTTCTTGCGGAATTGTAATATCAGCTTCGCACAATCCGGTAGAAGATAATGGAATAAAATTTTTCGGACCTTCAGGTTATAAGCTCCCTGATGAAACCGAGGAGGAAATTGAAAACCTGGTTCTTGAAGGAACTGAAAATCTGCCCCGGCCAATAGGCGAAAATATAGGCAGGGTCAGTACCGCTGCCCAGGCTGAGGAGAATTACCTGCTGTTTCTGCAGAACTGTGTGAATTGGGAAGGAGATCTTTCTAAGCTGACTATAGTTCTGGACTGCGCCAATGGTGCAGCTTATAAGGTGGGGCCGGAAATCTGGAAGCGTTTAGGGGCCAAGGTGATTCCCATTAACCATATGCCTAACGGTATTAATATTAATAAAAATTGCGGGTCAACCAACACCGACCTGCTGAAAGAGGCTGTGGTAAACCATGCTGCGGATTTGGGCATAGCCTACGATGGTGATGCGGACCGATGCATTGCTGTAGATGAAAAGGGCAATGAAGTGGATGGCGACCATATCATGCTTATCTGTGCCACCCACCTGAACCGCCAGGGATTGCTGAAACCGCCTGCGGTGGTTGCAACGGTAATGAGTAATATTGGTTTTGATAATGCCCTGCGGAAAGAAAACATTGAAGTTATCTCCTGTAAGGTAGGAGATAGATATGTTCTGGAGAAAATGAAAGAAACAGGAGCTATTATTGGCGGGGAACAGTCAGGCCATATAATCTTTTTGCAGCATGCCACAACTGGAGACGGTATTTTAACTTCGTTAAAACTGGTGGAAGTATTAAAAACGACCAGCCAGCCTCTTTCGGTATTGGCGAGTCAGATGAAAAAACAGCCCCAGCTCCTGGTAAATGTTAGGGTGGAAAATAAAGAGCAGGTATTATCACAGGAAGAAGTTAAGAAAGTACTGCGGAAAGCTGAAGAACAGTTGGGAGAATGGGGAAAACTGGTGGTGCGGCCTTCAGGAACCGAACCTTTTGTGAGAATTATGGCCCAGGGACCTGAAGAAGAATTGCTAACGAAAGTAATTGATGAAATAAGGGCAGTAATCGAAGTTAAACCATAATAAGACGGCAAACACCTGCCTGCATGACCGGGAAAGGTATTAAAAACTCAAAAGCGGATTGGAATGCCAGTGACTTGATTCCAATCCGTTTTTATTACTATAATCAACCAACAATAATATCAAATAAAGATTTGACCCCAAGCATGTAAGGTGCAGCTGATGGTATTATTCCTATAACAAGGTCTTTATGGATGAATTAGCTGCCTTTAGGAAATCGAAACACCCGTTAAATTTTGAAAACATTTATGGTAAGAAGCAGTTAAAAGTAGCTGGTGAAGGTGGTGAAACAAAATGGAAGCCTGGATCAATCAAGTTGCGCCCCAATTCTTAACGAACTTTTCTTTGATTGGGTATGGACTGGTATTTCTGGCCGGCGTGGTGACCAGCCTGGGACCGTGCAATCTTAGTATAGCTCCTATCATTATTGCCTATGTGGGAGGAAGTGAAGTCGGGCGCCAAAGAAGCCTGGCTTTGTCAGTAGCCTTCACTTTGGGGACAGCAACCACCTTCATGCTGCTGGGTTTGTTTATTGCGGCTGTTGGTGGTATCTTTGGTACCAGCAAAAGCCTTCTTTATTATCTGGTGGCTGCAGTATGTATTATTTTAGGGCTTAACCTTTTGGGCCTTCTTAAACTCAATATAAATTGGGGAGGAAATCTTCTGGGGAAAGCAGGCAAAGCCAGGGGACTCGGAGGGAGCTATATATTAGGGTTGGTAATGGGCCTGGTGGGGTCCCAGTGCGGCACCCCCATTCTACTGGTTATTCTTTCCCTGGCTATGGCCAGCGGACAATGGCTGTATGGTGCCACCCTATTGTTCATATACGCTCTGGGAAGAGGTATACCAATTATACTGGTGGGGACCTTTACTGGCCTCATAACTCACATGGAGACTTTTGCCAAGTGGAATAATATAATGGAAAAAGCAGCAGGAGTAATGATTATTATCATGGGAGGCTATTTTGTATGGATAGCTTGATTTATGTCAAGAATAATCCTGGCACTTGCAGGTATAAATGGAGCAGAAAATATGAGTAACCAGAAGAGCATAAAGATTTCCGGAATGAGCTGTGCAGCCTGTGCGGCGCGAATTGAAAAAGGCCTGAGCAAGTTAGAGGGTGTAGAATCAGCCCAGGTGAATCTGGCTACGGAACGGGCTACCATAAGATATGATGATCTATTAGTGACCCCGGCTCAATTGGAGGAAGTTATAGCAAAACTGGGCTATTCGGTAATTAGGGAGCAGGCTGAAGAAATCGGGCGGGCCGAGCTTAGAATAACCGGTATGAGTTGTGCTGCTTGCTCGGCCCGCATAGAAAAGAAGCTAAGCTCCCTTAAGGGAGTTATTTCCGCGACGGTTAACCTGAGCACCGAGAGGGCCTGGGTCTCCTTTGCCAGAGACCTCATTAGGCTGGAAGATATAATCTCAGCCATCAATAAGTTGGGTTACCATGCTGAAAAGATTGAGGATTTCACTTTGGAACCGGATAGCGGGCCACAAGCCGCTGAAAGGCGGAAAATGCTGATTACTCTGATTGCTTCTCTGGTACTGAGCCTGCCACTGGTCATGGGCATGGTATTGGACCTGGTGCAGATCCACAGTATACTGCACAATCCCTATTTCCAATTGATCCTGGCTACCCCGGTACAATTTATAATCGGAGCCAGGTTTTATAAACAATCCTATTTTGCCTTAAAAAACGGCAGTGCCAATATGGATGTGCTGGTGGCCCTGGGAACTTCCGCAGCTTATTTCTTTAGTCTTTATAATGTTTTTTTTCAGGCGGTTCCAGCAGGCATGATGAAAGACTTATATTTTGAGGCCTCCGCTATAATTATAACCCTCGTCCTCCTGGGCAAATATCTGGAGGCCATTTCTAAAGGCAGGACAACAGAAGCCATCAAGAAACTGGCACAGCTTCAGGCCAAAACCGCCCGGGTGATAAGAGAGGGAAGGGAAATGGATATTCCCATAGAAGCTGTTCAGGTAGGGGAATTGGTCTTAGTCAGGCCAGGGGAAAAAGTGCCGGTTGATGGCAGGATAGTCGAAGGCAATTCTTCCCTGGATGAGTCGATGCTGACCGGGGAAAGCCTGCCCGTGGATAAAAAGCCGGGAGACATGGTATTTGGGGCCACTATTAATAAATTCGGGGTGTTCAAATTGGAAGCTACCCGGATAGGGAAGGATACCGCCTTGGCCCAAATAATCAAAATGGTGGAAGATGCCCAGGGGTCCAAAGCTCCCATCCAAAAGCTGGCTGACCGGGTAGCAGGCGTGTTTGTGCCGGTGGTTTTGGCCATAGCAGTCTTAACCTTCATTGGCTGGGCCTTAAGCGGGGCTCCCATTAATCAGTCCTTAATAAGCGCTGTAGCAGTACTGGTAATCGCGTGTCCCTGCGCCCTGGGACTGGCTACCCCCACAGCCATTATGGTGGGAACGGGAAAAGGAGCGGAAAATGGGATTCTTATAAAAGGTGGAGAATACCTGGAACTGGCTCACAAAATTGATACGGTGGTTCTTGATAAGACTGGCACCATCACCCAAGGCAAGCCTGAAGTAACGGATATTATCAGTTTAGGCTCCCGGGATGAAAAAGGTCTATTAAAAATGGCGGCGCAGGCCGAAAAAAGCTCTGAACATCCTCTGGGTGTGGCCATTTATGAGAAAGGCCGGGAAGTTCTGGAGTCTATTGATGATGCCCATAGTTTTGCAGCAATTCCCGGGAAGGGCGTAAAAGCTATTATTGACAAGGATGAAATATATGTTGGTACCAGAAAACTTATGAGAGAAAACAATATTACCATTGATGCCATTGAAGATTCCATTACGAGACTGGAGAAACAGGGGAAAACTGCTATGCTGCTGGCAGTTAACGGAAAGGTGGAGGGCATTCTGGCGGTAGCTGACAAAATTAAGGAAACCTCCCGGGACGCTATTAAAGATCTGCAGGATATGGGGATAGAGGTTTATATGATAACCGGGGACAACCAGTCCACTGCCCATGCTATCGCTGAGCAGGCGGGAATCAAGACTGTACTGGCGGAAGTGCTGCCGGATAGAAAAGCAGAGGAAATTAACAAGCTAAAAGCCTCCGGCAAGCGTGTGGCCATGGTGGGAGATGGTATTAATGACGCTCCTGCTCTGGCGGTGGCTGACATCGGTATGGCTATGGGTACCGGAACTGATGTGGCCATGGAGACGGCTGATATTACCTTGATGCGTGGTGATTTACGGACTATTCCGGCCGCCATAAGATTGTCCAGGCAGACTGTGAAGAAAATCAAACAAAACCTATTCTGGGCCTTTATTTATAATATGATCGGCATTCCTTTTGCAGCGCTGGGGATGCTTAATCCCATAATAGCCGGAGCGGCCATGGCTTTTAGCTCGGTATCGGTAGTAACCAATTCCTTAAGCCTAAAAAGATATAATCCTTTCTTATCATAATTTGGGAAAACTGAGCTAGCTATGATTGAATCTGACCCCAGGCCAATGGGGAATATGGGCAAGCCAAAATACAAAAAGGAGATGATAGATGTGTCAATTGCAAGTAGGACTATAAATGTGGCTGGAATGTCTTGTATGCACTGTGTGAAGGCGGTAAAGGATGCGGTGGGTGCTCTGCCGGGAATTACCAAGGTAGAAGTTGATCTGGAAGGAAACCAGGTTACTGTTAGCTATGATACGGAAAAAGTCAGTATGCAAAAAATTAAGGATACCATTGAGGATACCGGGTACCAAGTAATTGAATAGCTTCATAACCCCCCCAAGGCCAGCTAATATAAGGCTGGCCTTTTGGGTTTTATTGGACATAACCAAAATGTTGGGATGGCTGAAAGAAAATTCCCTCTGGGATGTAATAATTGGCAAGAAGATATTAAGAGAAAGGCGTGATCGGTTTGCAGAGCAAAAGAGTATTTTTGCCATTATTGCTGACGTTGGTTTTGGTTGCGGCTGCTTCCGGTATTTGCTGGGGTATTATTATGCCCAGCCATGAGGTCTATGTGTACATAGACGGAAATAGACTGTTGTTTCCTGATCAGCAGCCCTATGTTGACGAAATGGGGCGCACCATGGTTCCCCTGCGGCACTGTGCGCAGACCCTGGGAGCAACTGTGAACTGGGATCAGGATAAACAGCAGGCCCTGGTAAAAAAACCAGGTCCTAATAATGCCCTAACCGTTATTACCCTGGCGGTGGGCCAAAAACAGGTCATAATTGATGATGTTACCGTCAAAGAAATGGATGTGGCCCCTGTGTTAAGATACGACCGGGTTATGGTTCCCCTCCGGTTTATCAGTGAATACCTAGGTTTTGAGGTCCGGTGGGATGGTAAAGCCCGGAGTGCCCACGTATTTACCAGAAATCAGAGTGAAGCGGAAAAAATGCAAATAATTAATGATACTGCCAAAACCGTAAAAGAATTGCCCAGGGTTAATTCTGCCGAAAATTTGCAGAGACTGCTGAATGAGAGCAATGCTTCTGTAATTGGCATTAAAAGGCTAGCCATCGATGCTGCGGAAGCGGAAGTCACGCCCCAGAATGCCAAAAGTGCCGCCAATTTCGATACAGCAGCTAAATGGGACGAATACTCCGAAACCAATGTCCAGGTTCAAGGGGTGGATGAAGCTGATATTATTAAAACCGACGGTAAATACATTTACATGATAAAAAACAACAGCGTCCAGGTTATAAAGGCTTTCCCGGCTGAGCAAATGGCAGTTGCAAGTCAGATCGAGCTAAAAGACAGACCACGAGAAATTTATATAGATGCTGACCGGCTTATTATTATTAATGACGTCCTTAGATATAACCCCTACCCTTTGCGTTTGCCCGAAAAAACAACCATGGTTAAACGTATCTCATACTATCCGGGTCAAACCTCCATTGAGATTTACAACACCCTTGACAAATCCCAGCCGGTTCTGGTTGATGAGTATGTATTAGGAGGCAGTTATGTCTCATCTCGAAAAATTGACAACAAGGTTTATGTTATCACCAGTGAGCATATATACCAGCCCTATGAGCCTGTTTATTACATCAATGGCCAGCCCAAAACTAAAAGCTACCAGGAGATATGCTATTTTCCGGATATAATTCATAATTCCTATCTCCACTTGGGGCAGATAATACTGGGTGATTCCAATCAGATTAATGTTGAGACATTTCTGGGTTCGGGAAATAATATCTATTGTTCTCAGGACAATCTCTATGTGGCAGCACAGCATTACTATCCCCGTTTAAATGACTACGCAGGCTCTGCAGGCGAAAATACATTATTATACAAATTTGCCGTCAAGGATAAGATTGAGTATAAGGCTAGGGGAATGGTGCCCGGCACCCTGCTCAATCAGTTTTCCATGGATGAATATGATAGTTATTTCCGGGTAGCTACTACCCAGAAACAGCAGTGGTCCAGTGTGGGTTCCAGCAATGCCGTGTACATTTTGGATTCCAACCTGGAACAGGTAAGCTCCATAGAAGATATTGCACCCGGAGAAAGGATCTATTCAGCCCGGTTTATGGAGGATAGGGCTTATCTGGTAACCTTTGAGCAGTTAGATCCCTTCTTTGTCCTGGACATGAATCCCAAACAGCCTAAAGTCTTAGGAAAGCTGAAAATACCGGGTTTCAGCAATTACCTGCATCCTTTCGGAGAAAACCGGGTTATCGGCCTGGGCAAAGAGGTGGTGGACAGCAAATGGGGATTGCGGGAAGCTGGAGTGAAACTGTCCATGTTTGATGTGAGCAATGTCAATGATCCCCTGGAAATCCATAAAGAAATCATAGGCAGCTATAATAGCTCTTCACCGGCCACCCATGACCATAAAGCTTTTCTGTCATATGGTGACCTGGTAGCCTTTCCAGTCACTGTATATGAAAGCAGTGAAGGTAATCCGTCCAATGCCTGGTTTGAATTCCAGGGTGTTTATGTATACCAGGTATTAAAGGATGGTTTCCAGTATAAAGGAAGGATAACTCACTTGGATAGCCAGGATTATCTTAAAGCGGGCCAGTACTGGCGCGATGGCAGCAAAGAGGTAAAGCGGGTCTTATGTATTGGTGATACCCTTTACTCCCTTTCCGATACCATGATAAAAGCCAACCAGATCCAAGCATTAAGAGAAATAAACTCCCTGATGCTGCCGTAATATGAGGTAGGGGAAGCGAAGGAGTATCTTTTGTTTCCCCGTCTTCCTTTACGGAAAAAAAGCCACCAAGGCAAAACTCCCCAATTTAGGCCGTGTAGTATACCAGGATAGAATTTTGTTGGGAGTGTTCCATGGCGTTCAGAGTAGGATACTAATACCAATTATGGTATCAAATTACTGGAAATAATGCTATAATGCAAAATAGGCCAAAGGATAACAAGTGGTCTTAAAAAGTCTAGGGCAAACCGCAAAATGGGTATCAGAAATGGTATCCTTTTTTTGTAATAATTGGCAGGATACAAAGGCCTTAGAGGATTAATGGTTTTGGCAAAATTCGTTGGATGAAATAATTATTCAAAGAGTAAGACTATGATTCTTATTTAAGTTGAGGTACAATTTGTCGTAATATCAACAAGCCTATTAATCAACTGTTTTCAACTGTTAAAAGTTAAAAGGAGTTCTATGCTAGTTAATAAAATTGCTGCAAAGATTTACTATGGCTGGGTTATTGTTCTGGCAGGATTAACTATTACAACTATTACTTATGGTTCACGGCTCAGCTTTGGCACCTTGTTCGGTTCTTTGGTAGACGAATTTGGGTGGAGCAGAGCTGTGGTAACCAGTGTATTTTCTGCCAGCCTGTTATTCCAGGCTGCTTTACAACCGGTGGCTGGAGCACTCCTGGACAAGTACGGTCCTCGACGCATGCTGGGGGCCGGATCGATTTTGCTTTGTACAGCTTTTCTTTTATTTGGGCGGGCTAATAGTCTGCTCACGGTATACATTGCTTACGGATTGTTTTTCTCTCTGGCTATACTGGCTATGGGTATGGTTATTAATACTACCATGGTATCCTATTGGTTTGAGCGGAAAAGGGGAATTGCATCCGGCGCCATTGTAATTGGAACCAGTTTGGGCATATTCATTTTTAACCCACTGCTGGCCTTTTTAATAAGCGGCTATGGCTGGAGAACATCAGTATCCATTATAGGCATAACCGCCGGGCTTATTATTTTATCAACCGTAATTCTGCTAATCAGAGATAAACCTCAGGATGTAAGACAGAATATTGACGGGCGTTCTAATGAGGAAATGGCTGAGATAGCCAGGCTAAAAGAGAAGATAGCCGGTAACTTGGTAATATCCGAAGGATTGACATTTAAGGAAGCTGTCAGAACCAAAGATTTTTGGTTATTAATGATAGTATATATTGGTGATCTGTTTAGCTGGATGGCAATAACCAATCATTTTGTTATTGCTTTGACTGATTCCGGAGTTGAGCAGGTAACAGCGGCCGCTACTTTTGGATATATAGGCTTGTTAGCTGTATTCAGCGGCATTTTCTGTTCCTGGCTTTCAGACAGATTGAGGCAACGGAAATATATACTGGCTGTAGGTTTGATACTAATTGGCATCGGTGTTATGCTTTTTGCCCAGAGCTCTGTCAACACTAATTTTGCGTACGTGGCGGTATTTATCATTGGGATCGGACGGGGTGGTGTTGCTCTGATACCGTCAATAGTTGCGGATCGTTTTGGAGTCACTTCCATGGGAAAAATCTGGGGAACCATAACAACGGCAGGACTGCTGGGAGGTACACTGGGACCTGTATTTTTAGGAGTCTTTTATGATCACTATCACTCTTATATGCTGGCATGGCAGATAACCGCTGTGTTGTTATTTGTTGCGGGGTTTTGCACTTTGATGGTTGGCAAAAAACAATCGGTTGGCCACAAATTTAAGCATGCTCAATCTTAGTTTTGTTTTCTAACCACCTCAATAATAACATCAGCCAAGGCCCGGATGGCTCTTTCCGCAGAAAGCTGGTAATTGCCTGCTGTACCGACTTCAAAGAGGATCGCTTTAGGGTGCAAATCCTGGTTGTAATTACCTTTACCCATAAAGATGCCCCTTAATAAGCCAGGATAAAGTTCATCGGCGGTAGCTTTTATTTTTTTTGCAAATTCCAGGTTAGCATCCCGAGTAGGATTGGAACGCCCAATAACGATCATGACCTTGGTTGTGGATATACCGTTTAAAGTGGTCTGGTAAGCCTGAGCAGGTGCAGCATCCCGATGCACATCGATAAGGATATCAGACTCTTGTTTCATTAATTTAGTTGCTGTTTTCCTGGAACGATGATAGGCATTTATATCATGTGGGTCATGGGGGGTTTTACTGTGAACTACTTTTAGGCCTTGATTGGTTAAAGCGTCAGCCAAGGCAGCCCCTACCCGGAAAATATCACCATCCCCCGGACGGTTCAGCTTTTTTGAAGTGGGAAAATAACATTCATCAGAATGGGTGTGGTAAATGCCTACTTTGATGTCGGATTCAAGAACCTGAGCTGGTATGGCTTGGTTTAGCTGGGGCAGCATTGATTTGATTACCGCTCCCCCTCCATTACCAGACTGTGGCGACTCCTGCAAAACAGCAATGGCATCGCTGCCTCTGACACCGGTTATTACATAGTGATTATTAATTTCATCATAGTACTCATCATCAACATGTACAGGTAACCCAGTTTCCAGAATAATGCGGCCCGATTCATCGCGCACGGTGTAATAGGAGTCATCTGTTCCCAGGTTATCACCCATAGGTTTGAGGGAGCCGGGTTGTATATTGGCTAAAAAAAAGCCAATAATGCCAATAGCCATTATTGGTAGAACCATCCACCAATTCTTCCTGCCGGTATTCTTCATAAAATAAACCCGCCTTTTTCGTATCTGCCTATATAATGTGAATTTGGGGCTTATTCTATACTTAAATTTCTAATTTTTATCATTTCTAAAAAAACATAATCATGATAAAATATGGTCCAGGAAAGCTGAGCTGAGTGAAGATGAGATCAGATGAGCTTGGTTGATGATGGATATACTGCCAGGTTATTCTGTGACCTGGCTTTTTATGTTGTTTGGGTGAGGTGGCTGGTTTTGGAGAAAAAATTATTGCTGGGGAATGAAGCCATTGCGTGGGGAGCCATTAATGCTGGTGTGCAAATCGTTACAGCTTACCCTGGCACCCCTTCCACGGAAGTTTTTGCCACTCTAGCTGAAAATGCAGTAAATCATGGGTACTATGCTGAATGGTGTGTAAATGAAAAAGTCGCCCTGGAGGTCGCATATGGGGCGGCTGTCAGCGGAGCCAGGAGCCTGGTTGCTATGAAACAGGTAGGGCTAAATGTTGCGGCTGATCCTCTCTTATCAGGAGTATATCTGGGAGTCAAGGGAGGAATGGTGCTGGTGGTAGCTGATGATCCGGGTCCCCACAGCTCTCAGACTGAGCAGGATACCAGGCGTTTTGCCAGCTTTGCCAAGGTCCCGGTTTTTGATCCGTCCAATCCCCAGGAAGCTTTATATATGACCATGGAGGCTTTTTCCTTATCCGAGAAATACCGCGTTCCGGTTATAATCCGCCCAACTACCAGGGTCTGCCATGTGGGGCAGGATGTCTATATTCCGACCGTCGGCCATGTCAAAAACGAAGCGCATTTTGACAAGGGTTCAGACTATGTTATCTTTCCCAATGTAGCCAATCGCAAACATCAAGAGTTGGTAGACAAACTGGCACAAATAGCACAGGATTTTTGCAATTCGTCTTTTAATTATGCTGAAGGGGAAGGTGAAACCGGTATTGCCTGTTCCGGAGTTAGCTATCATTATGTACGGGAAGCTTTAAAAAGGCTGGGTATAAGTATACCGGTAATGAAAATAGGTACTCCTTTCCCATTCCCGGAGAGTTTTGTTCTCTCTTTTATTCAGAATAAGAAACAGATACTGGTCATAGAAGAACAGGATCCGGTGATTGAAGACGAAATACTGCGCCTAGCCGGCAAATCAGGAATTCAGATAAAATTATCCGGTAAATATGATAGGATGGTACCTAGTGCCGGAGAATTAAACGTGGATTTGGCAGTGCAAGCCATTGCCAACTGGCAGGGTAGGGATTATCAGCAGGGAGAAAGTACGAATCTGCCTGAACTGCCAGTTCGCACACCTATCCTCTGTGCCGGATGTCCTCACCGGGCGTCGTTTTATGCCATTCGCAAAGGAGCAGGAAAGAAGTCCGATGTGGTTTTTACCGGGGATATTGGCTGTTATACCCTGGGGGTTATGCCTCCTCTGGCAGCAGTTGATACCTGCCTCTGTATGGGAGCATGTATCACCCAGGCCCAGGGTATAGGAAGGGCCGAAACGGGAAGGAAAACCATTGCGGTGCTAGGTGATTCCACCTTTTATCACACCGGCCTTCCGGGACTGTTGAATGCTATATACAATCGTTTCCCCTTGACTCTGGTTATCCTTGACAACAGCACTACAGCCATGACCGGGTTCCAACCCCATCCGGGGACCGGCCAAACTGCCATGGGGAGGAAAGTTCCGCCCATTAATATGGAGGCCCTTATAAAAGGCTGCGGGGTAAAAAAAGTGACTACGGTTGATCCGGTTAACCTTAAAGAAGCGATAAAGGCAGTAAAAGAAGCCTTGGCCAGTGATGAACCGGCTGTAGTGATCATGAAAAGAGAGTGTGTTAACCTGCCTGGCAGGAAAAAGACTCCGCCGGTAACAGTTGATGAGGATTTATGCCGTGACTGCGGCCTCTGTGTTATAGAAATCGGCTGTCCCGCTTTGGTCATGGAGAAAGGGCGCAAACCCCAGGTTATGGATACTTGTACCGGTTGCAGGCTGTGTATAGAGATATGCCCCTTTGCAGCCATTAAAGGAGGGAATAGCTAATGGATATAGTTATGTGCGGTGTGGGAGGCCAGGGGACGGTTCTGGCTGCCCGAGTTATGGGGGAAGCGGCTCTTAAATCCGGATTTCAGGTTAGAACCTCTGAAATTATCGGCATGTCACAGAGGGAAGGTGCGGTGGTTTCCCAGGTCAGAATTGCTGACCATCTTGAAGGTGCACTAATACCCGACGGAGGGGCCGATTACTATTTGGGGTTTGAGCTTGCGGAAGCGGTAAGAAACATAAACAAAATGAAAAAAGGCGGGAAAGCCATTATAAACTCCCAAAAGATAATTCCCCCTTCTGTCTATCTGGGAAAATCTACGTACGATGAAGGTAAACTGCTGGAGTACCTTGCCCAGCACCATCATATAGTGATTGTCGATGCTTATAAACTGGCCGGCGAGGCAGGCAGTACCCGGGCCATAAATGCCGTTTTGCTGGGTGCTTTGGCTGCTGCCAACCCTTTATTGCAGCCCGAAACCATTTTGCATGAACTGATCAACCGGCTTCCCGAGCAATTAAGGGACATCAATACCAGGGCTTTCAATTTAGGCAAACTTTATTATGAAGAGGAGATGAGATGAGATGAGGCAACAGGGATTAGAAGTTGTAGCGGGAGACTATCAGGAAATGCGTCCGCATAAAGAACAATATTCAATCATGTTACGCAGCTTAATGAACCGACTGCGGGACTTTTCTCCCTATTACCGGCAAAAGTACGCTGCTGCAGGTATTAGTTGTGATGATATTAAATCCATTGATGATTTGAAAATACTGCCCTTTACGGGAAAGGATGAGCTGAGACAGGAAGAGGCACTGGCCTTGCGGGCAGTTCCGGAGGAAGAGATTATTCGCATTCATTCTACTTCAGGCACCACCGGGAAACCTGTAATAATCCCCTATACCCAAAAAGATGTTGATGATTGGGCCGAAATGATGAAACGCTGCCTGCAACTGGCTGGACTAACCCGCCGCGACCGGATTCAGGTTACCCCAGGTTATGGTCTGTGGACAGCCGGAATCGGATTTCAAAATGGCTGTGAGCGCTTAGGAGCTATGGTTATTCCCATGGGGCCGGGCAATACGGAAAAACAACTGGCCATGATGATTGATCTAAAAGCTACCGCCTTAATGGCTACAGCCTCTTATGCTCTTTTGCTGGGGGAGGAGATAAACCGGCGGGGTCTGAGGGATAAAATCCAACTGAAAACAGCAGTTCTGGGATCTGAACGTTGGGGTGAGAAAATGCGTATGCGCTTGGAAGAACTGCTCAATCTGGAAAGTTATGATATTTATGGATTAACTGAGGTTTATGGACCGGGGATTGGAATAGACTGCAGGTACCACCAGGGCATGCATTATTTCTCGGATTATATGTATTTTGAAATAATTGACCCGGAAACCGGTGAAGTGCTCCCTCCTGGGCAGGTCGGGGAATTAGTAGTTACTACTTTGGTTAAGGAAGGTATGCCCTTGGTTCGCTACCGCACAAGGGATTTGACTTGTATTATTGATGAACCATGTCCCTGTGGATGTCCGTTCCCTCGGATCGGAAGAATTTTGGGCCGCAGCGATGATACCGTAAAAATCAAAGGAGTAAATGTTTATCCTGGACAGATAGAAGATGTGATTCGCATGAGTTCCGGTTTGTCAAGTGAATACCAGATGATTATCGAACGGGAAAAAGGAAAAGACCGGGTACTGATAAGGGTGGAGGAAGATCCCAAGCATCCCGATAAGGGAGCGGCTGCTGAATTAAAACATAACATAAAAGCTATTATCAATATTATTGCCGATGTTGAAGTAGTTCCCTATCAAACTTTGCCCCGGAGTGAGAAAAAAACCAGGAGGGTTTTTGATAACCGTCATCTGGATTAACAAAAGGAACCGCCCAATAGAGCGGTTCCTTTCAGATATATTGGAAATTGGTAATGGTGGTGGACAATTTGGATTATTCCTCCAATGAAAAACGCCACGCACAGAACCAGTGGTCAGGATGTTCATCGGGAGGACAGCCGATACACTCCGTTTTGATTCTGGAGTCAATTCCTTCGGCAAATCTGCTGTATTCTACCAACCCTGCTGATTTACACGGGTAATCTGCTAATGCCTTTCTTTTGCGGGCAGACTGCACACGGCAGTCATTCATCTGAAATATTATGGCATTAGGGCCATCGTCGATTATTGATTGTTTATTAATGCTGGCATACATGCGGAACCGCAACGCCTTTTTCAAGCCTTCCAGCCCAGACTGTTCAGGCAAACCGAGAAATTGTTTGATTGACCAAGCTTCAAAAGGAGAAAACTTAGCCCAGCAGGAGTCATTGCAGCGTTTAGCGTCATTCATTCCATAGCGCTGTTCCACAACCTGGAACCACACCCCATCGTTGGCCAGCCAGTTCTTGCCAAATTCCTCCATGATTTGCAGAAGCTCATCATCAGGAAGAGCCAGCAAAGCTTTGGGGATATTATTTTCCATTTCAAAACCAAAGACTTTGGACAGACGGTTCATTTGGATGGTATAACTTTGATCCAGGGCTGTTTTCAATAAGTCCAGAGCTTTAGCCATACCAAATTGGTGTTCCACTTCTTTGAACCAGAGGACATAATGGAATATTGTACGATGAAGCATATCAATTAAAAGGCGGGCACGATCTTCATGCTGCAAATCCTCTGGACGGTTGATATTTTTATCAACCACAACCAACACCTCCTTTTCTGGAATCAACAAATGAAGAAAAAAGCGGTTGAACAAGTTTCTTGAGTTGTTCTACCGCTAACCATACTACTTAGACTGCTGAAAAACTACTGGATCTTATTTCTTTTTCTCCAGATCTTCATTTTCTCAGCTTCTTTAATCAGTTCATCCCGGAAATCCGGATGAGCTATAGAAATGAGTGCTTCAGCTCTTTGCCAGGTGCTTTTACCTTTCATATTGGCTATCCCGTACTCGGTTACTATCATATGAGTAGCCGTTCTGGGATCGGTAACGATGGCTCCTGGAGAGAGAATGGGTTTAATACGCGATTGAATTTGGCCCTTAACTTCTATAGTTGATGGCATGCATATAAAGCTTTGTCCATTTTTGGATTTATAAGCTCCCTCGACAAAGTCCAGCTGCCCTCCCGTGCCGCTTATGTGACGGGTTCCTACCGTTTCGGCACAAACCTGACCGAAAAGGTCTATTTCGATACAGGCATTAATTGATACAAAATCATCAATTTGAGCTACCACCCATGGGTTGTTGGTATAATCAACCGGATAGGAGGCCAAACCGGGATTGCCGTCAATATATTCGTAAAGCTCCTGGCTGCCCATGGCAAAAGCATAAACTTGTTTAAACCGATCCAGCTTTTTCTTAGCTCCGGTAATTTTGCCGGCCTGTGCCATCTTAAAATATGCATCAACATACATTTCAGTGTGCACACCAAGATCTTTCAGATCCGATTGTGCTACCATAGTACCCACAGCATTGGGAATTCCGCCTATTCCCAACTGAACACAGTTTCCATCATAAAGCCTTTCGATAATATGACCAGCAATTTTTTTATCTGTATCACTGGGCTCCGCTGATGGAAGAACCAGCAGTGGGGGATTGGAGCCTTCGATAATATAATCTACCTGAGAAACATGAATACATTCTTGGCCACCGCCCAGGCCTCGGGGCAGGTTTTCGTTTACTTCAACTATGACTTTTTCTGCTGCATCAATGGAAGCCCAGGTGGTGGCTGCACCGGTACCAAAATTAAAATAACCATGTTTATCCATGGGAGTAACCATAATTACTGCAATATTGTTAGGTATACAATCTTTTCTAGTCATCATGGGATTTTCGTGAAATTTCATGGGAATATAATAAAGAGTTTTTCCAATATAGGTTTTATCATGGGCTGCTACGTGCCAGCTATTCCAGGTAAAGTGTTCTCCGGTGGGGTCAACCTCCAGAGTAAAATGGCGATAAGCTCCGATATCGCACTTAATATTTACATCCCAGAGTTCGTCCTTTCTTTTAGAAAGGGCTTGGTCAAAGTCATAGGAGGAGTTGATGCCAAAAGCATATTCAATCCAGTCTCCGGACTTAACCAATTTTGCTGCCTCATCGGCAGTTACCAGTTTTTTCTTATATTCCTCTGCGAAGTTCAAGCTCTCACCTCCGAAACAATTAAAAACAGGCGGGGCTTTATAAGCCCCGCATTAAACAGCACAGCTTAGTATTCGTAATTGCTGATATCGCCCTTTTTCAGGCAATTAGCGATAGTAAGTCTTTGTATTTCATTGGTGCCTTCATAGATCTGAGTAATCTTGGCATCCCGCATCATTCTCTCAACAGGATATTCCCGGGTGTAACCATATCCGCCGAGAACCTGAACTGCTTCAGTGGTTACTTCCATAGCTGTGTCACCTGCATAACACTTGGCAAATGCACCCTGTCTCTGATAGGGAAGACCATTGTCTTCTCTCCAGGCAACTTCATAAACCAGATTCCTGGCTGCCTGAATCTTCATAGCCATATTAGCCAGTTTAAAAGATACAGCTTCCTGCTCAAAGATGGGTTTCCCAAATTGGTAACGGTTGAGGGCAAAGTCAAGAGCATGGCGGAAAGCACCTTCAGCAATACCCAAAGCCTGTGCAGCAATACCAACACGACCGCCGTTTAACACGTGCATGGTCTGCTTAAAGCCTTGACCTTCAGTTCCCAGCAGGTTTTCTTTGGGGACTACGCAATCCTCAAATACTAGTTCATAGGTAGCAGAAGCTCTGATACCCATTTTTTTCTCTTTTTTGCCGAAAGTAAAGCCAGGAGTCCCTTTTTCTACTACAAAGTAGCTAGTGTTGCCGTGTTTGGCATCTCTGTCACCAGTACGAACTAGAATTACATAAATGTCGGCGTAGTAACCATTGGTTATAAATATTTTGGTGCCGTTCAAGATATAGTTGTTTCCATCTTTAACAGCTGTCATGGCAGTAGCGCCCACATCAGAACCTGCTCCGGGTTCAGTAAGTCCCAGGGCTCCCATACTTTCGCCACTAGCTAATCTGGGCAGCCATCTCTGTTTTTGTTCTTCATTGCCAAAATGCAGGATAGGCCAGGTGCCCAGTGATGTGTGAGCGGACAGGGTTACGCCCATTGATGCGTCATTTCTAGAAATCTCTTCAACCGCCATGGCGTAAACCAATGCACCAGCAGCTGTTCCGCCGTATTCCTCAGGAACGATCAAGCCGGCTAAACCCAGGTCAGCCATCTTTTTCCAAGCTTCCAGGTCGAATTCTTCTTTTTCATCGCGTTCAGCAGCCCCTGGTTGGATGACCTCGTCCGAGAAATCTGCAAATGTACGTTTAAACAATTTTTGTTCTTCCGTTAAACCAAAATGCATAAAAAAACCTCCTTATTACTAATTAAATAATATTAATTTGCTTAATTAGCCAACAAAATATTTATAGCCCTACCTCCTTTTTCGCTAGAAGCTTAGTTATTATGGTTTATAGGATAACAGGTTATTAGTAAGAGATAAGAGTATTTATAAACGGTCCGATCATTTCCTAAAATTAAGTTTTCACTTATATGATTTGCTGCGATGTAATAAATATGCCGTTTTTGTGAAGTAATCTTAAATGCTGAATAGAATAGGTGCGAGTTCAAAAATATGTATTAGAAAACAACTAAGGTGACAAACTTCACAAGCAATACCAAAAAAAATTTCATCTTTCCGCAAAACGACATTTATCAACAAAAAACTACAACTCTTGACTATTATCTTACAAAAGTTTGACAAAATAATCAACAAAATTTTAATAAATGACAAAATTTTTATTGCAAATAAAATATAAAGGGATAATATGGCAAATTATATAATGAACCATTTGGATAAGCAGATTCATGGCAGACTGGGGTTAAGATGCAATTGTGCAAAAAAATGGTTACTATGATTGATAATATTTAAGGGAAAAGGATATTATTAAATATGATAGTATTCAGGAGGGCTCAAATGAAACTGGCCATATTTGATTTTGACGGTACTTTGTTGATGAAAGACACCCTTCCGTGTCTGGGTAGGGAATGGAGGAGACAGAATCGGTCATTATCCAGGTTCCTGAAGGTGTATGTTTCCATAGCACCATGGCTTCTGGCATACAAAGCTAAAACCGTCTCCCGGGAAAGAATGAAATATGAAGCCGTAAATCGATTTATACATATTTTTAAAGATATGTTACGGGATGAAGTTAACGAGTTTTTTGCTCAGGCTTATGGTAATATACGCGCATGTTTTAATCCTTTGGTACTGGAGGAAATAAAAACGGCCAGGAAAGAAGGCTTTCATCTGGTGCTGTTATCAGGGGCTTTCCATGAGTTGCTGCATATGGTAAGGCATGATTTGCATTTTGATTCGGTAATTGCCGCACCGTTGCCGTTTAAGGATAATTATTTCGATCACACCCAAGAGATGGAATTAATTGACGGGAAAACTAAGGTTATTCTGCTGCAAAAATTTTTTTCCACTGCAGAAGTTGACTGGAAGCGTAGCCGGTCTTTTGGAGATAGCTATTCAGATCATTATGTAATGGAAATGGTGGGGGAGCCGGTGGCTGTTAATCCTGACCCGGACTTACTGAGACTTGCCCGGGAGAGAAACTGGCGGATCATCAATAATAGCTGATCAGGTTATTATGATTATTATGGTTTTAGTTAATCCTGTTAGCAGCGGTAATTCCCGCTTGATAAAGAAAAGCAAATCAATTAAAATATAAATAGGGTGGCAGAGAATTAGTTGGTTTTAAATAATTCAGTCGCTCGTATGAATCCCATAAAGGAAAAAACGTTAATTGGTTTTAAGTAGATAAACGATCGGTTCTGGTGGTTTTGGCAATAAAAGAGAGGTCATTTGGTTCCCGTTTAGAATTAAGGTATCTCTGCCACCCAGATCACATATGTCCTCTATAATAAGAGGGCTTTTTGCTTTATTAGGGATGTTTTTTGTTACAAGGCCTGACGGATATTACTTAGCTTTTAAGGTAAGGAAATGAGGGGTATTTTTGGCAGAACAGGTGCTGATGGAAAAAGTATGTTTAATCACCGGAGCCAGCCGGGGAATAGGTGCGGCTATAGCCAGGGCATTGGCTAAGCAGGGAATTCGCATCGCCATCAATTATTTAACTTCAGAAAAAGCAGCCCTACAAATTCAAGAGCAGCTTAGTTGCCAGGGAGCGGAGGTTCTGGCTATAAAAGCGGATGTAAGCCAAGGTGAAGATGTAGAGCGGATGTTTGCTATTGTTGAAGAGAGGTTCGGCCATATTGATTTTCTTATCAATAATGCCGGTATTTCTTATAGAGGCCTCCTAACTGATACAACCGAGGAACAATGGCAGAAAATTATGGATACTAATCTTAAAGGCCCCTTTCTATGCAGTAAGAGGGCTCTCCCGGCTATGATAAGGAAAAAGTCGGGACGAATTATAAACATTGCTTCGGTATGGGGGTTATATGGTGCCAGTTGTGAATGTGCCTATGCTGCTTCCAAAGGGGGCTTGATCAGCCTGACCAAATCCCTGGCCAAGGAAGTGGGACCGTCAGGAATAACGGTCAATGCCATTGCTCCTGGGGCTATTGCAACGGATATGCTTAATCGTGAATTGCAGCCCAAGGACAAAGAAGACTTGGTAGAACAGATTCCAGCTGATAGGTTGGGGTTCCCGGAAGAGATTGCTGGTGCCTGTGTATTTTTACTGTCTCCTTCAGCTGCTTATATTAACGGACAGGTAATCAGTATTGATGGTGGTTGGAAGGTATAAAGAAAGTATTGGATAAAAGGGAGTGGCCAGTATTAAACTAAATCGTAATGAACCATGCTGGTGCGGCAGCGGCAAAAAATATAAAAAGTGCCATCTGGAGATGGATATGAAGCTGGAACAATTAGGCAAGAAAGGCGACCCGGTTCCTAGCCGGAGTATGATTAAAACTGCTGAAGATATTGAGGGAATCAGGAAAGCATGCCAATTGAGCAAAGCAGTCCTGGAAATGGTGGCCAGCCGCATAAAACCAGGTATTACCACATTGCAGATTGACCAATGGGTTTATGATTATACTATTTTGCATGGAGGATACCCTGCACCTCTGAACTATAAAGGGTATCCCCGCAGCGTCTGCACATCAATTAATAATGTGGTGGTGCACGGCATACCTGATAACACCGTTTTAACCGATGGAGATATTATAAACGTAGACGTTACCTGTATTGTTGACGGGTATTTCGGGGACACCAGCCGGATGTTCCTTATTGGCGATGTTTCGGTTGAAGCCCGGCAGTTGGTGCAAGTCTCCCGGGAATGCCTCTACCTGGGAATTGAACAGGTTAAACCGTTCAACCGTATTGGGGACATCGCCTATGCTATTGAACAACATGCCACCAAGTACGGCTATTCGGTAGTTCGCGACTTTGGCGGGCACGGTATCGGATTGGCTTTCCACGAAGAACCCTTTATCTACCACTATGGAGCAAGAGAATCAGGAATGATTCTGGTGCCCAATATGGTTTTCACCATCGAACCTATGATAAATGCAGGCGGTCCAGAGTGCAGAATACTCAAGGATGGCTGGACCGCTGTTACCGCTGACAATTCCTGGTCGGCTCAATGGGAACACACCGTTCGAGTAACGGAAGACGGCTACGAAATATTAAGTCTATAAGCTGTTGTTAAAAGGTGTACTCCTCTCCAGGTTTCAGAATAATTACTTTGGTTTGAGGGGCATGTTCATTGGCTTGCCGGGCAAAGTCTTCCGGGGTTTGTGCCAGTGCCGGAAAAGTACTATAATGCATGGGGATAACCACTTCTGGAGAAATCATTTTGGTGGCCATAGCGGCCTGATAAGCATCCATGGTGAAAACACTCCCTATGGGCAACAGGGCTATATTAATTTTATAGAGGTCGGCAAAGAGTTTCATATCGCTGAATATACCTGTATCCCCACTGTGGTATATAACTTGGCCGTTTTCCAGGGTCAGGATAAAACCTACTGCACCTCCGGTAGCGGATGAGTGGAAGGCATGAACCATGGCTATTTTTATTCCATCTACAGTAACGGTTCCTCCAGTATTCATCCTGATCAAGGATTCAGGGCTGATTCCTTCCAATTTTGCCACTAATTCCGGCTGGCCAGCAGCTTTTCCACCCTTCTCCAATAGAGCAACAGCACTTCCCAGGTGGTCAAAATGATCATGGGTGATGAGAACCAAATCGGGGCGGGGCAGATCGGATATGGTAACCGGACAGGCCGGATTGCCCTCTATCCAGGGATCAATATAAATCTTCTTATTGGCTTCCGAAGTTATTTCAAAGGCAGCATGTCCCAACCATTTGATTTTAGCCATTACTATTTCCTCCCTTTTTGCTTTTGTATATTTATATATATTTTCCGGAAAAGGGATAATTTAGTCAAGCCACCAGCATGCAAGCGGGGACGCCAGCCGGTTGCAAATTAGTTTCCACATTATTTACCGTCCCTATTTGCATTTTAAGTACTTCAAATATGCCGATGTGGGTTAAGAACCTGTCCCATTTGCACTGGCAGATTTACTTGATGGGGCGGGAATAAAGAAAGAGGTGCCAAGAGTAACCAATGCCAGGATAGCGGCTGCTATAAAGACCCATTGGTATCCCCAAAATGCCCAAAGAATTCCTCCGCCAACAGGAACCAGCATGGAGACCGCATGGTCAATAGTGAGTCCCATGGAGAGGGTTGGCGCTATATCATCACTTGACTCAGCTATGCGGTTAAGATAAGTGGTACGAACCATACTGACTGCGAAGAATAACTGGTCTAATACATAACAAACCATAATTATTTTCAAAGCCGTATGGTAGGGAAACCATTGGGGGGAGAAGCCATAAAAAATACATATACAGCCAAAAACAATGGAATCAATAAAGATTATGGTTCTTTCTCCCCAAAGGTCAATGAGCCGCCCCAACAGAGGCCAGAAAAACAAGCCCAAAACTGTTCCGGTCAGTCCTAAAATCGCAAATGTCTCAATACCACAGTTGAATAGTCTTATCAATATCCAGGGCCCAAAGGTCAAGAATATTTGCTTTCTGGCGCCAAATAAGACATTAAAAAAATAATACAAGGCGTATTTCTTTTTGAACATAAGATAATGGGGTGGTCGTTTAATGGGCTGGGGCTTAATAAAAAAAAGTAATAAGGCTGCTGCCAGTGCGCAAGACCCCGAAACAGCAAAAATGATGCCAAAGGAAAAACCTAATTGTGATACACCAAAGAGGACTAATCCCATCCCTATTAGTTTTCCCAGGGATTCCAGGCCCCCCAGTCGGCCCAGAATAGTTCCGGCCTGGCTCTTGTCGGTTAACCGGAGGGCAATTGAGGATTTAAGGACCATAAATAAATGGGACCCAGTACTCCAGACTAACATCCAGACTACTACCATGGGAATATTGGGAGCGAAAAATCCTTGCCCCCAAAGGGATATCCCCACTAGAAAGGTAGCCAGCATGCCCATACGTGTATCGGTTAAAAATAATAACCCGGAAAAGATGAAGACAACCAGAAAACCGGGCAGTTCACGCGGGAATTCCAGGCTTCCGCGGGTAACCTCATCCAGCTGATGAACCTGAGCTAAATAGTTATTGAAGGAGGGTTCATAAAGGCCTGCGTATAGCCCCATGGCCAGGTTGGCTAAAGCAAAAAGAAGAAGAGGGGCAGCCAGTTTTTTTATGTTATCAATCATTCACTAATTCCCCTGCTATATGAATATAACTGTTTAAGTTTATACCGTTTTTTATCAATTGTGAAGGAGAAATAAAAGGCTGGTGGTTCTCTGATGCCTTGGCAGCCTATCGGCTGTATTGAATGGGTCTCAAAAAAGTAGTATTTTATTAAAGAGGTATTAGTAAAATATAGGGAAGCCATCTAGCACTACAGGAGTTGGAGGATTTTGCATGGGAACAATTCGTCTATATGCAGACAATGCCTGTGATCTTGATAAGGAATTATTAGAAAGTTTAGGAGTAAAACTTTTCTACATTTCAGTAAGTATTAGGGGCAATGTATATTTCGATCGTTTAAATCTTGAGCCCAAGGCTTTTTATCAGATGTTGGCTGCTGACTCAACCTTAATCCCCACCACGGCCCAGATAGGTCCGGCTGTGTTTCAAGAGGAGTTTGCCAGGGTAATTGATGAGACTGATGATGAGATAATCTACCTGGCCTTTTCGTCGGGTTTGAGCGGGACTTATAATTCTGCCTGCATAGCCAGAGATCTGGTTTCTCCGGAAAGGATTACAGTGGTGGATACCCTCAGTGCTTCTGTAGGATATGGTTTAACTGTAATCCGGGCGGCTCAGGCGATAAAGGCAGGAAAGAGCAAAGAAGAAGTATTGGCAGAAGTAACAGATAATATTAACAGGATGGAACATCTCTTTATTGTAGGAAATTTTGATATGTTAAAAAGGGGAGGCAGAGTCAATGCTGCGGCCGCAACATTGGGTGATCTGCTAAATATTAAATTAATTCTACATTTCAGGGGAGGAAAGATTTATCCTCTGGAAAAGGTCCATGGTTTAAAAAAGGCCAAAAAAAGGCTATTGGAGCTTATAGCGGAAAGGTCCAGTAACCTTTCCAACCAGTTGATCGGAATTAACTATTCCTACGATAATAAGGGCGCTCTGGAACTGCAGAGTCTAATGAGGGAAAAGTTTGGATGCAGCCAATTTGTTATTTCTGAAATAGGGGCGGTTATTGGGTCCCATGTCGGGGCTGGCACCTATTCGGTGTTTTTCCTGAGAGATTAGTCTAGAGAATTAAAAAGCTTTCTTTCAATATAGAATCTGTCTGATTGGGGTTCGTAGTTTATAGTGTCTGCTGCCAGGGCCCCTGCACTGGGTTTATAATAAAGGATGATGGCCGAATAGGGAACACTATCCTCGGTATAAAGACCACGCATGCCAGCTGCTCCGGAGGTTCCGGGATTGAGAATTATACTGTTGGTGGTTTGCCTTATTTGTTGGCTATGGGTATGCCCATTTATAATAATTGGGAAACAATCTGTAAATTCAGCAGTTAATTGAGGATTATGAACTACCAACAGGTCAGGCATTTCTTTAGCCTCTTGGGCATATGTTATTAAGTATTGCATTTGTTCTTGTGCCAAGTCCCTCCATTTTTGTTCATCAGGCTCTGTAACTTGGGAGCCGGTGGAGAGCGGGTCAGGAACACCCATAATCCGGATCCCGGCCACTTCAATTATGTCCCTGTCCAGCACCCAGGTGTTGTTTATACTTCTAACAAAATTGCTAATCTCAGGTGTGTCATGATTGCCTGGACAGAATAAATAAGGGATTTTTAATTCCTTCAGCCCGTCGGTTACTTTGGTCTCCAGAGGGGAACCGAAATCAGTCAGATCTCCCGCATCAATTATTAAGTCTATATCAAAGTTTTGCGCTAAACCATTTATAAAAGAAATACCCACCGGATTGGAATGAAGGTCGCTGACCAGAAGGATTTTAGTCACAGATTCATCTTTCTCCGGGTTGCCCAAGAGAGAAAGACTTTTTACGCTATCAAATAGGGATTGCATATTGAAAACCATTAAGCGGGTTTGATGTTTCATTTCCTCTAATTGAGCAAGAAGTTTGGATGGTTCGGGAATGAATTGGGGGGCCATGGCGATTACCCCAGTGTATTCCGGTTCTTTGAATGCTTCAATATCATAATCCCTAAAGCCTCCTAAAAGAATTAGGGCAATAATCAAAGCTCCTGCTAATCCTGCAAGAAGAGCATGTTTTATCTTTAGGCGCCATAGTAATAAGGTGAAAAGAGCTGCTCCCAAAGCTCCCACCGCTATTTGCCGCCAGAAAAAAGAGGCCATGGCATCTTGCAGACCTTGCTGTACAGCGCTGATTATCGGCGACTCGGTGTCATTAAGGTTAACTATACCCTGGGCCAGTTGAGTTCCAACATAATCAAGCCTCAGGTGAAGCTCCAGAGGAAGGGGGTGGGTGTTGGCTAAAATGTTCCCGAAGGGAGGTATATCAACAACGGTTTTACCCTCGGCAGCCGGTTCGGCGAAAACGTAAACGGAAGCACCCTGAATATCATAAGAAGTGGGTCCGAAAAGATACACTGACAAAAGAGAACCTAAAAGGACAGTCAATATAATGGCCACAGTACGGATATATGGTATTGCCCCCCAGAGTCGGATGGAAATCTTTGTCACAAATTCTCTCCCCACCAAAAAGTCAAAAACCGACCTTTTATAACAATTATATCAAAAGGCCTTGGGTTGTTTTAGTTGAAACTAATGGATAATAAGAAAGCTTATTAACGAATTATTGAAGAATTGTGTTGTAAAGGGTGATATAGTCAGCCACCATCCGTTCCTGGCTGAATCTGTTTTCCACCCAATCCCGACAGGCTTTTCTGTTAATTATTGGCAAGTCATTTAAGGCTTCACAGGCCTCATTAACATTATTTACCAAAAAACCGGTTTTGCCATCTTTTATTACCTCGGGCATGGATCCCCGGGTGAAGGCAACAACCGGAGTCCCACAGGCCATAGCTTCTACTACACTAAGGCCAAAAGGCTCATCAAAGCGGATGGGATGGAGGAGGGCATAAGCACCTGCCAAAAGATCATTTCTCTGTGAGGGGCCTACAGAACCCAGATAGGCAATGAAATCATTGTCAATATGGGGGGCTACTTTTTCATTAAAATAATGTTTATCCTGAATAATGCCTGCAATCAGCAGCTTCATTCCGAACTGGCAGGCAATCTGTATCGCCTCGGAAAGGCCTTTGTCCGGGTGTATGCGTCCAAAGTACAGCAGGTAGTTGCCGGCCTGGAGATTGAGCGTAAACTCTTTAAGGTCTATGCCATGATATACGGTAGCCAGGTAATCAAGATCCGGGTGGCGATCCGCATTACTAATGGATACATAGTAGTTGTCGCGGTTATACTCCCTATATATGGGCAGGATTTTTTTGGAAGAAAAGCCGTGGATGGTTGTAATCATTGGTGTTTTTACCAAGCGACTATAAGAAAGGGGCATAAAATCGTAATTATTATGAATTATATCGAATTCTCCGGCCCTTTCAAAAAGGTATGATATATGCAAAGCTTCCCATACTTTAGGATCAATATCAGGGTTTTCTTCATAAGGATACGGACAAATATATTGTAGTTGGGCTGAAGTTATGGAATCCCCTGTAGCAAATAGGGTTACCTGAATATTATTTGAGACCAAACCTTCAGTTATTAAAGATACTACCCTTTCCCAGGGACCATAATGCCTGGGAGGAGTTCGCCAGGCAATAGGCGACAGCATAGCTACCTTCATAATAATTCTCCCAGTGTTTTGTTAAAATTAAAGGGGCTATTTCTATTTTGCCAATCCTCTTTTATTATTTGCCCTGCCCTGGAACTTATTCGGGAAATCTGTCTTTCATTTAACCAGCCCGGAACGATGGGAGGATTAGCTCAGCAGGGATGGGAATATTATAGTATTAACTCCAATTTAGATTCAAGCCTTTATAGACATGGTATCACGATAAAATTAGCAAAAATGTAAAAAGGTGCACCTGTAACCAATAAGGTGCACCCTCTTTTTATTTTTACTAAGAACTTAACTGACTTTTAACCTGTTCAATATCTTGCTGGCTGGCCTGGGCTGCGGGCTTATAAAAACCCTTTTGTTGTGCCATAGAATATAGCTGATAATGGAATTGTTCATCAGAATTGCGGATTTGCTGCAAAGTCTGCCTTAACTTTTGGTTCCCAGTTTCGGAAATAGAATCCGCATAGGTTATTAGACTTGATTTACACATAGAAAGAACATCATTTACCATTTCTTTGTCACGGATATGCTTATTCATTAATTCATCTCCTTATCCTAAGAAACTAATCAATTTCTGACAGGTGTCACTTGCGGATTGTGCTGCTTGAGCAAACATTTGCTTACATTGGGGATCTTGGGCTTCATCGGCATAAAAGTTTAATTTTCTTTCCATGGTTAAATGAGACCCGATTAGATGCCGCAGATTTTGCAGTTCTTGTTGATTCAGAGTCATTTCCTGGCAGCTCCTTTCGTTATGATTAAGATTTAATTATATTTAGATTGTGTAAAATGAATCATAGTATTCAGTTATAAAATTGCAATAGTGACAGAAGAAAAAATTGTAAAAAAAACAAGCCTTAGATTATTAAGACTTGCCATTGGTTTAGCAGGATTGATTCATTTTTAATTGCATTCCAACCAGGGAAATATTTACCTTTTGATTTCTAGTAATATACTATGCCAACGGTGCCCGGACCGGCATGAAGACCTATAACAGGGCCAATTCCCAAAACAGGAACCTTAATACCATACCTTAATTTAATATCTTGGGCAAGATTAACGGCTTTATAATGGCAGTGTATGTGGTGGATTACTACTTGTTGCAGTCCCTTGGATTTAAAGTCATTATATAAAAGACTTAATAGCTGTTCTAACGCGTTTTCAGGATTAAGATCTTTTTTCAACACAGATATGCGGCCATTATTGGTATACAATACAGGAACCTGGGGGAACAAGTTGGTCAGAGAAGAAGCTTCCCCAATTCTTCCGCCTTTTCTTAAATAGTCCAGGTTCACCGGAATGAAGTAAAAATGCATTTTATCTATAATTTCTGAAACCATATCAACTATAGTATATAAGTTTTTCCCTTCCTGGGCGGCCTGGGCTGCTGCAATTACAGGCAATCCCAATGCCATACAAGTGTTCTTGGAATCAATTATGGTGATGGAGGCATCAGGGTAAATACCCAGCAGTTCTTCACGCACTTTAACAGCAGTGTTAAATGTTTCACTGAGCTGCTTGGAAATAAATATTCCCAAAACTTCTTCACCCTGGGCAACTGCCTCCCTGAATACAGAATATACTTTTTCAAAGGAAGGAGGGGATGAAAAAGGAAACACCTTTTCTCTTTCAATCCGATCATAAAAGTAGTCATAGGGTAAACTGGTTTCTTCGTATACCTCCTGCCCAAAGTGCACGTTTAGAGGAATTACCGATATATTATAATCACGCTGGGTTTTGGAATCAATATAAGCAGTACTGTCGGTTATAATTTTGACTGTCATGATGAAGAACCTCCTGGTTGGTTATTAATTAACATGCTAACTCTAACAATATAACATTCCATGGATAATTTTGGGAACCCCGATTGCAAAAAGCACAAATACTCAGTTGATAATTGCCCAGTATTTGCGAACAATCCCCCTTATTATTGAGGTTATAACATAAGAGCCAACAGCTAATACTACTATGGCGGCTCCGGACGGAATATCCATATAATAGGATATCCAAATGCCCAAAATGCTGAATAAAGTACCTACAGCTATAGAAATTAGAATAATACTTTTAAACTGGTAAGTAAATAGTTTAGCGATGGAAGGAGGAACAGTCAGTAAGGCAATTATAAGGATTATACCTGCCACCCTTATGAGACTGACAACGGAGAGAGCTATCAAAATATACAGAGTATATTCAAGTATAACAATGGGAATACCTATTACAGCCGAAAATTCTTCATCGAACAAATAAGCTTTAAACAGATTAAAGAAGGCAAAGAAAACAAAGACAATTATAAGATCCAGGCAGCCTATGAGTATAATATCCAACTGGGATACGGTCAGAATGTCCCCAAATAAATAAGAAGTCATATCGGGCGGGTAACCAGGGGTAAAAGCGATAAAAAGAATACCCAAGGCCATACCCAGGGACCAAAACATGCCGATTAACAAATCCGAACTAGTACGTGTGTTCTTATGAATTAAAGCTATTGCAACGGCGGCCAAGACGGAGAAAAACAAGGCTCCAATAATAGGTTCAATACCAAGAAAATAACCTAGTCCTATACCTCCAAAAGCGGTATGGGCTATGCCGCCGCTCATCATTACCAGCTTTTTTTCCATTATTACCGGGCCAATTATGCCGCAGGCAATACTGGCCAGTATTGCAGAAATCAAGGCGTTCTGCATAAATTGGTATTCAAACAATGCCTCAATCATTCAAAGAATCCTCCGCATGTTCATGTAAAACCCGATGAGGAACCCCGTGAGCTATCAATTCTATTGGACATCCGTAGGCTTTGCCCAAAATATCTGTATCTAGCTCAGGCCCTCCGTGATAGATCAGTTCTTGATTCAAACAGGCAATGCTCTCCACATAGGAAGAGATTACACCCATATCATGGGTAACCATTACAACCGTCATTGACTCATTAAGCTCTTTTAAAAGAGAACAAATATGGGACTTGGAATAGGAATCCAGGCTGGCTGTAGGCTCATCCAAAAGGATTATTTGGGGTTCCAGAACCAGGGCTCGGGCAATCAGCACCCTTTGCATTTGGCCGCCCGATAACTGGCCAATCTGCCTGTGAGCCAAGTCATAGACTTCCATCTGCTTCATTACTTCATTCGCTCTTTTTTCATCCTGGCTGGAATATCGGTGCAAAAAAGGCCCGCTCTTATGAAGACGGCCCATTAATACAACATCTTTAACATTGATGGGAAAACGGCGGTCAAATTTGGAGTATTGAGGCACATAGCCCATATAACCATGAGATTCTGCAGGCGGTAAGCCCAGCACTCGCACTGATCCCGCAGATGGTTTGATTAATCCGAGTATTACCTTCAAAAGGGTGGTTTTGCCTCCCCCGTTGGGACCGATGATGCCCATAAATTCCTTTTCTTTAACCTTAAGGTTAATATTGTACAGAGCACAGACATCATCAAAGAAAACATTAACATGAGACAATTCAATGGCCATAACATTTCCCACCGGGATACCTCCCCAATAGCCGTTTGTTTCTAATATAGTATTAGCTATTAATAATTTATAGTCAAGAAAATCACGGGGACAGGTACCTTGATTCTTTCTAAATGGTCCTAACATATTTGTTTATGCTGGCCATAAAAGAATCAAGGTACCTGTCCCCATGATTCTACAAATCTCTATAACCCTCTTGAAAGCAATACAAAAACGTGCTATTTTAATAACTGTAGGCAACATTTACCAACAAAATTCGCCCGGAAGCACTTTGGATTGGTGTAAAATACTGGGAATCAGGTTGCACATAATGCACCGACCGGGAGAAAGGGCAGCTATATGAAAAGAAGTTTAGCAATACCTGAAGATAGAGTTATTGAAATAAATTGTCTTGCTAATGGTAATAAAGCTTTAGTTAAAGCATGGTCTAAAGTAATGCTCGAAAAATTCATAATTTATTTCTTCGTTAATGACTTTGAGGACTATAGAACAATACCCTGCTGCTGGAATTAGAATGCCGGCGCAGGGTTTTTTTGTTTAGTTCGTTTATTATAATAGCTTGCACGCGTCTCTGGACAACCGCATTAAATCCATAAGCATACAACAGGGAGTTCTTTAAAGGGGTGTATACAAATTTAAGAATAGGGATGTTTTTTGCCTGACAATGTCAAGGCAGGTTTGTTATCAGATTTAGACGACGATGTAAGGTTTTTTTCAAATAATCGAGATATTAATATGGTTAAGTATTTCTAATCTCTTGCTGTTGGCGCTCATTATAAAAGCTATGTCCGGGTAGGGATAAAAGCGATAGGGGGTGGGTATTTGGACAAGAGGAGTAAGGCCTAAACAGTGATCATACTATAATCAAATCGACCTAGAGGGAAAATTCACCGATCACCGTTAAGAACAGGACATGCACAAGGTCTCTTTAGAGAAACGTCGCAGTTACCTCTAATTACAGTAGGGGTTTATTGGATCATTCTTAGGAAGAATTGCGCAAAGATTGAAGATTAGAGAGGTGAAGAATTTGAATAGGTTATTGGAGAGAGTATGTAGTGTTTCTGCAACTGTTGGAGGGGTAATACTCTTTGTTGTTGCTCTGTTGATAACAGTAGATGTGTTTATTCGTTGGTTGGTTGGAAAGCCAATCGGTGGAGTATTTGAAATTACCGAAGTGGCTTTCTTAATGATGGTTTTCCTTTCCATAGCTTTTACCCAATATTCAAATAGACAAATAAGGATTGACATCCTTTATTCGTTATTAAATGAAAAAGTTCGGTCTTTCCTTGATGTTATTAATGGCTTGGTAAGCCTTATTTTTTTTGGAATTTTGTTTTGGACCGGTACTGAAGAATTCATCATTGCCATGAATGAACATTATGTTCGCCGGGGACTTGTTGAAATTCCAACTATAATCCCCCTGAGTTTCTTGGTATTTGGAAGCATTTTAATGTGCATCACTCTTTTATTCATCATAGCAGTAAACAGCCGAAATATCTTTCTAACAGATTCCACCATTAAATCAAAAATAATTGCCAATTAAGAAGGGGGTAAGTAAATGGATGCAGCCCTGTTATCGATAATTGTGACAACAGCAATAATTGTCATTTTCCTGGCTATTGGAATTAATGTAGGAATAACCCTGGGTATAGCCGGTATGGTGGGTATAACTATCTTTACCGGCAGGATTGAGAGCGGAATTGGTTTACCCATGCTGCTAAGTGTATCAGTAACTACTACCTATAGTTTTGTGGTTATCCCACTATTCGTTTTGTTAGCTGCTTTTGCTTCAGAATCACAGATTACCACTGGACTATTCAATGCCGCTTATAAGTGGATGGGAAGATTGCCTGGCGGCACCGCAATTGCCACGGTGATAACCTGTGCCGGGATGGCTACCTTAACAGGTTCTAGTGCGGCTACAGCTGCAACTATGGCCAGAATTGCACTGCCGGAACTGAGAAGGTTTAATTATGATGAAGCATTATCGGTTGGAGTAGTTACAGTGGGGGGGACTTTAGCAATAATGATCCCGCCTAGTATTACCTTTATTCTATATTCTATCTTTGCTGAGCAGTCGATCGGTAAACTATTGATCGCCGGCATACTGCCGGGTCTGGTATTGGCCTGTCTATTTGCCCTAATGGTTGCGATTAGATGCATCATCAAGCCAGGTCTGGCTCCAAAGTCTCAAGTGTTCACCATGCGGGAAAAGCTAACCTCACTCATAGGGGTTATTCCCTTCCTAGTACTGGTTTTAACCATAATTTTGGGAATTCTCTTTGGCATCTGGACACCTGTGGAGGCTGCGGCCGTAGGTGTTGTGGCCATATTCTTGATGGGGTTAATTAAAAAGGAATTTACTATAAAGAACTTAATATCAGGTTTGGTTAGCAGTGTCGTCACCTCAACTTGGGGTTTTCCCGATAAAACAGACAGTCCAGAGTTAGGTTTTCTTACTAAATCATAGTTTTGCTCAAAATCTCATAATTCTAGCTTTTTTAAGCCGCCTTTTGCTCTAAATAGCCTTTTCTAAATGTAGCTGGTGAAAGGTATCCCAGCGCTTGGTGTCTTCTTTTACGGTTGTAAAATACTTCTATATACCAAAAGATGTCCCAGCGGGCCTCCTCCCGTGTCATATAACGTTTATGGTAAAGCATCTCGCATTTTATAGTACTGAAGAACGTTTCCGCACAGGCATTATCATAGCAGTTACCTTTCCGGCTCATACTGCAGATCATTCCGTGTTTCTTAAGGGTTGCCTGGTATTCTCTACTGCAATATTGCACGCCTCGATCAGAGTGGTGAATGATTCCCTTGGGTGGTTTATGCCGCCTCACAGCATTTTCCAGGGCTTTAATACAAAGTTCTGTTCTCATGTTACTATCCGTTGCCCAGCCTACTATTTCCTTGGTGAATATATCTTTTATCATAGCTAGATACAGCCAGCCTTCATAGGTGTATATGTAGCTGATATCCGTTACCCATACGGCATTCGGTTTATCCGTCTTAAAGTTCTGATTTAAAAGATTTTCCGTTACTGGTAGTTTATGATTAGAATTCGTTGTTACTTTAAATTTCTTTTTGCGTTTGGCATATAACTTGTTTTTCCGTTGGATTTCGTAGAGTCTCTTACGGCTACAGTTGGGAAACTTCTCTCTTACATCAGCAAGGAGTTTATCCAAACCACACATACCATGGCATTCTTTATAGCTCTTCCGGGCAATTTTAAGTATTTCTTGGTTCTCAAGCTTACGTTTGCTTGGGAGCCGGTCTTTCCAATCATAATAGCCGCTCCGCGATACTTCGAGGACCTGGCACATCTTCTCAACCGGAAACACGGAGCTGTGTTCCTTGATAAATTTATAGCTTACTTCCGGTTGTTTGTCGCGAAGATGGCCGCAGCTTTTTTTAATATTGCTACAGTCTCCTCTAAGTCAGCTGTTCTTCGCTTTTCAGCCCTTAATTCAGCTTCCAACTCAATTAGTCTTGCTTTATCAGAAGATTGTTTCTTGTTATCTCGTAGCCAATTTCTCAAGGTTTGGGGATTCACCCCCAGGTCCTTTGCCACACTGGCAACTGATCTGCCGCTTTCTTTCACCAATCTGGCTGCATCCGCCTTAAATTCCGCGTCATAACGCTTTCCCTTGTTCCCCATTTGTTAATCCCTCCACAGTTGTTATTTTACCTAACTACTGTGTGTCCGACAAATCGGGTATAGGTCAACTGCCATAATGGTGGTAGTAATAGGATCAATGATGTTCAGTACATACTTGGCTATCACTGGATTTAGTGAACTATTGACAGATGCTATTGTTGGGTTGGGACTACCCCCATATCTCCTCTTTATTTTAATAATTCTATTCTATACTCTACTTGGCATGTTCCTGGAGGCAACAAGCATATTAGCTTTAACCGTTCCGCTGATGATGCCCATTGTTACCACAATGGGATGGAGTCCAATCTGGTTTGGGGTGGTGCTGGTGCTGATGATGGAAGTTGCTGCTATTACTCCTCCCGTTGGCCTCAACCTGTATGCAGTTAAAGCTGTAGTTCCGGAAACCCCAATAAAGACCATAATACAAGGTGCCTTACCCTTTGTTTTATGTTGTTTGGTTATGATCGCTATTCTATATTTGGCACCTGAGTGTTTTTTGCAAGTGAAAATTCCTCACTTTTGCAAAAAGATTTCCCCAGGCACCGGTGGGGAATTATTATGTAAACCCCATGGTTGAAACGATGATCAAGTAGCCTACTATTGAGCCAGAGGGGACTCCCTCATGCGATTGCTTGGTCCAAGAAACATCAGAAGATGACAGTGATGAAGTAATCGGTCAATTATGGCTCCCGTCATCTGTTCATCGTAGAATACGTTTACCCACCTTGAAAACTCTATGTTGGTTGTGATTATCACTGATTTGCGTTCATAGCATTCCGATATTACTTCAAACAGCAACTGGGAACCAGTCCGGTCCAGGGGAACGTAACCCCATTCATCACAAATCAATAACTTGGCTTTGTTCAATTGCTTCATAAACGCCGATAATGTTCCGTTTTTCTTGCATTCCACCAGTTTATTGACCAGGGCTGATGTCCTAAAGAATTTAACTTCCATTCCTTTCTTGCAGGCTTCAATTCCCAATGCTATGGACAAATGCGTTTTGCCAGCCCCGACATTTCCATACATTACCAGATTGGTTTTGCTCTCAATGAATTCGCAGCTTTTCAAGTATTCCGGATTAATAGCTCCGGGAAGGGTCACTTCATCAAACCTGAAGCTTTCAAAGGTCTTAGCTGAATAAAACCCGGCACCCTTTATCAGTTTGTCTTTCCTGCACATATCACGGTGCTCAAGCTCGGATTTCAATAGTCTTAACAGGTATTCCTGATGGGTATCTGCCTGAATCTCTCCCGACATTTCTGCTATGTTGCGGCTTAACCGCAGTTCTTTGCATGTGTTTGCGATTTCCTGGCTCAGCACTTCGGTTCACCCGCCTCTCCAAGGTTTTTGTCATAGGCCGCAAAATCGGGAACGTACCTTTTTAACTGCGGCACATAAGCCTGAAGTTTAACGGGGTCAAACTGCACTACTTTAGCATGCAAACGATTATGGAGATTGTGCAGGCTGTCAATGTCCGTTACTGCATACGAAAGTGCTGCGCCGATGGTTTCTACTGCTTTTTCAAAACCGCTTTTTTCGGTAAGTGTGGCGATGGCTCTTAAAAGTTTTCCTTTCTCGCTTTTGGTGCATTTCTCCAGGTATTCCTGGACTGGGTCAGGTAGCATTTGATAGATCCCGGTATACTTCAATGCTCCTGGGTACCTGGACAACTGCGTCAGATACGGCAGCCACTGCATGCTCTGCTGTTTATGGTCTCCATAAAGCCGCTGGTGTTTAACAATTTCCCGGTGGCTTTCGTCCAGGACGCTTACTTCAAATGCGGTCATCTTGATCAATACCCGCGTGTTTGCATACTTCGGTGATACAGAGTATTCATGCATGTTGTTGTTCAGGTAGAATCGACCGTATCCGTTGGTTTTAACAGTGATATATTTACAGGCTTCAAATGCTGTTGCCGGCATTTCCAGCAGGGCTTTTCTGTCGGCCATATGAAGCTCAACAATGGTCATGTCTTTACGGTAATGCGCTCTTTTCGCATCATCATCACACTTAATCAGCAGATCTTTATTAAATTCTTTAAGATCATTGAATTTCGGTACGGGAACCAGGAGGTTTCTACGATGATATCCTACCTTTCCTTCAATATTGCCTTTCTCATGCCCGGCATTGGGGTTGCAGAAGGCTGCCTCAAAACGGTAATGCTCCCTAAAGCGGGAAAAACCTTCGGTCAAGCTACGCTCACTATTCTTCATTACTCTGGTTACCATGGTGCTGGCGTTGTCGAACCATATCCTGATGGGAACGCCGCCTATGTATTCAAATATGGTCCTTAAGCCTTCAAACAAGCATTCCTGGTTTTCTCCCTTGAACAACTGCAGGTATCCCTGATTACTGTAGGGGAAGGAGAGATTTAAATATTTTCCAGGGTAATGATGTCCGTTTTCATAGAATTCGGCATCTCCAAAGTCAACTTGGGCTTCCCCGGGTATATGTTCCAAGGGCAAGTAGCCAGTTCTCTTCCCGAAGATTTCTTTCTTCTTCATAGCTACATACCCGGCAACTGTACGATAGGAACAATCAAAGCCATCTCCATATTTCTCAATCAGTCTGTCGTATACGCGCCTGGCGGTATGACGCTGTTTCCGTTTGGCTCTTTTGTCTTCCTCAAGCCAGCTGTCTATATCCTGCTTAAATGGATCAAGTTTCGGGTAACTGGGTTCCTGGACTGCAACAGGTAACTCTTGATTCCAGTTATCTTTTTCGATGTAGTACCTGACCGTCTTACGATCGTGCTTTGTTTCCCTGGCAATTTCACTAATCCTCTTGCCTTCCTCAAAATACAGCTTTCTGATATCATGTGCTTGTGTCATTGTCAGCATCCTCCGTTCCTCCCAGTAATCGATTTGCGGTCAATTACAAGGGTATTATTATGGTTTGGTGCCGACAATGGCCTTTTTGCATTTTTGAGGAATTTACTGTTGCAAAAGTGGGGATTTCCTTTTGCAACTTTGTCCTATTTCATTATGCAATAAACACCTGAGCTCGCCTTGATTTTGCCTAATATGATGTAGTACTTTGGGTTCCAGTTTGTTGCTTAGTACAAGAATACTTGTATTTAGCTACTATTATTTTGATTAGGAGGCGGATGAAGTGGACATAGAAAAACGCTATACTAAACTGTTTGAACCAACCAAAATAGGAACCATAAAGCTAAAAAACCGGATCGTAATGCTGCCAATGGGAACCGCCTATGCAACATCCACCGGAGAAGTAACCAACCGGACCATCAATCACTATGAACAACGGGCTAAAGGCGGCGTTGGCTTAATAACGGTAGGAAATATTTCTCCCTTTCTGCCCAATGGCCTTAACCAGTTAGTGCTTAACTCGGACTGGGTTCTAATGGGGCATTATGAACTGGTTGAGAAAGTACATGCTTATGGTGCAAAAATAATCGCCCAACTAAATCACCCGGGAAGGCAAAAATACCCAGAGGCAGTAGTAACGGGTGAGCGGCGTCTGGCTCCTTCACCTCTTCCGGCAACCCTTTTAGGCACCCCCTATCCTACTCCCTGCGAATTAACCCACAATGAAATCCACGAAATAATCGAAGGATTTGTCAGAGCCGTCGAGAGAGCCAAACAAGTAGGCTATGATATGGTGGAGTTACATGGTGCTCACGGCTACCTGATAAACCAGTTTATTTCACCTTATATGAATCAGAGAACAGATTCCTATGGCGGCAGTCTTGCCAATAGAATGAGATTCCCTCTTGAATTGATCCAGGCGGTGAAAGAATCGGTGGGAAATGATTTTCCTATCGGCTTTAGAATTAGTGCTATTGAATTTCTGCCTGGAGGAGTTACCTTGGATGAATCACCAGAAATTGCCCGTTATCTCCAGGATGCAGGAGTAGCCTATATTAGCGTTTCAGCTGGTACTTTTGAAACCGCTCACATCTTTGCTGATATAATGCGCTTTCCAGAAGGTTGGAAAGAGTATATCTGGGAATCCATTAAAAAAGCAGTAAATATCCCGGTAGTTGCTGGGGGCGGTTTGAAGCACCCGGGTTTTTGTGACAGGTTGCTGGTACAGGAAAAGGCTGATCTAATTGGCTTAGCCAGACCCCTCTTGGCTGATCCTGAATGGGTGAATAAAGCCAAGGAGGGAAGAACAGAGGATATTCGCCGGTGTATCTCTTGTAATGAATGCATTTTTGGATCGGCCCATCGCAGGCAAGGAGGGGGGGCACGAAGGTGTACGGTTAATCCTGACTTGGGACGTGATAAAGAATTTGTGGAAATCAAGCCTGCCAACTATGCCAAAAGGGTAATTGTCGTAGGCGGTGGTCCGAGTGGTATGGAAGCAGCAAGGATTTTAGCCATCAGAGGTCATCAGGTTACTCTCTACGATAAAGGAAAACAACTTGGCGGTCAGTTATTATTGGCTGGCAAACCGGAGAGCAAGAGAAAAATGTTGTGGTTGATACAATTCCTGGAGACCCAACTACACAAGTTGGGTGTTGAAATTGAGTTAGGAAGGGAGGTTACCCCGGAATTGGTGGAAACCCTAAAACCAGATGCGGTTGTGATAGCCACAGGCGCAAAACCTTTTTTTCCAGACATTCCTGGTATAAGCGGCAGGAATGTTGTAGGGGCCTGGGAAATTCTGCAAGGCAAGGTAGTACTTAAGAACCACAAGATAGCCGTATTAGGCGGAGGCATGGTTGGTGCTGAGACAGCCGAATACCTGGCAGAAACAGGAAATGATGTGTCAATTATTGAACAGCTGCCAGCAGCATTTCAGGATATGGAACCATTTAACCGGTTCGGCTTGATTGAAGCATTAAAAAAGAATAATGTGACTGTTCTTTCTAACCGTAAAGCGGTTGCGATCACTGAAAACGGAGTTGATGTCCATAATCTGCAGATGGGAGAAAATGAGCTGATTGAAGCAGAGTGGGTTGTTGTTAGTACAGGCGCAGTTGCGGAAAATTCCCTTATTAGTGAAATAGAGAGTTCTGCGATTGATTTATTTTTTGTGGGCGACTGTGTTAAGCCGCGCAGTGTTATGGAAGCGGTGTATGAAGGTTCTTTAATTGGCAGGACCATATAGTTTATTAAAGTAAGGAGGTGGCTATTTTAACAGGACAGGAAACAGTACAAGAAAAAAGCGAGGTGATAATAAGGATGAAAGAAGAGGTTAAGGTTAGTGCAGTCCAATTTTCGGTAGAACACTTGCAATTGGAAAGAAACATTGAAAGAATGAGATCTTTTGTGGCTGCTGAGGCGGAGAAAGGAGCTGAACTAATTGTATTTCCCGAATTAGCCAATATAGGTTATATAAAGCCCACCATGCCAGGGGAGAGTATGGATCCAAACGAGAGTTTTGCTGAATGGGCGTCCAGGTATTGGCGTGCAGCAGAGACTATTCCTGGGCCTACCACAGAAGCTCTTCTGGAGCTAACCAAAAAATACAATGTATATGTAGTGGTTGGTATGGCTCAGCAACACCCAACAATTACGGGGACACTCTACAATTCGGCTGCATTGCTGGTAGTGTAAATAATTTTGTGTATCCTTCAGCAGTAATCAAAAATTGATGGCTATATTGAGGAATTATTTCCCCTATGTATTTTAAAGCGTATCAGCTGGCTCAGTTCTTGTAAAGAACAAAGCCAGCTGTTTCTAATTAGCTATAATCTCCAGGGAAAATACGTTCGGAAAAAATGAGAACCAGTTGGCCAAAAATCTCGCGCCAGCCGCTGATTTTCCCCCATTTAATGGTGATGTCTTGAATTGCTAAATACAGGGACTTTAATAGGGCGGTATCCGACGGATAGGCCGCTTTGGCTTTGGTGACTTTCCGCAAGCTGCGGTTGAAATTTTCAATCCGGTTAGTGGTATAAATAAGCCGCCGAATGGCCGGAGGGTACTTAAAGAAGGTACTGAGTTCTACCCAGTTTTTTCGCCAGGAACGCAGGGCTGCTGGATATTTCTTACCCCAATTTTCTTCAAAAGCATCTAGTTCCATAAGTCCAGCTTCTTCAGTTGGGGCCTGGTAGATTCTTTTCATTTCTGAGGTATAAGCCTTTAAATCTTTATGGCTTACATAGCGCATGGAGTTACGAACTTGATGGACTATGCAACGTTGAATATCTGTTTGGGGATAAACGGTATGTATAGCTTCACTGAAGCCGTTTAGTCCGTCCACTGAAGTAATAAGTATATCTCTAACTCCCCGATTTTTTAGTTCATTCATGATACTGAGCCAGTATTTGCTGCTTTCCGACTCACCGATCCACAGGCCGCAGACATCTCTGTTACCATCCAGATCGATTCCAATTGCTATGTAAACGGCGCGCTGCTTTACCAGACCTTCTGTCCTGACTGGATAATGAATAGCGTCAAAAAACATCATTGCGTAGAGCGGTTTTAACGGTCGGTTTTGCCATTCTTTTATCTCGGGAAGTATTCTATCTGTGATTTTGGAGATGGTTTCTGCTGATACTTCTGCTCCATAAAGAGACTCTATATGTGTACTAATATCTCGTGTACTCATGCCTTTAGCATACATGCTGATAATTTGATTATCCAACCCTTGTATATCCCGTTTGTATTTGGGAACAATCTTGGGCTCAAATTCACCTTTGCGATCGCGGGGCACGTCTATATCGATCGGGCCGTATTCCGAACGTAGTGTTTTGGGGGAGCTGCCATTCCGACTATTGTCAGTTGCCTTATTCTCGCTATCATTTTTTGCATAGCCCAAATCAGCTTCTAATTCGGCTTGCAGCATAGTTTCGACTGTATCACCGACTAAATCGGCCAGAGCCCCTTTTAAGTCATCCGTGCTCTTAATATCATAAGCCTGGATAAACTCCTGTAACCAACCTTCCGGTAATCTTTTTCTACGTCTCTCTCGCTTTTTCTTTTCCATAAACAAAATCCTCCATTTGGTTTTATTTTACCATCTGAAGGATTTACACAAATATTTTTACATTCTCGCATTGCTTGGCCCCAACGGGATAATTGGAGTTCATCATAAGATGCATCTTCCGTTAGGTGAAAAGCACTATTTCTATCCTGGTTGTACATCAGAAGTGTTTCAAACAGAATTAGGCAAAATCGGAATGGTTATATGTTATGATGGCAGATTCCCGGAATTGTCAAGGATTCTAGCTCTAAAAGGTGCGGAGATTATCTGCAGCGGTTGGAATATCTCAGGCGGCTTTGGTTCAGTGACTCCTGATATGAATTCTGTTAAATATCGAGCTTATACCAGGGCTCAAGAAAATGGGGTATATTTTATTGCCTGCAGCCGTTCAGGCTACCAAGGAGATGCATATTTCATAGGACATAGCGCCATTGCATCCCCCAATGGTACGATTATTGCTTCCTCGGAGACTATTGAAGAAGATGTAGTCAGAGCCTTATTAAAAGAGGAAGAATTAATTAGCTATCGCTGCTCTTTGAACATTTTCCGCGACCGGCGCCCAGAAATGTACGACTTGGTTACCAAGCCTTTATCAGAGCCTTTCAAAGAAATATAGTCTTAGTCGCAAATGTAGCAATATCCAAGTATTAAATAATCTAAATTAATTAAAATAGGAGGCATTGATGATGGAAAAAAGTTCAAGTTCTGGAGTTCTTATTGCACTTACTGATTGTACCGATCCACAAAAAGAAAAGGAATTTAACCAATGGTATAATGGAGTTCTTATTCCCAGTATGAAAGAGCTGGGATTTATCGGAAAAGTATCACGCTATGAGAATGTCTTGAGTAATTCTCCAACATTCTTAGGAGTACCAAAATATCTGGCATTATGGGAAATAAAGCATAATGATTTGAAAAAAGCCTTTGAAGAAATTTTAGAGCGAGATGCCCAACTAAAAGCAGACGGCAAAAGTTTTAATGATATGGTACGGAAGGTTGATACCATGTATCAGCAAATTTGTCCCAAAATCCTAACCGAAAGAAGCAATAGAGAAGTTCAAGGGGTCTACATAGTTCTCAACTATAATACCGACCCGGCCAAAGAAGAAGAATATAATAAGTGGTATAACGAAAAACATGCGCCCGAAACCTTGGACCTCGGTTTTTACGATTCCGCCATTCGCTATAAAATAGTTGACCCTAACCTGCCTGAACCGCACCAAATACCCTATCTATCAATTTATGAAACCTCCATGGATCCTTTAGAGGCTAGAACAAAATTGATAAGTTTCAGGTGGAAATGGGAACCAGACCCAATATGGACCGACCTCCTGGGACTCAACTATACAGGAGGGTATCGCCTAATTTACACTGCGCCTGAAGATTAAAGCTTATTAATACTAATCTGAGGGAAGGTGAAGGAAACTGAATACTTTCTCCAACAACAAAGCAATGCTGCTATCACAATTGTTAAAAGGGGGTTATCGAATGAAAAGAAATAACTACATGGTGATTTCTCTAATTCTTTGTTTCCTGTTATTAATTCCGCAGATTTCAGGTTGTGGATCCAATGACGGAGCTAATAGCGATGGCGCTAACCAAGGGGCTAACGAAGAGGTAAAACCTATTGAGCTAGTATACTCTAGTGGATATGCCAAGAATCATCCCCAGGTGGGCGTTTTAGCCGAACAATGGATGGAAAAAATATATGAAGCAACAGAAGGACGCGTTAAAATGCGAGGGGTATATTCAGGGGCATTATTAAAAGCTGAGGACACTCTGGAAGGAGTTATGAAACAGACTGCTGATGCAGGTTCGCTAGTAGTATCATTTTGGCCAGGACAATTAAAATTAACCAATGCTATATCAGGTACCATCGATCTTGATCTGGGAAATAAACTTGATTTAAGAGGGGTATCTGAAGTAACTTCAAAAATATTTGAGGAATTTCCTGAATTTACAGAAGAGTACCAAAAACTAGGCGTTACCCCTTTATTCTGGGTACCATCACCACCTTATGCAATACTTTTCAATGATCCAGTCGAAACAGTGGCTGATTTACAAGGAAAAAAAGTTAGATCATTTGGCGGGCATATACCCAAATTACTTGAAGCGGGCGGTGCAGTACCTTTAACGGTAGCGTTCGGCGAGATATACACCAGCTTGCAGACTGGTGTTCTTGATGGTGCAATGACAGATCCTCCTGCTATGCTTTCAGGAAAATTTGAGGAAGTCTCCAAGCACTTAACAACTACCGGTCCTACTATTGGTGCATTGACTGCTGCTGCTCCCGTATTTTTCGTTATAAACAATGACAGTTTTAGTAAATTATCGGAAAAGGATCAGGAAATAGTAAAACAAGTTAGCCGGGAAATGATAGCTATCGGGGCTGAGGCAATGGCTAAAGAGGTTGACCGATCCATTGCAGAAATGGAAAGCAAGGGAGTAACGGTTCATCATTTGTCTGAAGCCGAAACACAAAAATGGGCCGACAATTGTCCGGACTGGTATTCAGAGTTGGCTGAAACCCTAAACAAAGATGGTTATAGAGGTACCGAGATAGTAAATAAATATCTGGAATTTGCTAATGATTATATTGCGAAAAACTAATTTGTAAGATTGAATCATGGGGACAGGTAGAATCATGGGGACAGGTACCTTGATTCTTTTATGCCAGCATCAACAAATATGTTAGGTACATTTAGAAATAATCAAGGTACCTGTCCCCATGATTCTACCTGCAACCCAAAAGGCACCCCGGTATGGGGTGCCTTTTGGGTTGAACATGAATCCTATTATAGGAAAACTAAACCAAAAGAATTCTTAAGGATTATTTTTGATAAGGAGTTACGATCCATTTCAGGCAACCGTCTTTCTTGCCGCCAAATGTGTCATAACCCTTTATTATGTCATTTAAAGGAGCGCGATGAGTACACAGGAAGTTGGTATTTATTTTACCGGCCTTAATTAATTTAATTAATTCGGGTATCCTATTGGCATTAACCAAGCCCATGGATATGGTAATATTCTTAATCCATAATGTATTCATGGCAAGCTCTTGGGGTTTTTCAAATACGCCTATCAGAGAAACATGACCACCAGCTCTTACTGCATCTATTGCCATATCAAAAGTGGGTTTAAAACCATTGGCCTCAATAGTTGCGTCAGCTCCGCGGCCCTCCGTCATCTCTCTAATTGCATCGGCCGCATTTACATTTAGCGGGTTAACTCCAACATCAGCAATACCTTGTTTTACCGCAAAGTCCAAACGTTCCTGGTTTATATCAACAGCAACTATTTTGGAAGGACCCCATAACCGGGCGGTAGTCATAGCACACATTCCAACTGGGCCGCATCCCATTACGGCTACGGTATCACCGGGTTCAATTTTGGCGTTTTCTGCGCCAAAGTATCCGGTAGACAAAATATCACCAACAAATAGTACATCTTCCTCGGTTAGTCCCTCAGGAATACCGAACATTCCCAGGTTAGCATGAGGCACCCGCACATATTCGGCCTGGCAGCCATCGATCATATAACCGAAAATCCAGCTGCCGGTGGTGCAGTGGGAATAAACACCGCGTACACAGTAGAAGCATTCACCGCACTGGGTAACACAGGATACAGCCACTTTATCTCCAACTTTGGCGTTCCTGACGGCCGGGCCCACCTCAACTACTTCGCCTACGAATTCATGACCAATAATTCTTCCGGGTTCAACTTCCGGCATACCGCCATGCCATATATGGATGTCGGTTCCACAGATGGTGGATGTAGTAACTCGGACAATGGCATCATCCGGTTCAATAATTTTGGGGACGGGTACATCTTCCAGGGCAATTTTTTCGGGACCCCGATAAACTAGAGCTTTCATTGTGTCGGCCATTATAGTATTACCTCCTTTTAATTGACTGAGAGATTTTACACTGACGATCTCTCAGACCTTTACAATGCATGGATTAATACAGAAAAACAAAAAAGCCGATGAAATAAAAGGCATATGCGCCATTAAATCATCGGTCTTCTCGGAGCCACCCCACTACGGGGGTTCTCACCAGACTACCGGGTTATTCGTTGCGTTATACTATTTTAATGCAAATTTGCCCGATTACTCTGTCAGTACGCGGTCAAACACTATTACATGCATCCAAAAGTCGTTCTCTGGTTCTAATCCATAAGCGTGGTGAATTGCCCGTGCTTGCAATTTCTCTTCGAAATAGCCTACATTATCGATGGCATGTTGCTTGACCACCTGCATTCGGGCTGCTCTTACCACCTCACTTCCGGAAGGAGTCTCATTTATATATTTTTCCGGCGTAGTTAAAAAACCTTCGCCGCGAATAATGAGCATATCATCCCAGATGACAATTTTGGTATAGTCAACACCTTTACCCAGTTTGTCCTTAAAATATTGTTCCATATATAACTTTATTTCATGTTGAATTTGGCGACGTTGTTGGTCGTTTAGTCTCTTTTTATAGCTAAAAGCAGATGTAGTGTCCGTTTCCCTTACCAATTTCGGAGTAGCCATCCCCATTTCCCCCAAAAGTAAATTAAGAAAACCCCTATAATCGATGCTTTCCAACTTGTAAGCACCAATAATGTTGGTTTTCCTAAAAGCTACCAAATGGTTTCTTTATCAGCCACCAATATTATTAAATAAAAGCTACTTATACTTCTATATAATAAAAATGTAAATGATAATTGTCAATAAAAAAATCAATTTGTCGGGCAGATGTGGTTATAGGATAAAGCCTGGCGATGCCTATTTGTGCACTCAAACGTATCGAGAGAAATCAGTCTATATTATTTATATTCCAATCGGTTGGCTGCATATTCTGTCAGTGCTTACAAATCCTATAACAGGTGATGGAAATTGTGGTGGAATAAAAAAGTAAATAAAGCATCTGAGCACAAAAATGAACTAGCTAATCTTAAAAACCAGGAACTAAACAGCAACAACCTCAGAAAAATTTTGGGACATAGCACTGATATCCATTTCCAGGAGTTGCTGGTAAACGGCAACCAGCACCTTTTAGTTACCCTGCTGCTGGTGGATGGAATGGTGGAAACAGCTTTGGTCACTGAATCAATTCTTAAGCCTTTGACTAACCGTAGTATTGAAGCCAGGACGGCCCAAGAACTTATTAAGAAAATTGAACAAGGCGGAATCTACTTTGCACCCCAGCAAACCCACACGAGCCTGGAAGGAGTTCTTGGTGCGGTGCTGGGAGGCCAGGTGGCTGTCATTTTTGACCAGGAGAGGACTGCCATTACCTTCGATGTCCGCGGTTTTGAAAAGCGCAGGATATCAGAACCAACCAGCGAGAATGTAATTAAGGGCGGCAAGGATGCTTTTGTGGAAACCTTGCGGATGAATACTGCAACCCTTCGACGCAGGATTAACAGCACCCATCTGGTGATTGAGGAAACCATTGTGGGGCAAAGGAGTTTTCACCGCCTAGCTATTGTGTATATTAAAGGTCTAACAAATCCTGATTTGGTTAATGAGCTAAGGGAACGGATCAACCACATTGATATAGATGCCATTTGTGCTACTGGAGATGTTGAGGAACGGATTATTGATCGGCCCTATTCTCCATTCCCGCAGATCCTGTTTACGGAAAGACCAGACAAATTTTGCGCAAATATAATGGAAGGGCGGGCCGGCTTATTAATTGATACGTTTCCCACCGGCTTCATTGTTCCAGCAAACTTTGCACAATTCATTCAGGCTCCCGAAGATTATTCCATGAACTATGCGATTAGCTCAATAGTTCGCCTGGGGCGATATTTGATGTTTCTGGTTGCTCTGTTGCTACCAGGCTATTATGTTGCTTTAACTACCTTTCATCAGGAAATGATTCCGACTGATTTGGCAGTTGCTATTGCCGAGGCGGAACAGGGGGTTCCCTTTCCATCTTTTATGGAGGTAATTATTATGCTTCTGGCCTTTGAAGTATTGTTGGAAGCAGGTTTGAGATTGCCCCGGGCCATCGGCCAGGCGGTCTCCATAGTGGGAGCCGTTGTAGTAGGGCAGGCTGCAGTTGACGCGCGGCTGGTATCACCCTCAGTGGTAATAGCTATAGCCATTACCGGTATTGCGGGTTATACCATGCCCAATCAGGATCTTGGCAATTCCTTGCGGCTGGCAAGGTTGGCTATGGTGATCCTTGCCAGCTTAACTGGCTTGCCCGGGATTGCTATTGGCGTGCTGCTTTTGATCTACCACCTGGCCAGTATTGAAACCTTTGGGGTTCCCTACCTGGCACCGTTGGTTGGTAATGAAGGCGGTAAATTGCAGGATACGCTGTTTCGGTTCCCGCTTGCGATGCTGCAAAAGCGACCTGCAGTCCTTAAGCCCCTGGATAAGCAGCGCCAAAGGAGGCAGTCCTGAATGATTAGAGCTCTTGCTGTCCTCTTACTAAGCTCTTGGTTATTCTTAATTCCTGGATGCGAAACAGCCGCGTTGGATCGCGAGGAAATAAATGAGTTATCCTTTACCCAGGTAGTAGCTATTGATAGAATACCTGATCAAGACCTTGTGGAACTCACCGCCGTTATTAGGCGGGAGCAACCTGCTTCCAGCGGCAATGAGCAAAGTGGGCAGGGGAGTTTTATTACCCTTTCTGCAACTGGACGCTCTGTCTTTGAGGCTCGCAAAAAGTTGGATAGGTTTGCTGATAATCGCCTTTTTTGGGGGCATGTACGCTATTTTGTCATTGGGGAACAAGCAGCTCGGGATAATATCTCTCACTACTTGGATTTTCTTATTAGGGATCCCCAAATTAGATTGAGCGCCAATATTATAATACCAATCGGGATCAACAGCAACGAACTGCTAAAACAAATCACCACCGGAGAATATGAGATATCTGACCGACTGCAGACACTGGTCGGCAATATAGGTATTGTGTCACTAGCCGATTCTATCCAAATAAACGAGGTGGCAGCTATGCTGGCTAACCCCTTTCGGGAGGCATACCTACCATATATCACTCTGCTTACAAGGGGAGAAGAAAAGCAGGCCCCCAGGCCGCCGGTTTCTGTACCGCACATGGAAATTGGCGGCTATGTAGCATTCCGGGGCAGTCAAATGATCACACCGCTGGATATCCCTACTTCCAGAGGGTTGAACTGGGCTACTAACCGTATTAAATCAACAGTTCTGTTGGTACCGGATTCTGATGACCAGGAAATAAGCCTGCAGGTAATTTCCTCCAGAACCCGAATTAAACCGCTTTTTTCAGGCAACAAACTATCAGTAACCTTAGAAACCCACTTTTCCAGCAATGTAGCCGAATATGCTGGAAGTATGAATATTTCCGACCATCATGGTATTGCCTATTTAAACCGCCGTCAAGAGACAATAGTAAGTTCAGAGCTTAACAAGATTATTTCCTTCTGCCAGGAAAATCGGGTGGACTTAATCGGAATAGGGGACGCCATTAAACGCCAGGACCCAATTCGGTGGCGGGATATAGAAGGCAATTGGGAACAGATTTTCTGTGAGATACCTATCAAGATAGATATTCATTGCCATACCAAACGAACCTATGCCATTGATGAACCCATAAAGGAGGGATAGAGTTAAATGCCTTTTGCCTGGATAGCATTACTAGCCTTATTTGCGCTCTGGGAAATCTACCATCTCCGCCGCCAGGGCTATAATAGAGAGGTTTTCGTATTTTTGCTCCTTATCGTACTAGCCATGGCCAGTGGATGGTACTACACCCTTGATCCCTTCTACAATGGTTTTGCCGCATTGATCATGGATACATTAAAAATTAACTACTAGGAGGAATACCAATGCTAGGGGGAAGAAACAAAATATCATTACGGCAAGCTCTGATATTAATGCTGGCTGGAATCTTTTCCCCGGCCATTCGGGTACTCCCGAGTTACACTGCTGAAGAGGCAGAACAAGCTGCCTGGCTTGCTCCTCTTCCTGCCATGCCAATCCTGTTTCTTCTGTTCTTAGGGTTAAAGACAGTCTTTGATGCCTATCCGGCAGCCTCCTTAACCGATATTATTAAAACTGTCCTAGGTAAATACCTGGGTAACCTGGTAGTTATCTGTTATCTTTTATGGATTTTTCTTTTAGTCTTGCTTTATACCCGCTATCACGCCGATCGCTTGGTTACCACCATAATGCCTAATACTCCGTTGGGTTGGTTTTCGTTCATGCTCTTAGTGGTTCTGGCAATGGCAATTCGTTCCGGACTAACTGTAATAGCCCGCATGGGTGAGGTTATTATCTACATAGTCATTATAATATTCGTGATTCTGTCTGCCTTGTCGCTAACCAACTTTACGCCAGAAAATATAACCCCCATCAGTTACCTGGACATCCTGCCGGTAATGAAGGGAAGTATGATATCATTGGCCTTGTGGGGATATTTGCTTTATCTGTTTTTCATGGGTGATTTAATTAACGATAAAGAAAACCTGCATAACCAAGGGCGGGAGTCTGCGATATTCCTGGGAATGGTGTCAATCATCCTATTGTTTACTACAATAGGATCCCTAAGCCACTACCTGGTGGCGAAGATGCCTATCCCTTATCTCAGCAGTATTCGAATAATTTCCATTTACGAAACCATTGAACGGCTGGAATCCCTGGTAGTTGCAGTTTGGAGTATTACTGATTTTATAATCTTGGCTACTTTTATTACTATAATTTTGCATATTTTAAAGACCCTATGCGGGCTTCAAGACACGAAAAGTCTGGTTATACCTTTATGCCTGTTAACCTATTTTGGGAGTATGCTGCTGGCAGGCAATCTTTTTCAACTGGAATCTTTTAGTAACCAATTCGTTGTTCCAGGTAACATACTATTCCAGTTTATCCTGCCCACAGGAATTTTCTTAATAGGAAAAGCCAGACGAGTCTTTTAATTGAGAATAATCACGGGGACAGGTACCTTGATTCACAACATGCTCACAATCCTGTAGAATGGTCTCCACGGGATAATTGACCAATTTCCTGTGCAACATCTATATTGGCAATAAGTGACTCTAATTGAATTATCGAAGACTTGCCTTGGCTAAGTTCATCCAGGCGCCGATTAGCGGCCGGATGGTAATGCATACCTTTTTGTTCCGCTAGCCTGCCTGCCTCTATGGCTTCAAGTAAGTAATCGTAGTTTTGGAGCCTTTTTTTTGAGGATTAGGATTCCAAATCAGGTTATGCCTCCCAACTATTGAGCCTAACTCATCATGGCTTAACGCCTGCATAAGCTGCGTTTTTTGTCCCACAAACACATAACCATAAATGCCCGCTAAATACTCCTCAATTGGTTAGGAGTTAATTGGCCATTGACAAAAACGATGTTTGCAGATAAATTAAAATTATAACCGGTAATAATACATTGTATTACCAATAGTTATTATACATTTTCCCCATTATATTGGAAAGAGTGAATTATGGCTACAAATACATACAATCCTGTAGTAAGAGTTTCGCACCTTAGCAAATCGTATGGAAACATCACTGCTCTGTAGGAATGAGGTTTGTTATATGTACCGGCGGAATTGATTTATCGGTTGGAGCTATCACGGCACTGAGCGGAGTATGTATGGCTTTGGCCTTACATTCCGGACTATCTACCGAATTATCTATTTTCTTAGGTCTGACCGCCGGAGCTAGATTTTTTGTCATCATGTCGAATCGGAAATCATATTAGGTTAAGGGAGGATAAGTATGGAGCTTGAAAAGCATCTAACGGAAATGGCCCTGGAGCACGGTTGGGATTATTGCGGATTTGCAGATTTAACACCCTATCATGATTACATGAGCAGTTTTTGCGGCCCCTTAATATACCAGTTTCCCCGGGCAGTATCATTGGTGATTCGCCTGGCGGACGCAGTTGTTGATCCGGTTGAGGAACAGGAACGAGACAGAGTACTCTCTTTTCACAATTATATCTATTATGCAATAGATTATTTGCAGAATACCGGCACCGCAAAAATAGCTAATTATCTTGAACGCCATGGTTTTAGAGCCTATCCCATTCCCGCCTCTTATACCATAAATCGCGCGCGTTTGGCTGCTGTCATATCACATAAACTGGTGGCAAGAGCAGCTGGGTTGGGATGGATAGGTAAGAATGGCCTTTTCCTTACCCCCCAGGAGGGACCCAGGGTCCGGCTAGCCAGCATCCTTACCGATGCTCCGCTGGCCACCGGGAAACCTATGGCATCAGCCTGCGGCAATTGCCAAATTTGCGAGATGGCTTGCCCGGCCGAAGCCATAAAAGGGCGTGAATTTGATGAACGGGAAGCTGATGCTGAGAGGCTGGATCCGGCCAAGTGCTCCGCTTTTATAGAGAACCGCAAAAAGGAGTGGGGTATTCAAATAGAACGGTGCATTTGCGGGATGTGTGTGGCCGTGTGCCCATTTGGCAAAAAGCGGGTTTCAAAATAGCAGTCCAGACTGTTTTTTCGAAAGGGAGATGCTTATTATATGTTAGAAGAATTTATGCAGGGCTTTGCCGGTGCCAGGGAAATGAACCTAATGCGAATAAAAGAGGCCAAGGAAAATGGCGTCAAAGTGGTAGGAATTTATTGCACTTATTGTCCCCAGGAACTGATTTTGGCGGCAGGAGCAATTCCCGTAGGGCTTTGCGGGATGAGTGAGAACCCTATTGCTGCTGCGGAGGAAACTCTGCCGCGCAATCTCTGCCCGTTAATAAAATCTTCTTACGGATTTGCGGTCACTGATACCTGCCCATTCTTTCACTTTTCGGACTTAATCGTTGGTGAAACCACCTGTGATGGTAAAAAGAAGATGTTCGAAATTATGCAAAATCTGAAACCGGTACATGTTATGCAGCTTCCCCACATTAATAACAGTAAGGCATCATTTGATCTGTGGGTGGAAGAATTGCGCCGTTTGAAAAACCGCCTGGAAAGAGAATTCCAGGTTACCATAAGTGACCAAGATATATGGGAGGCAGTAGAAGTAATCAATCAGGAAAAACAGGCAGTCAAGGCCGTGTTTGATTTAAACCGGTCTGATCCGCCCTCGCTAAGCGGGATGGAGATACTTACTGTTGCTTGGTCGCGCAGTTTCAGCAATGATAAACGGCATATGATAGATAACCTGAATTCACTTTTCCAGGAAATTGTCAATCAGCCTGAAATCAGGCGGGCCAAGGCACCGCGGGTGCTGTTAACGGGCTGTCCGGTGGGCTTGGGTACTGAAAAGGTTATCCCTATCACCGAAGAACTGGGAGCTCATGTAGTTGCTATGGAAAACTGTTCCGGTTACAAGACCCTGGAACTGCAGACCGATACTAATGGCGGGGACCCTATTGCGGCTCTGGCAGAAACATATCTGGCTATACCTTGCTCTTGTATGACTCCTAACCCCTACCGGATGGAGCTATTGGAGAAGATGATCGATGATTTCCGGGCGGATGCGGTCATCGATCTGACCTGGCAGGCTTGCCATACATATAATATTGAAGGGTTTGCAGTAGGCAGGCTGGTAAAATCCAAAGGGCTTCCATACCTGCACCTGGAAAGCGACTACTCAAATTCGGATTTGGAAAATCTCAAGGTTCGCATCGAAGCTATGCTGGAGATGGTAGAAAAATGATAGTAATAGGCATTGATATAGGTTCAGTAGCTACTAAAGCTTATATGATTAGCAATAGCAACCATTACCGAGCCATGATGCCTACTGGATGGAGTCCCCGTGAGGCGGGGCAGGCGGTAATCGATCAACTCCTTGATGCTTCGGGATTAGAGTATGCTCAGGTAGGAAGAATATATGCCACCGGTTATGGCCGGGTAATCTTTGATCAAGCCGGCAAAACGATTACTGAGATTAAGTGCCATGCACGAGGAATCGCCGAGCTATATCCAGGGGTCCGTACCATCATTGATATCGGTGGTCAGGACAGCAAGGTGATAAGTATAGGGCCCAAAGGCCAGGTGGTTGATTTTGCCATGAATGATAAATGTGCTGCGGGAACCGGGCGCTTTCTGCAGGTTATGGCTACTGCCCTGGGATTGGATGTTAGTGAGCTGGGAGATAATGAAGATCCTAGCCGGATACATATGATCAGCAGTATGTGCACGGTATTTGCTGAATCCGAAATAATCGGATTGCTAGCTCGGGGAAATCCCAAAGGAGGGATTATCGCAGGGTTACACCAATCGGTAGGAAGGAGAGTAGCAGCTATGGCACGCCGTATGGGAATCAAGGAACAAGTGGCTTTCACCGGTGGGGTGGCTTTGAACCCAGGACTCCAGCGTGCGCTGGAGGAAGAGATCGGAACAGAAATTATTGTACCCGAAGCCTGCCAGTACACCGGTGCTCTGGGAGCAGCTTTATTAGCACTGGAAAACTGAACTTTGTAAAACTAAATTACGATAGCCAGCATTTGCACGATTTTATAAAGTAGAATTCATTTTTTGACCCCCGCTCATGTAAGATGGGGGTTTTCTTGTCTTATAAACGAAGTAGAAAAATCACAGTAAAGTGTATATAGCAGCGCCCTCCCTTTGGCTGGGGAGGGCGTTTTCAGTTCTCAGCCAATACTTACCAGATTTGATTCCGTTTTGCCTCACTGCGCAAAAAGTCTCTGAAGTTGGGGTGGGCAATGTTTATCAACTCTTTGACTCGTTCTCTGATGGAACGTCCCCTAAGGCTGGCTACGCCATATTCTGTCACTACATAATCCACGTCTATCCGCGAAGTGGTTACCGTTGCTCCCGGTGTCAGCAGGGGGACGATATGGGAAATGGTGCCATCATAGGTGGTGGACTGGAAAGCGATGATGGATTTGCCGCCAGGGGAATATTGAATTCCCTGGGCAAACTCCTTATGACCACCGGTTCCGCTATAAAGCCTGGGGCCGATGGATTCGGCACAGCACTGACCGGTCAAGTCGATTTCCAGAGCCGAGTTTATAGCCACCATTTTGTGGTTGCGGCCTATAATCCAAGGGTCATTGACTACACTGCCCCGTTGAAATTCAACCGCCAGGTTGTTATCAAAAAAGTCATACAGGCGTTTGGTGCCCAAGGCGCAATCGGCTACCAACTTATCTTTCCAGATAGTCTTTTTTCGATTGGTTATTACCCCTGCTTCGTAAAGATCCAGCAGTCCTTCACTGAATAATTCCGTGCACGCCTAGATCCTTTTTATCCTTAAGGCAAGCGGTGACTGCCATGGGGATGGTGCCATAGCCGATCTGTAGTGTGGATTCATCTTCGACCAAATCAGCCACGTATTCACCGATAATTCTTTCCTTGTCACCTATTTTGATTTCCGGAACCACAGGGGGAATGCGTTCAGTTTCAATTATATAATCGATTTCCGAAATATGGATATGAGTGTCACCATAAGTGCGGGGGAAATGCGGACTGACTTCTATTATCACTTTATCCGCCAATTCTATTAGTTCTTTTTCACACACGGAGTCTATGGATAAAGACAAATACCCGTGCTGGTCCATAGGGCTGGCACAACCCAGGAATATATCAGGTTTGCGGTAAAAACTGCGGCTGGCAACAGCCCGATGCAGTTCCAGAGGAATGTAGGAAACAGTGCCAAAAGGATGGGCTTTACGCGCCCCGGCAGTATAAAACCAGCTGTTTAATATAAAATGGCCCTTCATTGCAGGGTTCATAAAAAACTCATATTCATTCATCAGCAGTGCAGTAACCACTGAAACATTCTCCACCCGGTTTTTAATGGTGTGCAGATGACTGAGCATGGTCACTGGTTCACAGCCTATAAGGGAACAGGTTATTTCCTGCCCGCTTTTTATCTCTTGCAGCGCTTCTTCAACGCTTACTACTTTCTGCTGGTAAATCTTGTTGTAATTCATGTTCTCCCCCCAAGGAATAAGTCACACTCTGATATTATCCCATATGATCCGATAGCCTGGCAATACTCCCAGGAGAATAACGTTTTTCGCATAGCCGGTATGCTAAGAATCAGATATATTATTATTACATATCCTTTCAGGGAAGCACCACGGGCAAGTATTTTTCCCCGGAGGGAGCCAAGTGCCATGTAAATAAACTACACCTATGCCCAAGTCCCTTAAGATAGGGGTTTAAATTAGCCTTCAGCAACAGCTCTTTCGCGGCCTGCGCGGGCACCGGGAAAACTAAATGATAAAATGTCTTTGAAACCTGTTCCCCTCGACATGCTGATAATGGCTTAAACATAGTTGGCAAACAAACCTGTTTGTTATTGCCAGTGCAGTTAATATCTCAAGTAAAACCCTCTGGTTCATGAAATCCAGCATGATCGGTATAATTTAACGGGGCAAGCCTAATAGAGATAGAATATTTGCAAACAATATATCTAAAAGGAGATTTTACATGACTATTCCAGATAAAGAGATTAAAAAGGCGAACCGCCTGATTGAAGAGAAGTCCCCCTATCTTTTGCAGCACGCCTGTAATCCAGTCGACTGGTATCCCTGGGGCGAAGAAGCATTCAACAAAGCCAAAGCGGAAGATAAGCCCATCTTCCTCTCCATCGGCTACTCTACCTGCCACTGGTGCCATGTAATGGAAAGGGAATCCTTTGAGGACCCTGAAGTTGCTGCGGTCTTAAATAAAGACTTTATTTCCATAAAGGTCGACCGGGAAGAGAGGCCGGACATTGACAGCGTTTATATGAGCGTCTGCCAGGCTCTTACCGGTTCCGGGGGCTGGCCCTTGACCATAATCATGACACCGGAAAAAGAACCCTTTTTTGCTGCCACCTATATTCCCAAACATAATCTGGGAAGAATGGCCGGTATGCTGGACCTTTTGCCTCATATCGCCCGTTTATGGAAAAATGAACGTGAAACCGTAATAAATTCTGCACGTTCTATTACCGAAACCCTTAGCCGCCATCTGGAGGGAGAAAATAAAGGCCAGGAGGTAGGCGAACAGCTTTTCCACCGGGCTTTCCGCGATTTTACCAGGTTTTTCGATGCATCCTACGGGGGGTTTGGGGAAGCGCCGAAATTTCCTACTCCTCATAATCTTTTATTCCTGATGCGGTACTATAAAATGACGGGTAAAAAAGATGCGTTGCACATGGTGGAAAAAACCTTGCAGAGTATGTATCAAGGCGGGATTTATGACCATATTGGTTTTGGTTTTTCCCGGTATTCTACAGATCGCCGTTGGATGATACCCCATTTTGAGAAGATGCTCTACGATAATGCTTTGATGACCATAGCTTTTCTAGAAGCCTTCCAAATTACCGGTAACCCGTTCTATTCCCGAGTTGCCAGGGAAATTCTGGACTATGTGGCCAGAGAAATGACATCAAAGGATGGGGCTTTTTTCTCAGCCCAGGATGCTGATTCTGAAGGGGAAGAAGGAAAGTTTTATTCCTGGACTCCTGAGGAGGTAATAGCGGTTCTGGGAGATACTGCGGGAAAACAATTCTGCGAGCAGTATGATATTCATGACAAAGGCAATTTTGAAGGAAAGAGCATCCCTAATTTGATAAAAACGGGGATCAGCGAAGAAAAACGACAGGAGCTGGAGGCATCCCGCCAAAAGCTGTTTAATTACCGAGAAAAGAGAGTTCCTCCTTTCAAGGATGATAAAATCCTTACAGGATGGAATGGGATGATGATTGCCGCATTGGCCAAAGCATATCGAGTTTTGGGCGAGGAGCAATACCTTGTGGCTGCTGAGAAAGCGGCCTGGTTTGTACTGCAGAGACTGCGCCGGTCTGATGGCCGACTGCTGGCCCGGTTCAGAGATGGTGAAGCTCAGTATCCGGCCTATGCTGCGGACTATGCCTTTCTCGTATGGGGGTTGATTGAGCTGTACGAATCCTCATTTAATATGGATTACCTTCGTAGGGCTCTGGAACTGAATCAGGACATGTTGAATGTTTTTTGGGACCAGGAACACGGAGGCCTATTTATTTATGGCGATGATTCTGAAAGGCTTTTGCTGCGTCCCAAAGAGAGCTATGATGGAGCTGTACCATCGGAAAATTCAGTGGCTGCCTTAAACTTTGTGCGGCTGGCTCGTTTGACCGGAAATACCGATTTAGAAGGAAGAGCTTTTGAGCAATTAAAATTCTTTGGAGGAAGGATTAGCCAAATACCTACTGCTCATTCATTTTTCCTTATGGCGGCCATGTATGCTCTGAAGGGGCAAGAATTGGTTATTGTGGGAGAAAAAGATGAAGCTAATACCAAACAGATGCTGGCTTTAGTCCAGAGGGCTTTTCTTCCCCACACGGCCATTGCCTTTAAAGAAGCGGGTAACGGCCAGGCAGCTCAAGACTTAATACCTTATTGGGCAGGGATGAAAATGGTGGATAACAAGACAACCGCTTACATTTGCAGGAACTACAGTTGTCTGGAGCCGGTTACCCATGCCGATAATTTAATGGAAGCCCTTTATAATTGAAGTTGGTCTTTCAGTTTTTGATGGTGTTTTGAAGAATTAAAGGACAATATTTGGTAAGAGCGGAAATACTCTATAATAAAAAAGAGGCTATAGCTTTACTATTTTTATATCTGTTAAGCTCTGGTAGAAGCATGACAGGTTAAGATTAGGAGAAGCTGAAGGGGGGAAGGAGATTATATGTACAGTACAATTTTGGTCAGTAAGTCCGAAGGCGTTGGCACAATCACCCTGAACAGGCCAGAAGTGTTAAACGCCCTGGATGAGGTAATGAGGGTAGAGGCACGGCTGGCCTTGGAGGACATGGGAAAGGACCAGGAAGTCCGGGTGGTAATTATTACCGGAGCCGGTAGGGCATTTTGTACTGGTGGTGATGTAAAAGAACAGAGCCAAGGTTTTGATGCCATTTCCGGCAGAGAACGTATTGTAAAGCTTCAGCGCCTTCTGATGGCAATGATAAATCTGGAAAAGCCTATAATCTCTGCAGTTAATGGAGTTGCAGCCGGGGCTGGCTGTAACTTGGCTTTGGCTGCGGATATGGTAGTTGCTGCTGAAGAAGCGAAATTTTCCCAGATTTTCATTAACATGGGGTTAGTTCCCGATTTTGGCGGAATGTATCTTTTGCCCCGTTTGATTGGCCTGCCTTTGGCCAAGGAACTGATCCTCACGGGTCGCATGGTAGATGCCTTGGAAGCCAAAGAAATGGGGATGGTAAACCGGGTAGTTCCAGGGGAATTGCTTGGGGCTACTGCTTATGAATTAGCTAAAACTATAGCCGCAAAATCCTCCAGAGCAGTTGGTTTAGCCAAATCGATCCTTAACCGCAGTTTAGAAAGTGACCTTTATACCCTGCTGGAGTTAGAAGGGTTTGCTCAAGGCATTTGCTTTCAATCCGATGAGCATAAAGATCTGTTGAGAAAATTTCTGGCCAGAAAGAAGAGCAAGGATTAATCTTCATTATTATGCATTAATTGGCTAGAAATGTTAAAATAATATTGAATTCTTGATTAGTTTTGGTAAGGGGGTTTGTAAATGGATACACTAGAATGTATTAAGACCCGAAGAAGCATCAGAAATTTTTCCGACCAACCAATTCACGACAATGTCCTAGAAGAATTGCTTGAGGCGGTAAGGTGGGCTCCTTCCTGGGCCAATACCCAGTGCTGGGAACTTATTGTGGTCAAGGATCCTGAAACGAAAAAGCAACTGGCTGGGCTTTTGGCAGAAAATAATCCCGCTACTCGTGCCATGACTCAGGCTCCGGTGGTTATTGTTACCTGTGCCCGATTAGGGACATCCGGTTTCAAAAAGGGACAAATGCTAACTGACAAAGGTGACTGGTATATGTTTGATATGGGAATTGCAGCCCAAAACCTTTGTCTGGCAGCTCATAATAGGGGATTGGGAACGGTGCATGTGGGCAGTTTCAATCATGCCGCGGTAGGCCAATTACTAAACGTGCCGGAAGGGGTAGCAGTAGTCGAGTTGATTCCCTTGGGATATCCTGCCAAGGTGGGAAACGCTCCCCCGCGCAAAGAGATAAAAGATTTTGTATTTTCCGAAAGTTATGGAAATACAATAAACCTTTAGGTGACCAGGATTATTATCCAACCATTAAAAACCAGTTCTATTAAGACTGGTTTTTTTATTTTTACCTTTTTTTCTGGGTAATCTATTTAATAAATCAACAATTCACCAGGAGGTTTAAATGTGAAAGGTAAAAAGGTTTTATTGTGTACTGTGCTTTTCGCCTTTTTTTTATACAACCCCGCTCTAGCTCAGGAAAATGTAATTATTGTAGATCGTACTGATTTTCCCATTTTATATTACGCCCAACCTAATATTAAAGGTGAAGCTGTCTGGATGGTTCAGGCTCGGCTGCGGGAAATTGGTTATGAAATCACACCTAATGGGCTGTATGACTTTACCACCGCTAGTGTAGTTCGGCTATACCAGACAGCTAATGGCCTAGAGGATGATGGAGTAGTAAGCCAAGAGGTTTGGGAGTCTTTATTGTTAGGGGAGCCAGAGGAATTATGTATGGCTGGTAGTAAAGAACCCACCAAGGAACGATTGTTGATTGAAATTGATGTATCTACCCGACGACTAAAGCTTTTTGAAGGGGATAAGCTGGTAGTTGAATACCCGGTAGCGGTTGGGAAAAGCAGCACTCCTTCACCACTGGGAGAATGGAAAATTATTCATAAGTCAACTAATTGGGGAAATGGTTTTGGCACCCGGTGGATGGGGCTAAACGTGCCCTGGGGCATATACGGTATTCACGGTACTAATAAACCTGGTTCTATTGGGACGTACGCTTCTCACGGATGTATCAGAATGTTCAATCGGGATGTAGAAAAGCTTTATCCCCTGGTACCTGTGGGAACAACTGTCAAAATAGTAAACAAAGGAAAGCTATATCCTGAAAATCTGAAACCAGTAGTATTGAAAAAGGGTTCAACGGGACAGAGTGTAGTGTATATCCAGAGCAGGTTGAAGGAATTAGGATTGGAATTTGATCGGGCTGACGGAAGATATGGAAATATGACTGAACTGGCAGTAAAATACTTTCAAGTCTGGCACGGTCTTGAACCAACTGGGCAAATGAATGAGGAGACCTACCGGGCTATGGGTATGATAAACTAGCACCCTATTTGGTATTGTATCCGGAGATTAATAAATCTTCGGATTTTTTATTTTGGACGTTATCTATGCGTGCGTCATACTATATGTTACAGGTTTTCTTTTAAGTCAGGCAGAATTTATGTTTTACAATTACTGTTTGCCAGAACTTTAAAAAAAATGGTAACATGCACTAGGTGGAAATGAAAAACCCGTATGAGGAGGGAACAGGACATGAAGAGTATTGAAGCCGAGAAAATCAAAGAATTAGTTCAAGGGCATAAGCTCTCAGAACTGAGGGAGCTTTTTTCCGATTGGCCTGTCCCCGATATTGCTGATTATTTACTAGAACTGGATAACCCGGATAGGATTCTAGTGTTCCGAGTTCTGCCCAGGCAGATTTCCTCTGAGGTATTTTCCTATTTAAAGACGGAACAGCAAAATGAATTGTTGAGATCTCTAACTAATGAAGAAACTCGTAATTTGCTGAGCAATTTGCGTCCTGATGACCGGGTCAATCTGTTAGAAGAGCTGCCCGGGCAAATGACTCAGAAACTGCTAAACTTTTTGAGTCCCGATGATTTAAAAAAAACCCGCTTGCTGCTAGGGTACCCCGAAGAAAGTGTCGGGCGGTTGATGACCCCTGACTATGTGGCTGTTAGGCCCAACTGGACTGTGGAACAGGCATTGCAACATATAAGGGTAAAAGGGAAAGATAGCGAAACTATTAACACCATATATGTTGCCAATTCCGACTGGAAACTTTTGGATTCCCTGGAATTGCAGAAATTCATTTTAGCATCTCCGGATACCAATGTGGCCGATATGATGGATCATAATTTTGTCAGTCTTTCGGCCTTTGATGACCGGGAAGAAGCAGTTCATATGATGGCCAAATATGACCAGTCTGCGCTGCCGGTGCTCGATTCAGAGGGAGTTTTGCTAGGAGTAGTAACATTTGACGATGTAATGGACGTGGCTGAACAGGAAGCAACCGAGGACTTTCACAGAGGAGCAGCGGTAACCCCGCTTAAAACCAGTTACTCGGAAACCAGCTGGTGGGAACTTTACCGAAAACGGATCGTTTGGTTATTGACTTTAGTAGCGGTAAACCTCATTTCACTGGAAATTATGGCTACCTATGAACAGGTTCTGGCTTCAGCCATTGCTCTAACCTTTTTTATCCCGATGATTCTGGGCAGCGGGGGTAATGCCGGTGCTCAGTCGGCAACCTTGATGGTTCGTGCGCTGGCTACGGGAGATGTTCAAATTACCCAGTGGTTGCCTACATTGATAAAGGAATTGGGAGTAGGAGCCTTTCTAGGGTTGACCTTGGGAGTAGCTGGTATAGTGTTAGGATTATTCTGTGGAGGGGCGGAGATAGCCGTAATAGTTGGAATAAGTATGATAATTCTGGTATTGATAATAAACCTGATCGGGGTGAGCCTGCCATTTCTACTTCTGCGGTTTAGGCTGGACCCGGCCATTGCCAGCAATCCACTTATAATGTCTATTGCAGATGCTACCGGCTTACTAATATACTTTTATATTGCTACTCTGATCTTACCTCATATATAAAAAACCCCTTCCTTAGAAAGAAGGGGAAAAAATATCCTGGTGCTCTCGAAATTTATTGCGGCTTATAAGAGCAATCTTATTGTACCCGGCGAAGTGGACTTCGTATGATTGGTACCCAGTGTCCTTGATATGACTGATCTTGTCCATATTAATAATAAAGGATTTATGGACTCTGATAAACTCGTCGGTTAACAACTCTTCAAGCTCGCTGAAACGGCAGGTAGTCTCCTTAATTCCTGACTTGGTATGAATTAGAGCTTTTCTGCGCTGTTTTTCTATGAAATATATGTCCTTTATATTTATAAAAAATGTTTCCCCTTCCGTCCGAATAACCAAACGTGGGGGGTCGGTTGCTGCCCGGGAAGTTGATAATTCTGAACTACTACTAAGGGAGGTCAGGATATTCATCACCTTGTCAATTTTAATTGGCTTTAATACATAGTCGTACGGGTGAACAGCAAAAGACTCGATTGCATACTTGGAGTATCCCGTTATGAAAACAAAAGTAGTCCCAGGGCTTATTTGGTAAATGGCTTTGGCGACTTCAATGCCGTTTAAGCTGTCACCAGGTGCCAGTTCAATGTCCAGGAAGACGATGTCGGGCTTGCTGTTACCAGCAAGCCGAATCGCCTCCTGACCATCTGTTGTTCCTGTTATTTCTTTAACCATAGGGTGTTCAGAAATAATTTTCTCCAGGAACCGTAGAGTATAGTCTTCATCTTCCAAAACTAAAATCCTTAACATTTACATCATTTCCTACTTCTTTAAGCATTCGGGTATTTCGGGTTCATAGAATACAAATGAACTGCAAGGGCCTATTCCGGAATTAGCCACAAAGATTGCCAGAGTAGCCATGCTGCCCAGGGCACCGGTAAAAAGCTTTTTCATCATAATATTTCACCTCCTCCTTGGTTTCTTTTATCCAAATAAAAATCAAGTTTTTTGAATAAGCCATAGCCCCAGGGAGTGATTAGGAAAAGGCCTCCCAATGCTCCCAGGATAAGGGCTATTGCATAATCAGGATAACTCATTTTGATAAGGCTGATTGTACAAATAAGCCAAATGACAAGAAAAAATCCTGTTCTTCTCTTTTGCCCCATAATATCTTGAGGGTCGGTAACAGTTTTTTTCTCTGTTCCAGCCGGCACCCAGAGAACAATATCAACTATTGCCAATATAGACACCGCTATCAATGGTATCCACAAGAGGGAATATGAATAATCCCAGAGGGAAGCCAACTTAGACAGAAAGAGCAGGAAGGTTAATCCTACTAGCAAACATCGTGAATAGGTCTTTAAATGGACTCCTCCGCCCAGGGTTCGAAAGATGGCAAAGGCCAGAAATACCAGGAAAGCGTAATCGAAAATACCCAAAAAAGCGGAGATTATAAAAAAAAGCAATATTTTGGACAGACTGCAAAATAATATCTCCAGGCCATACGCATATATTTGTACCTCTTCCTTACTGGATTGCAGATGTATGCCCATAGCTGTTGCCATTCGATTGGATAATCGCTTTATCAAGTTTTTTAACCTCCCTGTCCGGCAATTTGATAATAAAGGTTGTCCGGGGTTCAGTTACCAATTGAATACTGCCTCCGTATTTGTCAACCAGGGTTTTGACTACAAACAGACCAAAACCTCTCGCAGCAGAGTTTTTGGTAGTATAACCCGGATGAAAGATGCGAGCAGCTTGACTCTTTGGTATGCGGGGACCGTTATTGTAAACATATATGACATAACAGTTGTCTTCGTATTTTATCTCCAGGCTGACACGCCTTGTGTTGTCCTCCTGTAAAACAGCTTCCAGGGCATTATCCAAAAGATTACCAACTATACTGCATAAGTCCCAGGGTTCCAGCCCAAGATTACTTATATTACATTTTACAGCACAGGCAAAATCTATATTTTTTACTTCAGCTACCTTGCGCTTGGCTGATAACAAAGCTGTCAGGGCCGGATTGCCTACATAAACTAAATCCTGCATTTGCCAGTAATCATTGGCAATACCTTCCAGATATTTCTTGGCTTCATCAGTTTCCTCCAGGTACAGCATGGCCTGTATGGTCTGAAGATGCCTGGTATGTTCATGCCTCTCAGAGTGTAAGCTGTTTACCAGGTCTTCAACATGCCGTAGGTGTTCCTTTAATAGGGTTACCTCCATTTCCCGGCGGGTATAATCGGCAATATGCCTGATTGAAATAATGGCAAACCCGCTTAGAACAATAACCAAAATGTTTGCATAGGGTAAATAATTTTTTAGAGTGTTGATATCTTGTGATATACATACCTGCAAATTGATAATGGCAATAAAAAGAGTCTCCAGCAGAATTGTAGCAACTGCAAGTAAAGGGTTAATTTTGCCCACGTTACTAATCCTTAGTATCAAAATTTATATATAAATAAACGGTGTTTTCTAATTAATAAATAGATCATAAACAATACCGCTGCCATGGGAATAAAACCAATAACGTTCCATACTGGGTAATCTGCTAACACGCTGGTATTTGTAGATGTCAGAACGAAAAAAATAGGCATCCAAACGGAATACATTATTCCCATCATCATAAAACCTGTTAAAACGGCAATTATTGTCTGCCAAAAATGTTTCTTAGTGAATACTATTATTAAGAAAATAATAGTAAATATGGACACAAAGGTATGCAACCCAAAAACAATAGGTAGTTGCCTAACAATATAAATTACCAAAGCATTAATTGCCGAAACAAGAAACACGTGTTTATTGCCAATTTCCAAATTAAAAAGAGCGAAACCAACGAGAATCATTAATACATTTTCGGGGAAGCTTACAAAGAGAGCCACATACCAAGGTATTGCAAACATAATATCCTCTTTTCCTATTATTACATATTTTCTTTAGAGTGGAATTACTACAAAACTCACTCAATTTCCTGCCATAAAAGCCAACTTTCCCATAAATAGTGGCTCTTTCGTTGAATATTATCACGTACCAACAGCTCTTATTAGGATACATAATGCCCAGTTATGGTTACATAATAATATACTAACCGAATAGGTACTTAACATTATCGATTTAGATCAAACAAAATCAGTCGATATTTCTTGACTAACCAGTAAAAAACTAACCCGATGAAAGCTATCGGAATAAAACATATCACATTTAGAATGGGATTCTGAGCCAAGTCCTGGACATTTGAAGAAGTAAATAGTAAAAATGCAGGAGTCCATAGTGCAGTAATTGCTCCCATTGATACTAAACCAGTTAATATTGTCATGAAGGTATTCCGGAAGCTCGTCTTGGTTAATAAGTTGGTCAGTATTAACATTACCAAAAAACCTGTAAGAGTATGAAGTCCGAAGATTACAGGAAAAAGTCTGACTGTATAAACAGCTATTGCTTCAAATATGGATATAATCAAAGCAGTTCTTATGTCTATCTTCAAATTGAAGAGGGCAAAACCAATTAGAATAATAAGGAAAGCCTCTGGGATGCTGACCAACAGCACAACATACCACGGTATAGGAAACACAGACTCACGACTCCTTTGTATCTTGTTCTAAAATAAAGAAATATATATGGTAATAGCGTTATTATATATAATATCGTCATACTAGAAAAAAGTGGTAATAACCCTTAGGCCCAGCTATATTGGGATACTACTGTAGTTATTTGTTACCAATAGCCCGTTTTCCGGCACAAGATGCTAATGGATAGTTACAAAAAATACGGGAACAAAGTCCGAATTAATGGAAAAAAGTGTATAATGATAAGTAAGTTTTCATACCACCGGTGGTTAACATATAGTTACATCTTATAACCAGTTATCAGCTACTCATTTTAGTTGGAAGGTTTTTAGCCTGCCTGTGAAAAAATAATAGAGTAAATTTTTTTGATCTATCCTTATTCCAAAAAATGTAATTGCTAGCATAAACCGACAAATTATTTGGAGGGATCGTAGTGGACACAATCTATAGCCTGGAGGATAATCAGGTGACTAGAGTCCAGCCAGAGGGGCTCCTGAATATTAAAGAGGGAATACTGTTTCTGGATGCGAAGGGCAAGGTAATTTTCTGGAATCTAGGAGCGAAAGATCTTCTGGACTGGCAGTCACGGGAGGAATGGGAAAAAGAAATCTTGTCTAGTTGTCCCGGAGGAGCTGTAGCAGGTTGTAACAGTAATGATAGAGATTTTAACGGTTACGGTTCTTTGAAAAGGTATCAACTGCCTTCGGGTGAAAATAAAACCTACTGGTTATCCTATTCTTACTTGCCTGAGGTACAGGGGGATAGTAGCCCAATCATTGTACATATTTTGGATGTCAGTGATTTGATGAAGGAGATGGAAAAGGCAAAGCAGGAAAGTGCTGCAAAAAGTCAGTTTTTAGCCACTATCAGTCACGAAATAAGGAACCCCCTGCTGGGCATTCTAGGCTATTGTGACATATTGATGATGGACCATAGTTTTCACCAGCAAAGAGAAAGCCTATTTACTCTCCAGCATTGTGCCAACCAATTATTAGAATTAGTAAATAGTATGCTGGATTTATCCAAAATTGAATCACAAAAACTAGAGGTCAATGCGAAAGAATTCAACATAAAAGAGATGCTGAACCAAACCTGTAGCGCTTTTAAACCCCGGCTGCAAAGCAGGGGCGTAGAACTTAGACTCCAGGTGAGTCCAGATGTACCAGATTACATCCGGGCTGATGAGTCAAAATTGAAGCAGGTTGTCAATAATCTTATGGCCAATGCCAGCAAATTTACTGATTCGGGTTATATTGAAGTGCGCCTGGAAAAATGTGAGGATTTGGCAGATGATTATTCTTCAATATTTCCTATGAAAATCTCCATTATTGACACTGGAATCGGAATCTCCCCCAGGGAGGAAAAAAGAATTTTTGAGCCTTTTTTCCGAACTAGCAGCCCTCATAACCAAAAATACGAAGGCAATGGGTTAGGCTTGACGATTTGCAAGCGGCTAATTGAGATTATGGGTGGAAACATCTGCTGCAAACCTAATGGGGAAAAAGGTTCTGTTTTTTCCCTGAATATCCCTGTGGAAATAGCTGATCTAAAGCGAGTCAATGAAGATTTCGCCCAATACCAGGCTATACCCAGCGTAGGAGAGAAAAATATTACAGTGCTTTTGGCCGAAGACATAAAAGTCAATCGTCAGCTTATCCGGTACATGCTTGAGAGTCTGGGATATAAAGTCATTACAGTTAATAACGGACAGGAATGCATTGAAGTCTTAGAAACAGCCAGGCCGGATATCATTCTGATGGATATGCAAATGCCGATAATGGATGGTTATGCTGCGACCAGGTTGTTAAAGCAATCTTCCGGCTTTAGGGAAATCCCGGTAGTGGCTTTGACTGCTTATGCTATGGCCGGAGATGTTGAAAAATGCCGGCAGGCTGGCTGTGATCATTATCTGAGCAAACCTTTTACCTTAAATCAGCTGCAAACTGCCATAAACTATTGCCTGAACCAGGAAAAAAACAAGGATAAAAGAGACTTGGTTTACCAATAATTTATCCAAAAATCCCATAATATGCTATAATTATAAAATAGGTTGCTGTTGATTCTTTGTAATGGTGGGGATGCAAAATGACTGATGAAGTCCAGTTGGTGGTGTTTTCTTTAAAGCGTGGCCAAGAATTGTGTGAATATGGAATTCCTATTACTACGGTACAGGAGATAATTACTATAACCAATCCAACCCAATTACCCCAGACGCCTGATTTTGTTGAAGGTATTATCAATCTGCGGGGAAAAATAATTCCCATTGTGGATCTGAAAAAACGGTTTAATATGGGTCAATCGGAGCTCCATGCCGATACCCGCAGCATAGTAGTAGAACTGCAGGGAAGGACCGTCGGGATTATTGTTGACGAAGTGACTGAAGTTTTGAGAGTACCTGCTGCAGATATTGAGCCGCCGCCACAGGGTATCAGCAGCGTTGATGCTGATTACTTAACAGGAATAGGGAAAATAGGGAATCGCTTATTGGTTATTTTGGATTTGGAAGAAATTTTTAGTGAAAAGGAAAAGCGGGAGTTGATGAAAGTTCCTTGTGAAATGGCAGTCTAAGGAGTTTTGCCTGGATAAGGCCCTGAAATCTTCAAAGGTTTCAGGGCTTTTAGTATTATTATTGATGTAGAATAATAATATATTATGCAATTATGGAGGGATTTATTTGGTAGGGGTTGATTTGGTAGATGTAAAAAGGCTACAAAGAGTAGTAGACCGTACACCCAGGATTCTCCACAGAGTTTTTACAGAACAAGAACTACATTATTGCTTTTCTCAAAAAAACCCCTATCCTTCATTGGCGGCGCGCTTTGCAGCAAAAGAGGCGGTAAAAAAACTGATACCGGCCTGTGCGGCTAGGATCTGCTTTAAAAATACGGAGATTGTCAGGGATGCATACGGAGGCCCTCAAATAGTATTGCATGGAAACACCAGGGAGTTGTTTAGGCAAAACAGTATAACCGCCTTGACAGTCAGTTTATCCCATACAGAATACCAGGCAATAGCAGTTGTGACTGCTGTGAAAGGAAGTGATGGTGATGAAAATTCTCAGTGCCCTGGAAATGAAGATAATAGACAGTAGGGCCATTGAGGAAGTGGGTATCCCAGGTATAGTGCTTATGGAAAATGCCGGAATAAGAACTGCTGAAGTGGTTTGGGATATGATTTCCCATTTGGAGGAACCCAAAGTGGCAGTAATTGTAGGCAAGGGCAACAACGGCGGGGACGGTTTGGTAATAGCCAGGCATCTGATAAACCGGGGGGTACAGGTTTTTACTTATTTAATGACTGATGCCGGCCAAATGTCTTGCGATTCCCTAACCAATTACAATATTCTCAAAAAAATGACTGGAATGATTTTTCCCCTGATGGAGGAAAAAGACCTGGCAGGCTTTACTGATACTCTGCAAACCGGTGATCTTGTGGTGGATGCCATCTATGGCATAGGTTTCAGGGGAAAGATGGGTGGGTTTGAGTCCCAGGTGGCAGAATTGATTAACCGGCAAAAGCTGCCCGTTGTATCTGTTGATATTCCTTCCGGAGTAGAGGCTGACACTGGAAAGGTTCATGGAACCGCCGTTAAGGCGACCAAGACTGTTACCATGGCTTTGCCCAAACTGGGATTGTTTATTAATCAGGGCCGGGAGTTCACAGGGGAATTAATAATTGCTGACATTTCTATTCCGGAATTCCTTTTAAATGATGCTAACCTGAAAACCAATTTAATAACCGAAAAGACGGTACAATCTCTTATTACACCCCGCTCTCCTGAGTCGCATAAAGGCAGCTACGGACATGCCTTAATAATCGGTGGGTCCATGGGCATGTCGGGTGCTGTATTGATGGCCGCCTATGCTGCACTCCGCTGTGGGACCGGGTTGGTCACGGTGGCTCTTCCGGAATCTCTGGTACCGGTAGTGGAGACTACATTGCTGGAGGTCATGGCCAAGCCCCTGGCTCAAACGGCCCAAGGAGCCATAAGTGCAGAATCCCTTCTGGTCATTGAAAAACTGCTAGATAAGGTATCTGTTTGTGCGGTGGGTCCTGGTTTGTCGGTATACCCTGAAGCCAGGGAGGTTATGCGGTTCATTGTGGAGAAAACCAAAATTCCCCTGGTCATCGATGCTGATGGGTTGAATGCTCTCGCATCAGATGTAATACTCCTGCAAGACTGTAAGGCTCCCATTGTCATTACTCCCCACCCCGGGGAAATGGCCCGTTTAAACGGGTTAAGTATTAAAGACATTCAATCTAACCGGATGTCCATCGCTAAACAATGTGCGCAAAAATGGGGTGTTACGGTAGTATTAAAAGGCAATCGGACCATTGTTGCTGGTTCTTCCGGCGAGGTATTCCTTAACCCCACCGGTAATGCAGGCATGGCTACAGCTGGAAGCGGTGATGTCCTGTGCGGGCTAATAACTGGTTTAATGGCACAGGGATTACCTCCCCAGGATGCTGCTATAGCTGGAGTTTATCTGCATGGCCAAACCGGGGACTATGTTGCTGCTAAATATAAGGGGCAAAGAGGGCTGGTGGCTGGCGATTTGATTAAGTACCTACCGGATATTTTAAGGCTTTATGAAGAATCCTAAACTTGAATATTTAGCAATAATGAAACTATTATAGAGATGAAAGTATTTTAATTAGAGAAAGAGGGTAGTAGAATGCTGGCCAAGGATATAATGACCCGGGATGTAATTACGGTCAGCCCTGATGATAGGGTGGAAGATGTGGCTCGTTTGCTGGTAACCCATCGTATAAGTGGAATACCGGTGATTGACCAGGACAAACGTATTCTGGGGATAATTACCGAAAAAGATTTGGTGATAAAGGCAAGTGAATTGAAGGTGCCTTTTTTTATTACTTTATTTGACAGTATTATTTTTTTGGAGAATCCCATACGTTTTAGTAATAATCTGAAGAAGTATACTGCTTACAAAGTAAGGGAGGCCATGACAGAGAAGGTAGCAACTGTGGAAGAGGATGCAACCCTTGATGAAGTAATTAAGATTATGCAGAAAAAAAGAATTAACCGAGTACCAGTATTAAGGCATGGAAAACTTGTAGGCATTATTTCCCGAAATGATATTTTAAAAGCGTTGGTAAAAACTAATGGATAATAGCAGGCCAACATGGGCAGAAATAGATTTAGAGGCAATTAAACATAATATTCGGAGCATTCGGCTAGCTGCACCGGCTGCAAAAATGATGGCTATAGTGAAAGCCAATGCCTATGGGCATGGGATGGTGAAGATTGCTCAAACTTGTCAGGGTGAAGATGTGGACTTTTTTGGTGTAGCCTCCCTGCAAGAAGCTTTGGATCTTCAGGCAGCAGGAATAAAGGCTCCTATACTGGTACTGGGATACATCCCTGAAGAATATGCCGAGGAAGTAGTACAAAACAATATTAGGGTTACCATTTGCAATTTTGATTTTGCCCGGGCTCTATCCCAGGCGGCCCGGAAACTGTCAAAAAGAGCATTGCTGCACATAAAGGTTGATACCGGAATGGGACGATTGGGATTCTTCCCTGATGCGGCAAGCCTTTCAGGTATCGATAAAATCGCCAGTCTGCCGGGGATTTATATGGAGGGTATTTTTACCCATTTCGCAGAGGCAGATCTACAGGATAAAGCGTATACTTTGGAACAGCTCAATTTATTTAATGGGTTTGTAGGCCGACTAAAAGAAAAAGGGATTGATTTTCCTATAAAACATTGCGCCAATAGTGCAGCAATAATGGATATTAACAATACACATTTAAACATGGTTAGGGCAGGTATTATTATCTATGGTTTATATCCTTCCCATGAGGTAAGAAAGGAAAACCTGAACCTGATACCCGCCATGAAATTAAAGAGTAGAATCAGCTTTTTGAAAAGCTTTAAGGCAGGTATGACCATTGGGTATGGGAGGACTTTTTGTTGCCGGGAAGAGACTCTGGTAGCAACAATCCCCATTGGTTATGCTGATGGATACAACAGGTTGCTTTCCAACCGAGCCTGGGCGGTGGTAAAAGGGCAGCGGGTACCTTTAATAGGTGCAGTATGTATGGATCAGTGTATGTTTGATGTTACCAAGGTTAAGGGAGTGAAGGAGGGCGATGAAATAATCCTTTTTGGAAGGCCGGAAGATGGGGTTACTGCCGATGATCTGGCGGAGATGCAAGGTACTATTAATTACGAAATTGTGTGTTCTGTCAGTGCCCGTGTACCCCGAAAATATATATAGTAAAAGCTATATTAATTGAAATTATTGGATTTGCGAGCCAAGATACTATTTTAATATAATAATGGTATCGTTAGATACCTATCACATGTGGAGGTGCTCGCTTTGCCAGCCTCAAAAAGGATTATTGTTACTGTTTCCGAAAGTCTCCTCTCAGAGGTCGATGATATAACTGCGCTGGAAAGTAAGAACAGAAGTGAGATTGTAAGAGAGGCAATAAGGTTTTACCTTGGGGAACGGAAAAAAATCTTGTTAAGAGAACAGATGAAAAAAGGTTACATGGAAATGTCTGAAATAAATCTTAGTATAGCCAGTCAAAGTGTAACAGTCGAAGAAGAGGCTCTGGATAATTGCCTAGAAAAACTGGTGGAGTGATTTTCGAAAATGATAAAAAGAGGTGAAATATATTTCGCCCAATTAAACCCGGTTATTGGTTCCGAACAGGGTGGTATTAGGCCGGTTTTGGTGGTGCAGAACGATATCGGAAACCAGTACAGTCCTACCACCATTGTTTTGGCAATTACTTCGCAAATATACAAAGCCAAGCTACCCACCCATATTGAACTTAAAGCTGATAAATACGGTCTGGAAAGGGATTCGGTAATACTCACCGAACAAATAAGAACTATTGACAAAAAAAGGCTAAAACAAAGGATTGCCGTTTTGAACGACGATACTATGAACAAAGTAAATCAGGCGTTATCCATAAGCTTGGGTTTGACAGAACTATAGCCGGAATACATAACAAGTTCAAATTATAAAGGATGAAACAGGTTCAACCGAACCTGTTTTTTATCCTTAAGGGTTAATGGGGGGGTCTTTTTGCAGCCTATAATAGGCATTACAGGGAATTATAGTGAAGCAGAAGCCAATTTTTGGCTCAGACAGTTTTATGTAGAATCTGTAACCAGGGTAGGAGGTACTCCAATAATACTTCCACCAGTTCTTGACTCGAATTTAATTGACAAGTATATTCATTTCTGCCAGGCATTTATTTTTTCCGGCGGAGGAGATATTGATCCTTTTTATTGGGGCGCGTTGCCAGAGTGGTGTATGGGAGAGGTGAATCCCCTGCGGGATCACTTTGAATTGACTCTGGCTCGCAAACTATTATCCCGGGATAAACCAGTATTAGCTATTTGCCGGGGTTGCCAAATTATTAATGTGGCAGCGGGTGGCAGCCTTTGGCAGGATATACAGACAGATTTATGTCATGATCAGAAGGCGCCGCGGAACTATCCTTTTCATGATATATTTGTTAGAGAAGGTACATTACTCAATAAAATTCTGAAGAAAAGCGCCATAAGGGTTAACAGCTTTCATCATCAGGCAGTGGATAAGCTAGGGAGTGAGCTGGTAATTAGTGCCTGGGCACCCGATGGTATAATAGAAGCGGTGGAGAAAAAGGGCCATCCCTTTTATCTGGGGGTGCAATGGCACCCGGAGTGTATGGATGATGACAATTCTTCTAACTTATTTAGAGCGTTGATTGAAGCAGCTTGTATATAGACCGGGGATTTATTTTGTTACAGAAAGAACGTCAGACTGTGTGAAAAGTCAATAAATTATGGAGCCAACTTAAGTGGAGAGATATAAAATATCAGAGGTTTTTTTAAGGCTAATCCCTAGACACACCTTTTATAAAACCCTAAGTGGAACGAAAAAATTGGGAAAATAGTTATTCGCACAGCCTGACGTCCCGGTGTAAAAAGGAAGGGAGTAAAAAGGAATGATTGCATTTAAAGGCGGAAAAGTATTTTCTATGGGTGAAAAAGGAGAGATTAACGGAGGAACGATAATAATTGAAGGAAACTTGATCCAGGCAGTAGGAAAAGACCTGGAGATTCCAGAAGGGTGCCAGGTAATAGACACCACTGGCAAATATATTACCCCTGGTTTCATTGATGCTCATACCCACATTGGTTTGGAGGAAGAGATATATCGCATCGAAGGTGATGATGTAAACGAAATTAATGAACCCCTGACACCCCATCTTATGGCTGTAGACGGGGTGAATTTTCGTGATTTGGCTTTTATGGATGCCCTTCGGGGCGGAGTAACCAGGTCTCTATGTATGCCAGGAAGTGCCAACATCCTGGGAGGGCAGGCGGTATTCTTAAAACACCTGATTAATCAACAACAGGATATGGTATACAAAAACCCTTGGGGCTTAAAAGCAGCTCTGGGTGAAAACCCCAAGAGGGTTTATGCCAGCGAAAAAAAATCTCCCCGGACCAGAATGGCCAGTGCCAGCTTGTTAAGAGAGGCTTTTTATGTGGCGGCACGTTTAGCCGACAAAAAGGATCCTAAGGCCCGCGAGATATTCAAGTACGAACCGGTTATAAAGGTACTTAGAAAGGAAATGCCGCTTTTGTTGCATGCCCATCGGGCTGATGATATATTAACTGCTTTGCGGATAAAAGATGAATATGGTTTTGACCTGATTATTCAGCATGGTACGGAAGCGGTTTTGGTTGCTGATCTCCTGTTGCAAAAAAACGTTCCGGTCTTTTTGGGCCCGTTGTTGGTAAATCGTGCTAAAGTAGAAATGAAAGAAGTATCATTTAAGAACGCTAACTTATTACATGAGGCTGGGGTTAAATTTGCTTTTATTACTGATCATCCGGTAATTCCCATCAGATATCTTCGAGTTTGCGCGGCTCTTTCGATATCGGCCGGACTGGATGAGAAAGCCGCCATGGAAGCTTTAACCTCTGTGCCGGCTGCTCTTCTTAACGTGGATAAAGAACTGGGCAGTCTCGAAAAAGGCAAATTAGCTGATCTGGTCATATTTGATGGTCACCCTTTCGATTTCCGAGCAAAAGTGGAAAAGGTAGTGGTTGACGGCCAGATAATAAATGTGGAAGAATAACCGAAAAGCCGCAAAACCTTTAAGGCTGGTATTGACTGATACAGAGCAAATCCCTGAGCACCTAGCTCTGCTGTCCATCATAGGATAAAATAAAGAGTCAAGGATTTATTTGTACAATATTGAGAAATTTTTTCTTTGTTCTTATACGGGGGTATTCCTATGAATAAGGGGGACATTTTTTCAGTATACCTGGATGGCGTTTTGATGACAGTCTGCATTATGGGGTTTTATCGTGAAGAATACACTGGTGAAAAAATGGTCATCTTGGCCGTTTTGAACCAGGAAAATTTGGTTCATGTACCCTTCGATGAGGTTGCTGCATTATTTTCGGGTAATGGATACCTGCACTAGCAGCTATTTACGCATCAAAGCGCCTAATTGCTTCTTTATTGCTGCTCTGTTATATTAAAAAAAAGATTAAGGGGGAATATTAATGTACAAGCATATTTTGATTCCGACCGATGGTTCCCCACATTCTTTGGAGGCAGCCCGAGTTGCCAACACTTTTGCAGAAATGGGCGATACAGAACAGATAACCATCCTACATGTAGCCCCTTTCATCACTACAGGGTATTATGATTTAACCGGAGATTTATATGAGGCTATGTATGAACGCAGCAGGATTGCCGGGGGAATAATTCTGGAAAAAACCAGGGAAGCAGTTAATCCCGGGCCAAGAATCAACACAGTATTTGAGTTTGGGACACCTATTGCTGAGAAAATTTGTGAATATGCTGAAAAAAATGGGTGTGATCTTATTGTTATCGGAAGTCGGGGAATGACTCCGGTATCCAGCTTTGTACTCGGCAGTGTCAGTACCCGGGTTATTAACCTGTCGCATTGTCCGGTACTAGTGGCGAAAATGAAAGTCAAGTCTAAAAATAAAGAATAGCAGGGTAAACAGGGTTGATTCTCTGTTTAACCACAGGTTTTAGGGGACGGAGTATGGTAAAAACCAAGACCCGTCCCCTGCTTCACTGTTTTGTTGGAATTATCGGGGATAAATAATAAAGGGAGGGGAGAGAATGTCTACTGAACAGCCTGATCTCTTTGGGATTAATCAAGCAGCCGAGGCCAGGCCTTCCCCCGAAATTTACGGGCGTGATACTTTTATTCCGTTTATTCCCGGGGTAGCCCATGAGGAATCATTTACTCATATTGAGAATTTAGCCGGCCTGGAAGTAATTGTAAAGGAGTGCTCCAAGTGCCCTTTACGGAATTCCTGCCAGCAGGTAGTATTTGGTGAGGGTAAACCTGATAGTAAGATTATGTTTATTGGAGAAGGTCCCGGGAAAGATGAGGATATTCAGGGAAGGCCCTTTGTGGGAAGAGCCGGGCAACTCCTGAACAAGATATTGCAAGCCGCAGAAATGCAGAGGAACCAGGTGTACATTACTAATGTGGTCAAATGCCGTCCTCCTGGCAATCGGTTGCCTGGCAATGAGGAAGTACGGTTATGCCGGGGTTATCTGGAAGCCCAGATTAGACTAATTAAACCTTCCATAATTGTCTGTTTGGGATCACTGGCCAGCCAGGTGGTTATTGATGCAAAAGCCAGAATTACCAAAATCAGGGGGAAATGGCTGACCCGCAATGGTATATTGATTATGGCTACTTTTCATCCGGCTGCCTTACTCAGAAATGAAGGCTATAAACGTCCCACCTGGGAAGATTTTAAAATGATCAGGGATGAATACAAAAAGGTTACTGGTATGGGCTAATCTGCATAATGGGGTGAAAAAGTGGAGTTTACTGCCTATAATGAAGGGGAAATGGAGTCATTAGGAAAACGGATCGCCAGGGCACTTAAATCTGGCGACGTATTGCTGATTGCAGGTGACCTGGGAGCAGGTAAAACTACGCTGGTTCGGGGAATTGCCAGGGGGCTGGGATACACCGGGAGAGTAACCAGTCCTACTTTCACTTTGATGAATGTCTATAATTCTAAGCCCCCCCTTTATCATTTTGATTTTTATCGATTGGAATCTAAGGACCTTTCAAATCTGGGATTGGAAGAATATATCGAAAAAGAAGGGATTTGTGCCATAGAATGGCCGGCAGTAGGACAGGGATTGTTTCCTGAAGAGGCTATAAAAATTAGCATTGACTTGCTTGAAGATGATTATGACAAAGGGAGAAGGATAAAGATATCTGTTGTTGGGGAGCAGCTTCATAAGAGAATAGAGGAGATAAAGGAATGCTGATTCTTGCCATTGACAGTGCAACTCCGGTTGCGGGAGTTGCGCTGGCTGATGAAGAAAAAATTATAATAGAGGATTTTATAAATTACAAAAAAACTCATTCCGAAACTTTACTGCCTATGATTGATTCAGTAATAAAAGCGGGTGGAAGCGTTTTAGCGGATATTGATGTTATTGCCGTTACAATCGGCCCGGGATCGTTTACCGGATTAAGGATAGGACTAGCCACTGTAAAGGGTCTGAGTATGGCTGCTAACTTGCCTGTAGTGGCAGTTCCCACACTGGAAGCTGTGGCTGCCAACCTGGCGGGATGTAATGCGTTGGTGTATCCTCTTATGGACGCCAGGAAAAATGAAGTATATACAGCTCCTTTTGATGTTGCGGGTAAGTATCCCCGCCAACTTGGAGATACTATGGCTTGTTCGCCGGAAGAGGCTGCAGCTTCTGCTATCCAGCTATTGCAAGATACAAAAAAGAACAGCATTATACTCATTGGTGAGGGGTATTTGCGCTATAAGGATTACTTTCAGCAAAAGCTGAGGGATTGGCTTTTGGAGGTTCCCCAGCATCTTTTGTTGCCTCGCCCCGCAGCAGTAGCCAGTTTAGGTCTGAAAAGATTCCAGGAAGGTCTAATTGAAGAGGTATTGCAGCTGCGTCCATTATACATCAGACTGTCGGAGGCCGAAAGGCGCCTGGGAGGTCAAGTTTAATGCTCAATAGCAGATTCTTGATCAGGAAACTTACTCCAGATGATTTAGATGAAGTGATGGCTATAGAAGAATACTCTTTTTTGAGCCCCTGGTCGCGCAGTTCTTATTTGTCGGAAATAGCCAATGAGTTTGCTACTTATCTGGTATGTGACTGGGAAGGGCAAATAGCCGGTTATATTGGAGCCTGGGTGGTATTTGAGGATGCACATATTACCAATGTGGCCGTAAATCGTGATTTCAGAGGCAAAGGGGTAGGCAAGGCTCTCATGTGGGCGGTAGAGGATATGGCCAGAAAGAAAAAAGCCGGTCGGATTTTACTCGAGGTCAGACCATCCAACCATCCTGCCCTAAAAATGTATGAGCAAATGGGATACCGGATTACCGGAATAAGAAAGGATTACTATACAGATAACGGTGAAGACGCGTTTATTATGGCTAAAGCCCTTTGATAAGAAGAAAATGCAGGCAGGTGAAACAAAATGGCACAGGCTATTATTTTGGGAATAGAAACATCTTGTGATGAGACTGCTGCTGCTCTAGTAAAAGACGGACGCGAAATACTATCAAATATTATTAATTCTCAGGTGGAGATCCACGGACGTTTTGGAGGAGTAGTGCCGGAGGTGGCATCACGTAAACATATAGAAAACATTGGCACGGTTGTATCTATGGCTTTTCGAGATGCCGGGCTCAGCTATGGGGATATTGATGCTGTTGCTGTAACCAATCGCCCCGGGCTGATAGGAGCTCTGTTAGTAGGAGTGTCCTTTGCCAAGGCTTTTGCCTTTGGCCTGGGAAAACCGCTTATTGCTGTAAATCATTTACATGCACACATTTATGCCAGCCTTATGGAACATTTTGATAAGATTACTTTTCCCGCCATATGTTTGGTAGTTTCCGGCGGGCATACCAGCCTGCTTTTTATGCAAGACAGCAGCCATTTCCGTAATATTGGTGAAACTCGGGATGATGCTGCAGGTGAAGCCTTTGACAAAGTGGCGCGATTCCTGGGGTTGGGCTATCCGGGGGGGCCTGCTGTGCAGAAAGCGGCTCTCTCAGGAACAGCAGGTATTGTAAAGCTTCCCCGAGTATTTTTGAACCAAGACTATGAATTTAGTTTTAGCGGACTAAAGACTGCAACCATGAATGAATGGAAGAAATTGGAGAGAAAAAACATGGCCCATGTTAATGATATGGCAGCAGAATTTCAGGCAGCCCTGGTGGAAATTTTGGTTGAGAAAACTATCAAGGCAGCCATAGAGTATAATGCCAAAACCATACTCTTGGCAGGAGGAGTCGCAGCCAACCGGAAACTAAGAGAAGTAATGCAAGAAAAGGCGGAAGCTAAAAATCTGCCGGTGTTTTTCCCTGCCCTGGCCCTATGTACTGATAATGCAGCCATGGTTGCAGGGTGCGCTTTTTCCTATTGGCAAAAGGGACAATATGCTCCGTTAAGTTTAAACGCATATGCTAGCCAATAGTCCCTGTGCAAAATGCCTGTGGATAATGTGCATAAGTCTGTTGATAATTATTGTTCCTTTGTTGATAAAGGTCGGTGGGTATTAGGGTCGTCCTGGTTTTGCCAAAAAACCGATAATTGCGTCTGTGGATAAGTTGAAGATAAAGGAGTGGAGATAGTTGCATCCTGTTTTATTCAAAATTGGCCCTATTAGCATTCAATCCTGGGGTTTTATGCTGGCTGTAGCTATACTAATTGCAATTGTGGGTCTTAGCAGGTTGTTTAAAAAAGAAGGATATGATAGCGACATGGTTCTGGATATGGTCCTTCTTACCGTAGTCGCAGGACTGCTGGGAGGACGGTTAGCTTATGTGCTGGTTTATCAATGGGACTGGTTTCTTAATGATCCCCTGATGTTTTTTTCTTTGACCAATGGCGGCTGGTCCGGGCTAATCTGGTACGGCGGTTTGGCAGGCGGATTTATTGCTTTTTCCATATATATATACAGAAAGAACCTTTCCTTTTGGAAAGTTGCCGATATGTTTGCTCCATTTTTGGCATTAGGTTATGCCTTAGTGAGAGTTGGCTGTTTCCTGGCCGGCTGCTGTTACGGCCGGATTACTTCTTCTCTTGTGGGAGTAGTTTTTCATGTGGTTGATTTTTTCCCCCGGCATCCTACCCAATTGTACAGTTCAGCATTGAATCTGCTTCTTTTTGTACTGCTCTATAGGTTTTATCCCCATAGAAAGTTCCCTGGACAAGTATTTTTACTGTATCTGATGGGTTACTCAGTATACCGGTTTACCGTAGAATTTTTCCGGGATAATCTTATTATGTATTTCGGTCTTTCTCTGGGACAGATTTACACTGCAGGGCTGTTCGTTCTAACTGTTATATTTTATTTTTGGCGGGCCAATTGGGCCAGGAAAAACCTGTTCTATTAGACGGAGGAGAAGATGGACGAGATTGGTGCCTATAAGCAAAGAGTTCTGTTAAGACAAATAATGAAGGAGAAAAGAAATACACTGTCAGATACGGCGGTAAATGCTCTAAGCTGCCAGGTTATAAAAGGCCTGAGGAGACTGGAACCTATAAAAAGGGCCAATTCTATAATGAGTTACTGCAGTATAAAAAACGAGGTAAACCTTGACCTTTTTAATCATGAAGAATGGATGGCCGGAAGGAGGATTCTGCTGCCCCGGGTGGCGGGACCTGACATTGAGGCCGTTGAATTTACTGGGCATAACCAATTACATCGGGGACCCCTGGGAATACGGGAGCCTCAAGGGAATCCTGTACCCCCGGAGAGTATTGATGTAGTTTTAGTTCCCGGGCTTTGTTTTGATCCCCAGGGTTATCGCCTGGGCTATGGAAAAGGCTATTATGACCGGTTCTTGAGATCATTGTCGGCAAGAACCTTTATATGTGGAGTATGTTACGATTTTCAGGTAGTTCCTGATGTTTATCCTCATGAAAAGGATGAGAAAGTACACTGGATTGTCACTGATGCGTCGGAAGTGGTAATTGACTGGGAATATTTCTAAAACCTGCTGCTTCACAAATCCTCTTCATATCTTCATTTCTCCTATTCCGAAATAATACCGCTACAATCATCTGTAGGCGGCTTTTTTTTATTAATAGGACGAAAATCAGTGGGTGGGTTAAGGGTTAATAAATCTCAATAAGATGCTTGACTAGCATTTACCAAAAGTAATACCATTAATTATGAGCATATGCTCATAACCGTGAAAATTTTAAAAGGATCAAAAGGAGTAATCCTATGCCAAGAGAACCAAGGTGCCGTCGGGTAGATCATATTCCCCGAGTAAATCTTTACAAACCTCAGGGTGTGCCATATAGAAATCTACCTGAAGTAATCCTAAAAATCGAAGAATTAGAGGCCATTCGCCTAAAGGATTTGTTGCGGTTGGAACAGGAAGAATGTGCAGAACAGATGCAGATTTCCCGGCCTACTTTTCAAAGGATATTGAATGAAGCCCGCTATAAGATAGCCAGCGCTCTTACCAATGGTTATGCTCTACGCATTGCAGGAGGCAACTACTGTCTGGGCAGGGGTTTTTGCAGACGTTATGGACGTCCATTGACAGATACAGAAACCTGCGCGAGGTTAAAAGAACTAAGGAAAGATGGTGGGATAATGTCTGAAAAAATTGCTATTACGTCAACCGGTTATTCTAATTCTTCACCTGTGGATAGCCGTTTCGGACGCTGCAATTATTTTATGATCTGGGATCAGGATACCAGGGAGTTTGAGTCTATTTCCAACAATGGGACTGAGGCGGCGCATGGCGCAGGAACAGGTGCGGTCCAAAATTTGGTAAAAAACGGTGTGGGGGTTCTGATTACCCAGCGTGTAGGGCCCAAAGCTTTTGCCGCTTTAAGCCAAGCTGGTATTAAGGTTTTTTCCCGGGGTGAAGCAGAAACGGTTGAAGAGGCTTTGAAAAGCTATGAGGCTGGGCAGCTTCAGGAAATCTTGGCCCCCAACAATTAGTCAAGGCACCAAAAATAATTTAGCAAACGGAGGTTATTGTTTATGTTAATTGCTATTGCCAGTGAAGGGAATATGGTTTCACCCCATTTTGGCCATTGCGAGAAATTTGCTCTATATAATTCAGAAACCGGTTCGTTAAAGTATTTACCCAGCCCGGAACATCAGCCCGGACTTTTACCCCAATTTTTGCACCAGATCGGCGCAGAGTTGGTTATAGCAGGCGGCATGGGAGCTAACGCCCAAAATCTTTTGGCTGCCGCGGGTATTCAAGTAATTGTGGGTGTATCAGGTAAAATAGAAGATATCATTAAAACATACGAAAAGGGGCAGCTAAGAAGTAGCGGAGTTGTTTGTTCCGAACATGCGGGTCACTGCCATAGTTAATGGAAGGGATGGACAAGAATGAAAATCGCAGTAGCCAGCGGCAAAGGTGGTACGGGCAAGACTTTGGTCAGTACTTGCCTCTTTCGGGTTCTTGGCAGCGGTAATTCGGTGTTGATTGATGCTGATGTGGAAGAACCGAACGCAGGGTTGGTATTAAAACCATTAGTAGTAGAAGAAACTAACGTTTATCGCCAGGTTCCAGATATTGACATGGAAAAATGCACTTTCTGCGGAGTATGTGCTCAAATATGCATGTTCAATGCACTGATAGTGATGCCCCATAAAGTGCTGGTTTTTAATGAACTCTGTCATTCCTGCGGCGCCTGTTCCTATCTTTGCCCCCAGGATGCGATCAATGAAAAAAAGCACCGTATTGGTACAATGGAAAAAGCTCAGTTACCGGGTTACGGAACCGTTTTGACAGGGAGGATCACTGTGGGAGAAGCCCAGAGTCCTCCGCTAATAAACGCAGTAAAAAATAACCAAGACGAAGCAGAGTTGACAATTATTGACTGCCCTCCCGGTACTGCCTGTTCCATGATTGAAGCTATAAGATACAGTGACTATTGCCTCCTGGTAACTGAGCCTACCCCCTTTGGTATGCATGATTTGCAGCTTTCTCTGGAAGCATTGCATTTGCTGGATATACCCGGGGGATTGGTGATTAATCGCTGGCAGGGAGAAGAGGGTGAGCTAAATAAAATGTCAGAGAAAACGGGAATACCTATTCTAGGGCGTATACCCTTCAGTACTGATTTGGCCAAGGCTTATATGCAGGGCCAGGACCCTTTGAAAGCAATGCCTGCTTTACCTGCAATATTGACCAATATTTGGGGTAAAATCCAGGAGGCTTTAACATGAAAGAGCTATTGTTCATCAGTGGAAAGGGAGGCACGGGCAAGACTTCCTTAACATCTTCCTGCATAGATCTGACGCCTGGCTGTATAGCCTGTGACTATGATGTTGATGCCTCAAACCTGCCCATCCTTTTGCAGCCCCAAATTATAAAAAAGGAAGGGTTTTCCGCTGGTTATAAAGCCCGGATAGATGAAAAAAGCTGTACAAGTTGCGGTTTATGTGTGGAGATTTGCCGTTTTCATGCTATTAGCCCGGAGTATCAGGTTTTACCCCTGGCATGTGAGGGATGTGGATTCTGCGCGGCAGTCTGTCCGGTACAGGCCATTGCCATGGCTCCCAGATCCTCAGGGCACTGGTACCAGGGATATTTCAAACAAAACCAAGCATTGTTTTTTGCCGATTTGAGGCCGGGAGAAGAGAATTCGGGCAAACTAGTTGCGCAAGTAAAAACGAAAGCCAGGCAAATGGCGGAAAAAGAAAAAGTAGAGCTTATTATAGCGGATGGACCGCCGGGGATCGGTTGTGCGGTTATTTCTTCAATGGTTGGAGTTGACCTGGTTGTATTAGTTGCTGAACCCAGCTATTCAGGTTTCAGTGATTTGCAGCGGGTTTACCAGCTGATGCAACTGCAGGGTATAAAAGGGACAGTAATAATAAATAAATGGGATTTGAATCCCGATATTAGCAGGGAAATAGAGAAATGGGCCTCAGAATATGGCTTGCCCCTAGTTGGAAGAATTCCTTTTAGTCTCTTGTTTTTTCACGCCATTGCTAGAACCCAGATTCCGGTTAGGAATAAGGACATCAGAGAAGTGTTGGTTCCCATCTGGGAACGGATAAAAGAACATTTAGATTAAATGAAAGGAGTGGAAGAGATGCCCAATAAAGATGGTACCGGGCCACAGGGTCAGGGACGGGGGATCGGCCGGTTTAGGGGCGGATGTGCATCAGGCCGTAGGGATGATAAACCGGGTAAAGGCCAGGGACGGAGACCTGGGGGCAGCAATTGCATGAGGATAACTGGGGGAGGCCCATTTATTCCTGACTCATCCAATAAAGCAACCTAATAACTTGCCAAGCTATGCCATATGTTTGGTTTTGTGAGGGAATACGGCCTTCTTACCTCCATAAGCCGGTCTTAGACTTAATAGTCTGACCGGCTGCTTTTTATGAATAAAGCCTAAAAAAGCTTTCTTGTGGAATAGTAACGGGTTTTTAGAGGTTGGGAAGGCAGCTCGCAGTTAAAATGCAACAACTGTAACTAAAGTTCTTGGGAACTAGGTGGCTAAAAATTGAGCCGGGTTATTGTAACCCGGCTCCCATGGATCTGCCTATTCCTGGGGTTTTTTCTTGGTTGTAGCAACTACTTCGTTTAAAGCGGCAAATACTCCTCCTAAGCCCGATAAATCACTGGGGATAAACAGTTTGGTGGATTGGCCATTCCCCAGATCTTTTATAGCTTCCAATGATTTAAGGGCCAGAACCTTGTCATCGGCTCCTGCTTCCCGAATCATTACCAGACTGTCGGCAAAGGCCTTTTGTACGCTTATTATAGCCTCCGCTTCACCCTGGGCTTCCAGAATCTGGGCTTGCTTTCTTCCTTCAGCCTCCCGGATGGCTGCTTCCCTAACAGCTTCCGCGTTTAATATGGCTGCCTGTTTCTTTCCTTCAGCTTCCAGAATAGCGGCGGTTTTTTGCCCCTCGGCCCTTAATATTGCCTCTCGTTTTTCTCTTTCGGCCCGCATCTGTTTTTCCATGGCATTCTGGATATCAGAAGGCGGCAGGATGTTTTTCAATTCCACCCGATTTACTTTAATACCCCACTTGTCTGTAGCTTCATCCAGGATGGAGCGTAATTTGGTATTGACCAGATCTCTGGAGGTCAGGGTTTCGTCCAATTCCAGATCCCCTACAATATTACGCAGGGTGGTGGCAGTAAGGTTTTCGATAGCCAGAATGGGATTAGCTATTTCGTAGGTAAATTTAAAGGGATCAGTTACTTGATAATAAACCACGGTGTCGATCTGCATTGTAACATTATCCTTGGTAATAACCGGCTGGGGCGGGAAATCTACCACCTGTTCCCTCAGATCCACTATAGATCGGAAACTGTCAATAAAGGGAATGATTAAGTTAATACCTTGTTCAGCCGTTTTGTGGTATTTGCCCAGCCTTTCAACTATTCCCACAGTTGACTGCCGAATGATCTTGATAGCGGAAATACCAACTCCAATTACAAAAAGAACTACAATAAAATCAAAAAGAAATCTAAACATTGGAATGCAACTCCTTCCATTACATTACGACCTTTTTGACCAGGAGCTTAACCCCGTCAATGCCGATTATTTCAACCGGTTCATTAGCTTTAATCTCCTGATCCCCCTGGCACACTGCAGTCCAAATTTCTCCGCTTACTTTCACCTGTCCATATCGAAGCGGGAGTATATCTTCTATGGCAATACCGTGTCGGCCTATTAAAGCCTTAGTATTACTGGCAACATCTTCGGACTTAAATAATTTCAAGGCTAATGGTCGAGTAAAGATTATTAATAGAAGAGTAACGAGAGCAAAAAAGTATAACTGACTTTGTAAAACGGTAAACCAGCCCAACCATGAGACAATTGCTACAGCCAGTGCTCCCAGTCCAAACCAAAGAAACCACAAACTGGTAGTGAGTATTTCCAGGGTTCCGAATACCAGGGCTATTAGTATCCAATGCCAGGAAACCATAATTCCCCCTCCCCTCCGCTCTACCTTACAACTCTTTCCTAATTAATTTTATGCTATTAGCGACACAATACAAGCTTTTCTGCGAATTTAATTATTTCCATCTTCAGTTATATGATTGGTAGTGTATAATAAAACAAGACTACTCCGATTTAATTGGCCTAAGGTTTTATACTATGGCGGTTAAACGTTAGGTATAGCCGGAAACAGCTATTCCTCCCGGTGGAAAGGAGTATAACTAGGTTGGCGACTATTCGCGGGCTTAATTACACCCTTTCAGGGTGTATCTTATTTTGGGGAGGTAAATGATTTGGACAAGGATAGGCAAGAATTGATAAAGAAGCTGCAGGAAATGTATCCAGATAAAAGGATTAGCTGTTCGGAAGCCAGAAAGACAGCAGAAGAACTGGGTATAGAATTATCAGCCATGGGACAGCTTTGTGATGAAGCCGGACTAAAGGTTTTCGGGTGCGAATTGGGCTGTTTCTAAAGAGGACAAGCAGCAGCCGGGGTGCTTTTTTGTGGGGAGAGATGGGGAAATGTTAGATGGATTTAACAGGACTATTAATTATCTAAGAGTATCCGTGACAGACCGTTGCAATCTCCGGTGCCGATACTGTATGCCGCCCAGCGGAGTTAAAAACCTAAAACACTCAGAAGTATTGACCCTGGAGGAAATCGCCAGGCTGGTTAATGTCAGTTCCCAAATTGGGATACGAAAAGTCCGGTTTACCGGCGGTGAGCCTCTGGTTAGGAAGAATTTCCCTTATCTTATCAGTTTAATTAAAAAGATTGGGGTAATTGATGACATTGCTATAACTACTAATGGAATCCTTTTTACCGATATGGCTGAAGATCTAAAAGAAGCAGGTATACAGAGGGTTAACATTAGCCTTGATACACTAAACCCGGAAAAATATCGTTATATTACCAGAGGCGGCAGTTTATCCAAAGCCTTGGGAGCTATTCAGGTGGCTCAGGAATTGAATCTCTATCCGATTAAACTGAATGTAGTAATTATTAGGGGATTTAATGATGAAGAATTGCTGGACTTTGCGGAGCTGGCGGTTAATAATCCATTGCACATAAGGTTTATTGAATTTATGCCAATAGGGGACCTTTTATTTTTCAAGAAGGAACGCATGATGACTTCTGATGAGATGAAAAAGGTTATTGCACGGAAATATTCCCTCTTGCCCGGAAAGCATTTGAAGGGTAACGGTCCGGCCAAATATTATAGTATCGGTGAAAGTGAAGGGTCCATTGGATTTATTAATCCCATGAGCCACCAGTTTTGTAATGAATGCAACCGGATTAGAATGACTGCCGAAGGAAAACTGAGGGCCTGTTTGTATGATAAAAAGGAAGTAGACCTTTTGACTCCGTTAAGAGATGGTGCCAGTGATGCGGAGATCAAAAAGCTGTTCATTAGGGTAATTAATTCCAAGCCTATACGGCATAATATGGATACAGGCTGGGGAGAGGACAACCAAAGAAAGATGTATCAGATAGGGGGATAAAGGCGGGATGAGCTTTAGCCATCTTAATGAAGATGGATACGCCAGGATGGTCGATGTGAGCGGCAAGGAAGAAACAGAGAGAATAGCTGTGGCTACCTCGGTAATCAGGATGGAAGCCGCAACACTGGAGGCCATAAAAGCAGGCCGCGTAAAAAAAGGCGATGTTCTGGCAGTTGCACAAACCGCTGGAATAATGGGAGCTAAAAAAACTTCCGATTTAGTTCCTATGTGCCACCCGCTAATGCTTACGGGTGTTGATCTATCCTTCCAGTTCGATGAAACTGATCCAGCCATAATAATTACTGCTACTGTCAAAACCACTGGAAAAACCGGAGTGGAAATGGAAGCATTAACTGCTGTTTCCGTAGCTGCCCTGACCATATATGATATGTGCAAATCGGTTGACCGATGGATGATAATTGAGCAAATAAAACTGGTTGAAAAAGCCGGAGGAAAAGGCGGACATTTAATAAGGGAACGCGATCGTAAGGTAAGGGATTAATAATTTGGTTTTTTCCTATTAGTTAATAAAATATTCAAAAAGGTGATGAGGTGAGGTGGCGGTGATTAAAACCGGGATACTGGTTATGAGTGATAAAGGGTCCAGAGGGGAAAGAGAAGACCTAAGCGGCCGTAGGATCAAACAAGTACTAAGCCAGGGGTTTGATTTCCAGCACTATGAAGTAATTCCTGATGACAAAGGTATTATTATCGAGCGATTGAGATATTTGTGCGATGTTTTGGCTCTAGATTTAGTCCTGACCTCGGGGGGTACCGGCATGTCACCGCGGGATGTAACTCCTGAAGCAACCCTGGAGGTAGTTGAAAAAAATGTACCGGGTATTCCTGAAGCCATGCGTTTTATGGGGATGCAAAAGACTCCTCGGGCCATGTTATCCAGGGGCGTAGCCGGGATCAGAGGAAACACCCTCATAATAAACCTGCCAGGCAGCGCCATTGCGGTGCAGGAGTCCTTGGAGGCTATATTACCGGCTTTAGAACATGGATTGCATACACTGTCAGGTTCTGCTCAAGATTGTGGCAGACCAGAAAAATAATTGTTAGACCTCGAAAAAAAGTGGTATTTAAAGGTATAAAAAGAAAAACCCACGAGCATAATATAATTTGAAAATATCAGGCAGATTTGGCAGGTAACTTGGTTTGAATACTTGCACAATCTTGCCTAATATTATACCAAGATGTTAGCACTCAAGTGAAATGAGTGCTAACAACAAACAGAAATATACTGTAAGGAGGTAATTTGTTTTGAAAATCCAACCATTAGCTGATAGGCTAGTAGTTAAGGTTGCTGAAGCAGTCGAGGAAATGACCAAGAGCGGACTGTATGTCCCTGATACAGCCAAAGAAAAGCCCCAGGAAGGCGAAGTCTTGGCAGTGGGCCCCGGCGCACTAAATGAAAAAGGAGAAAGGATTCCTATTCAAGTATCAGTAGGGGACAAAATAATTTTTTCTAAATATGCTGGAACCGAAGTGAAAATTGATGGTGAGGAATACCTTATATTATCTGAGAGAGATGTTCTTGCCAAAATCAATTAAGATAAGCAAAGGAGGATACATAGATGCAGTTGGCCAAAGATATTAAATTTGGTGAAGAAGCCAGGAGAAAACTGGAAAAAGGCGTTGACACATTGGCAAATGCAGTCAAAGTTACATTAGGTCCTAAAGGCCGTAACGTAGTCCTGGATAAAAAATTTGGTTCCCCAACCATTACCAATGATGGTGTTACCATCGCCAGAGACATTGATTTGGAAGATCCCTGGGAAAACCTGGGATGTCAGTTAGTAAAAGAAGTTGCTATAAAGACTAATGATGTGGCTGGGGATGGCACTACTACAGCTACAGTCCTGGCCCAGTCCATGATTAAAGAAGGGCTCAAAAACGTGGCTGCCGGTGCTAATCCAATGATTATGAGAAAGGGCATTGAAAAGGCTGTTAATGCTATAGTTGAGGAAATCAACAATATCAGTAAACCGGTTGAATCCAAGGAAGCCATAGCTCAGGTAGCGGCTATTTCTGCTGATGACCCGGAAATCGGCCAGCTAATTGCTGACGCCATGGAAAAAGTAGGCCGGGATGGGGTTATCACTGTTGAAGAATCACAGTCAGTAGGAACTTCTCTGGAAGTTGTAGAAGGAATGAATTTTGATCGGGGTTATATTTCCCATTATATGGTAACTAATGTAGAGAAGATGGAAGCTGTTCTTGATGAACCTTATATTTTAATAACTGACAAAAAGCTCACTTCGATTAATGAAATCCTGCCCGTTCTGGAAAAGGTTGTTCAGACTGGCAAACCTTTATTGTTAATAGCTGAAGATGTTGAAGGAGAAGCTCTGGCCACTTTGGTTTTGAATAAACTGAAGGGAACCTTTACCTGTGTGGCAGTAAAAGCCCCTGCCTTTGGCGAGAGAAGGAAAGCCATGCTGGAAGACATTGCCATTCTGACTAAGGGTCAGGTAGCCAGCGAGGACGTTGGCGTAAAAATGGAAAACGTAAATATTTCCATGCTGGGTAAAGCGCGTCAGGTTGTGGTAAGGAAAGAGGAAACCATCATTGTTGATGGCGCTGGATCAGAAGAGGATATCAAAAACCGTATTGCCAATATTAAAATGCAGTTGGAAGAAACCGATTCAGAATATGACAGGGAAAAATTGCAGGAAAGAATGGCTAAATTGGCCGGTGGAGTTGCTGTTATTCAGGTTGGGGCTGCCACTGAAACCGAATTAAAAGAGAAAAAACACCGTATTGAGGATGCCCTGGCTGCTACCAAAGCTGCTGTTGAAGAGGGAATTGTTTCCGGTGGAGGAACTGCCCTTATCAACGTTATTCGGGCAATAGAAAAGGTTGATGCAGCAGGAGATGAATTGACAGGAGTTAACCTGGTTAAGAAAGCTTTGGAAGAACCTCTCCGCCAGATCGCCAATAACGCAGGAGCAGAAGGTTCAGTGGTAGTTGAAAAAGTACGCAACAGTGAAGCTGGGATAGGCTATAATGCTTTAACCGGGGTCTACGAAAATATGATCGCAGCAGGAATCATCGACCCTGCCAAGGTAACCCGTTCTGCTGTGCAAAATGCGGCCAGTATCGCTGCCATGGTATTAACCACGGAAGCTATTGTAACCGAGCTGCCTAACGCCGAAGACAAGGCTTTGGGTGCGGCGGCTGGAGGCATGGGCGGTATGGGCGGCATGATGTAAGAAACCGCTCCAGACAGTAAAACACACCGATATGAGAGTAAGAGCGCCGGGCATTAACCCGGCGTTTTTATTAAAGTTCATTCTTTCTTGATGCCGATAGCATCTTGTATGCCTTTCCATCCAGTTATGCAGGCCGGATAAACTGGTGGTGCTTCAATTGCGACTTTAGTCCTATCAGCTTATAGGACTTATGAGATATCATAGCCCGACTAAACCTTGGACAGCTTGAGCCTTGGTTTAATCAGCTTCGGCAAATTCCTTTAGGATTCTTTGGAATATTTCCGACACAGGTAATATCTCTTTTATCTTGTGGGCATTAATACCCGCAAATACTAATCCTTCATTAACCCTGCCCTCCCGGGCGTTAATAAGGGCCTGCATTATGCAAAAATCCCCGCTGCATTCCTTTAAACACGCATTGCATGAGTCCACCTCAGGAGCCTCGCCTTGCTGGATCAAGTTGGAAAACGGGTTTTTAAGGGCTCTGCCGGGAAAACCTACAGGGCTTTTGATTATTATCGAATCATCTGCCTGAGAATTCAAATATGTTTGTTTAAAAGCAGGGGACACAGTGCATTCCTCACTGAGCACAAATCTGGAGGCCATTTGTACACCACTGGCACCCATTTTAATTGCCTCAGCCATATCATAACCATTAACCAGACCACCGGCGGCAATAACCGGAATTTTTACCGCTTTAACAATCTCTGGTAGGATTTCTTTTAGTGTTTTTAAAGTACCTAGATGTCCTCCGGCTTCACCGCTCTCAGCAACAACGGCATCAGCGCCGCATTTCTCTGCCAGCCGTGCTGCTTTGGCTGATGAGACAATGGAGACAATAGGCGTATTAGCTTCTTTTCCCCACCGGAAAATATCCTTGGAAAAACCTGCCCCGCTGAAAATCACGTCAATCTTCTCGCTGATAGCAGCATGGACCAGGTCAGCAAACTGGCGGGCAGCATACATAATATTTACTCCAACAATTCCTCCGTTAGCAAGAATCCGAGCCTGCCTGATTTCATCCCTTAATTCTTCCAAAGACATTCCTGTTGCTCCTATTACACCAATTCCACCGGTTTTAGCTACAGCCCCGGCGAGAGTTGCAGTAGATACCCGAACTGCCATTCCTCCCTGAATAATAGGAAATTTGGGTAATAAATGGCCTATACGAAGCTGTGGTAATTTCATGTACTGTAATCCTCCTGGCAAAAAAATCCTTGATTTATTGTAGGTGATTTATTAATGATAATCCATATGAAACTCAGAAAAACAGCTCCAAGATTCTTTTGCATTATTAAGTATAAGAAAGCATATCCAATATTATCAGAATATTCTGAAATAGTTTGACAATTCCAGGTTATATTGGTTTAATATTTTATATTGCTTTCCTGATAAAAACAAGTTTTTGCCCTGATCATGGATAAAAAACTTATGAAAAACTTATAGGCAAATAGGGTATGTTTTCAGAATATTCTGCAAAAATCTTAATTAATTTATATTATTATATTTTCAGGCAGGTGAAAAGAGGTTAATGAATATTCAAATAAAGGGGATGGGGCATTTTCTTCCGGAAACGGTTTTAAGCAATAAGGACCTGGAGAAGATAGTAGATACCAGTGAGGAATGGATTATTGACAGGACCGGTATAAGGGAGCGGAGAATTGCTGACCCAAAGGCCAATACTTCAGATTTGGCTATTGAGGCTTCCAGAGTTGCTCTGGAGCGCGCGGGTATAAAGGCGGAAGAACTGGATTTAATTGTTGTAGGAACTGCTACTCCTGATATGGTTTTTCCTTCGACTGCCTGCTTAGTCCAAGATGCGTTAGGAGCCAGGAATGCAGCAGCATTTGACTTGTCAGCTGGGTGCACTGGTTTTATTTATGCACTGGTGGTGGCCGAGAAGTTTCTAAATTCAACTGGATGTAATAATGCGCTGGTAATAGGAGCAGAGGTTCTTTCCAGGATTACTGACTACAGTGACCGCAACACCTGTGTATTGTTTGGAGATGGAGCGGGAGCTGCAGTGCTAGGGAAAGGTAATAGTGATGCAGGAATTATATGCAGTTTTCTGGGTGCCGATGGCTCCGGGGGACCTTTTCTTCAGGTGCCTGCAGGGGGCTGTGCCTTACCGGCCAGTGAAGATACTGTAAAGAGTAGGCTTCATTTTATAAGAATGAACGGTAATGAGATTTTTCGTTTTGCTACTAGAATTACTATGGAAGCCAGTGATCGATTACTATCCATGGCTAAAATGACCTATGATGACATAGACTTTTTTGTGCCCCATCAATCCAATCTGAGAATTATAAAAACCGCGCAGAAAAGAATGAATCTCCCATTGGAAAAAACCCTGATTAATGTTGATAAGTTTGGCAATATGTCAGCTGCCTGTATTCCCGTAGCATTATCTATGGCCGAGGAGGAAGGAAGAATTAAACCTGGTCATATAGTGTTAATGGTATCCTTTGGTGCTGGATTAACATATGGTGGAGCATTAATCCGCTGGGGGAGGGACTAGAATGTTCAAAACTCGGATTTGCAAGCTATTGAAAATTGAATATCCTCTTTTGCAGGGAGCTATGGCCTGGATTGCCGGGGGGGGGCTGGCGGCATCTGTTTCGGAAGCTGGAGGCCTCGGGGTAATCGGTTCTGGTAATGCGGATGTGAACTGGATCAAAAATGAACTGGAGCAAGCCCGCAGGATCACCAACAAACCCTTTGCGGTTAATTTGATGCTCACTTCCCCTTTTATTGATGAGGTGGTGGAGCTGGTTATTGAGGAAAAGATACCCATTGTTACTACTGGAGGCGGCAATCCGGGAAAATATATGGATCGTCTTAAAGAAGCCAATATAAAAGTCATTCCTGTTGTGGCCTCAGTTGCGTTAGCTCGCCGGTTAAGCCGTCTGGGGGCAGATGCTCTGGTTGTTGAGGGAATGGAATCAGGAGGGCATGTGGGGGAAATGACTACCATGTGTTTGGTGCCTATGGTGGTGGACGCGGTGGATGTGCCCGTGATTGCAGCTGGCGGAATTGCTGATGGGCGCGGTATGATGGCTGCCTTTGCTCTGGGGGCTGAAGGCATCCAGGTGGGAACCAGGTTCATTTGTGCTGAAGAATGCAATGTTCATACTAATTATCAACAGAAAGTAATAAAAGCCAGGGATAGGGATACGGTGGTTTGCGGACAGACCACCGGGCATCCGGTTAGAGCTATTTACAACCGTTTTTCCCGGGAGTATCTGAAACAGGAAAAAATGGGCTGTACCAAAGAGCAGTTGGAGGAACTAGGCAAGGGGCGTTATCCCGCTGCGGCTGTACAAGGCGATGTTGAAGAGGGCAGCATCCTGGCTGGTCAGATATGCGGCTTAGTAAATCAAGTCCAGCCAGCCGGAGACATTGTGGCTGATATTATTAAGGATGCACAAGCTGTAATGAAACGACTGGAGGATATGATATGCCTAAAATAGCTTTTGTATTTCCAGGGCAAGGTGCACAGTATGTGGGAATGGGAAAAGAAATGGCGGAAAGTTTCCCGGAGGCAGCAGCCGTTTTTGAGGAAGCTGATGGGATTGCCGGATACAGTATCAAAGACTTGTGTTTTTACGGTCCCCAGGAAAAATTGGACCAAACAGAATACTCGCAACCTGCTTTGTTGACTACCAGTATAGCCATATTAAAGGTGGTACAAAAAACTGGAATTAAACCGAGTATCTTGGCTGGATTGAGCCTAGGTGAATATACGGCTCTGGTAGCTGCAGGATCTCTGGAATTTTCTCAGGCTTTGCCCCTGGTACAGACCCGGGCAGCCTTAATGCAGCAGGCGGTTCCGGCAGGACAGGGAGCTATGGCTGCAGTCATGGGCGTGGCCGGTGATACGGTCAGAGCAATATGCAGGCAAGCGGGGGGGATAGTTGATGTGGCCAACTACAATGCCCCCGGCCAAGTGGTCATTTCGGGTGAAACAGAAGCAGTAGACAGGGCCAAAATATTGATTAAAGAGGCTGGAGGCAGAGTTGTTCCCCTGGCTATTAGCGTGCCGTCCCATAGTTTACTAATGAAAGAAGCAGCAGTGCAGCTCGGCCAACACCTGCAAAAGGTAAGTTTTAAGGAGCCCTCTCCCGAGGTGGTAAGCAATGTTAACGCTAAAGGCAATCCTGCCCAAGATATGCCGGATTTGCTGATAAAACAACTGTTTTCACCGGTTTTATGGGAACAGAGTATAAAATATATGATAGATAAAGTTGATTACTTTCTGGAGATTGGACCTTCTAATACTATTTCCGGTTTAATCAAAAGGATAGACAAGAATAAGCTTTTAGGGAATGTAGAGGATACGAAAACTCTGACCAAGGTATTGGAGAAGGTGGGGGCACTATGAACAAGCAGGTAGCAGTTGTTACAGGAGCTTCACAGGGTATCGGTAAAGCCATTGCTCTAAGATTGGCCCGTGAAGGATGTCAAGTAGTTATTAATTATTATGCATCAGAAAAAGCCCAGGAAGTATCTGAGAAAAACAAAAAAGATGCTTTGGTTGTCCTTGAGGAAGTTGAAAAGCTGGGCAGTACAGGCATTATTTGCGGTGCCGATGTATCCGATCATCATTCAGCCCAGAATTTAATTGAAGAAGCGGCTGGCCGTTTGGGGCAGATTGATATTTTGGTTAATAATGCAGGTATTAATAAAGATCAGATACTGATGCGCATAAGTGATGAAGATTGGGATCAGATAATCAAAACCAACCTTTATGGAGCTTTTTACTGTTGCCGGGCTGCCCTCCGGCTGATGGTGAGAAAACGCTATGGACGCATTATAAATATTTCCTCAATTGTAGGCTTAACCGGTAATGCCGGGCAGGCCCATTATGCTGCTTCCAAAGCGGGGTTGATTGGATTCACTTATTCTATTGCCCGTGAATATGGAGGCCGTGGAATTACTGCGAATATTGTGGCTCCTGGTTTCATACAGACTAGTATGACCGAAGGGCTAACGGGTGAACAAAAGGATAGACTCCTGGCTGGAGTTGCGGTAGGAAGGCTGGGGACGCCTGATGACGTAGCTTCAGCAGTAGCTTATTTGGCGTCTCCAGAGGCCTCGTATATCACTGCTCAGGTGATTAGGGTTGATGGTGGCATGTATTGACAGCATTAAAGTGGGGAAAAGCTGCTTCTGCCTTCAAACAGGCAAGGGCTTAAAATTTTAAACAGGAGGTAGATAAAATGTCAGTTTTTGAAGAGGTAAGACAGATTATTGTTGAGATTAAGGATATTCCGGAAGAAGAGATTTCCCTGGAGTCCAGATTCGATGAAGATCTGGAAGCAGATTCCCTTGATGTGGTGGAAATGCTAATGCTCTTGGAAGAAAAATTCGATATTCAGATTCCGGAGGAAGTTGCTGAAAGCCTCAAAACAGTAAAGGATGCAGTGGACTATATTGAGGAAAGGCTAAGTGAAAAATAACCAGAGGTGATAGAATGCCGAAGCGAAGAGTTGTAGTAACTGGATTAGGAATGATAACACCCATCGGCAACAACAAACAGGATTTCTGGAATAATCTGGTCGAAGGCAAAACCGGGATTTCAGAGATTAAGGCTTTTGATGCATCAGGTTATCCTACCAGAATAGCTGCCCAGGTGAAGGATTTTAATGTCCAGGATTATATTCCCAAGCGCGATGCTCGCCGTATGGATCTATTTGTTCAATATGCCTGTGCAGCAGCGCGTTTAGCTGTAGAAGATGCAGGATTGTCTATAAATCCTGGTAATGCTGCAAGAATAGGGGTGTGGATTGGTGCAGGCATTGGGGGCATTGAAACCCTGGAAAAACAGCATTCTGCGCTGATGGAAAAAGGAGTAAATGGTATTAGTCCATTCTTCATTCCCATGCTTATTCCCAATATGGCCGCCGGGCAGGTGTCAATCATGCTGGGGGCTATGGGACCCAACGGCTGTACAGTGACTGCATGTGCAACCGGAACCAGTTCGATAGGTGATGCATTTCAGATAATTCAAAGTGGTAAAGCTGATGTTATGGTAGCAGGAGGGACTGAAGCTTCCATTACTCCTCTGGCGGTAGGAGGCTTTTGTGCTATGAAGGCACTCTCCACCCGCAATGACGAGCCAACTAAAGCCAGCCGTCCCTTTGACCTAAACCGGGATGGTTTTGTTATGGGAGAAGGGGCAGGAATAGTCGTCCTGGAAGAATTGGAACATGCACTGAATCGAGGTGCTGACATAGTAGCGGAGGTCATTGGCTACGGATCCAGTGCAGATGCATGCCATATAGTGCAACCAGATCCGGAGGGCCGGGGTGCAGTCCTGGCTTTTAATAATGCCCTGGCTGATGCAGGAATAAGCCCAGAAGAGGTTGACTATATAAACGCTCACGGCACGGGAACCAAGTTAAATGACATAATGGAAACATCGGCAGTCAAACGGGTGTTTGGCGGGCATAGCACAAAAATGGTTTTAAGTTCAATTAAGGGAGCCACCGGGCATATGCTGGGAGCAGCTGGTGCAGTTGAGTTTATTGCTTCGGTGCTGGCTTTACATAAGAGCACCATTCCGCCTACATTAAATCTGACCGATCCTGACCCGGAGTGCGATTTGGATTATGTGCCGCTAAAACCCCGGAAAATGAATATTAAAACCGTACTCTCTGACTCTCTGGGATTTGGTGGGCATAATGCTGCTCTGATAATCCGAAAGCTGGACAGGTGATTTTATATGAATACCCAAGAAATAATGAAAATTCTTCCCCATAGATATCCCTTTCTCATGGTGGATAAATTGATTGAATTGGTACCTGGTCAAAGGGCTGTGGGGATAAAAAATCTAACCATAAACGAGCCTCAGTTTACCGGGCACTTTCCTGCATATCCAGTAATGCCCGGAGTACTAATGATAGAAGCCATGGCCCAGGTAGGAGCCTGTGCCCTATTGAGCCTTGATGAATACCGTTCACAAATCGCATATCTGGCAGGAGTTGACAAGATGCGTTTTAAGAAACCGGCCTTCCCGGGAGATACCCTGCTCATTAACGCCGAATTGTTGTCCATAAAGGGCGGTCTAGGGAAAGGCAAGGGCAGGATTACCGTCAACGATGAGATGATCTGCGGAGGTGAATTTTTGTTTGCCATTAAGAAATAATGTGGCAGACCAATAGCATGATAAAAAAACCCTTTGAAAAAAAGCATTATTACCAGATAAACCCCAAGACTGTCAACACAGTTGATCATAATGAAGAAACGCCCAGGATGATTAATTGTCCTGGGTGCTCAGCCCATCTTTGGGAAAAAGATCTAAAAGATAATCATCAGGTTTGCCCTCGCTGTTCTCATCATTTTACCCTGGGAGCCAGAGAGCGTATCAATATGATTGTAGACCCCGACTCTTTTAATGAAATTGATGCGGATCTAGCATCATTTAATTTTTTGGGATTTCCCGGCTATGATGAAAAACTGGCTTTGGCCAGGGAACAATCGGGCTTAAATGAGGCTGTAGTCACCGGGTATGCCTCCCTGAACAAGCGGAAGATTGTTTTGGGTGTCATGGATTCTCGCTTTATGATGGCCAGTATGGGATCAGTAGTAGGAGAAAAAATTTGCCGGGCCATTGAACTGGCTATGGAAATAAAAAGCCCGCTCATTATCTTTGCTTCGTCCGGCGGCGCCCGTATGCAGGAGGGAATTATATCCTTGATGCAGATGGCCAAAACCAGTGCAGCTATTGGCAGGTTTAACAAGACGGGACTGCCTTATATCTCTGTCCTGACTCATCCAACTACGGGGGGAGTTTTTGCCAGTTTCGCATCGCTGGCAGATATTATTATTGCTGAAAAAGGAGCTTTAATAGGTTTTGCCGGTGCCCGAGTTATTCAACAGACTATCGGCACCCGGCTGCCAGAAAAATTTCAGCGGGCCGAGTTCCTGTTTGAGCATGGTATGCTTGATCTGGTTGTAGGCAGGCTTGAATTGCGCCAGTACCTGGACCGCTTACTAAGGCTTCATCAAGGAGGAAGCGATGGTTAAGCGACGTTTTGATTATGAGAAGGAGTATTCTGCTGTTAAAGATAAAATTACCGAATTAAGAGAGTTGGCGGAAACCATGAAGTTTGATTTATCCGACGAAATAAAAGAATTGGAGAATAAAATGGTATCCTTGAGAGAACAGAAATACCAGAATCTGACTCCCTGGGAAAAAATCTTAATCAGCCGGCACAGTGAAAGGCCCACTGCCCTTGATTTTATAAATTACCTGTGTGAGGAGTGGATTGAGCTTCACGGCGATCGCATTTATGCCGATGACCCCGCCATAGTAGGAGGAATAGCGCTTTTTCGAGGTATTCCCATTACCATTGTCGGACATCAAAAAGGAAAGAAACCCCAGGAAAATATGCGCCGCAACTATGGAATGCCAAATCCGGAAGGATATCGCAAAGTTCACCGGCTGCTCCGCCAGGCCGAAAAATTTAAGCGCCCGGTAGTTACTATAGTAAACACCCCTGGGGCCTATCCAGGTGTCGGGGCTGAGGAAAGAGGTCAGGCCCTGGTTATTGCCCAATCTTTGATGATGTTGTCAGATTTAAGAGTGCCTATTATTTCCGTTGTAACCGGTGAAGGAGGAAGCGGTGGAGCCTTAGCTTTAGCTGTTAGCGACAGGTTGATCATGTTCTCCAATACTGTTTTTTCAGTGGCGTCTGCTGAAGCGTGTACTTCCATTCTCTGCAAAAACGGGGAAAAAGATATTGATGAAATGGCTGCAGGAATGAAACTTACTGCACAAGACTTGCAGGACCTAAAAATAACTGATGAGATTATTGAGGAACCTATAGGCGGGATTCATTTGGATTTTACCGCCTCAGCCGAAAAACTTGGGGAAAGCATTGAAAGGTATTTAAAAGAATTAAGTGAAAAAGATGTTTCCAAGCTAGTTGAGGAACGCTATACCAAATTGAGAAATATTGGGATTTTCCGGGAATAGTCCCTTGACTGATATACAACACCAGGCTGTTGACGATATGTCAGCAGTTTTTTTTTGGCATAAACTGTTAGGCGTTCTAGGTTATATCTTGATTTAAAGGCAAATAAAATGTAATACCTGTTCTTTAAGTTTTGGGCAAAGGAGGGGTAAGAATAAATAAAAAACGTTTAACCATAATATTTCTGGCAGTTGTCCTGGTAGGCTGCGGATTTTTTATTGCCGAGGACCTTAAAAAGTATTATATAAGATCAAAACTTGATCCCCAGTTAGAAATGCAGGTGGCTGTAAATACAATGATGGAGGCTAATAGTTACAATTATAGTCTAGAGTCAATTCTACTTGTTGATGGCCGCCAAGAAGTAATAAGCAGGGTGGAAGGGAAAAAAAGCGGCGGCAATACCCACATAAAAGGGGAGATGGTTAACACACCGGTTAACATCTATTACATTGATCAGACCATATATAATTACGATTCCTTTTCTGAAAAATGGCTGGTAATTGAAAGTGGAAAAACCAACTCGGAAGAGTTATTAATCTCAGAATTGAATCCTCTTTCCAATTTTAGATTTAAGCAGATAGAGAAAGTAGAAAAAGTAGGGTTTGAAGAAATAGAAGGCACCGATTATTTAGTGGTTAGTAGCAAGCCTGCGGTTGAAAGCCAGCTTTTGGAGACCCTTTGGAAGGATTTTGAATACCAGTTCTGGATAGACTACGAAAATAAGGTATTCACCAAAGCGGTGTTAAATGCCACTAATAAAAAGAAAGAAAACACTAAATTATTTATAGAAGTAAAATTGGATAACATTAACCATAACATAGTAATCGAGGCACCGGATACAAGCAAAAAGTCTGATTAAATCAGATATAATAAGACAGGGGAGTTTTTCCCTGCTATTTTTATGTAATGGGCATTATATATGATGCTGGATAATAGTTGTAACTAATTAATTGCACCTTTCTACTCTTGTGTTATAATCCTTTTTGTAGGGAGGGATGGAATTGGATTTAGTTAAGGTTGAAGTGCTATTCCACCGCCAGCAGATTAAAGATAAGGTGGCGGAAATAGGACAACAGATCACCAAGGATTTTTCTGGACAAGAACTGCTAGTAGTTGGAATACTAAAAGGGGCTTTCATTTTTATGGCTGATCTGGTGCGGGAGATTAAAATACCAGTGGAAATGGATTTTATGGATGTTTCCAGCTATGGGTTGTCAACTACATCTTCCGGGGAAGTTCGCATAATAAAAGATCTGGAATATTCCATTCAGAATAGAAATGTTTTAATTGTTGAGGATATTATTGATACAGGATTAACCCTGAAATATATTACGGAAATCCTGCAAAAGAGAAATCCTAAGAACTTAAGGATTGCTTCTTTACTGGACAAACCATCCAGGCGTAAAACAGATATTTGTCCAGATTATGTCGGTTTTGTTATTCCTGATCGTTTTGTTGTAGGCTATGGCCTTGATTATGGTGAACAATACAGAAATTATCCTGATGTATGTATAATCAGGCCCCCCTGCAACGAAAGATAGAGTTGTGAGGTGGAAAATGAAAAAGGAAGTAGTACTGGTATTGGACTTTGGCGGACAGTCGAATCAACTGATAGCTCGAAGGATTAGAGAGTTTTCCGTCTATAGCGAAATGGTTCCCTATGATACCCCTTTTGAGGATATAGTGGCTAAGAACCCCCGGGCCTTAATACTGAGCGGCGAACCGGCCAATATTCATAATACAGAGGCACCGACTTGTGATTCCCGAATCTACTCTCTGGGAATTCCTGTGCTGGGGATTGGCTATGGAATGCATGTGATGGCCCGTGAACTGGGTGGAACAGTAGAGAAGTGGCAAGGTCCCTATGAATATGGGACTAGCTTTTTGTCAGCCATGGACAGGAATAATCCATTATTGGCTGGATTACCGGAAAAGATGCAGGTTTGGATGAGCCATGAGGGAGGCATAATCCAACTGCCGCCAGGATTTAATTCTATTGCCAGCACCTCCAGTTCTTCGGTGGCAGGTATGAGTAATGTTAAGCGAAACCTTTATGGACTAAAGTTTCACCCTGAAGCAAAAGGCACCTGGCAGGGGATTTCTATAATTCAGAATTTCCTGTTCAATATTGCCAGGCTTACAGGTGATTGGAGCTTGGATGATTTTATTGCGGAAGCGATAGAAGATATTCGCCAAAAGGTGGGAGATAAAAAGATTCTGTGCGCCCTGAGCGGGGGGGTAGACTCCTCAGTGTCGGCAACTCTAGTTCACCGGGCCGTTTCCGACCAACTGGTATGCGTTTTTGTGGACCATGGCTTGATGCGCAAGGGTGAACCAGAACAGGTTATTGAAACCTTCAAAAATCGTTTCCATATGAATCTTATTGCTGTTGATGCCAAAGATCGTTTCCTGAATAAATTGGCCGGAGTACAAGATCCCGAACGAAAGCGAAAAATAATAGGGGAAGAATTTATTCGGGTATTTGAAGAAGAGAAAGCCAAACTGGGCGAAATTGATTACCTGGTGCAGGGCACCATTTACCCTGATATTATAGAAAGCGGTACCCAAACTGCCCAAACCATCAAGAGTCACCACAATGTGGGGGGACTGCCCGAGGATATGGATTTTAAACTTATTGAACCCCTGCGGCTTTTATTTAAGGATGAAGTAAGGGTTATCGGTGAAAAATTGGGGATTCCCAGCGAAATTGTCTGGAGACAACCTTTCCCCGGTCCGGGGTTGGGAGTTAGGGTTTTAGAAGAGGTTACTAGGGAAAAACTGGACCTGCTCAAGGAAGCTGACGCTATTGTGCGTGAAGAAATTGAAAAGGCGGGACTGGAAAAGGATATATGGCAGGCCTTTGCAGTACTTCCTCCTATCAGGAGTGTTGGGGTTATGGGTGATGCCCGTACTTATGCCTACCCCATTATAATCCGGGCAGTAATCAGCGATGATGCCATGACAGCTGAATGGGCGCAGCTTCCCTATGAACTCCTGGATACTATGGCGCGGCGCATAGTAAATGAGGTTAAAGGAATCAATCGAGTAGCCTATGATATTACCAGCAAACCCCCGGGAACTATTGAGTGGGAGTAATTTGTGTAAAACAGACCTGTAAAATGATTACGGTGAAATCCTCTTAAAATCAATTTTAGAGGATTTCACCGATGAGAGAACGGTTTTTACTGGGTTCAGGGACATAATTGCTCTTATAAGATGAAATGCGTAAACTCTTAGCTTGGTACTATTAAAATTCTCGACGCTTAGATTTCCTCCCCAGGTAAAGTCTTCCCGGATCCACCACCATACGCAAGGTCATTAATTCTTCTTCCGTCGGAGGGTCCAGAGTAGTGGCCCGGCTGGTGTCCAATTCCCAGCCAGTGTGCTTTTTGATGGCCTCGATGGATACTCCCGGGTAAACCTTATCCAGTATTAAAATGCCAGTTTCTGGGTCTGATTTCATAATGCAAAAGTCCGTGCAAACAGTTACTTTTCCCCCACGGTAAAGACCATAGTGGAAACGGTTTTCTTTCCCCGGTCCGCGCTGTCCACTGACGGTGGTAAGATAGTCTACTTTTTCGGGTAAACGTCGCTTTTCATGTATCATAATTACTATTACCTCGTCAGCCACCGAAGCTATGCTGTTCGCTCCACCGCTACCGGTCAGCCGGGTTTGAGGCCCTTTCTGGGTAGGAGAAACCCCGGCTGGCCAGTAATTGTCCCCAATTATGGTGGAGTTTATATTACCATATTTATCACACTGGCCGGCTCCTAAAATACCGTGGGTACAAAAGCCCCGTAGACTAATAAGACCAAAGACATCGGATATGGTTCCGAGCATTTCCGCTTTTAGCGCCAGGCGTGGGTCGATGATGGAGATGGGAATATGGTTAACCTTGGGCCCTATAATTCCGGCTTCAGAGATCATGGTCAGTTTGGGCGCCGTTGTGTACTGGGCCAGCATGCTAGCTGCGAGGGGCAGCCCGGTGCCGACAAAGAGAAAGGAACCATCGGGAATTTGCCTAGCTGTTGCAATAGCCATGATTTCATTAGTTGTCCATTTATCGGCTTCGAGACCATTTGCTGCTAGATATCTGCAGTAATCTTCCTTTAGGGACGCGGATATTTTATCCATGCTTTTTCCCTCCTTCCTTTTCGCCAAAGCGATCATACCATGGATTATAGTGGTACACCGGGTCGGCAATTAAATCTAGTAGGTGGCCCCAGCCAATTTTTCGAGTCAAGTAATCCCAGTCATTTTCCGTATCTCGGACCTCATTGTCCCAAAAACGTTTTATATAATCCAGGGATTGATGATTGCAGGTTTGGACATATTTTTGCAGCCACTGATAGTCGTAGTCATAGTAGTTGGCTACCGCGGTGGGGTGCGCCCCAAAAGGCTGTTCCACAACTGCATGAACTAAAAAGCCGGGTATTTGGTTATGCTCAGGACAAAAGCGTAGTTCTTCTTCCGGACATATTCTTTCGCACTCAACAATGAGAACTCTCGCTGATACGGCCTGGTCGATATCCGAGCCAAGGACCCCTTCGACTCGCACTGTCCCTTGTGCAGAAGCTTTTTGTGCCCGAATAACTGCTACCTCAGGAAGTATAGGTGGAACTAAAGCTACTTTTACCCCTTCTTTACCGGTGTAGGCAGTAGCCTTAGGTCCTAATTGCTGGTAAGCATTAGTCCGGTTGGCGCAAGTGTCATCCCCGGAGCGAAACCTGCGTGGACGTAGTCCCCATCCCTCAAAGGGGTCGTCAATAACTTCAAATTTTTTCGGGGGAATGCCGGGGTGGGTCCAGTTGCCCGAAGTGTCTTTTCCCCGTAAACCGGCGCGTCCAAAAACATCATAGTTTAGAATATCACTGCCCATGTCGCCCAAGCACGGAGCAAAGGGCCATCCCTGACGGCCGGCCAGCGCCCGCATGGCAAAGCTCAGATTGCTATAGTCTTCCAAAAGTTCGATAACGCCCTGTTCCACCGAGCGGCGAATGGCATAGGCCACCGGCATCCCTGCTTCCAGGCCAAAGTAGGTGGTTTCAAGCTTTTTAATTAAGCCGGCGCCAGCCAGTAGTTCTTCCGCCCAACTAGAAAAGTTGGCTGTGACATAGAGGTCGCCAATTCCCTGACGAACAATTTCCCGGGCGATGGTCATGGGTTTACGGGTTACGGTAATACCACAAAATGCAATATGTGTACCAGGTTTGATAAACTTTTTTACCGCCTCTCGCGCAGTCATGACTTTTCCATTTTCTTGCATTATTAATTCCCTCCTTAGGGATATCCACTTTACTGGGTATCTTTAATCAGGTTCTGTATCCGCATCCAAGTGGTGACAAATTCTTCGGGTATATCAAAGTTATTAGCCAAAGTTTTCTCTATTTTTTTACTCTCCTCAGGAATTAGGTTGAACAATGTGGATTTAAATTCAGGGAGCAATTTTTCCAATTCTCTGAGTTGATAATTTATTTCGGTAAGCTGTGTACTAATACTGTTACTTAACCATATAAATTTGGAGATTTTTTGCCAGTCCGTATAATTATTTTTGGAGTAGGTTTCATTAGTTGCGCTGTCCATCTATCTCCCTCCCTCCATTTTTAAAGGATGTATTTGGGGTTTGTTATAAGTTCGATAAATATTCTTTTGCCTTTTGTAAATATTTCGATACGGTGTAGCAACTGTTCACAAATTATTGGTGCCTCCAGGCCAAGGGCTTTTGGAGGCGATTTTGTGTGCCAGGCTATAAGCGGAAGCCGTGACCTCGGTGGCAGAAACGGCCCGACCACCATTCTGAAGCCAGCGCCTTGAGGACAATAATGGGTTTTTCTGTGAGTTGGCCTTCAGATTATAAGTAGAATATATCCGCCTGGGGTAGGCGATCGGGCCGCTGCTTAATCAATTTTCCTTACCCAGTGTTTCAGTTCATCCCTGAAGTCCGGATGTGCGATTTTTATAAGGGCCTTGGCCCGCTCGCTTAGGGACCGATACCTCAGATCGGCAACTCCATATTCGGTCACCACGTAATCCACGTCCGCTCTGGCGTTTGATACCGGCATCCCAGGGTTTAGGTGGGGGACGATTTTGGATCTCCCTTTAGCGGAAGATGGCATTGCAATAATGGACTTGCCCCCTGGCGATAACCTGGCAATGCGCGCAAAATCCGCCTGACCACCCACTCCGGACATTTGTTGCCCGTTCACCATTTCAGCGTTAATCTGTCCGGTGAGGTCAATCTCAATTACAGAATTGATGGATATAAAGTTCTTAAGTCGGCTAACGATCCGCGGGTCATGGGTGTAAGTGGTCGGGTGCAGCTCAACAATGGGGTTGCGGTCACAATACTTATACAATCGGTCAGTGCCAAGGAGAACCCCCGCTACGGCCGTACGAGGGTTGATCTCTTTTTTATTGCCGGTGACCACGCCCGCTTCAATCAGATCCAGCATCTTTTCGCAAAGAAAGCCGGAGTGAATGCCGAGATCCCTTTTGTTATGCAGGGCTGTCAGTATCGCGTCTGGTATGGTTCCCAGGCCGATTTGAATGGTGCTGCCGTCAGGAATCAGTTCTACCACGTTCTCGGCGATCTGTCGTTCTTTTTCCCCGGGTTGGGTGCCGGGAACCTGAATCAGGTCAGTGTCTCCCTCGACTATATAGTCGATTTCAGAAAGGTAAACACCAGAGTTTCCACAGGTCGTGGGCATCCGATAATTAACCTGGGCTATCACCGTTTTTGACGCTTCAATGGCCGCCCGGTTGTAATCCACTGCCACCCCGAAGTTACAAAGACCGGCGGAATCAGGCGGAGTAACCTGGATGAGGGAAAAGTCGGGCCGAAAATCGCCGCCTAGGGCTGCTGGTATTTCTGATAAATGGATGGGGACGTATTCGATCCTCTTTTCCGCCATGGCCTTCGATATGGACTGACCTCCAAAAAAGGAGTAAACGCGCCAATGCTCGGTATACGCCGGGTCAGCAAATGGGACCCGGTTGACATTGGGCAGGGGAGCTATGATCAGTTCGATCCCTTTGGTGCGCGAGACTTGGCGCATCAGTTCCTCGACCAGTAGGCGCGGTTCGGCCGGTCCCTGCTCAACGTATACCCGGTTCCCCGGTTTTAAGAGATCCACAACGTCCGCGGCCTTGATACGTTTTTGTTTATACGCGTTGATAAAGTGATTCATATAGTTTACTCCCCTAAACGAGTTATAGGAAAATTTAATTCCTGATCGAATTAGAAATAACGTGTCATCTAAAAGAAAACACCCTTGCCTGTTCCTCGGTATTCTTTAGCCGGCAGTCTTTTTTCCAACGGAGAAGTGCCTTTTTCCCTCGAAGGAAGAATGACTGTGGAAGTTCCGCAAATGGTATCGGCGCCGCGCTGATTGATGCCATGGGTCTCGATATCTACGCAATGTTCACCATTCTCATCCACATACTTATTCGTTACTTTTCCTTTGAACCATACGGCATCGGAAAGGTACACAAACTGTCTGTATTGGGCATTGCACGACTTAAGCCAGCCCTCGTCTCCCATCCAGTTGGTCAGAAGCTGTGTATTCCAGCAATGTCTTTGGACACCCACATCATACATATACATAGCGCCGACTCCCCTGGCGGCAGATACGAGATAATGGACACTGTAAACAGGTTCCCATGATTTTAGTACCGGCTCGCGGAAAGCCCAGGCGGGATGTTGCTTATATAACTCCAGTTGCTTGCGATGAGCGGCTATTTGAACGGGCGCAGCCCCAACACAATAAGCAATCATATCGGTTAAACCGAAAACGCCTTTTACCACTGGTGGCAACTCATCGCCAATCTTTACGTCTTCCCAGTATCTGGTTTTAGAACCTCTTACTTCTTCAGCCAGCACGTCCCGGTCTACCTTTTCTAACTCCTCTTCGGTCCATGGATGAGGAACAATGATTTCATCGTATTTCCCCTCACCCTTCTCCGACTTGGCGATTGCTGTCTGCCGCTCATATCTTACCAACAGGTTGTAGCCGCGACTGACCAGTTCGTTCCGTTGATTCCAATATTCAAATCTCTGGTATTCGAATGCGGTTCTACCTGCAAATTTGCTGCTTTTTACATCAAAGCCGACAAAATAGTTTTTGGGGGTGATTTTGTCATTAGCGTAAACCGGTCTCAGGAACTCCCAATCCGAGGCTGAATGATCAGCATGTATTCCAGGCAATCCTTGCAATACCCAATGGGGAAAGACGCTTGCTACCCATGCGGGGTGTGCTATCAATCCCTCATATTTTGTTTTTGCTGCATATTCAGGATCCCGGTACAGAGGATTAACGTCTCCGATTCCATTTACAAAATTCCTGATTGACTCATAGGAAGCAACCTGGTTGAATATATTCGATACTCTCATCTCTTTGCCGATTCGTTCCTGCCAAATGGTTAAAGCCTCGTCGCTAAGATCGGCTACTACTAACTGCGCTCTTTCGTCAATGGCATTTTCTGTCACTTAAATCGTCTCCTTTCATTTACTCTCGAAAACGCGAATTTTAGGTAAAAAATCGCCTTCTCCCAGTACGTACGACGCTATAATCTTGCCGCACAACTCACATCTTCGTTCCACAATAGTGTTCACGCCCGATTGAATATTGCTGACTTGTACAGGTACGTCAACAGTTTCACACCACGGGCACTTAACTTTCTTATCAGACATGACTTCAAGCCTCCTATCTTTTGAATAGCTTCGTTATACGAAAAGACATTAATTATCAGCCGACATTAAACTTGCCCTATCATGGCTCACTGGGCCTATGCCCTGGGAAAAATAAAACCCACCTTCCCTCCAGCGTTCGCCGGGAATCGGTGGGTGTAGCCCGGTTAAATTTAGTTTTCAATCCAGACGATACTTCGGCAGTGCCTGCATTTAATCTTTAACTTGCCTACCAGGCTGCCGACTAATAAGGTGCGTCCACAGATTGGGCATACGAACGGTTTCATGTAGGCATTTTTTCACCTCCTTCGGCAAAAGAATGCTCTAGGTTAAGTACTACACTATTATCGGTTTGATTCCAGGGATATTTATTTTTCAAGTTTAACAACGGTTTTTTGAAGATATCGGCCGGCATTTCTTTGAGGTTTCGAGATATGATTGGCTTAAACTGCATTTTTTTCAGGATGTTTTCTTCAATATTCACACCTGGGGCTATTTCTGTCAGAACTAGGCCTTCCCTAGTCCATTCGAATACACATCTTTCAGTAATGATCGTGGTGGGCTGCCCGATGTCCAAGGCATATTCTCCACTGGCGCTGATTTGATCTACCCGGTCAACGAATTTTATTACATTACCGTCTTTTACAATTCTGAGTCTACCATCTTCGACCCGGATGTCGGACTTACCCGCTGTGAAAGCCCCACAATGAAATCGTTGCTTGGCTGTCGGCGCCACGTTGTGAAAGCCGCCGATGCCGGGGATTCTACCTAGAACTTTGCTGACATTCACGTTCCCCTGTTTATCGAACTGGGCGAAACCGAGGAATGAAAAATCGTGACCCCCGCCGTCAAGGTAGTCCAGTATCGAAGACTGACTTAAAATACAGGTGGCATTCACAGCAGTATTGAAATTAAGTCCGAATCCGGGGACCCCGCCAATCATGCCAGCCTCAATAACAAAGGTGATATTTTCGTTAATTCCCTCTTCCCAACTTACAGATGATACAAATTCTGACATACCGGCACCTAGATTTACGACCGCGCCGGGTCTTAACTCCAGTACCGCCCTCCTAGCCACTACCTTTTTCAGGTCAAAGGGCACCAATGGGGCATTACTGATGGGCAATTTTATTTCCCCACTGATCGCCGGGTTGTATTGTTCGCGCCAGGTTTGCATGTGATTTTTAGGCGATGCAATTACTATGAAGTCTACCAGAATACCTGGTATCCTCACGTTCATGGGTTTTAAGGTGCCTCTGGCGGCGATTCGTTCTACCTGGGCAATGACTATGCCCCCGCACTTTTTAGCAGCCATTGCCATCTCAAGCCCGTTCATGATGCCGGCTTCTTTTTCAAGGGTTATATTACCGTCTTCGTCGGCAGTGGTACCCCGAATGAGAGCCACATCAATTTTAAAACTTTTAAAAAAGAGGTATTCTTCCCCATGCAGCGAGATTATTTCAGGTACATAGTCTTCTCCCCGTGAAATCGAGTTTAAGCGGCCGCCTTCAATGCGAGGGTCAATGTAGGTTTTTAAGCCTATCTTTTTAAAGATACCCGGCCTCCCGGCGCTTATCTCGCGAAGCAGGTGACAACTTACGCCTAGAGGGATTAAATAGCCCTCCGCCTTTTCATCCCGAATAAACTCATCGAGTTTGCGGGTAAGGTTTAGATATGATCCAACGTAAGTTTTCATAAGTCCTTCATGAGCAAAATGATCAAAACCTAGTCCTCTTGTGTTGCCCGTCCCTCCAGGCCCGAAAAGTACTATATTGGCAGGTTTTCCTTTTTTGAGGTAGGAATCTTCTACCGCACAACAGAGTTCTTCCGGGCAACCGAAAGTAATGCCGTCAACTACCACCGTATCGCCATCTTTGATCATTCCTACTGCTGTTTCCACATCGACTACTTTACTCAACTGAATCACCCCTAGCCATAAAGTAATAGTCCTCACCGTGTCATTAGTGGTGCTTTGTTCGTTACAGATTAAATATGCAAATACTATGCCAACCCTTTTCTCGTTGCAAATCCCACGCTATCAAATCATAGGACGCCTAAGGAGAGAACGGGCATGAATGAATTTAAGAACCGGATCGATTTAGAAATTTGTGGTAGAGGTGGAAAACTAGCAGGTACGCTTGGCAGGTGGGGCCGGGATATCGGGATTATGGGTTAGGGAACAATTTGCTTCCCCCGAAGAGCTCTATATACTTCCGTAAAAAACCTGATTTTTCAGAAGTTCAAATGTTTTGCAAAGATAGGGAGTGTTTTCAAAAAAGATAGAATGTACATTTTAGAAACACACCGTAATCAACGGTTTATAAACGGAATACAAGAAAGTGTTCGATAATCGCATAATCATCATAAATTTTTAGTATTGAATAAATTGCACAAGATGGTTCAAGGGTAAAAAAATTTATCTTCTACAATTAGATTTTATTAAAGAAATAATAAAAAATTCGAATTTTCTTGTTCAAAAATCAAATTTAATAAATTTATTTTTGGAAAATTTGCCATTAATTCTACCGCAATGGCATATAGTTTACAGAAGCCTTCGAGTTTTACTTTTGGTATAAATTTTGCATTATTGCTGTATTAAAATTGAATATTCTGTTTAAAGGGGGGACATTGATGTTGACAACTGATAATAAGTATAAAAACAAGGGAATTGAGTGGGAGTATTTTAATGATGAAACATTTCTGATCAGTGTTCTGGAATCGATTCACGACGCCTTGGTAGTGGTTGATATAAATGGAACGATTATTTACGCAAACCCTGCCTATACCAGAGTTTTAGGAGTTAATACAAAAAAGGTTATAGGTCGGACCATAGATAATGTGGCACCTGAAGCAATCATCAGAAAAGTTTTAAATAAAGGCGCTCCTATTATAAGGGAACCTTCCAGAATACTCAGCCTGGGAATCGATATCGTTGTAAATTGCACCCCAATTTTTAAGAATGGTAAATTGGTAGGCGCAGTTTCAGTATTTAAAGATGTTACTGAAGTTAAGATGCTGAGTGAAGCCCTGGAGAGAATGAAAGAAATTAACGATTATTTGCAGGATCAGCTATACCAACAGAAGTCTTTTCCTGAAGAATTTAAGGAAATAATAGGAAAGAACGGCAGCTTCCGGGAGGTCCTCTTTAGAGCCGCCAAAGCTGCGCGTTCGGACGTTACGGTCATGATCCGCGGGGAAACCGGTACTGGAAAAGAGCTGATCGCCAAGGCGATTCATAATGCCGGTAAAAGGAGAAACGGCCCGTTTATCAAAATAAATTGTGCCGCAATACCGGAAAGCCTGTTGGAAAGCGAGTTATTTGGCTACGAAGAAGGGGCTTTTACCGGGGCTAAAAAAGGGGGGAAAATGGGAAAATTTGAACTGGCTAAAAATGGAACACTGTTTTTGGACGAAATTGGTGATATGAGTATGGTCTTGCAGGCAAAACTACTACGAGCATTACAGGAAAAAGAAATTGAAAGGGTGGGGGGAAATAAAACCATACAGACAGATGTAAGGATTATTGCTGCCACTAACCAGGATCTTGAGAAGAAGGTGAAGGAAAAAAAATTCCGTGAAGACCTTTTTTACCGATTAAACGTATTTGGGATCTGTTCCTTGCCACTGCGCGAGAGAAAAGATGATATACCCCTTTTAATAGATTACTTTCTAAAAAAGACTCTAGAGAAAGAAAAGAAAAAGGAATTAAAAATATCTCATTCCGTCTACAAACTTTTATGCAAATACTCATGGCCGGGGAATATACGGGAATTGCAAAATGTTGTGGCATCCGCTGTGGTTTCTTGCGAGGGTAATTACATACAAATTAAAGACTTGCCAGAATATTTAGTGACGTTATCTAAACATAATCTGAGCACTGCTTTTGATAGCATAGGAACAAAAACGCTTAAACTTAATGATTTGGTCTCTCAACTGGAAAAAGAAGCCATTATTGCGGCATTAAAAAAGGCGGGGAATAATAAAACAAAGGCGATTAAGCTTTTGGGCTTGAGCCGGAGCGCGTTTTATTACAAGCTGGCTCAGTACCAAATAGACCATTGAGCCTAGCATTCCGAAAAACAAGTCTCTTCCACTAAACCCCTATATCAATCTTCATCAATCTTCATTATTATTTTAAGGATCAAAATTTCAGACCGAAGTATTTGTATATGCTTTGCAAGGGATGGTTGGGTGGGTTCTCACCCACTGGCAACCCCGTAGCATTTTGTTATATTTGCAGACGCTTTCATAAGGTATCCCTAGCCTTATTTATTCGTATTTGATACGGTCCACATGGACGGTAGTAAAGGCATACATTTTGGTGTTCAATGTATCCTGAACCTGGTGGGCAATTTCATGGGCCTTCTCTCTGGATATGTTTTCGTCAATTTCGATATGAAGGGTTATTGCTTTGGTTGCCCCATAATCATGGACACAGATATCATGGAGGGCAACTACTCCGGGCACCGAAGAAGCTAGGGAAGTTACTCTTATAATTTCCTCCTGGGAAACTTCGCCAATCAGTTTTGAACCTGATTCCTTGAATATTTCAAATCCTGTGAAAATTATTAACAGGGAAACCGCCATTCCTAAAATAGCATCAACTCGGTAATAGCCAAATTTGGATGCGACAATCGCAACTGCTACCAATAAGGAAGCAATGGCATCAGTTCGATGGTGCCATGCATCTGCCACCAGTGCTGATGAGGAAATTTTACTGCCCAGATCAACAGATATTCTTGCCATAATCTCCTTGGTCAGGCCAGCTGCCACCATTATGGCAGCGACCATATAAGTTCCTGCAACAGCTGTGTTAGCCATATACCGTTCATAAGAGCTCACCGCAAATTGTATACCCACGGCAAATAATAATAAGGATATAACGAATGAAGCAATAAACTCGATTCTGCCATGGCCATGGGGATGCTTCTCATCAGGTGGGATCATGGCCAGTTTGAAACCTATAATAACTACCAGGGAAGTTAGTACATCTGAAGCGGTATGTACTGCATCAGAAATCAGAGATATACTGTTAACCAAAAAGCCCAGCAGAAACTTTACTGCAGCCAGCAAAAGATTGCCAATTATGCTTATCCAGGCTTCCAGAAAGGCCACCTGTTTCCTCTTTTCGGGCTCCTCAATTACATCTAGGGGTTCTGAGATCTTTAAGGTTTTCTTTAGTAGCCAATAATTCCAGTTTTTTATAAGTGTATTCATAATTGCCTCCAAAAACTCCGAACAAGAAAAAGCTAATAAAAAAGTGGAACTGTATAAATACTATAGTCCCACGGAATCCGCTGCCCTTGAAGGCCCGGCTTAAAAAGCCTGACTTTCTATTAAATTATGCGTTGTATTTCACACTATGCTACATGAAAAACGTATTAGGAGATAAACCTTTCTATATTTTTAACCTATAAAAATGAAAATAGCAAGGAAAAAAATTTGCTAAAATTAAGGAAGAATCGGGTTCACAATCCGACGTACAAAAAATTGAAGGGAGGAAAATTTATGGGTGATAGCAATTTAAACGAGCGGTTGGTTGTTTTATGGACTAGTTCTGATAGAGAAGTGGCTGAACAAATGGTTTTTATGTATACCTTAAATGCCAAATTATATGAATGGTTTAAAGATGTTTATTTAATTATTTGGGGTGGCTCTACCCGGCTTCTCAGTGAAGATGAAGAACTTCAGGCTCAGATCCGCAAAATGCATGAGGTGGGTATAAGATTAATGGCTTGCAAGAAATGTGCTGACAATTATGGGGTTACCCAGAAACTGATTGACCTGGGGGTTGAGGTAATATACATGGGAGTGCCGCTAACTGATTTAATAAAAAAAGGTTACCGTATTTTGACAATTTAGATAGGCACCATGGCAACCAGCGACTGGCGGGTATTGGAAGATGCAGAATTTAGTTACTTAAGCTTAGCTTGGCCGGATTATCAATTGGTGGAGATATCGGATAATAATCCCAAGTTCAAAGACTATTTTACCAGTTTTTCCTGCCAAAAGCTGCTATACTTTTTGCTGTAAATGAGTTAATATCATCTAATGCCAATAATTTTAGCCAAAGGTGAGCTATGGTTAATATCATTGTAGTAATAATACCTATTTTTTTAATCATTATAATGGGAAATATATTAAAGCGTACGAAATGGTTAGATGATGCTTTTCTTGCCCAGTGCAACAAGTTGATTTTTAATATTTTTCTCCCGGTTTTGATCTTTGACAAAATATCTCAATCCAATTTTTCCGAAGTTTTTAGCATTCGGCATATAGGCATAATGATAGCGTCCCTAGTGCTTTTGTTTGTCATAAGCTTTCCTTTGGCTAAGCTTCTTAGGCTTCCCCAAAAGATGGTGGGCACTTTTGCTTCCAGTAATTACCGTCCCAACCTTGGCTATTTGGGGTTGCCAATCTGCTATTTTACCCTGGGAGATGAGGGATTGGTGGCTGCCAGCGTTCTTTTAGCCTTTGGAATACCTGTCAATAATGTTTTAGGAGTATTGGCATTTACTTCGGGAAAAAGCAGCCGCTTTAGTTTTGTGGCTTTTCTCCGGGACAGCTTATATAATCCACTGGTTATATCATGTATGGCAGGCATACTCTTTGCTGCTCTTAAATGGCATCTCCCAGGTATTATTGTTAATGCTCTATCAATTATTGGTGGGGTACCTCTGGCTTTGGCCCTAATCTCAATAGGGGCTACTACCAATTTTAATTGTCTGAAAGGTAATGTTCAGGTCATAAGTGTCAGCGTTATTATGAAGCTCTTAGTACAGCCTCTAACTGCTTATTTGATGCTCCTGGGTTTTGGTTTGACTTCTTTTTCTTTGTTGCTGGATAAGGTTTTAATTCTGATGCTGGCTGCCCCCTGCGCCCAGGTTAATTACATTTTTGCCTCTGCCATGGACGGGGATACTGATTTGGCCAGTGGTTCAATTGTAGCTACCACACTTTTTTCAATTATTACCTTCAGCTTGTGGCTGCACCTGCTGGGGACGGGCAATAGTGCTGGTTTTTAAGGGATCTGGGCAGGTATTTTGTCATAAGTTAGGAACAATATCAATTGGATATTCTTTGTACTTTTTACTACTTGACGGTGAAAAAAGGTTTAGATACTCTAGGGATGAGATAGGGAAAATAATAGAAAGGTGGCCTACAGGTTGAACAAGATATTAGATAGTGGAGTTGTCGACAATCTGCAGGTTATTCTGGATTCGTCCTGTGATGGTTTATTGTTGGTAGGGGCTGACAATTGCATAATATATTGCAATAAAGTGGCTGCTGAAACACTAGGTGTTTCCGAGTCCTACCGGGGTGTAAACTTGGATAAATTGGTAGAGGCTGGGGTTTTTGAAAGGTCAGTGAGCCGCCAAGCCATTAATACAGGCCAAAGGGTGACTGCTGTACAACACTATATAACCGGGGAAAAGTGTTTATCCACTGCCACACCCGTTTTTGATGAGCACGGTAATATATCCCAGGTAGTAATAAATATTCGTAGAATAGAAAGGATATTAAGTTTCTTGAAATCGTTGGGCGATAGGGATGCCAGCGAAGTAGATTTGGATACTATTAACAGCTCCCAGGCATCAGTTTCGGAAAAGAAGTATCTGGATGATGTGACAATAATCCGCAAGGTACCGTTAGAAGAACAAAGGCTGGTATATAAGAGTAAGGCAATAGCGGACATAATGGAAATGGTGAAGAATGTGGCTGAAGTTGACAGCCCAGTCTTGATTTATGGAGAGTCAGGTGTAGGCAAGGAGATCATTGCCAACATTCTTCATGAAGACCATCCCAGCCGACGCCATAATTCAATAATCAAAATTAACTGTGGAGCCATCCCCAGCGAATTGCTGGAAAGTGAATTATTTGGATATGAAGAAGGAGCTTTTACAGGAGCTCAAAAGAGAGGAAAACCTGGAGTATTTGAACTGGCCAATAAAGGCACCCTATTTTTGGATGAGATAGCTGATATGCCCATGCATCTTCAAGTTAAGCTTTTAAGGGTTTTAAATGACCAGCAGATTACCCGTCTGGGGGGAACCAGGTCAATCAAAACTGATGCCCGGATTGTTACTGCTACCAATAAAGATATCGGTAAGATGGTTTCTCAGGGATCGTTCAGAGCCGATCTCTATTATCGCCTTAGTGTTATCCCTGTCCATGTGCCTCCTTTGAGAGAAAGACGTGAAGATATCGTACCGATTATTTTGTATTACCTGGATTATTTTAATAAGAAATACAGCTTAAATAAAACCTTTTCACAGGATGCAATTGAAATAATGGTAAATTATAATTGGCCAGGAAATGTTAGAGAACTAAAAAACCTGATGGAGCGCCTGGTGGTTACTGTTAATGAAAACAGGATTGGGGCTGATAGACTTCCTGACAATTTGACCACTGGACATAGCATAAGTAAAGTAAGTCTTGAACAGGACTTCAACCAGGCTGTTAATGAATTTGAAGCCGAGTGCCTAAAACAGGCATTTGAAAAGTATGGATCAAGCTATAAAGTTGGTAAGGCACTTGGTATTAGTCAGACTACCGCGTATAGGAAGGCGAAAAAATATAAGATAATTTAAAAATGGTTTAAAACGTAATTTAAGTCGGTTTTGACTAATGCATTATTGCATTAGTTTTTTATTGAGATAATGGGCCGATTTTATTGTAATGGAAAAGCTAATTCCGATCTGCATTAACACTCTTCCCTTGAAAAGATGCCTCTTAACTGGCGGAGATGCAAATATTGCTGGATTTCTGAGTATTAAAATTATTTGGCATGCAATTTGCATCTTAGTAAAGAGGAGGTGACGAAGACTACCATGCATGTAGCAGCAGGCAGGAACGGCTGCCGTGCAAGAGGTAGGAGGTGGGATGAATCTCATAGTTCCACGATTATAAAGGAAGCTTTTCAGGTTGTTTTCTAATTTTGAGGGAGGGGTTGTATTTGTCGACAGAAGTTGTTGCGTTATTAATCCTTTGTGTGGTTGTTGTCCTGTATGTAACCGAAGTAATTCCGCTGGCTGTTACTACTGTGCTTGGTTGCTCAGCGCTGGTTTGGTTTCAATGTTGTAAAGCCACCGTCGCTTTCTCAGGATTCACCAATTATGTAACCTGGCTGGTTATCGGTATGGTAATGGTGGGGGGGGCCTTATTTGAAACGGGGGCCGCGGACGTAATCGGCAGGGCCATAGTCCGGATAACTGGACCCAGTGAGAAGGGACTAGTATTAGGCATGTTTCCCGTGGTCATGCTGATGTCCGCTTTTCTCAACAATAGTTCTACAACTGCTACCTTTTTGCCGATTGTTCAAGGTGTTTCGGCTTCCTCAGGCGGTAAAGTAAGACTGAAAATGCTGGCAATGCCCCTAGCTTTTGCTGCTACTACAGGCGGCATGTGTACTCTGGTAGGTTCTACGCCTCCCTTGCTGGTTAACGGAGCTCTGGAAAATCTAGGTTATGCGCCATTCGGCTTTTTTGAATTTGCCATTATTGGGGTGCCCATTTGTGTTTTAGTGCTTATATATTCTCTGACAGTTTGTCCCTTGATGGGGGAAAGAATGTGGGGGAAACAAATAGCTGAGGAACAGGCTGCCTTGGCCAGGGAAGGAACTGCCAACGTCGTAGTGGAGCAAGTGGCTGCTGATGCCAAACAGAAGGGCAAAATGTGGACATCTGGTGCAATTCTCCTGTTATGTGTATTGGGTTTTACTCTGCAGCCCAGCTTTTCAGACTATATTGATCTTGGTACAATTGCCATTACCGGGGCCATGTTGACAGTGGTAACCAGATGTATTCCTACCGTCAAGAGACTTTGGGAACTGACAGATTGGAATACCTTTTTCGTTCTGGGTGGTGCCATAGGATTTGCCAAAGGTTTGGAAGTATCAGGAGCAGGCCAGTTGGTAGCTGATACGGTTCTGGCCTGGATGGGTGATGCCAGTCCCTTTATAATCTGGGCAGTGTTCTGTCTGGTAGCCGTCATCTTAACCCAAATGATGTCAAATACTGCAGCCTGTGCTATGATGGCCCCTATGGGTATGTTTGTAGCTCAGGGCTTAGGTGTTGACCCATTACCGTGGATGATGGGTCTGGCAACAGCTACAGCGGCCGCCTATATGACCCCGGTCGGCACTCCGCCTAATACTATAGTGCTGATGCCAGGCAAATACTCCTTTATGGATTATGTTAAACTCGGCGGTTTGTTCCAGTTGCTTAGCTTCATTGCAGTATGCATCATAGTGCCTATCGTTTGGCCGTTCTAACTTGAGCAAATTTTAGCCGACTAATGGTTTGAAAAATGGGTTATATTTGTTTATAATATTATAAATATGCTTGACTGAGACCTGTTTATAAACAGGTCTCAGTTAGGTTTGAATTGATATCTGATATTTCCGGTATTAATACTTTTTTATGGCCTGGGTTCCCTATGGAACGAAAGGGATTAGGGAGACAAGCTAGTAATTAACTGAAGCTTACTCATAGCCAGTACAACTAAGCATCACTCAAAGAAAGGTCTTATAGTGAGTATAGAAAATTCAAAAAATAATATAATATAAATGTTTACAATAAACGGACTAAATATGTTCGTTTATCATTCTGTTTTGATATAATTGTCTATATATAAAAAATTTAGATTGCGGGGAGGTATTCAATGAGTACTGTCAACAAAGTAATGACAGCAGCAGAAGCCATCAGCAAATTTGTCAATGATGGCGACGTAATCACATGCGGTGGGTTTGTTACCAACCGCAGGCCCTATGCCCTGGTTAGAGAGGTTATAAAACAGGGCAAGAAAAACCTAATCCTGGAAAGCGGCGGTGGCGGTGGAGACCAAGATATGTTAATCGGAGCCGGGCTGGTAGATGTTCTGATTGAATCTTACATGGCTAACTCTGGTTATACTCAGGTTTCTCGCCGGATGAGGAAGTTCATTGAAGAGGGCAAAATTCTCTATGATGATGTTTCCCTGGATATTCACACTATTACGTTCCATGGAGCAGCCCTGGGAATGTCCTATGTAGCCGTTAAGAACCATCTTGGCTCGGGAATGGTGGATTTTATAGGCATTTCCGAAGAAGAGAGAAAGAAATACCCCAAACTCGCACCCAAAAAATTTGTTATCCAAGAAGATCCTTTCAACCCGGGACAGCAACTCTGCTTGATTCCCACACCTAAAATCGATGTAGCTTTGATTCACTGCCAGTGGGCATCCCCTGACGGAACCGTTCGCATCGTAGGAGCGCCATTCCAATGTCTGGACATAGCTACCGCAGCCAAGCACACCATTGTCACCTGCGAAGAACTTGTGGATGATGAAGTTATCCGCAGAAATCCAGAATTAAATAATCTGCCAGGTTTTGTAGTTGATGCAGTTGTACATGCACCTTATGGTGCCCATCCTTCACAGTGCTTTGGCTACTATGATTATGACGGAATGTTTTTCAGGGATTATGACAGGGTAAGTAAAGATGACGATCTTTTCCAGGAATTCCTTAAAGAATATATCTATGATCTAGAAGATCATTATGCCTACCTGGATAAAATAGGTGCTGCCCGTCTATTGAAACTCAGGGTTCAACCTGGTAAAGGATATGTTCATGGACTAAAGAGAAAATAGTCTCAGCCCTATTTTATTAAAAGTGATAAGGAGGTATATATCTGTGGAGTGGACAACTAGACAAATGATGGCAATTACCATGGCCCGTCAGATTGAAGACGGCCAATCATACATCGTGGGAACAGGACTGCCCCTGGTGGCAGTAGCATTAGCTAAGGCCAGCCATGCCCCTAATGCAACCTTGATTTTTGAGACAGCTTTGATTGATGGCGATCCTCAGGAAGTACCAACCAGTGTTTCTGACCTGCGTCTGAACTATAAAGCATCTGTTCTTTGGCCACAATACCGCTACTTCGGTTACCAGGCTATTTCCTCCCAAAGAGGTGGAGTTGCTTATGGATTCCTGGGAGGCGCTCAGATTGATCCCTATGGCAATCTTAACTCAACCTGCATAGGGGATTATTTTAAGCCTAAGACCAGATTTACCGGCAGCGGCGGTGCCAACGGAATTGCTACCTATTGCGATACCATTATTATGATGCAGCACGAAAAGCGCCGGTTTATTGAAAAAGTAGATTATATTACCAGCCCTGGATGGATGGATGGCCCCGGCGGACGTGAAAAAGTCGGCTTGCCCGGTAATAAAGGGCCACGGGTGGTAGTAACTGAACTGGGAATCATGAAGTTTGACGAAGATACTAAGCGGATTTATCTTGCCGAATACTATCCTGGTGTTACTGTCGAACAAATTGTGGAAAACACAGGTTTCAAGATGGATGTTTCCCGGGCTGTTCAAGCACCGCCACCTACCGAAGAAGAGCTTACAATATTGCTTACCAAGGTGGATCCTCAGAGGTTGATGGTATAACCATTTAAGGTACAATATATTAAAAGTGATTAAAAATGGTTGAAAAAATGCGAAAATAATGTCAATATTTAAGAGGTTATGTAGTTTATCACGACATGCTCATCATGATCAGGTCTTATCAACAATTATGCAGGTAATTAAAGAGAGAGATTGTTGTGATAAAATCGTGTAAAAAGCGAGATTACTATAAAGGAGGTGAAATAGTAATATTTCAGGACAAAGAATGTGATAATGCCTATAAAATGAAATAATTCACATTCTTAGGTCGATAGTTGGGGCGATTATCCAAAAATTATTTTATATTTTTTAAGGAGGCGCAAATTTAATGGCAATTTTAGAAAGTCCCTTGGCTGGAAAAATATTTGAGATCAATATTGAAGTAGGTCAGAGTGTTGAAGAAGACGACGAAGTAATGGTTATCGATGCCCTCAAAATGGAAAATCCGGTTTACTGCACTGCTTCCGGTATAGTAAAAGAGATCAAGGTTAAAGTCGGTGACCAAGTTAACGAAGGCGATGTTCTAGCAATAATCGAATAGTTTGTCTTATTAAAAAAAACCTCTAAGAGAAAGATATTCTAGAAAAACCTAATTATTGGAGGTGTAAATTCATGGATTTTGCTTTAACTGATGAGCAAAAAATGGTTCAAGAAATGGCTAAGGCTTTTGCTGAGAAAGAAATAGCCCCTTATGTAGATGAAGATGAAGCAAATCATCACTATCGCAGAGAAATACTGACCAAAATGGGCGAATTAGGTCTGCTCGGCTGGAGTCTTCCCGAGGAGTACGGCGGAAACGGCATGGGTTGGATAGAAGCCATTTTGGCCCAGTACGAAATAGCTAAAGTTCATACATCTTGGAGATTAAGTATTAGCGGTAACAACTGGGGACCGGCAATGACTATCAACGAATTCGGTACCAAGGAACAAAAGGAAAAATTCATTCCTGGCCTGCTTAGTGGCGAATATGTTGGAAGCTTTGCTATCACCGAACCCAATGTGGGATCTGACGTTGCTAGTATGAAGTGTTTTGCTGAAGATAAGGGTGACCATTTTGTGGTTAACGGTACCAAAATGTGGATCTCCGGTGGTCACGTATCTGATGTAGGACTTCTATACTGCTTAACTGAAAAGGGTGCGGGTTCCAAAGGTATCTCCTGTTTCATCGTTGATTATAACAACACTCCTGGAGTAACCAGAATACCCATTGAAACCAAAGTTGGTATGTGGGCTGCTCCTACCTCCGAAATGGTTTATGAGAATGCCATAATACCCAAGGAAAACCTTCTTGGCCCTCTAAACAAAGGTTTCCAGATTTGTATGTGGCAGTTAAATAACACCCGCATGGGCTGTGCCAATGGAGCTGCTGCTCTGTCAGCTGCTGCTTTAGAAGGCAGTGTTCAATATGCCAATGAAAGAACCCAGTTTGGCAAACCTATTGGCAAATACCAGCTTATTCAGGAACAAATCTGTAACATGAAATTAGAAGACGAGGCTGCAAAATATCTCGTTTATAAAGCTGCCTGGCTAAAGGAGAATAAGCTTCCCAGTCAGCAAGCTACTTCCATGGCCAAATTGTTTGGTTGTCATGCTGCTGTTAATGCTGCTAACCTAGCCATGAAGGTTTACGGAGCCTATGGCTATTCTACCGAATATCCATGTGGCAGATGGCTGCGGGATGCAAAACAGTTTGAAACTCTCGAAGGTACATCTAATATGCATACAATGATTGTTGCTAATATCGAATTGGGATATGCACCCAATAGATAACCTGAAGGGTTAAACAATCCAGCGGTTTTAGGCAAAAGAGGCAGTATATAAAAGGAGGGAACAGCCTTAAATGGGTTATTTTAATTATTCGATGCCCACATACTTCCAAAATTTCGAGGCTTTCGGGCATGAAGTTAAAAAGCCGACAAAAAAGAACGTTGAAGAAATAAAGGCAGTAGAAGCCGATATTGACAAGGAAGTAGAAAGAGTTAAAAATACCGGAAAATCAACCGAAGCAGTGAATGCCAGGGGCGAGTGGACTGCCTGGCAGAGGTTGGAGTACCTAGTTGATGAAGGAACATGGTGTCCTCTCCATACTATTTATGACCCCAACTTTAATGAAGAAGGGTGTACTGCGGTAATTGACGGTTTGGGTAAAATTGCTGGCAGATGGGCAGTTATTGTTGCATCAGACAATAAAATCCTGGCTGGAGCCTGGATTTCAGGGCAGGCGGATAACATATTAAGGGTTACCGATATTGCCAAGATAATGCATCTTCCTCTGGTATGGGTTCTTAACTGCAGTGGAGTTAAGCTTATGGAACAGGAGGAAGTTTATCCCAACCGCAGGGGAAATGGTACCCCCTTCTATCGCCACAATGAACTGGAGCAACTGGGTATTCCCGTAATAGTAGGTATTTATGGTACAAACCCTGCTGGTGGTGGATATCACAGTATCAGTCCCACCATCCTCATTGCTCATAAAGATGCCAACATGGCAGTGGGCGGTGCTGGAATCGTCAGTGGTATGAAACCCAAAGGATACTTTGATGAAGAAGCTGCTGAACAACTAATCGATATTACTCGCAATTTCAAATCAGTACCTCCGGGAAGAGTGGCTATTCATCGGGGCTACACGGGATTTTTCAGAGAAGTAGCCGACACTGAAGAAGGCGTTCTGGATATGATTAAAAAGTATATGCAAGCTATTCCAGCTTATCATCCAGACTTCTTTAGAGTCGATGACCCGAAAGAGCCCAAATTCCCTGCCGAGGACCTATATAGTCTGCTACCCTTCAACCAGAAGAGAGGCTATGATTTCAAAGAGATCCTGGCCAGATTGGTAGATGGTAGTGAACATTACGAATATCGTGAAGACTATGGTAGGGATATCTATTGTGGTTTGGTAAAAATTGATGGTTACCTGACGGGTATAATTGGCAATTACCAGGGCTTCCTGGGCAATGATTATCCCGAGTATACAGATGAGTATGCCGGTATCGGCGGTAAGCTTTATCGCCAGGGCTTAATCAAAATGAGTGAGTTTACCACCCTGTGTGCCCGTGACCGGATACCCATAATCTGGATTCAGGATACCACAGGAATTGATGTTGGTGATATTGCCGAAAAAGCTGAATTGTTAGGATTAGGGCAGTCGCTGATTTATTCCGTACAGAATGCGGATATTCCGATGATGCTTCTGGTTCTGAGAAAAGGAACTGCCGCTGCTCATTATGTTATGGGTGGACCTAATGCTAATGACCAGAATGCGTTTACAATAGGTACTGCCTGCACGGAAATTTATGTAATGCACGGGGAAACAGCAGCAGTCGCTACTTATTCCCGTCGCCTCGTAAAAGAGAAGGATGCTGGCAAACCCTTAGAACCAATTATCGCTAAAATGAATGAAATCGTTCAGGATTACTATAATAAATCCAGACCAGCTTATTGTGCCAAGAGAGGCTTTGTGGATGAAATCGTTAAACTAGCCGATTTGCGCAAGTATTTCGTAGCGTTTATTGGTGGAGTTTATCAGAATCCCAAATCTCTGTGCCCCTTCCATCAGATGATTACCCCGAGAATTTGCCGCGAGTTCAAAGGCGGAATGAAAGGGTTGACTCTGTAGGAAATACGTACAAAAAAGGTCCCGGGCAACGGGACCTTTTTTTTATGGACTTTTATGGCTGGATAATAGATTCATTTCTTTCAATAGGCTCTCGAATATACCAATGGCCAACTAATGAATCCTGCGCTTCACCTTCAATTAGTATTTGCACTTTATCTATTTCGGGAAGCTCAGTTAATGAGTTTACAATGGATGTAATGGTCATGGTCTCGCCGGCACTTCCGCCCCAGTGCATGGTTATAATTTCTTTTGTAAAATCCGCGTAGGCTATTTTCCCTTCTACTTTAACATTGAGAAGCCTGGCTTCCGGGGGGATGGTACGTCGCAAAGTTTCACTTTGGGGTCCGGCCACTATTTCCTTTAGAATCAAGGCAGCTATATCAGCAGTAGTGGCATCCTTTTTATGGCTTATGGTTCGTTTTTCGGGGATCAGGTACATAGCCTGATCATCACCAAAATAAAGAACCACTTCCTGCTTGATCATTTCTTGTTCGTTCTTGTCAGGAGTCAATGGGGGATTTTCAGATGATGAAGTATTTCCCTGACAGCCGGTGCCAAACAAGCAGGTCCATATTATTAAACAAAACAGAATGTAAATTAATTTTTTCATTATCATCGCTCCTTTCCTTATCTATTAGAATACAAGATGAATATTACAGAAATATTACAGAAAGCGTTTGGGCCGTACAAGCCTTGCAGGAAAAAAGCCCCAGTATTATTATGGTGTTGGCAGCCCAAAATTAGTCCTGGTATTATGGAGTTATGAGGAGGTTTGTGCTTTGTTTGACCTTTTTACCGGCAGCCCGCTAAGTTTTAATAATATCGGTTGGTCTACATTGGACATGTATCACTTACTCTCGAAGGAACTATTCTTAAATGTGGGCCTTAAATACGAGAACAGCAACAGGCACTGGGATAGGGTTGAACACTGTTATATACAAGGATGCGATTTCCCTACTGAAAAGTTTTGCAAGGAAAATCAGCATCTGGATCAAGATATTATACTTTCCTTTGGATCACCATGTCCCGGTTCAGATGAATACCTGCTCCACTATGCTCCCGGGTGGGATAGCAACAGGAATAAGATGCCGGTTCTCTTAGTTCCTGGCGCAGGCTTAAATGCTACATCTTTTGCAGATTTATACGGAATGGGGTATAAAGGAATCTTGCAGCAGCTGGTGGAACTAGATTACCGGGTGTTTGCCATTACTTTTTCCCACCCTCATGGAGATAATTATATTCAAGCCGAACAGCTGGCTCATGCTATAGAGAGGATAAAAGAGGTTACAGGCAGCCCCAAGGCTGATATCGTAGCTCACAGTAAAGGTGGTATCGCTTCGCGCCTGTTTTTATCGGGAATGGGGAAAACCCCTTATAAAGGACAGGTGAGGAGGTTTATCATGCTGGGAGTGCCTAATCTGGGCACGGATTTCTCTTTTCGCCAGCCCCTTATCAATTATCTTATTTATATTTCTGGCTCCAATGGTGTTGTATCCTGGGATAAGATAATGTTATTGGGCAATATGGTCGACATCAGTGAAAGAAGTATATATGGTGATGGATGCTTTCCAGGGCAAAGCCAGCTTTTGTATCGTTGGGATGATGTTTATGAACTGGATATGCTGCAGCAGGACTGGTGGACTACCTATTATGGCGGGCAGGGTTTCATTAGTAACTCCCGAGGAATAGATGTGGCTATTCAAGAAGGGGGTTCACTCATAGAAAAATTGGAAAAGAAAGGCCTCGAACCAGAAATAGAGTTTGCCGTACTGGCTGGTGATAACCATTATTTTAATGCTTTGCCGGGAGAGGCCACTGGAGTTAGTGATGGCTTGATTTTTGCCGAAAGTGCTTTGAATACTGCAGGAATGGCCAAAAGAGGGAGCATTCTAATTAATAAGGAAGTTTTTCATGTTAATCATATGGAGTTTTTGTATAATAGTAGAGTTGGCAGGTGGATTGATCACCAGTTAAGGGACTAAACCAATTACCCTCTATGGTAATAAGTTGACAGGCCCTGATAGCTCTGGTAATATCAGAAACAGAACAGAAAAGTCCGATAAGAGCGAAAGTGGGTCTAGGGTTCCGCATGCAGAGCATGGCTGGTCCGAGTGGCCCAGGTGCCCAGCACTACACCGTATAGGGATAAAAGCCCAGGCGGATAGGTTTCGGTAATGAGGCCATCTACCTGGGTTAAATTTATTATTGTATACACAAAATATTCTAACAGGTGAAGCATAGGAGGTTTTTATGGTGCCGAAAATAGGTATTGTAATGGGTAGTGATTCCGATTGGCCGATTATGAAAGAGTGTGGAAGAATTCTTCGGGAACTGGGCATTGAATATGAGTATAACATTTTATCAGCCCATCGTCTTCCTGCTGAAACTGCCGAATACGCCAGGCAAAGTGAGAAACGGGGCTTAAAGGTTATTATTGCTGGCGCCGGAGGCGCTGCGCATCTGCCCGGAGTAATTGCCGCATACACAATCTTACCAGTAATTGGAGTGCCAATAAAGACCAGTACTTTATCAGGAATAGACTCACTTTATTCTATGGTTCAGATGCCCCGTGGAGTTCCTGTGGCTACCGTGGCCATTAATGGAAGCTATAATGCCGGACTCTTAGCTGCCCAAATAATTGCTGTTGGAGATAGCCAAATTGCTGAAAAGCTTAAGGAATTCCGTAAAAAGATGGCTGCTGAAGTTTTAGCCAAGGATCAAAAATTGAAAGAATTAGGAGAAGAAGCCTTTCTTGACAAGGAGGGCCGCTAATGATAGCCAGGTATACTCCGCCTGAAATGGAGAAAACTTGATCAGAAGTATTTTACCAGGAAGTGCTGTTGGGTTTGGCAGGTAAACACTTGTTGAGGGAAGAAGCTTACCGGATTGTGCAAGACAATGTCATGAAGAGTTGGGTTAACTGCCAGGACTTTGCTGTATTGATAAAGAATGATGAAAGAGTAATAACCGTTTTGCCTCAAGATGAAATTGATAGACTATTTGATGGTTCTCACTTATTAAAACAGCAGAAGTTTTTAGAGATGTGTTATTCAATAGCGGCGAAAGCTGTTGTGATATAATGGCGGACGCCGATATGGGCAGGGAGTTTTCCTAATCCCAGTGTAATGTCTCCAAGGTTCAAAGCGTCTTGGAGTTGGTAACTTTAATTGCTATGGAAGGAAGCGATTAAGATGTTTAACTGGCTGGAGGATAAATTTAAAGACGAGTGCGGAGTGTTCGGGATCTTTCTGAACAACCCGGAAAATGACACTGATGCTGCTAGAAACACTTTTTATGGTTTGTACGCACTGCAGCACCGCGGGCAGGAAAGTACTGGAATTGCTGTATCCGATGGGAAGACCATTAAATTGCACAAAGATATGGGACTGGTTTCTGAGGCTATACACAATGATAATATTGAAACACTTAAAGGTTCAATTGCTATTGGTCATGTACGTTATTCTACCGCCGAAGAAAGTGGAGTGGTCAATGCCCAGCCCATGGTTTTTCATTATTTGAAAGGCATGGTGGCCCTGGCTCATAACGGCAATCTGACTAATACTGCGGAACTGCGAAAACGGCTGGCTTCTAACGGTTCCGTTTTTCAGACTACTACTGATTCCGAACTGCTAGCCAATCTGCTGGCCAGATACTCCCAGGATACCTTGGAAGAGGCCTTAATTAAATGCTTTAGTGATCTGCAAGGGGCTTTGGCTCTTGTTATAATGACTGAAAACAGCTTAGTTGGGGTTCGTGATCCCCTGGGTATCAGGCCACTCTGTCTGGGCAGTCTGAATGGCAGTTATGTACTGGCATCAGAGTCGGCCGCTTTCGATACTATTGGAGCAAAACTGCTGCGGGATGTGGAACCAGGAGAGATTGTGGTAATTAACCAAGATGGTCTTAAATCAATAAAGACTAGGGATTGTAGACGAAGTGCCCATTGCGTTTTTGAATATATTTATTTTGCCAGGCCAGATAGCATAATAGATAATATTAATGTTTACCGGGCCAGGTATGAGGTGGGAAGGCAGTTGGCCCGGGAATCGAACATTGCCGCTGATTTGGTCATTTCTGTCCCGGACTCCGGAACTGCCGCTGCCTTAGGTTATGCCCGTGAGTCAGGTCTGGCCTTTGAGCAGGGTATGATTAAAAATCGTTACGTGGGCCGAACATTTATCAAGCCAACCCAGGAAATCAGAGAGCTTGCGGTAAAGCTGAAGCTTAATGCAGTAAGTGAAGTGGTGTCAGGTAAAAGGATTGTAATGGTAGATGATTCCATTGTCAGGGGAACTACCAGCAAAAACCTGGTAACTATGCTGCGCCAGGCCGGAGCCAAGGAGGTTCATATGGCAGTAGCGTCACCGCCTACCCGCTTTCCTTGTTATTATGGCATTGATACTTCACGGAGGGAAGAATTGATTGCCAGTTCTATGGATCCTAGTGAAATTGGGGACTTTATAGGAGCCGACAGCTTGCAATATATAAGTATGGAAGGTTTGTTTTCTGCTTTACAAAAGGATGAGAATTTCTTTTGTGCAGCCTGCTTTAGCGGAAACTACCCTATCAAAGTAGAATCACAGGAGGTTTAGCACATGGAAAAGCCTGGTTTGAGCTATAAAGATGCCGGGGTGGATATCGATGCTGCTTCTGAATCGGTGGAAATGATGAAGAAATGGATAAAAACTACCACGCGACCGGAAGTTATGGGCGAAATCGGTTCATTTGGCGGTTTATTTGCTTTAGGCAACAAGTATAAAAAGCCGGTTCTGGTATCAGGGACCGATGGAGTGGGAACCAAATTAATGGTAGCCCATTCCCTGGATATCCATGATACAGTAGGGATAGACTTGGTAGCCATGTGTGTAAATGATATCCTTACTCACGGTGCCGAGCCCTTATTCTTCCTGGATTATATTGCAACCGGAAAGCTAATGCCTGCTAAGATTGAAAAATTGGTTAAGGGAATAAGCCAGGGCTGTGTTGAAGCGGGATGTGCTTTAATTGGAGGAGAAACCGCAGAAATGCCTGGATTTTATAGGGCAGAGGAATATGATCTGGCTGGCTTTGCGGTAGGGGTTGTGGAAGAAGATAATATAATAACGGGTAAGGCTATTGAAAACGATGACGTTATTATTGGGCTTCCTTCTACTGGACTGCATTCCAATGGTTTTTCCCTGGCTCGAAAAGTTCTCCTGGAAAAGGCAGGACTAGCTTATGATAGTTTTCTTCCCCAACTTAACAAAACAATTGGTGAAGAACTCCTGACTCCTACTAAAATTTATGTCAAACCAATTCTGGCTTTGCTGTCTCAAGTAACCGTTAAAGGGATGGCTCATATTACCGGAGGCGGAATACTGGAAAACCTAGAGAGGATACTTCCTCAGGGGCAGGGAGCTTTAATAGAAAGGGAGAAAATTCCTAGCCAGCCGATTTTTCACTTAATTCAGGAGTTGGGTGGGGTCGAGCCCCATGAAATGTTCAGAACGTTTAATATGGGGGTAGGTTTTACCCTGATTGTCTCTCCACGGCAGAGGCCCCAGGCCATGGAGCTGCTGCAGGAGGCAGGGGAAAATCCTGCTATTATCGGAAAAGTAGTTGCACAGGCTAAAGGAGTTAAAGTAGTATGATCAGAATAACCACAGCAGGAAAACTTCAACTGGCAGTTTTTGCTTCAGGAAGGGGCTCCAATTTTGATGCCATTGCTGATAGGATTGATAGTCAGGATCTTTGGGCTGTTATAAGAATTGTGGTCACGGACCGGGCTGATGCACCTGTTTTGGAAAAGGCTCGCAAAAGGGGTTTGGAGGCTATATTTATTAATCCCCGGGAATATCCAACTAAGGACGATTATGAGAGGACCATTGCCCAGATTCTTAAGACGAAAAATGTTGATGTAATTGTTCTAGCCGGCTATATGCGGCTGGTTGGGAATGTTCTTCTAAAAGAATATCCGTTGCGCATATTGAATATTCATCCCTCGCTGCTTCCTTCATTTCCCGGGCTCAATGCCCAAAAACAGGCTTTGGAGTATGGAGTAAAATACAGCGGCTGCACAGTACATATTGTTGATCATGAAATGGATACCGGTCCCATTATAATGCAGGCCGTTGTGCCAGTGTTGGATCATGATTCAGAAGAGAGCCTGGCCCAGCGCATACTTGCTCAAGAACACCAGATTTACTGGCAGTCATTGCAACTGCTGGCAGAGGGACGGGTTTTTTTGGAAGGACGAAGGGTTTTTATTGCCGATAAACCGGAAGGTAGTAAATAGTAAGATTTTCATGGAACAAGGAGGTAATTAAATGAAGAAGAGAGCCCTGGTGAGTGTTTCCGATAAAACGGGGATAATAGATTTCTGCCGGGAACTGGAAACACTAGGATATGAAATGGTGTCTACAGGAGGTACCTTTGAGGCTTTACGCGGTGCCGGGATCAATGCTGTTAAAGTATCTGACATAACCGGGTTTCCTGAAATTTTAGGAGGCAGGGTGAAAACCCTTCATCCCAAAATTCATGGGGGTATTCTGGCCCTGAGGAACCCGGATCATCTGGCGCAGCTTGAAGACCACCATATTGTTCCTATTGATCTGGTAGTTGTGAATTTGTATCCCTTTAGGGATACTATCAGCAAGGAAGGAGTTTCCTTGGCCGAAGCCATAGAAAATATCGATATTGGCGGCCCTACCATGGTAAGAGCCGCTGCCAAGAACTATCAAAATGTGGTAATAATAGTTAAACCGGAATATTATCAACAAGTATTGGATGAGCTGAAAACAAAGGACCAGGTAAGCCAGGAATTGCGCTTACAGTTGGCTTTGGAAGCATTTAGCCATACTGCTGCTTATGATACCGTTATAAGTACTTACCTGTCCTCCATCAACAATACCACTATGGGGAAGAATTTTCTTTTAGCGGGAGACAAGGTTTATGATTTGCGTTACGGGGAGAATCCTCACCAAAAAGCTGCTTTTTACCGCAATTTGTTTCCCGGGACCGGTTTGGCTGATGCCAAACAGCTGAATGGCAAAGAATTATCCTATAATAATATTATTGACGCTGAGGCCGCCTGGCAGCTGGTGCAGGAATTCAAACAGACCGCCTGTGTTATTATCAAACACACCAACCCCTGCGGTACAGCAATAGGCGCAACTCTTGAAGAAGCCTATACGAAAGCTTTTGCTGCCGATCCTCTATCAGCCTTCGGGGGAATAATTGCAGTCAATGACAAAGTGGATTTAAAAACTGCCCAAAAGATGGCAGAACCCTTTATGGAGGTCATAATCGCTCCCGATTATGATAAGGAAGCTTTAGAATGCTTGCAAACCAAGAAGAACCTGAGAGTTCTGCAAATGCCGCCGGGTAAAGGCCAGAGTCTGCAAATAAAGACGGTTCAAGGTGGATTTGTGGTTCAAGAAATAGACATGGGTGAAGTTGATTTTAGCAATCTGCAGGTAGTAACGGAAAAGGCCCCAACCCCCGAGCAATTGGAACAGCTTAAGCTGGCCTGGAAAGTGGCCAAGCATGTTAAATCAAATGCTATTGTATTAGCCCGCGACGGTATGACCGTGGGGGTCGGAGCCGGCCAAATGAACCGGGTTGGTGCAGCTGCTATTGCCTTTGGGCATGCAAAAGAAAAGAGCCGGGGAGCAGTGATGGCTTCCGATGCCTTTTTCCCGTTTAAAGACACTGTGGAACTGGCTGCTCAATACGGTATCACAGCTATTATTCAGCCGGGAGGATCTATCCGTGATCAGGAGAGCATAGATGAGTGCAATAAAAATGGAATAGCTATGGTGTTTACTGGAATGAGACATTTCAAACACTAATACTAACAGAGTTTGGGAGGACATAATGGGAAAAAGAGTATTGGTAATCGGGCAGGGAGGCAGGGAACATGCCTTAGTCTGGAAGATTGCACAGAGTCCGCAGGTCAGCCAGGTTTTTGCAGCTCCTGGTAATCCGGGAATATCCGAGATTGCTGAATGTGTGGAAATACAGGCAGATGATATTGAAGGGTTGGTGGAGTTTGCCAAAGCCAGTCACATAGATTTAACTGTTGTAGGTCCTGAAGGCCCTCTCATTAAAGGCATTGTTGACCGTTTCAGAGAGGAAAAACTGCCAATCTTCGGACCTGCTGCCGGCGCTGCGCAGCTGGAGGGAAGCAAAGTATTTGCCAAGAACCTTTTTCGTAAGTATGGTATTCCTACCGCAGGCTATCAAGTATGTGCAGACTACCATGATGCCATAAAACATGCCCAACACTATATTTATCAGGGAAAACCAGCTGTCATTAAAGCTGATGGGCTGGCTGCCGGAAAGGGCGTGGTGATTGCTCACAATATGGCACAAGCCTCCCAGGCCCTGGAAAATATCATGCGTGACTTGGTTTTTGGGCAGGCGGGAAAAAGGGTTGTTATTGAAGAGTTCTTAGAAGGGGAAGAAGTCAGCTTTTTTGCCTTGAGTGATGGAACGAACTTCCTGTCCTTAATGGCTGCCCAGGATCATAAACGGGTTTTTGATAATGATCAAGGTCCCAATACTGGCGGAATGGGGGCATATACCAATCCCCCCTTGTTTACCCCTGAGCTCCAGCTAGAGGTGATTAATAGGATAATTAAACCAGTCATTGCAGCCATGGCTTCCGAGGGTCACCCTTACGAAGGAGTTTTATACGCAGGTCTTATGGTGACTCCTGAAGGCCCTAAGGTACTGGAATTTAATGCACGGTTGGGGGACCCGGAAACCCAGGTGGTATTACCCATGATAAAAGGGGATATCCTGCCTTATCTGGAAGCAGTAGCTGGCAAATCAATTGCTTCTTTGTACGGAGAAAAAATTACTGCGCCTTTCTTCCAGGTGGATACAATTCCTGGTACCTGTATTGGAGTAATCCTTGCTTCCGAGGGATATCCGGGGAGCTATGAAAAAGGCCGGCCAATTACAGGTATTGATAAACTAAGCCATGATACCCTGGTCTTTCATGCGGGTACCAGCATCAAAGAGGGCCAATTGGTAACCGATGGAGGCAGAGTACTGGCCATTGTTACCAGCGGGCAGGACATTAGACAAGCCATAGATAAGGTATATGGAGAAGTGAGGAAAGTATACTTTAAGGGTATGCATTATAGACGTGATATTGGGAAAAAAGCATTGAAGCCGGAGGGAGAATAATTGCCCATCTCTGGTAGACCTATTTTTAGAATAATTTGTTTGCTTCTGTTGGCTCTTATGTTATTATATTTGCCAACCCGGGAGTTTTTGAAGATTACTATATTTATGGCTATCCCTTTCATATTTGTCCTGGGGTTTAGGCGCAAACCCCAGGCAAGCAGCGTTATCCGGGGATTGAGTGTATTTCTTTTGTTGATTATTATTGGAATTTATGGTTATCTGATTTTTCAACTGCCAGAACGTATTGAAACCCGCCGGATTATTACCCAGGGAGGTTCACTGGTTGCTGAAGGGAAATACGATCAGGCCATAAAAGTATATAGTAAATTGAAAGAGTTAGGGCAAAACGAAAAAATGAAAGAAAAGATACAAGAGGCCGAAAAGGAGAAAACAGCAGCAGCCCTCTTGGAAGATGCTCAAAACCTTATGGCAAAAGGTAATCAGGAGGAGGCCTTGATAATTCTTAAAAAGATTCCACCAGGAACCCGTGCTGCCAATAAAGCGACCAAAATAATCAGTGAAATAAAAAGATAAGTTTGTGAGGTAATGAGAATTGACAGTAACACTTGATACCATCAGGGATAACCCAGTAGTCCAAAATTATATGAGAATAGGCAATGCCTATATTGGTAATATTGGGGCTATTGAACATAACCTGAACCATGCTGAAAAAACCGCTGCTTTGTGTAGAAAAATCCTGACGGCTTTAGGATTTTCAGAGCGGGAAGCTGAACTGGGGGCAATTGCAGGTTATCTCCATGATATAGGGAACCTGGTCAATCGTTATGGGCATGGTTTGTCAGGAGCACTTATAGCCTTTAATCTATTGCTGGATATGGGAATGGATCTGGAAGAGATTGCAACTATTATGGGTGCCATAGGCAATCACGAGGAGCATGCCCAGGGAAGCAGTGTGAACCATGTGGCTGCTGCCTTAATACTGGCAGATAAGAGTGATGTGCATCGTTCACGGGTGAGGAAAACTGATATTGCTACTTTTACCCAGAGGGATCGGGTAAACTATGCGGTAACTGATTCTCAACTGGTAATAGAACCTGAGAACAAGGTAATTAGTATGGTGTTGGAAATAGATACTAGTGTTTGTTCAGTTATTGAGTACTTCGAGATTTTCCTGACAAAAATGCTTATGTGCCGCCGGGCAGCAGAGTTTTTAGGATGCCAGTTTGAGTTAGTAATAAATAATCACAAATTACTGTAGTATTTTACAGGAGGAAATAAGTTGTGAGTTATTGTCCAGGTTGGAGGGATTATAATACAGACCTTTTGGTCAGAGGTATTCTAAATTTGAAAAATGAAGATGATGTATATCGTTTCCTTGACGACTTGTGCTCCACTGCTGAAATAAAGGCCATAGCCCAAAGGTTTGAAGTTGCCCGCTTATTATCTGCTCAAACTACCTACAGCAGTATAAACCGGCAAACCGGGGCCAGTTCGGCTACCATCAGCAGAGTTAAAAGGTGTTTGGAAAATGGTGCCCAAGGATATAAAAAAGTGCTGAATAACTTGTACAAGGAGACTGGTGATGAATAACAAAGAAATACCCAAAGGGCTGCGGGATTTGCTGCCAGACGAGGTTAAAACCAGGCGCCAAATGGAAAAAAAGGCCCTGGATCTTTTTAAAAGCTATGGTTACCAAGAGGTGGTTACTCCTACCTTTGAATTTCTGGAAGTGATTGAAGCTGGAACCGGAAAAAACATCCGTGAACAGCTGTTCTTGTTTGTGGATCGGGAAGGAAGAATCTTATCTTTACGTCCGGAAATGACAGTATCATTTGCTCGTATGGCAGCCACCCATTTAAGCGAGTCCGAGTTTCCGCAGAGACTATGTTACATAGCCAATGTATTCAGGCATGTCCAGCCTCAAATGGCCCAATATCGTGAGTTCTGGCAAATGGGCATTGAATTGTTGGGGGCCCAGGGGTCTCGCGCTGATGCGGAAGTAATTAACATAGCAGTTGAGACCCTTCGCAAGATGGGATTACATAATTCTAAAATAAGCCTTAACCAGATCGAGATATTTAACAGTCTCTTAGATGACAGCGGAATGATGGAATATGAAAAAGAACTAGTGCGGCGTCTGGTGGAAAAAAAGGATCTGGTTGAGCTGGAGCGGGTTTTGAACAAGACAAAAATAGATGACAGGCTCAAAGAGACTATTGCCAGTCTGCCAGTACTTCATGGAGATACAAGCATATTGTCACGGCTTGGCAGTATTGAGAATAATCAAAGGGCGAGCCAAGCGGTTTGTGAACTGTTAAAAGTATATGAAGATTTACAAGCCTTCGGAGTTCAAGACCATATTGTAATTGATATGGGAGTATTGAGAGGATTGGATTACTACACCGGTATAGTATTTGAAGGTTATTCTTCAGAACTGGGGTACGGACTGTTGGGCGGGGGACGTTACGATAATCTCCTGAAACAGTTTGGCTTTCCCTGCCCGGCCACCGGATTTGCCATGGGTATGGATAGACTGGCTCTGGTATTAACCGATCAAGAAAAAGAACCGGAACGATTCCTGGTAGGAGGAAGGGATTGGAACCTTATTGTGAAAAAATCTCAGGAATTAAGGCAAATGGGATATATCGTAGAAACCGATGTTGAAGATGGTACCAGAGAATTACTGGAAGAAAAAGCCCAGAGGATGAAAAACTGTCAAGTTGTTTTTCTGGATTAAGGACCGAAAACTAACCTGAATCTGGAGGATAGGAAATGCAAAAGGATTTTTTGACCATAGCCCTTTCCAAGGGAAATCTGCTGAAGCCAACACTGGCCATGCTTTCCGAAGCTGGGTTGCCCAATGCAGGTGTAACAGAAGACAGCCGCCATATGGTTTTTACCTTTGAGGAACCAGGGATAAAATATATAATGTGCCGCCCAACTGATGTGCCCACCTATGTTGAACAGGGGGCCGCCGATTTGGGCATAGTGGGCAAGGACGTAATTGTGGAGCAGCAAAAAGATATTTTTGAGCTGGTAGATCTGGGTTTCGGATATTGCCGCTTTGTAGTGGCAGTTCCCGAAAGATTGAAGAACATCTCCATTAAAGAAATGAATTACCGCCGGGTGGCTACTAAATTCCCGCGGGTAGCAGAAAACTTTTTCCGTAGCCGAGGGATGCAGGTAGAGGTGATAACCCTCCACGGTAATATTGAGCTGGCTCCCTTGACGGGAATTGCCGATATGATTGTCGATATTGTATCAACTGGAAGAACCTTGCGCGAAAATAACCTGGTTGAACTGATAAAAATAATGGATTCCACCACCAGGTTGGTATCTAATCGAGTTAGTTTCCGGACCAAGTTTGACCAGATAGAGCCACTGGTAAAAAAAATGCAGCAAATCGTGAAGGGTGGGAAAGCTAGTGAAAATAAAGACAATTAATACTGCTATTGATGACCTGACTCTCTTTCTTAAGTCCAACCAGCCAGATATTACACAATTTGAGGAAGTCGTAATAGCTATTGGCAAAGAAGTCAAAGCCCGGGGAAATGAAGCTATTTTTGAATATAATCGAGAATTTGACGGTGCTGTTATAAACGAAAAAAACTTTATGGTAAGTGACAGTGAAATTGATGAAGCTTATGATCTGGTAGACGAAGAGTATATATATGCTATAAGAGCAGCCATCGATAATATTGCGGCTTTTCATTCCCGACAGCTCAAGAATTCCTGGATGGAGCCGGATGAGAACGGCAATATTTTGGGACAGATTATAAGGCCGCTGGAGAGAGTGGGAATCTATGTTCCAGGCGGGACAGCCGCTTATCCCTCTTCTGTACTTATGAACGCTATTCCGGCGCAGGTAGCGGGAGTAAAGGAAATTGTCATGGTTAATCCTCCCGACCGAGAGGGGCGGCTTAACCCTTATACTTTAGTAGCCGCTGCTGAGTTGGGAATTGAGGAAATATATAAAATGGGAGGAGCTCAGGCTGTGTTTGCCTTAGCCTGGGGAACCCAAACTGTAAGAAAAGTCGATCTAATCAGCGGTCCTGGTAATGTTTATGTTACGGTGGCCAAAAAACTGGTTTACGGTGATGTGAACATTGATATGCTAGCGGGTCCCAGCGAGATATTGATTGTAGCTGACAGCAGCGCAGACCCGGCCTACTTGGCGGCCGACATGATGTCCCAGGCAGAACATGATGTTTTGGCACGCAGTATACTGGTGACTGATGATTCCTCTCTGATTGCCAAGGTAGAAGAAGAAATCCATCGCCAAATAGAGGGACTATCCAGGAAAGAAATCATTAAAAAGGCTCTTGAAAAATATGGGGCGTTTATTTTGGTTGCCGATATGGAGGAGGCCTGCCGGGTAGCCAATCTTATTGCACCTGAACACCTGGAATTGATGGTTGATAAACCTTTTGAAATGCTGAGCCAAATAAAGAATGCCGGGGCCATTTTTATGGGGGAAAACACGCCGGAGCCAGTGGGTGATTATTACGCCGGCCCTAACCATATTCTGCCTACTGGAGGAACCGCTCGGTTCTATTCGCCTGTTACTGTGGACACCTTTATGAAGGCTTCCAGTATTCTTTGCTATTCCCGAGCTGGGATCTTGGACCATGCCGATAATATTATTAAACTGGCTGATGTAGAGGGTTTAAGTGCTCATGCTAATTCGGTAAGAATTAGAAAGGAGAAGTAAAAATGGAGGAAGTCAGAACTGGAGAAATCCAGCGCAAAACGGGTGAAACAGAAATATTGGTGCAGCTGGAGCTGGATGGTACAGGTAATCACCATATTGATACCGAGATACCTTTTTTCAGCCATATGCTTACGCTTTTTTCTGTTCACAGCCTGTGTAATTTAAAGGTAATTGCCAGGGGGGATATTGAGGTTGACGACCACCATACCGTTGAAGATATTGGCATATGCATGGGAGAGGCTTTTAAACAAGCCTTGAATGAAAAAAAGGGCATTAATCGTTATGGTGAGGCTACAGTGCCTATGGATGAGGCCCTGGTACGGGTAGTTCTGGACCTGTCCGGACGTTCCTTGCTGATGTATAAGGTGGACCTGGGCCGTGATACGATTGGCAACTTTGCCACCGAAAATGTAAAAGAGTTTTTTCAGGCAGTAGCCAATTACGGCGGAATGAATATTCACATTGATTTAATCCGGGGAGAGAATTCCCACCATATTATTGAGGCCATTTTTAAAGCCTTTGGCCGGGCATTGAAAGAGGCTGTTGCCATTGAACCTCGGATAGAAGGAGTTTGGAGTTCCAAAAGGATCCTGTAGTAGCCGGGTATTCATACCGAAAAATTAGCCAACTTAAGACTAATAGATGTGGAGAGGTACAGATGATTGTTTTTCCTGCCATTGATCTAAAAGATGGGCATTGTGTACGTCTGGTACAAGGACGGGCGGATCAAAAAACCGTTTACTCGGCTCAACCTGAGGAAGTGGCCCAAAAGTTTGTTGCAGATGGTGCTTCCTGGCTCCATGTAGTGGATTTGGATGGAGCCTTTTCTGGTTCTCAGCAAAACCTGAAAAGCATTGAGAAAATTGCCAGGACTATTAATATTCCGTTTCAGGTGGGAGGGGGATTGCGTACCCGGGATGATGTAAAAAAAGTATTGGATGTAGGTGCGGCCAGAGTGATAATTGGCACCAAAGCAGCAACTGACCCATCTTTTGTAGAGGACCTGGTAAGGGAATTTGGTTCCGCCAGGATTGTATTGGGTATTGATGCCAGGGACGGAATGGTGGCCGTAGAAGGATGGGTTGCCACTGCCAATATTTCTGCTGTCGATTTTGGTAAACAAATGGGGCAATTGGGAATTACAACTGCAGTATTTACAGATATCAGCCGGGATGGTTTGCTTAAGGGGCCGAATGTTCCAGCTATTAAGAAGGTTGCAGCAGAAACCGGCCTTAATATAATAGCTTCAGGTGGAGTATCTTCTCTTCAGAACATACGAGATTTGAAAAATCTGCAGACATTGGGCGTTGCCGGAGTCATAATTGGAAAAGCCTTATATGACGGAAAACTCAGTCTGCCCCAAGTTCTATTGGAATTAGACAAGCAATAATTACATATAATGGAGTTGGTCAAATTTGGTTAAAAGGATAATACCTTGCCTTGATGTATTCAAAGGCAGAGTAGTTAAAGGAGTGCATTTTGAAAACCTGCGGGATGCCGGTGATCCAGTAGAACTGGCAGCTTATTATGACCGGGCGGGAGCGGATGAATTGGTCTTTCTGGATATAAGTGCCACCAGTGAAGGAAGACGGACTATGGTGGATGTGGTGAGGAAAACAGCCGAGAAAGTTTCCATACCCTTTACTGTTGGCGGAGGAATAAGAAATATTGATGACATCAGTAATTTGCTAAAGGCTGGTGCAGATAAAGTATCCATCAATTCTGCCGCAGTTAAAGACCCTTATCTGATTACAGAGGCAGCCAGGCAATTCGGCGGCCAGTGTATAGTTGCAGCCATTGATGCCCGCCAGGAAGCGGACGGATGCTGGAAAGTATATATTAATGGTGGCACAGAGAAAACTGACTGGGATGCAGTAGAGTGGGCAAGACAAGTAGAAAAACTGGGAGCTGGGGAAGTCCTGTTAACCAGTATGGATAAGGATGGTACCAAAGATGGTTATGACCTGGAATTGACGGCAGCCGTTAGTGAAATGGTTAGTATCCCTGTTATAGCATCAGGAGGTGCCGGCAATCTAACGCATCTCTGGGAAGCTATCCAGATAGGAAAAGCTGATGCAGTCCTTTGTGCTTCCATTTTCCATTATGGAGAATATACAATAGCCCAGGCCAAGCAGTTTCTGGCTGATAAAGGAGTTAGCGTGAAGATATGAAAGATAAGATAAGCTTCGACCAAAATGGACTGGTGCCTGCGGTTATCCAGGATCACCAAAGCGGTCAGGTATTAATGGTAGCCTACATGAATTCTGAATCCTTGGAACGTACCATAAAGACCGGCCAAACCTGGTTTTATTCCCGCAGCCGCAAATGTCTGTGGATGAAAGGGGAAACCTCCGGGCATATTCAGAAAGTAAAACAGATTCGGTACGATTGTGATGAAGATACATTATTAATTTTAGTTGAACAGACTGGTGCGGCTTGCCACACGGGGCATTATTCCTGTTTCTACCGGGATATTGATGGAAACGAAATTGATACAGCGGGGATTTGCGAGGCTGGTAAAGAAGGTCCGGGTATTCTATATGAATTGTTCAGCCTGATCAAGGAGCGCCAGCAATTGATGCCTGAGGGATCTTACACTACTTACCTTTTTTCTAAAGGATTGGACAAAATCCTGAAGAAGGTAGGGGAAGAGAATGCAGAAGTAATAATTGCAGCCAAAAATCGCGATAAATCCGAGGTGATTTATGAGACAGCCGATCTTTTCTATCATTTATTAGTCTTACTGGTTCAACAAGGTGTGGAACTTTCAGATATATTTGCTGAACTAAGAAGTCGCCGTTAATTGATTTAAAATATTCTTAAGTGGCCTTGCCAGGTAAATGGCAAGGTTATTTTTGTGTTATTATTAGTTAAGTTAAGCAAATGATTTCGCTTGATTAGCAATTGGTTTAATTAAAAAACCTATCTGCAATGTAACTCTAACTAATGGGCAATAATATATAAATAAGAGAATTCATTTAGGAAAGGAGAAGCAATGATGGTAAACAAAGACTGGAAAGTTTATCAGGTGGTCAGTAAATACCGGGACTCAATTAATATACTGCTCCAATACCAGATTAATCTGGGAGGCTGAGGCGGAGATGGTCATTTGACACTGGAGCAGGCTGCTCTAAAGCACAAAAAAGATCCCAATAAATTGGTTTCTGACATCAACCGAGTGGTTTCATCAAATTAATCTTAACCAATGTTAGGCGGGGACGTTCTTTCTGTAACAAGCTATGGTGTTATAGAAAAAACGTCCCCGTTAGTGTGAAAAAGACTTTTACCCCCCTTTATTAAACCTCCTTGTACGCATTAATAAATGAGAACAAGAAAAGGAGGAATAATCTTGAAAAAAACTCTTACTGTAATGTTATCGTTGTTGTTGTTATTCACCTTTAGCAGTACAGCCTTGGCTGGCCCACATGTTCATGGCTGGGAAAAAAATAAGGTGAAAAAACAGGTAAAAGAAATGTACAAAGCCCAAAAAAAGAATCAAAGCCATAAACTGGCCAAGGTTCAGTTTAGGGATACGGATAACCATTGGGCCAAAGGGTCAATTAATATGATGCATTTGGCTGGATTGTTTAAGGGTTATCCGGATGGTTATTTCCGGCCTGATGACTCGATAACTCAGGCTGAAACCATTGAGCTGCTGATGCGGTTAATAGATGATGAATATAGCAATAATATCAGGGATGATAAAGAATACGATAAAATTCCGGAATGGGCAAGATTGTCCTGTAAAAAAGCAGCTCTCAAAGGCATTATAAACCTCAATCGTTTCCATTCTGCAGTACAGGCTGAGAGGGCCCAGGCAGCGGTTTGGATTGCCAAAGCTCTAGGATTGGAGCCGGTAGATACCAGTGATATGCCTTTCAGTGATTGGCTTTTGATTTCCAAGGAAGATGTAGGTTATATATTAGCCCTTTATAAAGAGGGAATAATTCTCGGGTTACCTGATGGCCGATTTAATCCCAATAGTTATATCACCCGGGCGGAAATGGCTGTAATAATTCAGAGAATTCTTGATAAGATTGACGAAGAGGAAGAGGAGGAAGAAATAACAGGTACTATCAGTCTCCCCGAAAGAGTCACGTTAGAGCAGGGAGAAAGAATAACTCTGAAGGCTACTGTAAAATACAGTGATGGGTCAGATGATTATGAAATTACCTGGACCACCAGTGATAAAAATGTGGCCCGGGTTAATCAAGACGGTTTAGTAAGGGCTGCAGATGATAAAACCGGGGTAGTATACATTAAAGCTACTGCCACCAGGGATGGTAAATCCATTTCAGCTACCTGTAAAGTAACTGTGGTGGAAAAGGATGAAATTGTTTCCGCTCAGTTGGAAAGAACCGGAAATATGGGAATTCATGATGGTAAGGTTTATGAGGAATACCGGCTTGAGGCTGGTGGTGACGTAATCAGTCTGGATAGCGATAATGTGAAAAGGATTAGCCTGACCAAAGGTGATGAAGAACCGGTTAAACTGACTCCCAATTCTGATTCCACATTATGGTTTAATGTTCAAAAAGAGAGTGCAACCTATACCCTCCGGGTACAAGATATGGATGACGTTATTTATGAAGCCACCCTGGACTGGGAAGGGCCTGAGGAAGTAGAAGCCACCTTTACCGGCAGGGAGGGTATAAACAACGGTATTCAATACAGAGAATACCAGTTTGAAGATCTTAATCTATCTGATTTCACCAAAATGTATCAAATAAAACCTGATGGAACGATTGTTGAATTGACTGCTAATAGTGACGTTAATCTTTGGTTTAAGATCAGTGATCAACTGACTGGTGAACATATTTTCCTGGTTTTACAGGATGGCCAATGGTATTCTGCCACAATAGAATACGAAGACTAGCCTGAAAAATCACGGGGACAGGTACCTGATTCCCTTTATCTACCAGTCCCCGTGATTATTTACTAATAGCCAGCAATCACGGTACCTGTCCCGTGATTGGCTGAACTTCCCTACTCAATAGCCGAAACAACTCGAGGGTTTACCTCGAGTTGTTTCACATTGGTAGAATCAAGGTACCTGTCCCCGTGAATCATGGCATAAAGACGATGACACCGTGGGTGATTTCGGCATCAGATGGGACCGGAAAAATCACTGCTTTACGGAAGCGGTCAGATGGCAACACTTTATGCTGTGTAATTCCTGAGAACATGGATAAGGGGTTTCTTAAACCTTCCAAAAAAGAGGTATTTCCCGCAAAGACCTTTACTAGGGCTGCAGCTAGTTGTGTATCATCAATTTTGTATTGAAGAATGCGGAGAGAGGTTTTTTCCGAATTCTTAAACCGTATTTTGATTTCCGCCGCAAAAGCTTGGTTCACCAGGGTAAGTTTATACTGTGCCGTAAATATGGCTATGGGATAAGGAAAACAATCAACTATCTGAGAAAATAGCCCGTCATTTTTAATAAGCATCTGAAACTTCCTTACCATATGCCCATGAATTTCTGTTTTTTCTTCTACCATTTGCTGCACCTTTGACAATTCCTCAAGCAGTTGTTCTTTCGTTTTTTCGCCCATAAAGAATACTCCCTTATTAACTGCTGATTTTTCCATATTGTTATTAGTATTTTATTAACCAGAGGGCTGTTAGGATAGGTTGAATATGCTTATTATCAGTACCAAAAATGTTATTTTGAAATTAAAAAAGCCGGTTTTTGGCTTCAAAACCCGGCTTTCGCTTATTAGTTCTCGGATCTTTTTCGATATAAGGATGGGGAAACACCAACCTTTCTTTTAAATAAGGCTGCCAAATGGCCATTATAGTTCATATTACAGGCAGAAAAAGCCTGGGCAACGGAAAGATTGGGATCCAAGAGCTTTTCCTTTAGTTTGCCAATTTTGTAATTAATATAATAGTTATAGGGGGTTATGCCGGTGTGCTTCTTAAACAGCTTATTGAAGTAGGCTTTGCTAAGGCACGCTGCCTTTGCCGTCTTCTCGGCATTAAAGGGCTCTTGCCAATGGGCTTCTAAGTATTGTTTGCCCTGTTCAATCTCCTCTTTTCCCCGGTATATCTTTTTAAAGAAAAAAACGGCTGCAAACCAATCTATCACACCCTCAGAATTGATCAAAGGGAAACAGGTAATGTCTGAGTTTATGGACTGAATATCCCTCACTTCTACATCATGATACCGGATCAGGTCCTGGTAGGGCGCATTGAAATCTGTAATATATACAGTTTTACCTGTCAATACTTGCTTGACTTGGTCCATAACACCAAGTTCGCCAACGACGGGGTCCTCAAAAACATTGTATTTGCCCACATGGGATTCTTCGCTCTTGATGCCTATCTTCACCAAGGTTGCTTGGTTAATCATCCTTGCAGTTCCATCCAGGGAAAAAACCTGAATCGGATAAGGGAAAAACTCCACTATTTTAGCTAGCAATTCTTGTTCCTTAAAGAACGATTGAAACGACTTAACCAAACCTCTTTGAGCATCCTCAAGCTTATCTGTCATGGATTAACCCCTCATTTCCTTTTCTCTGGCCTTTTTTTGATATTCAGATGGGGAAATGCCAACTCTTTTTCTGAATAAACTTGCCGAATGGCCATTATAATTCCAATTGCAAGCAGCAAACGCCTGGGCAATAGAAAGGTTGCTTTCTTTGAGTATCTCCTTCAGTTTACTGATTTTGTAATTGATATAGTACTCATAGGGAGTTATGCCAGTATGCTTCTTAAAAAGCTTGTTAAAATGAGCTTTACTGAAACACGCCGCCTTTGCTATTTGACCAGCGTCAAACCTGTCCAGCCAGTGGGTTTCTATATATTCTTTTGCTTTTTCAATTTCATTTTTGCTGCGATAGACTCTCCGGTTAATCAGTAATGCTACAACATATTGAACATGTTTCGCATCATCCAGAATAGGGAAAACCGTAATGTCCTGGTAAACGGTCTCTAAATCCAAGTCCGGTATACCGTATCGCTTGGCAATTTCTTCTATAGGCACTTTAATATCGCGGAAAAATACGGTTTCTCCATTAAAAGCCCGAATTAAAGCAGGAAGCTGACCAGACGTGATAATCGCAGGATCTTTAAATACATTGTATTTTCCGATTATCATGTTCGGGCTGGAAACATGATATTCGTCCAGCAAAGCTTTATTAACCAGCACCGATGTTCCATCCGGAGCATAAACCTGAATAGGGTAGGGGAAGAAATCAACCACTTTGGCCAGCAGTTCTTCCTTTCCAGAGAGGGATTGAAATGAATCTATAATTTTGTCTTGCTTGCTGTTTATATTATGTACCATTTATTATCACCCTTTTTAGAGCCTGCCGTTGTTATGACTTTCTGCAGCTTTGGTGTATGACCGCATTACTAGTTTATTAGTGGGTAACACAGTACTATTTTACCATACGGCATCCAATTGGGCTGATTTTTACCTGGTTTCAGCTTACATAATGTTTCTTGTATTATACTAGAACTCCAATGTATGAAAGTGTAAAAACATGAAACCTTACTATTTAATTTTTTAAGTTTCGAACTAGCTTTCCATATTTCTTTAGGATTGGAAAGGAGAATTGTGAAGGATCTATACCCAGTTTCATACTTTGGCCGGGGGGTAAAATGGTGAGCCAATAATGACATATTATGGTGTAAAATATAGTTTTAGATAGATACAATAAATGGACAGCTGTTGGCCAAAAAACATTACGCAGTAATTCATTAAAGGAGAATTCCATGCGATTATCTTTTCAATATGGAGATACCGCTATTAATTTTGAGGTTTCCTACAGCAGAAGAAAAACCATTACTATATCAGTGGAAACACCTGGCCTGGTGAGTGTAAAGGCACCCGTGGGTTTGTCTGATGATGAAATCATCCGCAGGGTACAAAGTAAAGCCAGGTGGATTGTAGAAAAGCTCTATGAGGTAAAAAATATTAAGACCATCCCAGTTAAGAAGGAATATGTTAATGGAGAGTCATTTATGTATCTGGGGAGAGACTACCCTCTGCAGATTAGCATCGATAAAGAACTAAAACAGCCTATAGTAACGCTACTTCAGGGTGAATTTACGGTTTTTACTGCCAGTAGAAATGAAGAACCTGTAAAAAAAGCCATGGAGAGTTGGTATCGTAGTAAAGCCACGGAGCAGATCAATGAACGTATTAAATACTATGAGCCCAGAGTGGGAGTTAAGCCAACTAGGATTACAGTCAAAGAACAGAAGAAAAGATGGGGAAGCTGTAGCTCCAAAGGGAATCTGAATTTTAACTGGAAAGCAATTATGGCACCACCTTCTGTGCTGGATTACATAATAGTTCACGAGCTATGCCACCTTATACACTACAACCATTCCAGAGAGTTCTGGAACTTGGTTGGATCGATCCTGCCTAATTACAAGACCCAGCAGGCGTGGTTGAAGGAGAATGGGGCTAGGTTATATTTGTGACCCAGTGCAGAGGGAAAACTTACTATTATAAAAACATAAAAAACCCGTATTAATTACGGGTTTTTAAAAACAGATATGGTGCGGATGAAGGGACTCGAACCCCCACGGTGTTACCCGCCAGATCCTAAGTCTGGTGCGTCTGCCAATTCCGCCACATCCGCATGTCTGACTGTTAATGATAGAGTCCAGTTGGTATTATAACACCTGGAATAAAATAAGTAAACTGTTGATGAAGAAAGGTTGTTGGGCCTTCAGGCTGCAGTAAATTTTTTGGTTGGCCGGCCTGTGTGTTGATATTTGTATCCTGGTCGCTTCTTTTGCATCAGTGAGGTTAAAGGGTTAACTCCAGGATAGACTATTTGTCAATAATGGCTGTTCAAGGTTTGGCACCGGATTAAAAAAATAGTATTATTATGCTCAGTATTCACTGAGTATATTGAATCGGGTGGTAGTAATGAAGCCAGACTTTTGTACCAGAAGCATAGTTGTTTACCTTTTGGTTTGGTTTTTGGTAGCTTTGCTGAAAAATGATTTATTTATTCTGCTAATTATGCTTCTAGGTATTGGTGTATGGAATTGGAAACTGGACAGGCTAAAAAGGGCTGTGGGGCTACTAAAATGGGTATTGCCTCTGTCTTTTATAATTGTAATTATAAATTCCCTATTTAATAGTTATGGGACTGCTCCCTGGTTGGAGTTAGGAAGGTATGTGATTTACCGGGAACCCTTTTTGTATGGGATATCCATGGCCATAAAACTCCTGTTGATTCTTCAAGTTTTTACAGTGTTTAATATTCTCATACCTCCTGAAAAGTATTTCGATCTGTTTGGTAGTACTGCAGCACCTGGCATCATAATGACAGGTATTGCTATACGCCTTATTCCAGAATTGGTCAGCCGTGCCCGAGCTATAAGGGAAATTCAGGAGTACCGGGGCTACAATGCACATACTAAAGGTTTAGCTGGGCGTTGTAAAATATTAGGAGAGCTGTTTTTGAACCTTATGCGTTCCTCTTTAAACGGGGCAGTCAGCATGGCCGAAGCTATGTGGGTGCGTGCCTATGGGACGGGCCCCCGAACCTGTTATCACCTTCAACAATGGACCGTTGGTGACAATCTATTGGTTATAGGCTCGGTGCTGGCCTTAGTGGGCGCTCTATGGGGGGAGACTAATTATATTTTAGGAGCTTTGGGGTTTTATAAAGCAATGGTGGATTTTACTTGGCTAATAGTCTTGTTGCTGCCGATTGTTATCTGGAAGGGCAAAGAGTTTATTAAATTAGAAAAGGGAGTCTTAAATTGAGCCTTTTTTCGATGCAAAACTTAACCTATTATTATCCTGGAGCCAAAGAGGCTGCTCTTAAGGATATTAACGTTGATATTAAGCCAGGTCAAATGGTTTTGCTTATGGGGAAGTCGGGTTCAGGCAAATCCACTTTGTTAAGAAGCATGAGCAGAATAATTCCCGAATTTTATGGGGGCCGTTTGACAGGCAGTGTTTATTTTCATGACCGACCTCTGGAATGTTGGGATAAACACAAGCTGTATGCTGAAATGGGCATTTGTTTTCAAGATCCTTCCAGCCAGCTGGTTTTTGAGAATGTTGAAAGGGATATCGCCTTTGGTTTGGAAAACTTGGGGATGGATTTATCACTGATGAAAAGACGGGTAGCTGAGGTAATGGAATATCTTGGCATAACTAGCATTAGAACCAGACCGGTTTCAACTCTTTCTGGCGGAGAAAAGCAGCGAGTGGCCTTAGCCGGTTTAATGGCGATGAATCCGGGGGTGCTCTTGCTGGATGAACCTACTTCCCAATTAGACCCGGTTGCTACCAATGATTTTTTCAACCTATTAAAAAGACTTAATCGGGATAATGGCATAAGTATTATCATGGCGGAGCAGAAACTTGATAGCTGTTTCCCCATGGTAGATCAGGTTTTAGTAATGGAAGAGGGCAGAATTGTTTTTGCCGGGACTCCTGATGAACAAATAAAATGGGCCAGGAAACATGACTATCCACTAGTTCCGATAATACCTGCCTTATTTTCCCATGTAGCGGGGAAAATCCCTTTATCAATCAAAGATGCCAGGGAGACAATATCGGCTCGAATTAAGGAAAACTCGCTCAGAAATTCACTGGATGGGCCAAGGGAAGAAATAATAGAAGGCCAACTATTGATTCAAACTAAGAAAATCAGTTATGCATATCCTGATGGCAATACTGTTGTCTCCAATCTGAGCCTGAGTCTTTTCCAGGGGCAAGTGGTTGCCCTGATAGGTCCTAATGGAGCAGGGAAGAGCACTTTATTGAAACTGCTGGCAGGAATTCTAAAACCCGTCCATGGCGAGATTAGGTATAATGGCAATTTAATAAAGGATAAAAGGCAATTAGCATACCTGCCTCAAAATACAGTTGACTTTTTCTTGGCTGATGACCTTATAGGTGATTTGCAGCGGGGTTTGTCACCTGATGCCCCAAAAAACGAAAATGTAATCAGCTGGTTGAACCTGCTGGGCTTGAGTTTTAAGGAGAAAGTGGATCCGAGAAAGTTGGCCTTGGGTGAGATGCAAAAAGCTGCTTTGGCCTGTATTCTAATTCATGAATCGCATTTGCTCCTGCTGGATGAACCTACAGTTGGTCTGGACGCTGGCGAGAAGAAGTTTTTGGGCGAGCTATTAGTGAATCAATGTAAAAAACATAAAAAGGCGGCTCTCATTATTACTCATGATATTGATTTTATCAGTGAATATGCTGATAGGATAATATTTTTGCACCAAGGAGAAATTCTATCAGACGGAAATCCAAAAGAAGTTCTATCTACCAATGTGTTCTTCATTTCCCAGGTTATTAAGCTATTTAGAGGGATTAATGATCAGGTGATTAATGTTAGTCAGGCTAAAAAAATATTACACAACATGGGGATATTATAATATGCAAGTTAAAATAATTATTGCTGCCTTGGCAGGTCTTTTAGCTCTTTTTGCTTTATACCGAGGAGAATTTACCTATAGTCCCGGGTTTGTTGCAATAGTCTTGGTATTGCTAATATTATTGACCTTTTACTGGTGGGTTAACAAGACTGCGGTAAATAGCAAGCAGCTAGCCATAATTGCAACCCTGGCAGCCTTGGCAGCAGTAGGGAGAATACCTTTTGCGGCTATACCCAGTGTGCAGCCTACTACTTTCCTGATAATTATTTCAGGATTCGTTTTTGGTCCCCGGGCAGGATTTTTGGTTGGATCAACAGCAGCTTTGGTTTCCAACTTCTTTTTAGGGCAAGGACCCTGGACCCCCTGGCAAATGCTGGGTTGGGGATTGGCAGGAATAAGCGCGGGCTATCTCTACCGTTTAAAACCGGGAATTTCTTCCCTGGGATGGGGGATTTTTGGTGCCTGCTGGGGTTTTGTATTTAGCTGGATACAAAATGCGGGGTTCTGGCTGGTTTTTGTTTATCCCTTGACTATTAAGACTTTTTTGGCTGCTTATGCAACCAGTTTTCCCTTTGATCTAGCTCATGCTGCAGGTAATTTTCTTTTTTGTTTCTTTCTGGCCTGGCCTACCATAAAGATTTTATCCCAATATAAGGAAGATTTCGCCAATTAATATGTGAAATTGGGGAAATAGCCAAAAGTTTTATAAAGAATAATCGATAATTGCATGAATTTTTATAAAAAAGGATAGTGATTCTTAAGAAAAACAGCTATGATGTTTGTTATAATTTTTTGTAATAGAAGCTAAAGAAGAAAGCAGGGAATGATCTAATTGTTAAAAGAAATAATATTATTTTCACCAATACTTATTGTATCTTTGGTGGCTCTATGTTTTTTCTGGATTGTAAAACTTAGAGAGAAGAAACATAGAATTCAGAAACAGATTATAAAAAGCGGGGACCGCGGGGAGCACAAAGTACAGTCAGCCTTAAAGGTGTTGGAACACCCCAATTCACGTTATAAGGTTTATCATAATGTAAAATTGGGCCCTGATCCTGTGCATACCAATGAGTATGATACTCTGGTTGTGGGCCCCAACGGTATTTTTCATATTGAAACCAAAAATTATGGGGGAGAGCGTGGAGGTATTATTGAGATAGACAGCAATAATAATTGGATCCTGCACAAAAAAAGCGGTTTTTCCAAAATGGTTCCCAGCCCCATGGGACAACTCGATTCCCATGAGTACAGGCTGCGGGGTTTTCTTGCCAAATATGTGAGAATGAAGAATATTCCTACCCAGGGTATTATTGTGTTGTCCTGTGACGACTTGGTTTTACGCCGAAACACAAAAATACAATTGAACAGGCCGGTCTTAAACCGGCATGAGCTTGTTTATTATATTAAAAGATACCGGGGCAGTAATTTGGTATTGTATCCTCGTACAATTAAGAAAATCTGCCGTAAAATTGAAGCAATGAATAAGATGGCCTGGGCTCAAGTCAAGGCCAATTGATAATATATAAAAAATCAGGAACTTTCCCCTCTTATTAAGTAAGTTCTGCTAAGACCTGCTTCCCTGACGAATATTCTGTTGATGCGTGATAATACTACTACTATACTCTATTATTAGCTTTGGGGTGTAGCTATGCGGCTTTTTAAAACCATACTGTCAGGACTACTCGGTATAATTTTTTTGCTGACTTTTTTGGCTTTTCCCTATGCTGATGGAACCCCCAAAAATAGTGTAATAAGCGTAAGAGTGGAAAATACGGTAACAGCTGGTACTGCCAAGCACATAAAACGTGCACTCCAATTGGCTGCAGAGAAAGAAGCTAGCGCTGTAGTAATTATGCTTAATACTCCTGGGGGTCTGGTATCTTCAACTCTAGATATTATACAGGCCATGTCTGCTTCTAATATCCCAATAATAACCTATGTAAGTCCCCAGGGGGCTATTGCTGCTTCAGCAGGGACTTTTATCCTTTTAAACGGTCATATTGCCGCCATGTCCCCGGGGACCACATGTGGGGCAGCCATGCCTGTAACTATGGCTGAACCGGTGGGTACACCTCAGGCTGCCGACCAAAAGACAATTAACTTTTTGGCCGGGCATATGAGAAGTATTGCTGAAGAACGTAGCCGTCCGGGAGATTTGGCGGAGCGCTTTGTAAAAGAAAACCTCACTTTAAACAACAAAGAAGCTCTGGAAATGAAGGTTATCGATCTGGTGGCAGAGGATATTAAGGATTTGCTGACCAGGATAGATGGGACAGAAATAAAGCACCCCAGCGGTTTAATTACACTACATACCGCCAATGCTGAAATAAATGAAGTTACCATGGACTCCAGTGAAAGCATTATTGGTATAATCGGCAACCCCATGGTTGCCATCATATTACTTCTATTGGGTTTTTATGGGTTAATTATCGGTTTTAGTACTCCTGGCTTTTTAATTCCTGAGGTGCTAGGGTCTATTAGCTTAATTCTTGGGCTGTTCGGCTTGGGCCTTTTTGAAACTAATATAACTGCAGGGCTGCTAATAATACTGGGGATTGGTTTGTTAATCGCTGAGTTGTTTACTGCCACTTATGGGATACTTGCTGTAGGTGGATTGGCTAGTTTAGTCTTGGGCATCGTTTTACTCCCTGTTGAACCTCTAATGCCAAACACATGGTTTAGGGATTTCAAAGTGCTGGCTTTAGGTTTAGCAGGAGTCAGTGCAGTATTTATTCTCATTGTGGTGGCTGGGATCTGGCGGTTAAGGAGTCTTGGACGGTCTTTCGAAGATGAGTTTTCTGATCAATTGGGTTTAGTAATCCAGGATCTAAAACCTCAGGGTCAGATAAGAGTACGAGGAGAAATATGGAGTGCCAGGCTCATAGACTCCGGAGAGGTAAAAAGAGGCGAAAAAGTAAGAGTGGTCAATAGAGAAGGATTACTGCTGTTAGTCAAGCCTCTTAATGGATTTGATAAAGAAAAAGGCAAGGAGGATTAGCAATGGATCTAATTGGTGTTTTATTTAACTGGGCAGTGATTATTGTATTGATTGCGCTGCTATTAAGTTCAGCTATAAAGATTTTGCCGGAGTACGAAAGGGGAGTTCTGTTCCGCTTGGGAAGGTTAGTGGCAGTAAAAGGGCCAGGATTGGTTTTCATTATTCCTTTTATTGATCGCATAATAAGGGTATCTCTTCGTATTGTAGTTGTTGATGTACCGCCTCAGGAGGTTATTACTCGCGACAATGTAACCTGCACCGTCAACGCCGTACTGTATTATCGAGTAGTAAACGCTGATAAGGCTATTGTCAATGTTGAAAGATTTCACGATGCGACTAATCAGTTAGCCCAGACTACTTTAAGGAGCGTGGTGGGAACTGCAGATCTGGATGAATTGCTGGCTGAAAGGGAAAAACTCAACCAGACCATACAGGAAATAGTTGATCAGGCCACCGATCCATGGGGGATCAAAGTAAGTGCGGTAGAGATAAAGGACGTAGTCTTGCCCGTAGAAATGCAAAAGGCTATTGCTCGCCAAGCCCAGGCCGAACGGGATAGAAGAGCTGCTATAATACAGGCTGAAGGGGAGCAGCAGGCTGCAGAAAGATTGGCTCAGGCTTCGCAGATATTAAGTGCCCAAGAAGGAGGGCTTACTCTAAGGATGCTGCGTTCTCTGTCGGAGATGTCAAATTCTCAGAATACAACCATACTTTTCCCTCTGCCAGTTGAGCTAAAAAGACTTCTGGCTGGGTCGGATGTAGTAGCACCTAAACCGTAAAACCCAGAACAAGGAAAAAATAAAGAAAAAAGATAGTTTGTCGAATAATAAGCGAAATTCCAAAATTTTTCGACAGAATATCTAAAAAAAAATAATTTTTGGAAAGAAAACTATTGCAAATAGTATGTGAAAATTGTATCATAATAACATAAGTTATTTAGACTATCTTTTCCACAAGCGTCTAAATTACATTTAATCTTTTTCCCTTACCTAAACACCTGGGTCCGCTCTCCCCGGGTGTTATTTTTTGATAAAATAAAAAATTTTCTTTATTCGATGAATTTTTTAGTTGGAGATTCTTTTTCTTCTTCTTCCGGGTCGGGATTTATAGGTTCACCTTTTAATTCCATAATTTTCTTTCTTACATAGTCCATTGCCATGTTATTTCTTGGTTTGGAGCTTACTGTAATAGTATTCTCATGACGAATAGCTTTAAGATGGCCACATGGCTGGTCATCTCCTTCAACTAGAATTTGGAAATAACCATTATTCAAAGCGCCGCTATATTCAATCTTGATTCCTACAATATCCTTGAGGTAAATGGTCTTATCAGGTTTCCTGCCATGGAAAAGCGTGGCTCTCCACCCTGAACGCTGAATAACTACCCTGTCCGTATAAACCCTTATCCTGCCATTAATTCCAACCATTTGAAATAGTGCATCCGGCATTTTCTTCATCCTCCTGGGTGTATATGATTAGTAATTTTTGTTTCTTTACGCTATCTAGTCTACCGAAAAATTTCTCAATGTCTATATCTATTATAATAAACTGGAACACTTTGACACTTTATTAATAGAGCTGTTCCCTTAATATTTTGGCCATATACGGGAAAACCTAAAATGAAATTATTGTCTGTGCATAAGAGAGGTGATTCAGTTGAAGTCCAAATGGATAATTATACTATTTATATGTCTATTTGCTAATTGTATGTTATTAGGCTGTTCGCAAAAAGAAAAGAAACCAGAGCAAACGACTAGTGATGGAAAACCACAGGCCCCAGCAGGCATGGATAAAATCCGTTCTGAATTGGATACAATAATTGCTGAGCTGGAAAAAAAGATGAAGCAGTCAAAGTCATCTTTACTTCAGAATACTCAGGTAGTAAAGGAAGAAGAGGGACAGCAACCGGAGAAAAAAAGTGAAGGCCCCCCTGGAGGGCAAAATCAACAGCAAAAGGGCGAGAATATGTTGAGTGATTGGCAAAAAGAAGAAGACAGCTTAAGAAAAATACATCAAAGCTGGAATGAAGTAGAACCAGAAGCCATGAAAGCAGGTCTAAATGTTCAAAAAAGGAATCAATTTGAGAACGATCTTAAAAGCCTCACTTTTGAAATTGGGCAAAAACAATTGGAGGGTAGCTTAATAGCAGCTGTGAATCTAGTGGAAGGGTATGCTAATCTGGTAGAAGTATTTCGTACGCCAGTGCCTCCAGGTTATTATAAAGTCACATATGAAGCTATGGCTGCTACCGCACAGGCTGGGCGTAATAATTGGGAGGCGGCCCAGGGACATGTACCAAGCTTAACCGAAAATTGGGAAAGCTTGAGACCTAAGGCCGAGGAAGCCGACAAAAAAACCTCTGCACAAATTGATTTTGCCGTCAAGGATATGGCAGAGGCTATAAATAGTCAGCAAATCAATTTGGTATTAATAAAAGGAGAAATACTGCTGAACAATCTAAAAAAACTGGAAAAAAAATTCTAATGCTTAGTTAGTATATGGAAGGGGGTGTGTCGTTCTCACCAGGCACCTTAAAACGGACGAAAAAGGTGGTTCCGCTTGAACCGGTTTTAACTTCTATAGTAGCATTATGACGGGCTGCGATACTATAGCAAACGGCCAGCCCAAGGCCGGTTCCCGTATCTTTGGTGGTTAGAAAAGGAGTACCCATTTGATCCAGCACCTCGGGGTTTATTCCTTTGCCTTGGTCCTGTACAGAAAGTACAACTTCACCTTTATTGAGATAGATGCTTAATTTAAGGGTCTTACCCGATTCCATGGCTTCTAGACCGTTTCTGACCAGATTGAGCAACAATTGGCGGATTTCACTTTTGTCAAGGTAAAGATCGGGAATTTCCTCAAATTCCATTTCCACATGTTTTTCCTGTATAGTTGCCTCAGCCTTAATAAGGGGGAACAAAGCCTCAGCTATCTTCCCCAGGCTGCATAATTCTAGTTTTACCTTCTTGTTTTTAGCAAGAGAGAGGAATTCTGTGATTATGGAATTAGCTCGATCAATTTCTTCGATCATGAGGTCAAAATAGTCGCTGTCGGCCAGATACTGTTCTTTTTCTTTTAAAATTTGGAGGAAACCGCGAACTGATGTCATGGGGTTTCTTATTTCATGACCAATTCCAGCTGCAATTTCACCTATAATATTGAGCCTATCTAAACGGGTCATTTGCTTTTCCAGCTTTTTTCTCTCGGTAATATCAGTTATCATCTTCAAGGAACCAGCATAATTATGATTTTGATCAACAATAGGGGTTGCAGATACAATAGCCCACAATTCTGATCCATCTTTACGACGGTATTTAAAATCATGCTTTTCGCTGATACCTCGGCGACGCCTTTCGATATAATAATAAGCTACTTTTTGTTGCTCTTGATCCATAAACTCATATACCGACCGACCTTGCATTTCTTCCAAGGTATAGCCAAACATATCCAGTATTTTACGATTGGCAAAAATAGTTTCTTCGTTGGCATTGGTAATCCAAATTCCTTCATTGGCAGTTTCTACTATTCTGCGGTATTTTTCCTCACTAGCCTGGAGAGCCAGTTCGGCATACTTGCGATCTGTAACATCTCTAATTGACTGAATGGCCCCTGCTAAATTACCTTCAGTATCATAAAGGGGTGTAGCTGTTCCTTGCAAAAACGCCTCAACTGCCGGGCAAAAAGCTTCCCCACTTAGGGTTTCACCCTTGCGTTTGATTCCCCGGTAATTTCGCTTTCCTTTTTGCTTACTCTTAATCACCAAGTCAGCAAGGGTAGGCCGCCTTTCGTTATGGAAGGGTATAGCATATTCATAATTCCCCTTGCCCAGGATGTCTTTACGGCTAATTCCTGTCATTTCTTCCGCAGCTCTATTCCAGGCAATTACTTTTCCTTCGATATCAATTACAAAAGTAGCATCAGGCAGAAAATCAATAATATCAGCAAGTCGCCGTTCGGTCTCCTTTGATAAAGCTTCCGCCTTTTTCCTTTCGGTAATGTCATAACCCAGACCCAGGTAAAATTTATGTCCATCGAATTCGATGGGACTGATACATATATTGATCCATAAATCCTGACCGCTCTTGGCTACAATTTTAATTTCATGCCATGAAGGGACATTATTGTGTTTACTCAAAGCGCTCAAGTAGTCCATTATAATGGATTTATAATCCGTATGAGCTATTTGCCCCAAATCCCTATTTAAGCATTCCTCTGCAGAATAACCAGTGGTTTTTTCGAATGCCTTATTAACGTAGCAAAATTTACCACCTTGCAAAACAAATACTGGGGTTGGCACCATTTCGGCCAGCTTGCGAAATTTATCTGCAGTAACAGAATCATTTATCTTATCCCAATAAACTCCCAAGTGGTTTTGCAATCTAACGATATTTATCTTATAATTCCCAGGAGCAAAAAGGGAATTGGCCTCTTTGCAATTCCATTCCAGAGTATATAAAGAGTTGTCCGCAGATATCTTTTGTAGCCCCTCCCATAATTCCTGTATACTTTCCAAGGAGCATATCTCCAAGAGGCGTTGGCCATCAGATCCAAATTGATTAGTATCTAATTTATGCAAAAGGCTTCTGTTGGTATATTTAATTAAATAGTCCACTATAAAACCAGAGGAATCATTTATTGGGGACAGAATGCAAAAACCCCCAGGCATATTCTGGGCCATATCTAGAAAAAGGGATTGTTTGTGGAGAGTATTCTCAAGCTGTATACGTCTGCTTGTCTCATTATTGAGCCGGTCTTGTAATTCTGATATTTTTGCCAAAAGCTCTTCATGAGATAAAAGCCTATTATCCCGGTTTAGTAATGGCTCTGACACTTACTCTCACCTCTTGGTCGAAAAAAATCTCCTAAGTACAAAAACAACTGACAAACTTAGATGATGGGGTTCTATTCTTACGGAAACTAGGGTTATACCTTGAAAATAGGGAACGAGTTGAGTGACCCTAGTTCACTGGCTAATCGATTAAAGCTAAACAAGTCCAGTAAATCTAAATAAGGGAGTTTCTTGTTGATGAATATCTTATTCTGGCCAAAATCGTTTAAATATGTCGATAAATATATAATATATATTATACTATGTAAACAAATTTATCTATGGTGTTCAAATCAGGATGTAGCATTCTTTTACATCATTAGCGCGTATAAGGGGATGTTTGGTGTTATTATTGCTCCATTAGTATCTGCAATGGTTCCCAGCGGTTCAATAAGGTCTGTTCCGGGCCCAAGCAAAAATGACCTTGGTGTAACCAAAGGATACAAAACTGGCAGGGTTATACTATCCAAATGACAGGCCTATTACAATATTATCTTAAAAATCGCTCAAAAATCGCCTACAAAAAACCCTCCTAATGCCGGAGGGTACTTAATCTTCATTGGTGGGCCATCCGCGACTCGAACGCGGGACACCCTGATTAAAAGTCAGGTGCTCTGCCTGCTGAGCTAATGGCCCGTATATGGCTGGGGTGGCTGGATTCGAACCAACGAATGACGGAGTCAAAGTCCGTTGCCTTACCGCTTGGCTACACCCCAACAACAGTATTGAGTATACTAGCATTTAAAAGAGGATGTCAAGGGTAAATTGGGGTGGATGATGGGACTCGAACCCACGGCCCCCAGAGCCACAATCTGGTGCTCTAGCCAACTGAGCTACATCCACCATGTTGTTGGTTCCCAGATAAACACAAAAAATGGCGTCCCCGGAGGGATTCGAACCCCCGACCTACGGATTAGAAGTCCGTTGCTCTATCCAGCTGAGCTACAGGGACAAAAATGGAGCGGGTGAAGGGGATCGAACCCTCGCAACCAGCTTGGAAGGCTGGGGCTCTACCATTGAGCTACACCCGCCCGCGATGAGTATTATAACTCTTATCCTTAGGCATTTCAAGAATAAAATCATAACAATCAATACTATCCAGTATTATTATCGAGTAGGATAACAATTATTCTACTGCTAATCATCCCTTTGGATCAGGTTAAGAACCAAGCACTACATAAGAAACGGTTTATAATTAGGAAAGTCTAATCGCAAAAGGTACATTTTAATACACTGAGGTTTGCAGGGCATTGAAATAGCACAAATGTTATATCATATCTTTAATGATATAGAAAAAACACAATAAGGCAGCTTTTTGACTCGATTATTAATTATATTATATATACCTTTTATATATGGTTGCGTTTATAGCTTCACTAAAAATAAGATGACTCCTTAACATTCTACAGGAAAAGAACATTCTGCAGAAAAAAGAAAAAAAAATAAATAATTAAAGCTTGACACTCAAAAAGGCTGCATGATAATATAAGTCTTGCGCCCGAGAGGTGCGCACGATCTTGATAAAACAGAACAGCAAGACGACGAGTGCGAAGATAAGAAAAGCCAAGCGAAAGCTAGGATAAAATTTTTATGGAGAGTTTGATCCTGGCTCAGGACGAACGCTGGCGGCGTGCTTAACACATGCAAGTCGAACGGGCTTTGCACTCAGCACTCAGTGTTCTTGGCAAGCAAAGGTGTCAGCGACAGCGTTAAACTGCGAACGAAGTTGGCGAAGACAAAGGAACTGACACGCGAGAGAAGCTTCCTATATACAATTGAGATGGGTTAGTGAGGAAAGTGGCAGCGAAATTCGTTCGCACACGCCTCTAAAGCCAACACAGGCAAGGAAGAACACTGAGAGCTGAGCGCAAAGCTAGTGGCGGACGGGTGAGTAACGCGTGAACAACCTGCCCATAAGAGGGGGATAACACTGGGAAACCGGTGCTAATACCGCATAAGCTTAAGGGGAAGCATTTCCCTATAAGTAAAGGAGAAATCCGCTTATGGAGGGGTTCGCGTCTGATTAGCTAGTTGGTGAGGTAACGGCTCACCAAGGCGACGATCAGTAGCCGGCCTGAGAGGGTGGACGGCCACACTGGGACTGAGACACGGCCCAGACTCCTACGGGAGGCAGCAGTGGGGAATATTGCGCAATGGGGGGAACCCTGACGCAGCGACGCCGCGTGAGCGAAGAAGGCCTTCGGGTCGTAAAGCTCTGTTGTAAGGGACGAAGGAAATGACGGTACCTTACGAGGAAGCCCCGGCTAACTACGTGCCAGCAGCCGCGGTAAGACGTAGGGGGCGAGCGTTGTCCGGAATTACTGGGCGTAAAGAGCACGTAGGCGGGTATTTAAGTCAGGTGTGAAAGACCGCAGCCCAACTGCGGGGTTGCACATGAAACTGGATATCTTGAGGGCAGGAGAGGTCAGTAGAATTCCTGGTGTAGCGGTGAAATGCGTAGAAATCAGGAGGAATACCAGTGGCGAAGGCGGCTGACTGGACTGACCCTGACGCTGAGGTGCGAAAGCGTGGGTAGCAAACAGGATTAGATACCCTGGTAGTCCACGCTGTAAACGATGGATACTAGGTGTGGGAGGTATCGACCCCTTCCGTGCCGGAGCTAACGCAATAAGTATCCCGCCTGGGGAGTACGGTCGCAAGGCTGAAACTCAAAGGAATTGACGGGGGCCCGCACAAGCGGTGGAGCATGTGGTTTAATTCGATGCAACGCGAAGAACCTTACCAGGTCTTGACATCCAGGGGATTCCTTGGAAACAAGGGAGTGCCATTCAGGAACCCTGAGACAGGTGGTGCATGGTTGTCGTCAGCTCGTGTCGTGAGATGTTGGGTTAAGTCCCGCAACGAGCGCAACCCTTGCTATTAGTTGCTAACAGGTAGAGCTGAGCACTCTAATGGGACTGCCTGTGACAAGCAGGAGGAAGGTGGGGATGACGTCAAATCATCATGCCCTTTATGATCTGGGCTACACACGTGCTACAATGGGTGGTACAGAGAGCAGCGAGACAGTGATGTGGAGCGAATCTCAAAAAGCCATTCTCAGTTCGGATTGTAGTCTGCAACTCGACTACATGAAGGAGGAATCGCTAGTAATCGCGAATCAGCATGTCGCGGTGAATACGTTCCCGGGCCTTGTACACACCGCCCGTCACACCACGAAAGTCAGCAACACCCGAAGCCGGTGACTTAACTAGGCAACTAGAGAGAGCCGTCGAAGGTGGGGTTGGTGATTGGGGTGAAGTCGTAACAAGGTATCCGTACCGGAAGGTGCGGATGGATCACCTCCTTTCTAAGGAGTAGGAGAAGAGGGGGAAAAGGTAGGAAAAGGAGAAGAAATCGGTTTACCGATTTCGACCAAAACTCCGACTTCCGACATCTGACCTCCGACTTTCGAAACTAGGTCGATCACTCGATCGATCTTGCTGTTTGTTTTTATTAAAAAGGTACCTGGAAACTGCGTTTCGAGGTACAGTGTTCTTTAAAAACTGCATAAAGAAGAAGCAAGGTAAAAACAAACACACTGAGTGAGAGTTTTTAAAAGCGTCTTAAGGTCAAGATATAAAGGGCGTATGGTGGATGCCTAGGCGTCAGGAGGCGAAGAAGGACGCGGCCAGCGGCGAAACGCCACGGGGAGCTGTAAGCGAGCATCGATCCGTGGATATCCGAATGGGGGAACCCGGCAGAGGCGAACCTCTGTCACCCTTGCCTGAATAAATAGGGCAAGAGGAGCCAGACCCGGTGAACTGAAACATCTTAGTAACCGGAGGAAAAGAAACCAAAAGAGATTTCCCAAGTAGCGGCGAGCGAACGGGAAAGAGCCCAAACCTGATATGTGTAAGGCTGTAACCGTTGCATATGAGGGGTTGAGGGGCTATCTGTTACAGAGTTACAGATCTGTAGGGGAGTAAGAAACCAGCTGATTAGGCGAATTTACCTGGAAAGGTAAGCCACAGAGAGTGAAAGCCTCGTAGCTAAAAATCAGTTGGCTCTCCAAGATAGACCCCGAGTACCACCGGACACGTGGAACCTGGTGGGAAGCAGGGAGGACCACCTTCCAAGGCTAAATACTACCTGACGACCGATAGCGGATAGTACCGTGAGGGAAAGGTGAAAAGCACCCCGGGAGGGGAGTGAAAAAGAACCTGAAACCGTATGCCTACAAGCAGTCGGAGCACGATTAGAACGTGTGACGGCGTACCTTTTGTAGAATGGGCCAGCGAGTTACTGTGACTAGCGAGGTTAAGTCTGAAGAAGGGCGGAGCCGAAGCGAAAGCGAGTCTGAAGAGGGCTATAAGTTAGTTGCAGTAGACCCGAAACCGGGTGATCTATCCATGGCCAGGGTGAAGCGACGGTAACACGTCGTGGAGGCCCGAACCAGAGTACGTTAAAAAGTACGTGGATGAGCTGTGGATAGGGGTGAAATGCCAATCGAACTCGGAGATAGCTGGTTCTCCCCGAAATAGCTTTAGGGCTAGCGTTATATGATGCCTCATGGGGGTAGAGCACTGGTTAGGCTAGGGGCCTTACCGGGTTACCGAACCATCCCAAACTCCGAATACCATAGAGGTAAATATAGCAGTCAGACTATGGGTGATAAGGTTCATAGTCGAGAGGGAAACAGCCCAGACCGTCAGCTAAGGTCCCAAAATATATGCTAAGTGGGAAAGGATGTAGAGTTGCGAAGACAGCCAGGATGTTGGCTTAGAAGCAGCCACCATTCAAAGAGTGCGTAATAGCTCACTGGTCAAGTGACTCTGCGCCGAAAATGTAACGGGGCTAAGCATAATACCGAAGCTACGGCAGCGCGCAAAGCGCGCTGGGTAGGGGAGCGATCTTATCGGGCAGAAGCTATACTGAAAAGAGTAGTGGACTGATAAGAAGAGAGAATGCTGGCATAAGTAAGCGAGAAGGCAGGTGAGAATCCTGCCCGCCGTAAACCTGAGGATTCCTGGGGAAGGCTCGTCCGCCCAGGGTAAGCCGGGACCTAACCCGAGGCCGCAAGGCGTAGGGGATGGATAACTGGTTGAAAATCCAGTGCCACCAAGCTGCCGCTTGAGCAATGGGGTGACGCAGGAGGATAGGTGAAGCGCATGAATGGTAGAGTGCGTCCAAGCAAGTAGGGGGCAGAGCAGGGAAATCCGCTCTGTAAGAACCCTGAGATGTGATGGGGAGTGAAAATTAGTAACGAAGTCACTGATTCCAAACTGCCAAGAAAAGCCTCTAGCGAGGCAGAAGGTGCCCGTACCGTAAACCGACACAGGTAGGTAAGGAGAGAATCCTAAGGCGCGCGAGAGAACCCTCGTTAAGGAACTCGGCAAAATGACCCCGTAACTTAGGGAGAAGGGGTGCTCCATTAGCGTGAGTCTTTTTACAATGATGAGCGTGAGGGAGCCGCAGTGAACAGGCCCAGGCGACTGTTTAGCAAAAACACAGGTCTCTGCGAAATCGAAAGATGAAGTATAGAGGCTGACGCCTGCCCGGTGCCGGAAGGTTAAGGGGAAAGGTTAGCTGCAAGGCGAAGCTTTGAACCGAAGCCCCGGTGAACGGCGGCCGTAACTATAACGGTCCTAAGGTAGCGAAATTCCTTGTCTGGTAAGTTCAGACCCGCACGAAAGGCGTAACGATCTGGGCACTGTCTCGACGAGGGGCTCGGTGAAATTGTAATACCGGTGAAGATGCCGGTTACCTGCGATAGGACAGAAAGACCCCGTGGAGCTTTACTGTAGCTTGATATTGGATTTTGGTGGTGCATGTACAGAATAGGTGGGAGACGTAGAAGCAAGGTCGCCAGGTCTTGTGGAGTCAGAAGTGGGATACCACTCTTGGATTACTGGAGTTCTAACCTAGGCCCGTGAGCCGGGTCAGGGACAGTGTCAGGCGGGCAGTTTGACTGGGGCGGTCGCCTCCCAAAGAGTAACGGAGGCGCCCAAAGGTTTCCTCAGCGCGGATGGAAATCGCGCGAAGAGTGTAAAGGCATAAGGGAGCTTGACTGCGAGAGAGACATCTCGAGCAGGGACGAAAGTCGGGCTTAGTGATCCGGCGGTACCGAGTGGAAGGGCCGTCGCTCATCGGATAAAAGCTACCCCGGGGATAACAGGCTTATCTCCCCCAAGAGTTCACATCGACGGGGAGGTTTGGCACCTCGATGTCGGCTCATCACATCCTGGGGCTGGAGAAGGTCCCAAGGGTTGGGCTGTTCGCCCATTAAAGTGGTACGTGAGCTGGGTTCAGAACGTCGTGAGACAGTTCGGTCCCTATCCATCGCAGGCGCAGGAAAATTGAGAGGATCTGTCCCTAGTACGAGAGGACCGGGATGGACAGACCGCTGGTGTACCAGTTGTCTCGCCAGAGGCACAGCTGGGTAGCTATGTCTGGAAAGGATAAGCGCTGAAAGCATCTAAGCGCGAAGCCGACCTCAAGATGAGTTTTCCCATTCTGATAAGGAAGTAAGATCCCATCAAGACTAGGTGGTTGATAGGCCGGAGGTGTAAGTGCAGCGATGTATTAAGCTGACCGGTACTAATAGATCGAGGGCTTGACCTTAAAAAGACGGGCTTCTTCTATGCAGTTTTTAGAGAACAAGGGGAATCAAGGGGACGGTTCTCCTGTTTCAAAACAAAAGAATAGTATGAAATTAATTTTCCTGGTGACAATGGCGGAGGGGGTACACCCGTTCCCATACCGAACACGGCAGTTAAGCCCTCCAGCGCCGATGGTACTGCAGTTTAGCTGTGGGAGAGTAGGACGTCGCCAGGAATTAGTATTTTCTGGCACACGATATGTTACAGTTGTGGGCGCCCCCTCCGGGGACCACCTATTGCATGCTCCTACTATTAAGGTTGGAATTAGATTTTACACCAGTTATATTCAATTTTATCTGCTACTTGCTGAGCCATTGCTTCATCGAATAACTGACTCAATAAGTATAAACCAACATCTATGCCAGAAGATACGCCGGCACCAGTAATAATTTTTCCATCTTGTACTGTTTTTGAGTTCTTTACAATTATGCCCATTTCAGAAAGCTCATCAAGAGCCGTATGATAAGTAGTAGCTAACTTATTTTGTAAAAGGCCTGTTGCGCCGATTATGAAGGCACCGGTGCAGACAGAACAAAGATACTTTAACTGCGGGTATCTATACTTAACAAAATTAAGGATTTTTTCATTTTTCATTGCTAATTTTCTTCCTTGCCCGCCCGGGACTACCAATACATCTAATTGGGGGCAATTATCAATATTATAGTCAGCAATAAAACGCAGTCCATTAAATGCTCTGATTATTTGTTCTTGATCACTTACAAGCCATACGTTAGTGCTTTGAGGATTTATTTTATTGACATACGATAATACTTCAAAAGGTCCAATAAAATCTAATTCTTCAACCTTTTCAAATACCAGTATTCCGATATTAATCATAGATTTCACCTCCCTCAACTATACTGCTTTACCTAAAACATTATCACGGTTTGTTGTATTACCCATAATATCATAAATCTATTGTCTTGCCATCACGAAGTCAGTAATATTGGGATTTGAGCTGTTCTTAGGTTAAGGGAATAACTCACAAGGATAACAAGAGGATAATTGGATTTATAATAACCTGACGCCGGTTCACACCAGGGTGCGGGTTATAAATTATAAACCGGTAAACTTGCAATTGGTGGCAATTATGTGCTATATTTTTTGATGGTGATTACACACGTCTATGGACTTCACGAGCAGTGCTAGCAATAGTTCTCGAGGAAGGATGAAGTGGCGGAGGATTAAAAACTGAGAGGAGGCATACCGTTGTCAGTAATCACGATGAAGCAGCTCCTTGAAGCAGGAGTGCATTTTGGACACCAAACCCGGAGATGGAACCCTAAGATGTCGACCTACATTTATATGGAAAGGAACGGCATCTACATTATTGATCTCCAGCAGACAGTTAAGAAGTTTGAAGAGGCCTACGAATTTGTCAAAAGTGTTGTCTCGGAAGGCAAGGGAATTCTCTTTGTTGGGACCAAGAAGCAGGCGCAAGAGACGGTTAGGGATGAAGCCCTGAGATGTGAGATGTTTTATGTAAACCAGAGGTGGCTCGGTGGTACTCTGACCAATTATAAGACAATAAAACAGCGTATTTTAAGATTAAAAGAGCTGGAAAAGATGGAAGCCGATGGGCGGTTTGAGGTATTAACTAAAAAGGAAGTTGCCCGGCTGGTCAATGAAAGAGAGAGATTAGAAAGATTCCTGGGTGGAATTAAGGAAATGGATAAATTGCCAGGTGCAGTTTTTATTGTTGATCCGAGAAAAGAAAGAATTGCTGTTGCCGAGGCGCGAAAGCTTAACATTCCTGTAGTAGCCATTGTTGATACCAATTGTGATCCTGATGAAATTGATTATGTAATACCAGGTAATGATGATGCTATAAGGGCGGTAAAGCTCATTGCTTCCAAAATTGCCGATGCGGTGCTGGAAGGGAAGCAAGGAACTCAGGTTACCGCATAACTAGCTTATTAAGGGTGATTGGTTTTCCAAGACACCCTTTTTTCCAATATTATTAATTTTATTGTTTAATATGGTTAATCTTAAAAAAGGAGGTTGTTTCGGTGATATCTGCTAGTTTAGTTAAGGAACTCCGCGAAAGAACTGGGGCAGGAATGATGGATTGCAAAAGAGCTTTGGTTGCTTGCAACGGGGATATAGAAAAGGCTATTGATGAATTAAGAACTAAAGGATTGGCCAAAGCGGCTAAAAAGGCTGGTAGAATAGCTAGTGAAGGAGTTGTTACCTCATATATACATATGGGGGGCAAAATTGGGGTTTTAGTTGAGGTAAATTGCGAAACTGACTTTGTTGCTAAAACCGCTGAGTTTAAACAGCTGGCTTATGATATTGCTATGCAAATAGCTGCATCCAATCCTGGCTACGTATCTCGCGATGAGGTACCTGAAGAAGTATTAAACAGGGAAAAGGAAATTCTGAAAGCACAAGCCCGAGAGGAAGGCAAGCCTGAACAGATTATTGAAAAAATGGTAGTTGGCAGACTGGAAAAATTCTACAAAGAACACTGTCTCTTAGAGCAGCCGTATATTAAAGATCCAGACAAGACTGTTCAAGAATTGGTTCATGAAAATATTGCCAAAATGGGAGAAAATATCTCTGTTAGAAGATTTGTCCGCTATCAATTGGGAGAAGGAATAGAAAAGAAAGAATCGGATTTTGCAGCTGAGGTTATGGCCCAAATAAATGCCTAACCATTTTTGAGGCAGATCTCGGGTTCTATCTTGAAAGGCACTGGAATATACAATTTTTTCAATTAATAAGGGGTTAACAAAGGTTAATTGTCTGGGGGGAATTCACTTGGAAAAACCCAAGTACAGGCGTGTAGTATTAAAGTTGAGTGGTGAAGCCCTGGCAGGACCCCAGGGCTATGGAATTGACCATGAAATCCTGGTTTCTATTGCCCGGCAGGTTGTTGAGGTAGTGAAGAGAGGAGTAGAGGTTGCTATTGTTGTTGGAGGCGGGAACATCTGGCGAGGCGTAAAAGGCAGCGCTAAGGGGATGGATCGCGCTACTGCAGACTATATGGGAATGCTGGCCACAGTTATTAATGCCCTGGCTCTCCAGGATGCTCTGGAAAAGGAAGGCATGGGCACACGTGTGATGTCAGCCATAGAGATGAAAGAGATTGCCGAACCTTATATCAGGCGCAGGGCTATCCGGCATTTAGAAAAGAACCGGGTGGTCATTGTAGCTGCAGGTACTGGTAATCCATACTTTTCTACAGATACTGCAGCCGCCTTAAGATCTGCAGAAATTGAGGCAGAAGTAATTTTGATGGCCAAAAAGGTAGATGGCATTTATGACTCAGACCCTATGACAAACCCCAATGCTAAAAAATATGAAGAATTGACTTATATTGATGTGCTGAATCAAGGACTCGGGGTCATGGACGCAACTGCGGCGTCACTTTGCATGGATAACCGAATACCTATCGTTGTTTTTGATCTTACCAGGAATGGAAACATTCTAAAAGTTGTTATGGGTGAAAAGATTGGAACCTACGTAGGGAGGTAAGAAAATGATTAAGGAGATATTAACTGAATCGGAAGATAAAATGAAAAAAACTGTTGAATTTCTCATTAAGGATTATTTCTCTATGCGTGCTGGAAGGGCCAATCCAGGGATGCTGGACAGGATTACGGTGGAGTATTACGGTTCAGTAACACCCTTAAACCAGCTAGCCAATATAACTGTTCCAGAAGCAAGGCTGCTGGTGATTCAACCCTGGGATAAAACCCTCATTCCAGAAATAGAAAAGGCTATAATGAAATCAGATCTGGGCATAAACCCCAGTAATGACGGCAATGTTATTCGCTTGGCGATTCCGCAACTAACCGAGGAAAGACGAAAAGAGCTGGTCAAGGTAGTAAAGAAAAGGGCCGAGGAAGCCAAAGTTGCCATCAGGAATATCCGCCGCGATAGCAATGATAGCTTAAAACAGTGTGAAAAAGAGAAGACCATTTCTGAGGATGAAAGTAAAAAGGGTACCGACGAAATCCAGAAACTGACTGACAAGTACATTAAAGAAGTAGACAAAGTATTGCAGTCTAAGGAAAAAGAAATAATGGAGGTTTAATTTATTATTAGCTTAAAAATGCAACTACATATTGGTATAATATAAAAAGAATTCCCCCCAATATTAGGGGGGTTTATCATTTGGGCAAAAGAGGGAGACAATGAGCAGCAAGGAAAAAGTTTATCAAGGATTATTGGATAAAAAAATGCTTCCAAAGCATATTGCCATTATAATGGATGGAAATGGCCGCTGGGCTAAAAAAAAGATGATGCCAAGAACCCTGGGACACCGGGCTGGTATGAGTTCATTAAAAAAAGTGGTGACCGCCTGTGTCAATATTGGTATTCCAGTACTCACTGTCTTTGCCTTTTCTACGGAAAACTGGAAAAGGCCTACTGAAGAAGTAGATTATTTAATGAAACTGTTGATTGAGTATATGCATAAAGAGGTTATGGAACTCCATGAGAACAATATTCGTATTAATGTTCTGGGAGACTATAAGGCGTTGATTCCTGAATGCCAGAGAGAAGTCCAAGAGGCTTTGGAGCTAACTCGTGAAAATACAGGATTGTTGTTTAATATAGCCCTTAATTATGGTTCCCGGGATGAGTTGCTGAGGATGGTCAAAACCCTGGCCACCAAGGTGGAAAAAAGGCAAATTACTGTTGATGATATTAACACGGAAATGATATCTGATAATCTATATACCAGAGGAATACCTGATCCTGATCTTATAATCAGGACAGCTGGAGAAATGCGTTTGAGCAACTTTCTGCTCTGGCAGAGTGCTTACGCTGAACTGTGGGTTACGGATAGCCTTTGGCCTGATTTTTCTGAAGAGGATTTAGTTGAGGCTTTGCTAAGCTATCAGAAACGTGACCGCAGATTCGGTGGGTTAAACCAGAAAGGATAGGAGAATACCGATGTTAAAAACCAGAGTAATCACTGCTTTACTTGGTATTCCGCTTGTCCTGGCTGTACTATACCTGGGCGGAGTTATATGGATAGTTTTTTTCAGCCTGCTGGCTGCTCTAGCTTTATTTGAATTTTTTGCCATGATGAAGGCTAAAAATTTTACTCCCCTGATGTTACCAGGATTTTTATTGTTGATGGTTATTCTTTTTTATCAACTGCAACCTGCTTTTTTAACCCATGCTATTTTATTTATCGTTACTATTATAGTGCTCTGTTTCGTATTGCTGTACCCTCGAATCACTCTAGCTGATGTAGCCATTAGCTTATTTGGAGTCTTTTATATTGGATTTTTATTTCATTTTGTGATACAAATGGGTAAACTGCCGGATGCCTTTACAATAGTGCTTTTGGCTTTTGTTTTGACCTGGGCAAGTGATACCGGTGGGTATCTTTTTGGTAAGGCCTGGGGAAAACATAAAATGGTACCTTCTCTAAGCCCTGGGAAAACATGGGAGGGCGCTTTGGGCAGTGTTCTTTTATCAACTTTCATTTCCCTTGCATTTTTTCATTTTTATGCTGTGGACAAGTATAATCTTGCATATGCTTTATTACTAGGCATCATGGCTAGTGTAATAGCTCAATTGGGTGACCTCTTTATGTCTGGAATAAAAAGATTTTTTGGGGTTAAAGATTCGGGAAAGATTATTCCAGGGCATGGTGGAGTTTTGGATAGATTTGACAGCTTTATTCTGGTTGCTCCCTGGATTTTTATAGTCTTTTCCTGGTTGTAAAACCGTTTCTTGATAGGAGAGAATTTTTATGGATCCTGAGTTACAAAAAAACTTAAAATATCTGGTGCGGTTGTCCTTAGTCGTACTATCTCTCCTAGCTCTTTACCTGACAATAATATATATAGTACCCATGTTGGGGCAGATTTTCATTTATGTCCCCATGTTGTTTTTGCCTTTTATCATCGCTATCATAATGGCTGTTGTAATGGAACCAGTGGTAGTATTTTTTGAGCAAAGGCTTCATTTAAACCGTAATGGGTCGGTAATTATCAGCTTAATATTGGTGGTAGGAGGATTTTGCTATGCCTTATCTATCATAATTACCAATATTATTTACGACATAACCAGGCTCTATCCGCATGTGGCTGGATATTCCAATGTTGTTAAAGAAAAAATCCTTCCTGCTATCACTGATGTTCAGTTATTGTATTTACAGCTTGATCTGCCTTTGAATGTTCAAGGGGCCATTGAGGAGAATCTGCATCAAGCTGTTGAAAGACTCATTAGCCTAATGGATAAAAGTGTCGAAATTCTTATCAATAGTCTGTCAATGTTGCCGGGTTTTTTTATTTTTCTTATAATTGCTACTGTGGCAACCTACTTTTTTATCAAGGATAGGGCTTTGATAAGAGATTTTGTTTTATCCATGCTGCCACCTGGTGCTAGGTTTAGAACCCAGGGGGTAATCAGTCATCTCTTTAAGGCCCTGGTAGGTTTCGTTAAGGCTTATAGTATATTGATTTCGATTACTGCCATTATTACCATGATTGCACTTAAGATCATTGGTGTTGATTATATTCTCACTATAGGTTTAATAGTAGGCTTGTTGGATATTTTGCCCATACTGGGACCAGGGTTGTTGTTTATTCCGTGGATAATTGGAGAATTGTTCTTCGGTAGCCCTGCCATGGGAATTAGTCTGTTAGTACTGTACGGTGTCATCTCAGTAGTCAGACAGTTTCTGGAACCCAAGATAGTAGGGGACAATATTGGGTTACATCCTCTCGCCACTTTGATAGCGCTGTATGTAGGTTTAAAATTAGGAGGGGTGCCGGGAATGTTCTTAGGACCGGTAATCCTGGTTATAATAATTGCGTGTCATAGAACTGGACTTTTTAATGGATTAAATTGGGGGAAAAATGAATAATGGAACCAAAAAAACTGGTTATCTTGGGTTCCACTGGGTCTATTGGGCAACAGGCTTTGGATGTAGTGGATAAATATCCCGAATTGTTTAAGGTGGTGGGCCTAGCTGCCAAGGATGAAGCCGATTTGCTCCTTGAGCAGGCTGGCCGTTACCGGCCTATAGCTATAGCTGTTTCTGATTCTCATGCATATAAGGCTGTAAAGGAAGCAGTAGGAAACAAAATGAGGATAATGTCGGGAAATGAAGGAATGAATGAAATTGCTGCTTTGGAAGATGCAGATGTGGTATTGGTGGCTGTAAGCGGTGCGGTGGGAATTATTCCTACCTTGACTGCTATTCGAGCAGGGAAACGGATAGCTCTGGCCAATAAAGAGACTCTGGTATCCGCCGGGGAGATTGTCATGAACCAAGTCAGAGAAAAGGGAGTAATGCTGGTTCCTGTTGATAGCGAACATTCAGCAGTATTCCAATGCCTGGCAGGAGAGCAAAAACATCTGCAACGGATTTGGCTCACAGCTTCAGGAGGACCGTTTAAAGATTATACTAATGAACAACTGGAAAGCGTCACAGTAGACATGGCACTAAAGCATCCTAACTGGCAGATGGGACCCAAAATTACTGTGGATTCTGCTACGTTAATGAACAAGGGATTGGAAATCATTGAAGCCCACTTTTTATTTGCTGTCCCTTATGAGAATATCAAGGTAGTCATACACAAGGAGAGCATTATTCATTCCCTGGTGGAACTAAGGGATGGCGCATTTTTGGCCCATATGGGTACTCCAGATATGAGAATCCCCATCCAGTATGCTTTAACTTATCCGGAAAGGATGGAATCACCGGCCAAAAGCCTGGATTTAACGGTATTACCTCCTCTGCATTTTGATAAGCCTGATACTTCCAGGTTTCCAGCCCTTGATTTAGCTGTCCGGGCTGGTATAAGCGGGGGTACTATGCCAGCGGTTTTGAATGCAGCAAATGAAGTGGCTGTGAACCAGTTTTTACTGGGGAATATAGGTTTTAGGAGTATTACCCATTATACCGAAAAGGTAATGGAGAAGCACCAAAATGTTAAAAGCCCGGATTTAGATACTATATTAGCGGCCGATCAATGGGCACGACAGGTTTGCCGGGATCTTATCTTAAAGGGGGATAAATAGTGACAGTACTGATTGCTTTGGTAATTATCGCAGCTATTATTCTGGTCCACGAAGTAGGGCATTTTATTGCTGCAAAAAGAATAGGTATCCCAGTTCATGAATTCAGCCTGGGAATGGGTTACAAGCTTTTTTCCACCACCAAGAATGGGACGGAATATTCTTTACGATTAATACCTATAGGAGGATTTGTACGTATGGCCGGGGAAGATCTAGGCGACCTGGATGATCCTAACGGTTTTAGCAAAAGAACCCCCTTAGAAAAAATCCGAGTAGCTTTTGCCGGGCCTTTTATGAACTTAGCCTTGGCTTTATTCATTTTTATATATACTTATGCTTTTATTGGGATTCCAAGTATTTCCGATGAACCGGTTATCGGCAGCCTGGTGGAGGGGAAACCGGCGGGTATAGTAGGGCTTAAGCCGGGAGACAGGATAATCAATATTGACGGAAAAACCATTTCCTACTGGTCGGATATTACCAGAGAAATTATGTCATCAGGAGGAAAAGAACTGGCGGTAACGGTGGCCCGGGGAGCAGAGACTATACAGTATAGGATTACTCCTGAGGTGGATTCCTCAGGGGTTCCTGCTATAGGAATAATGGGTACCATCAATTATGAAAAACAGGGAATTATCAATTCCATTAAAACTGGTTTCATACAAACCTATCAATTGACTGTAATGATGTTGGGTGGCTTGTGGATGATCATCAGCGGTGGGGCTTCAGCGGCAGACCTGGCAGGACCGGTGGGTATTGCCCAGTTAGTAGGAGAAGCTGCTCAAGGAGGTGCGGTATTTCTCCTATCCTTTACGGCTTTTCTGAGTATAAACCTGGGAATTATAAATCTGTTGCCTATTCCAGCCCTTGACGGCAGCAGAATTGTATTTGCGGTAGTTGAGGCTATCCGCCGCAAACCACTGGAACCGGAAAAAGAAGGTTTTATACATTGGGTTGGGTTTTTGTTTCTTATGATGATTATTATTATCGTCACTTATAACGATATTGTCAGATTGATAAAAGGATGATTAAATGCGCAGAAAAACCCGGGAAATCTATATAGGCAAGGTACCCATTGGTGGCAGCCATCCTATAATGGTGCAGTCGATGACTAATACTGATACCAGGGATGTTAATAGCACCGTAAATCAAATCCGGTTGCTGCAGGCTGCGGGTTGTGAAGTGGTAAGATTAGCTATAATCGATGAAGAGGCTACTGCAGCCATTGCCCGGATAAAAAAACAGATAGATATCCCATTAGTAGCCGATATTCATTTTGATTACCGTTTGGCCTTAAAAAGCATTGAAGCAGGTGCCGATGGGTTGAGAATCAACCCTGGTAATATCGGCTCTGTTGCTAAAATAAAGGCTATCGTAACCTCGTGCCGGGAAAGAAATATTCCCATAAGAGTTGGAGTTAATGCCGGCTCCTTGGAAAAAGAGTTTATGTATAAATATGGCGGGGTAAACGCTAGAGCCATGGTGGCCAGCGCTTTGGACAAAATTAGGCTTTTGGAAGATAACGGTTTTTCCCTGATTAAAGTATCTCTTAAGGCTTCTTCTGTCCTGCTTACGGTTGAGGCATATCGTATGATGGCTCAAAAAGTAGATTACCCGCTCCACATCGGAATTACGGAAGCGGGTACCAAAGAACGGGCGCTAATTAAATCGGCCCTGGGAATTGGAATGCTCCTTAAGGAAGGTATAGGTGATACCATCAGGGTATCCCTTACCTCTGACCCGGTTGATGAGGTATGGGCTGCCTATGAAATATTGCGTAGTCTGAATCTTAGAAATAGAGGTGTGGAACTTATTTCCTGTCCTACTTGTGGCCGGTGCGAAATTGACCTTATTCCCCTTGCTGAGGCAGTGGACAGGCAGATCAGGAACATAGAAAAACCTTTAAAAGTAGCAGTAATGGGGTGTGTGGTTAATGGGCCGGGAGAGGCCAAAGAAGCCGATGTTGGCATAGCAGGCGGCAGGGGCTTTGGTTTGCTGTTTAAAAATGGTAAGATTATTAGAAAAGTATCTGCTAATGACTTGATCAAAGAATTGGTTAAGGAAATTAAAAATATGACTGATGAGGAGGAAAAGGATTGAAGGCTTCAGAACTGTTTTATCCTACTCTTCGGGAGGTCCCCAGCGAGGCGGAAATAATCAGCCATCAACTCCTACTAAGGGCAGGATTCATTCGCAAGACCACTTCGGGTGTATATACATATTTACCGTTGGCTAACCGGGTGTTAAAGAAAATAATGAATATCATCAGAGAGGAAATGGACCGGGCAGGGGGGCAGGAAGTTATACTGCCGATTATTCAGCCGCAAGAGTTGTGGGAAAAGTCAGGCCGATGGGCAGGTTACGGGGACGAAATGTTCAGGCTCTCGGATCGGCATAACCGGGGTTTTGCATTAGGCCCTACTCATGAAGAAGTAATAACTGATCTGGTGAATAACGAGGTTCATTCCTACCGGGACTTGCCTTTGCTGCTCTATCAAATTCAGAACAAATATCGGGATGAAATCAGGCCTCGGTTCGGACTTTTGAGAGGCCGGGAATTTATTATGAAAGATCTTTATTCCTTCGATATTGATGAGGAGGGATTAGATGTTTCCTATAAAAAGATGTATGAGGCTTATCAGCGGATATTTAATAGGATGAACCTCCAATTTCGAGTGGTTGAGGCTGACACCGGCGCTATTGGAGGCAATGAGAGCCATGAGTTTGTGGTTTTAGCAGAGACTGGCGAATCAGAAATAGTATTCTGCGAAAACTGTGATTATGCTGCTAATGTGGAAAAAGCAACCTGTATTCCTCAAAAAGCCTATAACAGCGATAATCCCATGTTGGAATTGGAGAAAATTAATACTCCGGGACAGAAAACTATTCAGGACATAGCCGATAATTATGGTATTGCCAAAGAAAATCAGATAAAAACCTTGATGTATATGGCTGATAATGAGCTTATAGCAGTTATTGTCAGGGGAGACCGGGAGCTTAATGAAACCAAACTCAAAAACGCTATAGCCTGTAATAATCTGTTTATGGCTGATGAAGAAACTGTCAAACAGGTTTGTGGTGCAGGCTTCGGGTCTTTGGGACCTGTCGGTTTGCCGGTTAAAGTTTATGCTGACCTGGAAGTTTCTTTTATGAAGAACTTCGCCTGTGGAGCTAATGAGGATAATTACCATTTTATAAATGTGAATGTTAACCGGGATTTTCTGCCGGAGGCGTATATTGATGTACGTAATGCGGTTGAAGGGGATCAGTGCCCGGTTTGCGGCAGTTCTTTAATATCACTGCGTGGAATCGAAGTTGGTCATATCTTTAAACTTATGACCAAATATTCTAAAGCCATGAACGCTACCTATCTTGACCACAATGGCAAAGAACAGCTGATGGTTATGGGGTGTTATGGCATAGGAGTATCACGGACCATGGCTGCGGCTATAGAACAGAATCACGATGCCGATGGCATTATCTGGCCGGTAGCTATTGCCCCTTATGAAGTAATTGTGGTACCGGTGAATATTAAAAACCATGACCAGATGAAGGTCGCCGCTGCTATTTATTCCGATCTGCAAGCAAGAGGGATCGAAGTAATTATTGATGACCGGGATGAGCGGGCAGGGGTAAAATTTAAAGATGCAGACTTAATCGGAATACCAGTTAGAATAACCATTGGAGCCAAGTCTTTGCAGAATAATGAAGTGGAAATAAAAAAAAGATGGGAGAAAGAGCCTGAACTGATAAAATTGGATGCAGTCTTAGACATTGTAAATAATATTTTTGGAAAACTAGAACAGGCTTAATGAGGGCAAATGAGTATTACCGAAATCATTTTCAAGCTGGCTCTGGCAAGCATACTGGGCGGGTTGATAGGGTTGGAAAGAGAGAGCCTGAATCGCCCTGCAGGTTTAAGAACCTACACCCTGGTTTGCGTTGGTTCTACATTGGCCATGATTGTGTCTATTGATATCTACCTGCAGTACTACCAAACTACCAATGCCGACCCTGGAAGAATTGCAGCCCAGGTAATAAGTGGGATAGGGTTTTTGGGAGCAGGGACCATACTGCGTGAAGGAGCTACAGTTCAAGGGCTTACTACTGCAGCCGGGCTGTGGGTAGTAGCCTGTATAGGTTTGGCAGTAGGTGCAGGGCTTTATATACCGGCAATAATTACCACAGTATTAGTTCTTTTTGTTCTAATTTATTTTATTCGATTTGAACAGCGGGTTACCGGGTTGCGAGAGTTTAAGGGACTACTGCTTATAGTTGATGACCGGCCCGGCCAGGTTGGATTAATCGGTTCGGTGCTGGGTGAGATGGGTATTACTATAAAAGATATCCAACTAACCAGGCTGGAAAACAAAGAGGAAGATCTGGAAGTGGAGCTTTTGCTGGATGTTCCTTCAGGAGTATCTATTGAGACTGTAATTGCTGAGCTGTCAACTGTTACAGGAGTTCGTAAAATTGAGAGATTAAACTAACACCTCTTTTAGGGAGGAGAATTTATAGTGACCAGGGATTTCTATGCTTTGTTGGGGGATGCTGTCGACGATTCTCTGAGAGACAAATGGAAACTATCCTTTATTAAAAAGGTTGAAGTATATAATAGTCGGGCTATGTGGAGAATGCATATTTCTGTTAATACGCCTGTTGATCGGCCGGTTATCGTTTCCACCGCCAGCCAGCTGCAGAAAAAATTTCCCTTTTTGCAAAAGATTCAAATACTCCCTGTGGTTGAAGATCTTGAGCATAGTCTCAAGATTATTCTCTATAAGCATAAAGATGACTTGGTAACTGCTTTTCCTGATTATGCCGCTATTGAAGAGCACATTAATTGGCAGGTAGAAGACGGAAAACTAAACATTATTGCCCCAACCCATGATACTTATAATTATATTTTAGAAAAGGAAATCTGCTCCCGTCTAACTGAATGGTTCTGGCAAAAATACCTGCTGCAGATTATAGTGCGGGTCTTGGCGGCAGATATACATCACCAGGAAGAAGAATCGCTAATCCAGTTTGTACCCCGTCAAAAACTTGAGGTCCTTCAACCGATGGGTGAAAAAAAGCCTTCATTGCGCAAAGGCAGGAAACCCAGTCAGGAAAACAGTCACTTGCTCAATTTAACCCCCATTAAGATATGTGAACTGGAGGAAGGATTAAAATCCGCAGTAGTTGAAGGTGAACTTTGGGACCAGGAAGCTACTCGACTCAAAGACGGGCGGTACGCAATTACATGGTACCTCACTGATTATACTGATTCGGTAATAGTAAAATCCTTTTGGGATAACCTGGAGGATGATAAGCTTAATCTGGGAGAATGGGTGCGGGTAAAGGGCAGTGTAAGGTATGATGAGTTTTGCAAAGAACCGGTGCTTTTTATGGAAGCTTTTGTCGCTGCCGAGAAACGGAAAAGAATTGATTCCTATGAAGAGAAGAGAATAGAGCTTCATGTCCACACCAAAATGAGCGCTATGGATGGATTAACTGAAATTCCCGAGATTATTAAAAGGGCAGCTGAATGGGGTCATCCAGCTATAGCGATAACCGACCACGGGTGTACCCAGGCTTTTCCTGAAGTTTTCCAGGCATGCAAGAAGTATGGAGTAAAAGTAATCTATGGTGTTGAAGGTTACCTGGTGGAAGAAGATAAAAAGGAAAAGCCCTATCACATTATTATCTTAGCCCGAAATCAAGAGGGATTGAAAAACCTTTACCAATTGGTCAGTATCTCTTATTTGCATTACTATTATCGTCATCCTAAAATTCCTCGCCGGGAACTAAATAAATTCCGCAATGGACTCCTTCTGGGAACTGCCTGTGAAGCTGGAGAGCTTTATACAGCAATCATAAGAGGAGAGAAGGAAGAGGAACTAGAGCGAATCGCCTCTTTTTATGATTATCTGGAAATACAGCCTCTGTGCAATAACGAATTTCTTATCCGTGAGGGTAGGGTTAAGGACCAGAGCCAACTGATGGCAATAAATAAGACCATTCTAAATTTAGGAAAAAAGTTGGGTAAACCCGTAGTGGGAACAGGTGATGTCCATTTTTTGGATCCCGAGCATGAGATTTTTCGGCGGATAATACAGGCAGGGCAGGGGTATGAGGAAGGTGAAGCTCAAACCCCGCTATATTTTAAAACAACGGATGAAATGATGGACGAATTTGCATATTTGGGCCAGGAAGATGCCGAAAAAGTGGTAATTCATGACCCTGCCATAATTAACCAAATGATTGAACATATTAAGCCAGTTCCTGATGGCTTTTTCCCTCCTAAAATTGATTCAGCTGAAGAAGAAATAATCCGGTTAACCTGGCAAAGAGCTCATTTATTATATGGAGAAGAGCTTCTGCCAGAGGTGAAACAAAGAATTGAACATGAGTTGGACGCAATTACCAGGCATGGCTTTAGTGTTTTGTATTTAATTGCACATAAGCTGGTGAAGAAATCCAATGAAGATGGATATCTGGTGGGGTCGAGAGGTTCAGTAGGGTCCTCCCTGGTGGCCTTTCTTACGGGCATTACCGAGGTCAATCCTCTGCCTCCGCATTATTTGTGCCCCCAATGCCACCACTGTATCTTTGTTATGGAAGGTACTTCACCCTGTGGAGCTGATCTTCCGGAAAAAAATTGTCCTGAATGTGGCAATGAAATGAGCAGGTATGGATTTAACATTCCCTTCGAAACTTTTTTAGGCTTTGAGGGAGATAAAATACCTGATATTGACCTGAATTTTTCCGGGGATTACCAAAACCGTGCTCACCAGTACGTGGAAGAGCTATTTGGACGGGAAAACGTTTTTAGAGCCGGGACTATCTCTACTATTGCGGAAAAAACGGCCTTTGGTTTTGTAAAAAAATATGAGGAGGAACGATCCATTTACATAAAAAACTCGGAAATTAACCGGCTGGTAAAGGGGATTACCGGAGTGCGGCGCACTACCGGGCAACACCCTGGAGGATTAATAGTGGTGCCCAGAGACAGGGATATTTACGAATTTACTCCCCTGCAGCATCCGGCTGATAACAAAGATTCAGGAGTAATTACGACTCATTTTGAATATCATGCCATTGGGGATCAGCTGGTAAAGCTTGATATATTAGGTCATGATGATCCTACCGTAATAAAACAACTGGAGGATTTAACAGGATTTTCAGCTGCAGAGATTAGCTTGAGTGACCAGCAGACCATGAAGATTTTTTCAGGGCTAAAACCGCTAAATATAACCGAGGAAATGATTGGTTCAAGTGTAGGTACTTTTGGTATTCCTGAATTTGGCACCAAGTTTGTCAGGCAGATTCTGGAGATGACCAAACCTACCACGTTCATGGAATTAGTCAGGATATGCGGTCTTTCTCACGGTACTGATGTTTGGTTGAACAATGCCCAGGGTTTAGTACAATCCGGCACCGCAACTCTAAATGAGGTTATATGTACTCGGGATGATATAATGACCTATTTAATTCAAAAAGGAATCGATAAGCGAACAGCCTTTAAGATTATGGAAAATGTACGAAAAGGAAGGGGCTTGACCCAGGAAGAAAAAACTATTATGGAAGAGTATCAGATACCTTCCTGGTATATTGACTCTTGTCAGAGGATTAAATACATGTTCCCTAAAGCGCATGCCGTAGCCTACGTAACCATGGCATTTAGGATTGCTTATTTCAAGGTTAATTATCCTCTGGCTTTCTATGCTAGTTTCTTCAGTGTCAGAGCAGAAGATTTTGATTACCAGAGTATTATGAAAGGATATGATGGGATTAAGGCCAAGATTTCCGAGATAGAAAAACAGGGTAATGCTGCCTCGCAAAAAGACAAAAAGTTATTGCCCATCCTGGAAGTTGCTCTGGAAATGTACTGTCGCGGATTTAAATTTTATCCGGTAGATATCTACCAGTCGGATGTAAAACAGTTTAAAATCAAAGGGGATGGATTGATCCCACCCTTCTCGGCCCTTCCCAATATTGGCGTCAATGCTGCAATCGGAATACTTTTGGCACGGGAAAAGGCTGATTTTATTTCTTGTGAAGATTTTCAACAGCGAACCCACTTGAATAGAACTGCCATGGAGGTCTTAAGAGAAAATGGGTGTTTGGACGGCCTGCCCGAATCTTCCCAAATAAGCCTCTTTGGTTAATAGAATTGCTGATTGAATAACTTGTATAAATATTAAAGAATGTGTTATACTTTCTATAAGCTTACTAATAATCTCGAACCACGAGTGGGTGATGGCCCACTTTTTCTATTGTAACAACTATACACCCAAATGAAGCGAAGAATAGGGGTGGGAAAGTGCAGGAAAATGTCCGCCAGCAAGTTGAATGGCTGGTTAAAGAGATGCTAGCCGGAACTGGTATTGAACTAGTTGATATTGAATATGAAAGCAAAAACAAAAAGAAATTTCTCAGATTGTTTATAGAACAGGAGTCCGGGGTGGATCTGGAGGTCTGTGCAGATGTTTCCAGAAAAATAAAGGATAAAATAGATGAAATGGATGTTTATTATGATTATCTGGAAATATCATCTCCAGGGTTGGATCGTAAGATTAAAACAGATAGAGAATTATTCAAGGCGATCGGTAAGAAAATTGTGGTCAGTACTAAAAAAAGTTTTGCCGGACCCCGGAAAATGACCGGTTTGTTAAAGGGATTTGATGATAATGGGCTGGAAGTTGAAATCAATGGTGAAACCAGCCGTTTGCCCAGAGATATTATTTCTGTTATCAGGCTAAATCCAGATCTGTAAGAGGAGGATAAATATGTCCAGTGATTTGATTCAGGCATTGAATGAGATAGAAAGGGAGAGGGAGATACCGAGAACAGTACTGATTGACGCTATAAAAGCGGCTCTAAATACTGCTTACAAGAAAAACTTTGGCACTTCTCAGAATGTAAGTGTAGAATTCGACGAGGAGACTGGTAAAGTAAAAGTTTTTGCTCAGAAACAAGTGGTTGAGGAAGTCTCTGACAAGAGATTGGAGATAGTCCATAAAGATGCCAAAGAGGTATATCCAGATTGTAAAATTGGGGATATGGTCTATGTGGAAGCCACTCCCGCCAATTTTGGGCGTATTGCTGCTCAAACGGCCAAACAGGTCGTTATTCAGAAATTTCGAGAGGCGGAACGGAGCCTGATATACGAAGAGTTCCTGCAAAGAGAGGATGAAATCGTTAATGGTACTGTTGCACGGATAGAGGGGAAAACTGTTTTCATTAGTCTGGGCAGGACTGAAGGAATAATGCTGGCTAATGATCAAATACCTAATGAAAGGTACGAAATTGGGCAAAGGGTAAAAGCCTACATCTATGAAGTAAAAAATACCCCAAAAGGACCCAATATATTTGTTTCGCGATCCCATGCCCATTTTTTAAGACGTCTTTTTGAGCTTGAAGTCCCCGAAATATACGATGGTGTAGTAGAAATAAAGTCAATTGCCCGGGAAGCTGGATACCGTTCTAAAATTGCGGTTTATTCCCTTGACGATAAAATCGATTCTGTAGGAGCCTGTGTTGGTCCCCGAGGATTAAGGGTGCAAAATATTGTGTCTGAACTGAATGGAGAGAAAATTGACATAATTAAGTATGATAAAGATCCTGAAAGGTTTATTTCTAATGCCTTAAGCCCTTCCCAAGTTTTGTCTGTTCACCTATTCGAAGATGAGAAAAAGGCTCGGGTTATTGTTCCTGATTATCAATTATCACTGGCGATAGGGAAAGAAGGGCAGAATGCCCGGCTGGCAGCTAAATTGACCGGCTGGAAAGTGGATATAAAAAGTGATAGCCAGTGTGAAGAACATAATAAACTGGTGTCGGAAGAAGATACAGCGCAAAGTGAGCTAGTCAGTGAAGAACAACAGCTTAAGGAGTTGGAACCCGATGCGTAAGCCGCGTAAGATTCCCCAACGGATGTGCGTGGGTTGCAGAGAAATGAAAAACAAGAAGGAGCTTATCAGGGTAGTGAGAACGCCTGAGGGGAACATTGAACCTGATAGTACAGGGAAACGATCTGGACGAGGTGCTTATATTTGTCCTAATATGGAATGTTTTACATCTGCATTTAAGGGAAAGAGATTGCAAAAAGCTTTGGAGCACGAAATTCCAGACGCAACAATGCTGGCTTTAAAGCAAAAAATTGAAGAATTGTCAAAAAGTTAGGTGTGTGATAAGTGTGAAAAATGTTTTTGGTTTACTGGGATTGGCCAAAAAGGCCGGGAAAATTTCATCCGGGACCATGGCGGCCAGAACCAGTGTAGATAAAGGTAGGGCTAATTTACTCATCATTAGTAATGATATTGCTGTAAGGACTAAAGAAATTCTGGTGGCAGCATGTGATAAGAGAAATGTTCCGTGGCTGGTAATTGGCAACAAATATGAATTAGGTCTGGCGGTGGGTAAAAATTGTCGAGTAGCAGTAACAGTAAACGATCCCGGTCTGGCCAGATCGGTCTTAAACAATTTTGAGGACTCAATGGGTTCAGAGCTAATAAGTGTGGGGGTGGTTCAATGGCCAAAGTAAGAGTATATGAATTGGCGAAAGAAATGGGGTTGTCCAGTAAAGACCTGGTAGATGAGATTCAAAAGCTGGGGCTGGATGTTAAGAACCATATGAGTTCTATGGAGGAATCTCAAGTCAACTGGGTAAAGAAACAGCTAGGTGGTAACAAAAGGCGGGAACCAGATTCCTCTCATGTAGAACCAAGGCAGCAAAAGCCTCAACCAAATCATCAACATCCCTCTTACCGAAAAGCAAATGACGCCCCAAAAGAGGCTTCCCAACGAACATCCAATTCATTTAAAAACCAAGGGGGACAGAGTCAGGGAAATAGCCAGGTCGCACATCGGAGTGGCATAAAACCCAGAGAATCAGGTTCCGCTAAGCAGGGTGCGGAGCCTAGACGCCAACCCCCCAAACCAACCCAGGCTATAGTTCCCAGAAGGACTGAGCCAACAGATGACCATTTCGCGTTAGCCCGGAAGAACAAACCAGGAAAGGCCAGTAAACAGGGGGGTAACAAGCCTCAAGAACAGCGCAGGGATTATAGTCGTCCATCAAAAAAAAGCAAGCATAAGCGCAAAAAGGAAGAGGTAACTCTTAAGACTCCGCAAAAAATTGTTATTCCGGATACCATAATGGTAAGAGAGCTAGCCGAACTATTAAATAAAAATGCGGCCGAAATTGTAAAGAAACTGATGGAATTAGGAATTATGGCTTCAATAAACCAGGATATAGAATATGATACAGCCGAAATTGTTGCTAGTCTGTACGAAGTAGAGGTTGAGCGGGAAATATCTGAAGAGGCTAAAATTCTGGAAGAGGTTGTTGACGATGAATCAACCCTGGTTTTCCGCCCCCCGGTAGTAACCGTAATGGGACATGTAGACCATGGCAAGACATCTCTCCTGGATAAAATTCGTAAAGCAGACGTGGCTTCAGGTGAAGCAGGAGGAATTACCCAGCATATTGGAGCTTACCAGGTTACTGTTAATAACAATAAGATAACCTTTATTGATACGCCGGGTCACGAAGCATTTACGGCTATGCGAGCCAGGGGAGCCAATTTAACAGATCTGGTAATACTGGTGGTAGCTGCCGATGATGGGGTTATGCCTCAAACCGTAGAGGCCATAAACCATATTAAGGCAGCCAATGTTCCTTTTCTGGTAGCAATAAATAAAATGGATAAAACCGAAGCCAATCCAGATCGAGTTATGCAACAGCTTACGGAATATGGTATTGTACCCGAAGAATGGGGAGGAGATACCATTTTTGTACCTGTTTCTGCCAAAACCGGCAATGGTATTGAAAACCTTCTGGAAATGGTTCTTTTGGTAGCAGAAATGAACGAAATCAAAGCCAATCCCAACCGTCCGGCAGAAGGAATAGTAATTGAAGCAGAGTTGGATAAGGGGAGAGGTCCTGTTGCCACGGTCTTAGTGTTAAAAGGCACACTACGGGTAGGGGATTGTTTAGTCTGCGGCAGCAGCTTCTGCAGGGTGCGGGCTATGACTGATGATAAGGGCCGCCGGGTTGATGCGGCTTATCCTTCCATGCCTGTGGAAATAATGGGGTGGTCTGATGTACCCGAGGCAGGTGCTAAAGCTCAAGTATGTGATGAGAAAGTTGCGAAAGAGATTATAGATCTACGGTTAAATGAAAAGAAAATGGAAGAACAAAAACACAGCAGCAGAGTCTCCCTGGACGATTTTTTCAAGCAATTGCAGGATGCCGAGGTTAAAGAACTCAACCTTATTATAAAAGGTGATGTTCAAGGTTCCATCGAGGCCCTTGCTCAATCACTGTTAAGACTGAGTACCAATGAGGTTAAGGTCAACGTAATTCACGCAGCTGTAGGCGCCATTTCTGAAACTGACGTAATGCTGGCTTCCGCATCCAATGCTATCATAATTGGCTTTAATGTCCGACCTGATAGTAAAGCCAGAAAGCACGCAGAAGAGGATAATATTGACGTTCGTCTCTATCGAGTAATATACGAAGCCATAGATGATGTGAAAAAAGCTATGGTGGGCTTGCTGGAACCCCAGTTCAAAGAAAAATATCTGGGACGAGCGGAGATTAGAGCCATCTTCAAGGTTCCCAATATCGGCGCCATTGCAGGGAGCTATGTTATTGACGGAAAGATTGAGAGAAATGCTCAGGTGCGTATTCTACGTAACGGAGTAATTGTTTATGAAGGTAAACTGGCATCATTGAAAAGATTTAAAGATGATGTAAAAGAAGTTGTGGAAAACTATGAATGCGGTATAGGGATAAAGGATTTTAATGACATTAAAGAAGGGGATGTAATAGAAGCTTTTACTTTGGAAGAAGTACCCAGAGAATTATAATATAGTCAGATATTGCGGCTCTTAAGGAATAGGCAAAACCTAAAGAACCAAGAGATTATTACTTGGGGGTTGAAAAAAATGGGCAAACGCAGACAGGAAAAAATGGCAGAAGAAATAAGGCGGGTAATATCTGCAATAATCAACGGCGATATAAAAGATCCTCGCATAGACGGAAAAGCAGTTTCCATTACGCGGGTAGATCTAACCAATGATTATAGCCATGCCCGAATCAATATAAGTGTTCTGGGAGATAACCCCAAACAAGAGGAAACCATGACAGCTCTCAACAAAGCTAAAGGATATATTAGAACTGAGCTGGCTAAAGAATTGGCGGTAAGACATGCACCGGAATTAGAGTTTAGGTTGGATCGATCGATCGAGCATGGTGTAAGGATTGCTGCCCTCTTGGAGAGCCTCAAAAATCAGGAAGACAAAGGGAAGTAGCGGATAAGATGAAAACATTGCGAGAAATAGGCGATCAATTGAGGGCTAATAACAACTATGTGCTGGTAAGCCACAGTATTCCTGATGGAGATTCCATAGGATCTTTAATTGGCCTTTTTTGGGCATTAAAATCAATAAACAAGGAAGTTTGTATAATCATAGAAGACAATCCTCCTCCCATATATTCCTACCTGAACGGGGTTGATTTAATTAAGACCGCAGAAGGACTGGATCCCCAGTGGAGAAAGGTTATTTTTCTTGATTGTTCTGACGCTGGTCGTGTGGGTGATAAGACTCGTTTATTCCTTAAGGATAGGGAATATTTTATCAACATTGATCATCATACCACAAATGAACTATTTGCCCAATATAATTATGTTGACCCCAAGGCAGCAGCAACTGCCCAAATTGTATACGAGCTTCTCGAGGAAATGAAAATTGCTATTACTCCGAATATTGCTGATCCCCTTTTTGCGGGACTTGTAATGGATACCGGAAGTTTCTTAAATACTAATACTAGTGCCAAAACTTTGCGTATTGCGGCAAACCTTTTAGAATTAGGTGTTGATATTGAAAAAACCAGAAATAATCTTTTTGAGTCCAAACCCCGGGAAGAGGTTTTATTATTGAAAGAGGCTCTTAAGAATATCTCATTTACCGAGAATGGGAAAATTGCTTGGATGGTACTTTCTTTCCAGGATGTGCAGGCTGTTAATGGTCAAAATCTTCATCCCGAGGGCATAATAAACTACACGCGAATGATCAGAGGAGTAGAAGTGGGGCTGTTGTTTAGAGAAGTGGAGCCTAATATTATTAAAATAGGATTTAGATCCAAAGGGAAAATAGATGTATCCCTGATTGCTCAAAAATTTGGCGGGGGAGGACACCCTCAGGCCGCTGGAGCACGTCAGGAAGGTCAATTGAGAGATATTTGCACTAAGGTAATTAATGCAGTTAAGGATGTGGTTAAATAAACGGTTTTCTGAATGTGAATAAACCAGAAGGTTTGACTTCATTTGATGTTATTAGAAAATTACGCAAGGTTATGCCAAAAAGAATCAAAATGGGGCATCTCGGCACCTTGGACCCCCAAGCTCGGGGCGTACTGCCCATAGCTATAGGAAAAGCCACCAGGTTAATACCATATATCGAAGATAGCTCCAAAGAATATATTGCTGAAATGACCCTAGGGGGGATTTCTGACACCTATGATGCTTGGGGCAATATTTGTTACACCGGGAAAACAAGCTTTAACCACGATACTCTTAATGAGGTATTAGATTCATTTCGTGGCAGAATAAAGCAGGTTCCCCCCATGTACTCGGCAGTTCATTATCAAGGCCGAAGGCTTTATGAACTGGCCAGGGCAGGTAAATCAGTCAGAATCCCTGAGCGAGAAGTGGAAATATTTCTTATTAAGTTGTTATCAGTAGCATCTGAGGGGAAATATCCTCGTATCCGTCTGGAAGTGCATTGCTCCAAAGGCACGTATATTCGCTCCCTGTGCCATGACATAGGACAGCGTCTTGGAACTGGTGGGTTTCTGTCTTCGTTGGTGCGAACACGAGCAGGGGCTTTTTGCCTTTCTGAAGCCTGGAGTCTTGACACCCTTTTGTTAGGAGAAAAGAGTGTTGATGATTTTCTGTTGCCTATGGACTATCCCCTGGCAGATATGGCTGATTACAGGCTCCCTTCCCATGAGGAAGTATTGGCTATGCTTAACGGCAGAGCCCTTGTTATTAATAGCAATCATTTATCTCCAGGAAGAGTAAAAGTATGGTCACCTGGGAATAAATTAGTGGCCATTGCGGTTATTGAAAATTCAGTACCCCATGGACTAGTTAAACCAGAAAAAATCTTGGTATCTAATTCCGATGAAACATGAGACTGAGTGTTACGAGGCGTGGAAAAACAATGGAAATAATAAGAGAAATAGATAATTATGTGCAGAATAATCAGCCCCTGTATCTTGCCCTGGGTAATTTTGATGGAGTGCATAGAGGACACAGGTACCTGATCTCGGAGGTGGTAAAAAAGGCGCGTTTGCATCATGGAATTGCTGCTGCCTTTATATTTGAACCACATCCGCTAAAGATTCTTAATCCGGCCAAAGCGCCTAAACTGCTGAATATTACCAGGAGAAAAACATTATTATTAGAAGAACTGGGATTGGATCTATTGGTATATAACTCCTTTTCGCCAGAGATAGCCAGATGGAGCCCAGAGCAATTTGTGGAAAAAATACTGGTTGATAAATTTAACGCAAAAGAGGTATTTATAGGATTTAATTACTCTTTTGGACACAAAGGGGCGGGCAACCCCCAGCTTCTGGAGAATTTAGGCAATCAATGGGGATTCAAGGTAAATATAATACTGCCGGTAAAAATTGGAGAACAAACCGTATCCAGTACATTAATTCGTTCTGCCCTGGAAAACGGAGATATAAATCAGGCCTACACCATGCTGGGGTATTATCCCATTTTAGAAGGCGAGGTTGTTGAAGGTGAGAAGCGCGGCAGGGTAATTGGGTTCCCAACTGCCAATATCACTATTAGCCCCGAGGTTCAAACACCGGGCAAGGGCGTTTATGCTGCCCTGGCGGTGGTAGATAGTGAAATTCATAAATGCGTTGTGAATATTGGGAACAAGCCAACATTTCATGACACCCATCCGGTTACGGTGGAAGCTCATTTAATTGACTTTTGCCAGAATATCTATGGTGAATGGATTGAATTGCATTTTTTGCAGAAGATTAGAGATGAAAAAAAATTTGCGGGTATGGACGAACTAAAGATACAAATTGCCCAGGATAGACAACGGGCTGACCTTATTTGTGCTCAATTCTCCTTGCCTTTAGAAAAGAGTCGGCAATGCTAAATCCAACCGGGATTTGGGCAATCATGATGCATTATCCCGCTGGTCAGCCGGTCTCCCGTTAGGGGACTGAGGGATGTTGCTGATGATAGCAGGGGTATTGGTGGGAGCATTGCATGCAATTCAGCTCGCCTTACCTTCCGGCGCTTTGGATAATACATCATGCTTGCCGGATGTGAGTCGCAGAGGGTGGCCATCATGATGCATTATCCCGCTGGTCAGCCGGTCTCCCGTTAGAAGATTGAGGGATGTTGCTGATGATAGCAGGGGTATTGGTGGGAGCACTGCATGCAATTCAGCTCGCCTTACCTTCCGGCGCTTTGGATAATACATCATGCTTGCCGGATGTGAGTCGCAGAAGGTGGGCCATCATGATGCATTATCCCGCTGGTCAGCCGGGCTCCCGTTAGGGGACTGAGGGATGTTGCTGATGATAGCAGGAGTATTGGTGGGAGCATTGCATGCAACTCAGCTCGCCTTACCTTCCGGCGCTTTGGATAATACATCATGCTTGCCGGATGTGAGTCGCAGAAGGTAGGCCATCATGATGCATTATCCCGCTGGTCAGCCGGTCTCCCGTTAGAAGATTGAGGGATGTTGCTGATGATAGCAGGGGTATTGGTGGGAGCACTGCATGCAATTCAGCTCGCCTTACCTTCCGGCGCTTTGGATAATACATCATGCTTGCCGGATGTGAGTCGCAGAAGGTGGGCCATCATGATGCATTATCCCGCTGGTCAGCCGGGCTCCCGTTAGGGGACTGAGGGATGTTGCTGATGATAGCAGGAGTATTGGTGGGAGCATTGCATGCAACTCAGCTCGCCTTACCTTCCGGCGCTTGGACAATGCATCATCTTGCGTGGATGGCAGTCACGGTTAGACTTTGGTGCGGCAAGTTTACATTTGTCCGGGCCTATGCTAAAATTTATCTGGTTACCAAGGAAATAGGGTATAATTTGTAATTGACTGTTAAACAATTAGATATATTAGAATTATTGCGGAAAGAGCGGCAGGTTTAATAACCAGCTGTTTATAGCATATAGTAAAATCTTACCCAGAACCATTAGCTAGGATAGGCGATTTCACCGACGCCTTTCTTGGTTAGCGGCGATTTTAATAAGGAGGTGGAACATGGCTTTAACGCCCAATCGGAAAGAAGAGTTGATTCGGGGATTCCAGTTACATGAGAATGATACCGGATCTCCAGAAGTTCAAATAGCTATCCTTACTGAAAGGATAAACTATTTAAATGAACATCTGAAGGCTAACAAAAAAGATCATCATTCAAGACGCGGGCTTCTTAAAATGGTTGGACAACGCAGATCTCTTTTAGAGTATTTGAAGAAAAAGGATTTTGAACGTTACCGTACTATCCTTTCCCGACTTGGTCTGCGCAGATAAAGAGCGGAAAGCCGCTCTTTCTTTATAATAATAGAGTTTTGAAAGGAGGAATTTTTGCTGGTGCAAATTTTTGAAACTGAGGTTGCCGGAAGGCCATTGGTTGCTGAGATAGGAAAGGTAGCGAAGCAGGCCAATGGAGCTGCGGTTATGAGATATGGAGATACGGTTGTGCTGGTTACCGCAACCGCTTCAGCTGAACCCCGTGAAGGAGTTGATTTTTTTCCGCTTACCGTTGATTATGAAGAAAGACAGTATGCTGTAGGGAAAATCCCCGGTGGTTTTATTAAAAGAGAAGGAAGACCTACCGAGCTTGCCACTCTAACGGCCAGATTGATTGACAGACCTATTAGGCCGCTGTTTCCTAAAGGATTCAGAAATGATGTGCATGTAGTAGCAACTGTGTTATCTGTGGATAAAGACAACTCTCCTGATGTAATTGCCATTACCGGTGCTTCACTTGCTCTATCCATATCAAATATTCCTTTTGAAGGGCCCGTAGCTGCTGTAACGGTAGGAATGGTAGATGGAGTATTGATAATAAACCCTAATGTTGAGCAAACCGCTAATAGTAAGCTAAATTTAAAGGTGGCAGGAACCAAGGATGCCATTTTAATGGTAGAAGCCGGTGCCTTTGAAGTGCCCGAAGATTTAATGGTGGAAGCTATTTTTTTCGGACACGAAGAAATCAAAAAACTGGTTGCTTTTCAGGAAAAAATAATTGCTGAATTAGCTCCTGTTAAGGTTGATTACGATATATTTGTGCCCGAACCGGAGATTGAACAAGCAGTAAGGGAATATGCCACTAGTCAGATTGAAGCCGCAGTAAGGAATTCTGACAAAAAAGCCCGGGAGGCCCAGATAGACGAAGTTAACAAGGCAACTAAAGAACATTTTGCAGAAATATTTCCTGAAGAAAGCAAACAAATCAGTATAGTGCTGGAAAGCATCCTGAAAGAGACTGTAAGAAGAATGATCCTGGAAGATAAAGAAAGGATAGACGGTCGCGCCCTTGATCAAATCAGGCCTATTAGCTGCGAAGTAGGTTATTTGCCCAGGCCTCATGGATCAGGCCTTTTTACGCGTGGACAAACCCAGGTCTTATCGGTTACTACCTTAGGAGCTATCAGTGATGAGCAGATTTTAGACGGTTTGGGTATTGAAGAATCGAAAAAATATATACATCACTACAACTTCCCGCCCTATAGTGTAGGGGAGGTTCGGCCTATGAGAGGACCGGGAAGAAGGGAGATTGGGCATGGGGCCCTGGCTGAAAGAGCCCTGTTGGCAGTAATACCCTCTCCTGATGAATTTGCTTACACTATCCGGGTAGTATCTGATGTTTTGGAATCCAACGGTTCAACATCCATGGGGAGTGTTTGCGGAAGCACCCTTTCTCTCATGCATGCCGGAGTGCCTATTAAAAGGCCGGTATCAGGCATCGCTATGGGTCTGGTAAAAGAAGGAGAAAAATTCGCTGTTTTGAGTGACATTCAGGGTATTGAAGACGCGCTTGGAGATATGGATTTCAAGGTAGCAGGCACAGAAAAAGGTATTACCGCTTTACAGATGGATATCAAAATCAGAGGAGTAAACCGGGAGATCATCGAAGTAGCACTTGCCCAAGCTCATGAAGGAAGAATGTTTATTCTGGGGAAAATGCTGGAAGCCATTGATAAACCTAACACACAATTGTCCCCTTACGCTCCCCGGATGTTAAAAATGAAGATAGACCCGGACAAAATCAGAGAGGTTATTGGCCCGGGCGGGAAGACTATTCATAAAATCGTGGATGAGACAGAGTGTAAGATTGATATTGAAGATGATGGAAGCCTGTTTATTGTTGCCAACGATGAAGAAGCAGCACAAAAGGCCAAATATTTAATAGAATCAATTGTAGCTGAAGTTGAAGTGGGGAAAACCTACATGGGTACAGTAAAAAGGATAATGGATTTTGGAGCTTTTGTGGAAATAATCCCGGGAGTGTTAGGCACTCAAGGGAAAGAAGGGCTGGTTCATATCTCCCAGCTAGCTGAAGAGAGAGTAAACAAGGTAAGTGATGTGGTAAAAATCGGAGACCAAATACTAGTCAAAGTTACAGAAATCGATAAGCAGGGTCGGGTCAACCTTTCGAGAAAAGCAGTTCTAAAAAACGTAACAAAGTCTTAAACTAGCCGTCAACTCCAAGTAAACCGAGGCACCTCGGTTTATTTGTGTTTTCAGGGGAAATCCGAATAGTTCAAGACAACCCGGAATATTCATTTAAAGGATGAATTTAGGCAGGGGGTGAAATCATTTTGGCAAAGGGTTTTATGTAATAAAAATAAGTAACCGGGCCCTTTTTATGCTGACCTTTTTTATAAGCATTTCCCTTATTTCCGCTTGGTTGGATAGGGTGGAAAGGCATTTTTATGGGATTAAACCTGGAGTACAGATGGTTGGTGAAGACTTTTCTAAACTGCTGCCTGACGAAGCCAGAGCTGCAGTTGAAGAACTGGCCATCAAATATCAGAAACTGCCGGTAGAGCCCAGTCTTGACCGGGAAACCGGGGAAATCCTCAAGGAAGAGGCAGGAACCATAGTGAATATTGAAAAGTGTATAGAAAGACTGTTTAACGCGCAGGAAAATGAAGATGTGCCGCTAGCCATAGAAATGATATATCCCCAGTACAGCAGTGCAGACCTGGCTAGAGCCACTCAAACTCTGGGTTACTTTGAAACGTATTTTAGCGGTAGCCGTGAGCGCAGAACCAATATCACTATGGCAGCCACAGCTCTCAATAACCTAATTATCTGGCCGGGGCAGGGTTTTTCCTTTAATGAGGTAGTTGGACCTAGAACACCTGAAAGAGGCTACTTACCGGCTCCGGTGATTATTTCCGGAGCTATGGACCTGGGCTTTGGGGGAGGGGTCTGCCAGGTGTCCACTACTGTTTATAATGCTGCATTATCAGCCCAATTAAAAATTATTGAGAGGCATGGACATAGTAAAAGAGTTCATTATATTTCTGCGGGCAGAGATGCTACAGTAGATTATGGGCATCTTGATCTAAAATTTATGAACAACCGCAAAGGTCCGATTATCATTAAATCGGGGGTTTCCGGCAGCCGTATTTGGGTTCGTATTTTGGGGGAGGAATAGCCAAAAGTGAAAGTATATTATTTAACCCGAAAAAGATTTTTCGGAGCTGGAATGGTATTTTTGTTGATTTTCAGTTTTCTGGGATTATCTCTTGTCTATTTTAATAAGGCCGGGATTGCTTCTAACCCGCCAGAAGCAATTTACCAGGGAAATAGCGGAAAGAAAATTGTAGCTATTACTGTGAATGTAGACTGGGGAGAAGAGTTTATTCCGCTAATGCTTAAAGAATTCGAAAAAAACAAGGCTTCCGTTACTTTTTTTGTTACCGGGAAGTGGGCTCAGAAAAACCCGGAGCTTCTAAAAGAGATGCATAACCAGGGGCATAGTATTCAAAACCACGGTTATGAGCACCTGCATTTTAATAGTCTTAGTGCAGAACAAATAGCCGAACAGATAAAAAAAGCCGACCAAATCATTGCAGGTATTATCGGTAAGGAGACTGTTTATTTCGCTCCTCCCTATGGCGAATTCAACCGGCAGGTATTGACTGTAGCATCAGATCTAAACTATCACCTAATTATGTGGAGCGTTGACACTATTGATTGGCAGCGTCCGGAGCCATCAGTTATTGAAAAGAGGGTTATGAATAAGGTTCATAATGATGCCATAATATTGATGCACCCTACTGATCCCACTGTAAAAGCCCTGCCCGGGCTGCTTAAAAGCCTTAGCCAGGAAGGTTACAAAATGGTCACTCTTAATGAGATGTTAGCCTCAGGTGGGGGAGGAAACGAAGCAAATGATGGGGAAGAACCATAAAATCCTTATTCAGATAGGTATATTGATCTTCAGCATTTTGGTATTTATCCCCTCCGCCCAAGCAGCACCTTCTGTAAGTTCTCGCTATTGCTGTTTGGTTGATAGTACTACAGGCCAAATGATTTTTTCCCGGGGGGCGGAGGAGATTAGGCCGGTGGCCAGCACCACCAAAATGATGACAGCTATCCTGGCAGTTGAATACTGTCAGCTTGATGAAATGGCCACAGTCAGTGAATTTGCCGACAGAACCCCGGAATTTACCATTGGATTAAGGAAGGGGCAAGTTGTCTCCGTGGAGGAACTGTTAAAGGTTGCCCTTTTACGTTCATCCAATGATGCTGCTGTTGTTTTGGGGGAACACATTGCTGGAGAAGAGAGACTTTTCGGACATTTAATGACCCGGAAAGCCTTTTTGATTGGAGCCTACAATACCCATTTTGTTAATGCTTCTGGATTACCCGCCAATGATCATTACAGTACCGCTTACGACATAGCCCAAATAGGGAGATACCTTCTAAAAAAACCATACCTGAGTTCTCTGGTGGCTGCCCAGCAAGCGGAGTTTAAACATCCGGACTATCAGCAAGCATTGACCATATATAACACCAACGGTCTCTTGAGCAGTTATCAAGGAGCTGACGGGATTAAAACCGGAACCACCGATGCAGCAGGAAAGTGTCTGGCTGCTTCTGCAACCCGTAATGGTCGGCAGTTAATAGCAGTAGTCTTAAATTCCGGTGATCGATACGGTGATTGTAGACGTCTCCTGGATTACGGATTCTTAAAAACCAATTTAGTCACAGTATTGGATGGAAATACCGTGTTTAAAGAAATAAAAGTATTAAAGGGTAGGAATAAGGAAAGTGTTGCCCTCTACCCCAGAGATACTGTGGAATTGTGGCAGGGCGAAGGTACACCTAATATCGAAAAAAAAGTAACGCTTAAATACTGGTTGGAAGCTCCAATACCACAAGGTCAAAAAGTAGGACGGGTGGATATTTATGCGGATGGGAGGTTTTTCCAGAGTACTGATATTATTTGTGGACAAAATGTGGAACGAGAATTAAACTTGATAATGAGATTACTTAGGGATATTTTCTTTCAAAAAACGTCAAAAGCACCTAAATGATGTCGTTTATTGGTCAAGGGGGAATAGGTTTGATTAGCTGTTGGAAATTAAACAGCGGGGCTAGGCTTGTAATTGAGGAAATTCCTTATGTGAAGTCTGCAGCAGTTGGGGTATTTGTAAATGTAGGATCAAGGCATGAACCTGCTACCATGTCGGGAGCCAGTCATTTTATTGAACACATGCTTTTCAAGGGAACAGATACCCGGAGCGCCCGTGAAATTGCAGAGATCTTTGAAACAGTGGGAGGACAGGTAAACGCATTTACTGCTAAGGAGTATACCTGCATATATGCCAGAACCCTTGATGAGAGTATATATACGGCTATTGATGTTATTTTTGATATGTTGTTTAATTCTTCATTTCAAGAAAAGGATTTCGACACTGAAAAGAATGTGGTGGTGGAAGAAATTAATATGTACGAGGATACACCGGATGACTTGATCCACGATGTATTTGCCCAAAAAATGTGGTTGGGCAATTCTATGGCCTCTCCGGTGTTAGGAACAGTGGAATCGGTAAATAGTTTTGAACGCCAGAGTATTGTTGATTATTATAAAAAGGCTTATGTGCCTGACAATATGGTGATATCGGTGGCGGGAAATGTGGAAGCAACCAAGATCAGGGACGCGGTTGAAGAATATTTGGATAAACAACCACCAGCTCATGTAACAAAAAACAGTAATTCTGTGTCAAGATATTCACCTTTTACTAATTTAGTCAACAAGGATACTGAACAGGTGCAAATATGCATTGGAGTACCCGGAATTTCCTATCATGATGAAAACAGGTTTACCCAGAATGTAATGAACAGCATCCTCGGAGGAGGGGTTAGTTCGCGCCTTTTTCAAACCTTGCGGGAAGAATTGGGACTGGCTTATTCTGTCTACTCCTATCCTGCTATTTATTCTGATACTGGTTGCTACTCTATTTATGCTGGTATTGGACCTACCAAGATAAAGACCTTTTTTTCCCACCTGTTTAAAGTATTGAACGATTTTTGTAATAATGGTGTGAGAACTGAAGAAGTAAAGAGGGCCCAGCAATTGATTAAATCCAGTATGTACCTGGGTTTGGAAAGTGTAATGAATAGGATGAACAGACTGGGAAGATCGGTTCTTATGTATAATCGTGTTACATCGGTGGATGATGTTATCGAACGGATTTTTCAGGTTGATGTCGATAGTGTAAACAGCTTTTCTCGTGATTTACTTCGAATCCCGGCTTTTTCCCTGGCAGCCATTGGCTCGGACCAAATCTTGGATCAGGTGGAAAAAGAGTTTAGACAATGGGTTGAAAATATGGGGGGAAGATTATGAAAATTCAGATAAAACGACTGCATTCTTTTGATTTGCCTCTTCCTCATTATATGACTGCTGGTGCGTCCGGGTTGGATGTTTATGCAGCCAATGAAAAAGATCAGGTTATACCTCCAGGAGGCAGATTACTGGTCCCGACCGGTTTTGCCTTAGCTATTCCGGAAGGATGGGAAGCCCAGATACGTCCCCGAAGCGGATTGGCTATCAAGCATGGTATTACCCTCTTGAATACTCCTGGAACCATCGATTCTGACTATCGCGGTGAAATAAAGGTAATTGTTATAAATCTTGGTGATAAAGAGTATATATTGAAAAGGGGAGAAAGAATAGCCCAAATGGTTTTTCTAAGAATAGAAAAAGTAGAGCTGGCAGAATCTGAATTCCTGCTGGAGACCGCCAGAGGAGAAGGGGGATTCGGGCATACAGGATGACAGGAGGGGGATAATGAGGCTTAATGATCTTGTCGGCAAAGAGATGGTAAACATATATGATGGGATGAGAATGGGAACTGTCGGTGAATCAGATATGGTTATTGATGAAGAAACAGGTGATATTGTTTCTATTATTTTACCCAACAAGGGAAACCTGTTAAACTTCTGGGTGGATCGCCAAAAGCTGATTATTCCCTGGGAAGCGGTGAAAAAGATAGGTCGTGAAGTGATTGTAGTTGATATTGATAATACCCACCTGAGGTTAAAAGGAAACTCCATGTAGCCTTATTACATCGAATTAGTTAGAGGAACCCAGATGGGTTCTTCTTTATTTTTGCTACAATTTTATTGGTATCTTGGGTAAAACTAATAAAAAAAAACAGGAGAGAATGCTATGCCACATGATAAAACAGGCAGAGGGGGATCTATCCCGCCCTGGAGCAGGATACCGGCGTTACAGGAGATGACCAGGGAAGCAGGCGTTGATTTTGAACAGTTCATAAATCTAATCCAGAAACAAGAGAGTGTTGAAAGTATGGCTGCCAAGCTGGGTGTCAGTGAAGATACGATCACATCTCTTCAAAACCACTTTTTTCGTTATGGTTTAAGTTCGGTATGTGGAGGGGATTAATATTTTCAAAAGGCCTCCTCTGTCTTGAAAAATGACCAGGAATAAGATAATATAGTAAAAATCTTAGCAGGAGGCCGGGAACATGACAGAAAAGTTCAGCAAAGAGGGTCTTACCTTTGATGATTTGCTATTACTCCCTGGACGTTCTGAAGTATTGCCAAAAGATGTAGATGTTTCCACCTGGCTGACCAGGGAAATAAAATTAAATATTCCGATTTTAAGCGCCGGTATGGATACCATCACTGAGGCCCGGATGGCTATAGCTATTGCACGTGAAGGCGGAATTGGAATTATTCATAAAAACATGTCCATTGAACAACAGGCTAAAATGGTTGATAGGGTTAAGCGTTCAGAACACGGAATAATAACTGATCCCTTCTACCTGTCCCCGAGTAACAAAATTCAGGATGCCCTCGATATTATGGAACACTACCATATCTCCGGTGTTCCCATCACTCAAGGGAAAAAGCTGGTGGGGATTATTACTAATCGTGATATTCGTTTTGAAACCGACTTTTCTCAGCCCATTAAAGATGTTATGACCAGTGAAAAGCTGGTTACAGCACCAGTAGGAACAACCATGGCAGAAGCTATGGAAATTTTGCGTAAACATAAAATTGAAAAACTCCCTCTGGTAGATGATGATTTTAACTTAATGGGTTTGATTACTATTAAAGATATTGAAAAAACCTTTAAATATCCCAATGCTGCCAAAGACAGCCGGGGAAGACTCCTGGTTGGAGCAGCCGTAGGGATAACCAAGGATACTATGGAAAGAGCTGATGCGCTGAAAAAAGCCGGGGCTGATGTTATTGTACTTGATACCGCCCATGGTCACTCGGTGGGAGTTATCGATATGGTTAAAACCATTAAAAAGGAATTCCCAGATATTAGCCTGATTGCCGGAAACGTGGCAACTGGTGAAGCAACCGAAGAATTGATCAAAGCGGGAGCAGATTGCATTAAGGTTGGTATTGGACCAGGTTCCATATGCACTACACGAGTAATTGCAGGTATTGGTGTTCCGCAGATTACCGCTATTTATGATTGTGCCCAGGTCGCCCAGAAATATGGCATACCCATTATTGCTGACGGCGGGATAAAATACTCTGGCGATATTGCTAAAGCCATAGCAGCAGGAGCTGATTCTGTAATGCTGGGAAATCTACTGGCAGGAACTGATGAAAGCCCAGGTGAAGCCATAATTCTTCAGGGCAGAAGTTATAAGGTTTACAGAGGCATGGGCTCTCTGGGAGCAATGACCGAGGGAAGCAGTGATCGTTATTTCCAGGAGGATGCTGCTAAATTGGTACCTGAAGGGATTGAAGGCAGAGTACCTTACAAAGGATATGTATCTGATACCATTTTTCAGCTTATAGGTGGACTGAGAGCGGGTATGGGTTATTGTGGGGTAAGAAATATTGAGGAGATGAAAACCAAGACCGCATTTATTAGAATTAGCAATGCAGGATTAGTCGAAAGCCATCCTCATGATGTGACTATTACTAAAGAAGCCCCCAATTATCAAGGTTAAATATGGAAAATATCTTTTTTCGGCTTTTGTTGGCAGGATTGGCAGGATTTATCATGGGAGTAGGAAAAAGTATAAGGCTTTTTGGCCTTGTTGCTATTGGAGCTGCGTTGGTGGCAATAGTATCAACGGAGTTTGTAAAGGCCAGCTCCCTTCCCCTGCCAGGGGATCCTGCCCGACTTGCTGCCCAGGTAATATCAACCCTTGGTTTCATAGGAACAGGCCTTATTTGGATGGGCAAAGACCGCCAGATTTATGGAATTCCGGAGGCAGCGGCCTTATGGGTGACAGCCATTGTGGGCATCTTAATAGGAGCGGGCTTCTTCAAAACTGCCGCTATGTTTATGACCCTGGCGACAATATACCTGGTGTTTAATTTCACGATTAATTTATATAAAAGGAACTCCGGGAAATCCCGGAGTTAGTGCGAGTTACCGGTAATTGCAGCTATTTAGGGGAAGCAAGGTTTCGTTCTGCTATTTCTATAGCCTTGCTTACCATATTGCCGCAGTCTTTTGAACTTACAGCACCCCAACCTTGGCTGGAAACGATATTGTCCACCCCAAGTTCTCGTGCAATTTCATACTTGAGCTGTTCCGACATAATACCTTTTCGCCTTGCCATAAGAAAACCTCCTCATCAACTCGCACCAGTTTTATTTTGGACAGTTGCTCAACATTTTATAGCTAGGTTATTATTGATATTCTGGAAATCTATTATTCACCAGTCAGGAGGGATTCCAACATGAGATATGAGGGCTCCATTTACAGACCACCAAGCGAAGCCCGCAGTTATATTCTGCAGTGTACTATCGGCTGTTCGCATAATTCTTGTACTTTTTGCGGCATGTACAAAGACAAAAAATTTCGTGTCAGGCCGCTGGAAGACATATTGACAGATATTCGGTTAGCCAAGCTGCATTACGGTGATGTCAACAAGGTATTTTTGTCTGATGGCGATGCCTTAATAATGGATACTAAAGATCTTGAGGAAATCCTTGATCAACTTTATGGTTCATTCAAAAGCTTAAAACATGTAGGGATATATGCTAACCCCAAGAGCATTCTGAACAAGACCAAGGAAGATTTGAAGTTTTTGGCAAAGAAAGGATTGACCATTGCCTATCTGGGAATTGAAACGGGTAATCCCCAACTGCTAAGAGAGATTAAGAAAGGTGCCACCTATGAAGAAATGGTGGAAGCTGGTCGTAAAATAAGGGAAGCAGGTATAACCCTATCAGCCACTATTATCCTGGGGCTAGCGGGAAGGACTCCCCTGGCTGCTCAACATGCTGTTGATACGGCCCGGATATGCAATGATATTAATCCTGACTATATTGGGGCACTTACTCTGATGCTGGAACCGGGAACGGTTTTATACCGGCGCTGGGAAAAAGGGGAATTTGAGCTACCGGGACCTTTTGAGATTCTAGATGAATTACGCATAATAATCAGCCATTTAAACGTAACCGGGACTGAATTTAGGAGCAACCACGCATCCAATTATCTCCCTATTAAAGGCAGGTTACCCGAAGAAAAACAGAAGATGCTGGATTTAATTGACCAGATTATCTTCAGCAAAGACAGCAAATACCTAAGACCTGATTACTTAAGAGCCCTTTAATGGGATTATTAATAAAAACTACAGTTCCCCTAATACTGTAAGGTGTTAGGGGATTTTTTTTGGGTTACCAGTTCTTGATTAAACATGGTCTTAAATGGGTAATTTAGGTAACAGGAGGGAAATTACCTATGGCCAAAATGAATAAATTAATAATTCTACTGATGGTAATCTGTGTAGCGGCCAGCAGTATGTTCTTCACCGGGGGGTTGCCTGATATTGCCATTGTGGAGTCATCCACATTATATGATGTAAATGGCGAGCCCATTAGAGGCCTAGCAGAAGAGAATAGAATCAATATTACATATGACGATATCCCGGATGCTTTCGTAAAGGCCATAATCGCTGTAGAAGATAAAAACTTCTTTAACCATCATGGATTTGATATTAGTGGAATCTTAAGGGCCTTTATTACTAACTTAAAAGAAGGACGAATATCAGCCGGAGGGAGTACAATTACCCAACAGACAGCAAAAAATCTTTTTTTGAGCAATGATCGAACCTTCTCGCGAAAAATTAAAGAACTATATTATGCAATTCAGCTGGAAAGGAAGTACAGCAAAGAAGAAATACTGGCACTCTACTGCAATACCATTTATTTCGGCCATGGGGCTTATGGTCTGGAAGTTGCGGCCCGCACCTATTTTGCCAAAAAAGCCCGGGAATTGAGTGTGGCCGAATGCGCCCTGTTGGCCGGGATACCCATGTGGCCATCCCGCTATGATCCCCTGATAAATCCCCAAGATGCCCGGGAAAGACAAAAAGTTGTGGTGCAGCGTATGGTTGAGGAAGGATTCTTGGACCCCCAAATGGGCAAGAAAATACTGCAGGAAGAGCTCATTTATAAAAGTGCTCGCTTTTTGGGGGGAGATGCACCTTATTTTATTGCCATGGTAAAAGACTATTTAATTGACAAGTATGGTGAGCGTACGGTTTTTCAGGGAGGGCTTAAGGTTTATACTACCCTGGACTTAAAAATGCAGAAAGCAGCCAATGTAGCTTATGAGGAAGGAATGGCTGGTAGGGATCCTGATCTGCAGGCTGTTCTGTTGGCCTTGGATGTTAAGAACGGGGAAATAAGGGCTTTAATTGGAGGAAGGGATTTTGCCCAGTCATCTTATAATCGGGTATATGCCAAGCGTCAACCAGGATCAACTTTCAAGCCATTTATGTATTCTTTAGCTCTCACATGGGGCGTGACCGCGGCAGAGATGGTGGAATGCGATGAGGTGGAGTTCAGACTACCCAATGGCGATGTATATCGACCTACCGATTATGGTAAAGAACCTTACCATTTGAAGCAGTTCACTTTAAAAGAAGCTCTTATGATTTCAGATAATGTAATAGCGGTAAAAGTAAATAATACACTGGGGCCTCAAGCAGCAGCCAAACATGCTGAGGCGTTTGGGTTTTCAAATATTCAGCCCATTCTATCCTTACCGCTGGGTTCTAATGAGGTCAGGCCCATTGACTTGGCAGCCGGATACTCTGTTTTTGCTAATCAGGGCATATATACCGAACCTTCATTTATTATAAAAGTCACGGATAATAATGGAAGAATTTTGGAGGAAAAACAGCTTGCGCAGAAGAAAGTAATAGGTGCAGATATTGCATATATTATCACAGATATGCTATCTGGGGTATTACAACCTGGAGGAACCGGAGCAGGCCTTAGGAAGTATGTGGGAGAACGGCCGGCAGCGGGCAAAACCGGGACAACCGATGAGTTCAAGGATGCCTGGTTTGTAGGTTATACACCACGTATTTGCTGTGTAGTCTGGGTGGGATACGATAAAGGGAAAAGTGCTAATTTAACTGGATCAGTAGCGGCAGGACCTATATGGGGCAGGTTTATGGAGGAGGTAACCCAGCGTCTTGCCAGGGACGATTTCTTCCGGCCAGCCAATGTTACTTTGCAAAACATCTGTCTTGATACAGGGATGACAGCAACTGACTATTGCCCACGGAAGATGGAAATGGCTTTCCGGGAAGGAACTGAGCCTCTTGATATATGTGATGAGCATAAACCCCGGCTTACCCACAGAAGAGACTGGTGGAATTGGCCAGAGGAGCGGTCTGGGGAGGAAGAGAAAGTTGATATGGGAGAAGAATCTCCAGTGGGGAAAGAAGAACATGAAGACCAATCTTCAGCGAGAGAAGAAGATTAATTGGGACCAGGGAGATTGTTGCATTCGTGGGAATAATACTGGAAAATTCGGATAATTATGGTCTAAGATAAAGAAGAATTAATAGTGAATAAATGAGGAAAGGTGGAATAACCAGATGAAAGTATCCATAACCATACTGGTGGAAAACACCACCCCAGTTGCCCCCCTTATTGGTGAATATGGTTTCTCTGCGTTAGTAACTGTAGATGAGCATACTATTCTCTTTGACACGGGAAGTAACCAGGCTCTTTTTACCAATTCTGCCATACTGGGCGAAAAGATTGGGGATGCTGATGCGGTAGTTATTAGCCACGGCCATTTCGATCATACAGGAGGTTTGGTTCCTTATCTGCAAAAATATGGGCCCAAACCAGTTTTTGCGCATCCCCATTTATTCGCAGTACGACCGAAGCCGCTGGGAAAAAACCGGGAAAGGCAAATCGGTTGTCCTTACAGCGAATCACAGATAATCGAGGCAGGGGGACAACTGACCTATGTTGATAATTTCTTTGAGTTATACCAAGATGTATACATAACAGGTGAAATTCCTAGAAAATCAGTTTTTGAAGATGCTGGCGGGGATTTTAAGATGATGGTAAACGGCTCTTTACAGGAGGATATAATTATTGATGATATGGCATTAATTGTCAACCATCCCGAAGGATTAATAATCGTCAGCGGGTGTGCTCATGCCGGAATAATAAACACCATTTCTTATGCCTGTGAAAAAACCGGTAATTCCAAAGTGCTGGCAGTAATTGGAGGGACGCATCTGGTAGGGGCTTCACAAGAGAGAATTGCCAAGACCATTGATGCCTTGAAAAAATATGATCCTGACAAGGTAATCGTATCCCACTGCACAGGTTTTTATGCTGCCGCCGGAATACTCCATGAACTAGGGGATAGAGTCGTAAAAGGCGAGACAGGTATGCAGTTTCAATTTTAGCTTTATGAGGGGTGTATTATTTGACAATTAAGAAATACAGAGTTAATACCAGGAATTTGCGTAAAGACTGTAAGGCATCTATTTTCCAATTTGGTTCCACAGCTGAAGTTGAACCGTTAAAAGGGATTTTCGGTCAGGATCGTGCAACACGTTCACTCTTGTTTGCCTTGGATATTGAAAATGAAGGATATAATGCTTTTATTATCGGAACCTATGGAACGGAAAAAACTACCTTAACCCGGGAATTGCTGACCAAAAAAGCAGTTGAAGAACCAGTTCCCAATGATTGGTGCTATGTATATAATTTCCAACGGACTGATCGACCCAAAGCCTTGGAATTACCGCCGGGAAGGGGGAAGGCCTTTAAAAATGACGTTGTAGGTCATATGGATAAAATTATAAAGCAGATAATTAAGGCATTTGAAAGCGAGGATTTTGACTACAAGAAAAATGAAATTGTAGGCTCTTTCATAGAAAAAGCCAATGCATTATATATTAGGCTGGAAGAAGAAGCGCGCCCTCTGGGATTTACCATCTCCAGAAGCCAGAGCGGGATCAACAGCATTCCTATCAAAAATGGAGAGCCTTTAAGCCAGGAAGATTACATGGCCATGTCTGAAGAAGAAAAAATAGAGATGATGAAAAGAAGTGGTTTGGTTCAAGAAAAGATCAATTCAACTCTAAGACAATACCGTGATTTGGAAAAGTATATCAAGAAAGCCATTAAAGACCTGGAACAAGAAACCGCGAGGACAGTTACGGTACCGTTCTTTACTGATCTGTTTATGAAATATCGCGATTTGGGAGATGTGGTGGAATACCTGGAAAACATTCAGAGGGATTCACTGGATAATGTTGATATGTTTGTTAAACATGATGATAATGTACCAGTATTTCTACGCCACATTGACCGCAGAGCAGCCCTGAGGCGTTATCAGATTAATTTATTGGTTGATAATTCGGAACTTAAGCATGCTCCGGTGATTTTTGAAAATAATCCAACCTTTGCCAATCTCTTTGGCCAAATTGAATATGAAGGTGAGTTTGGCATACTCACAACTGATTTTTCTAAAATCAAAAGCGGATCAATTCATAGAGCCAATGGAGGGTATCTGGTCTTAAATGCCTATGATATGTTAAAAAACCCCTATGTATGGGATACCTTAAAAAGGGTTTTAAAGGATCAAGAGATTTCTGTGGAGAGTATAACAAGAATGATAGGGATTAGTAATACGGAAACTTTGGAACCTGAACCGATTCCCATCAAAGTGAAGGTATTATTAATAGGAGAAGCTCTCTATTACCACTTGCTTTACCAGTATGACCAGGACTTCAGAAGCTTATTCAGGATTAGAGCCGATTTTGATGTGGAGATGGAGAGAAATAAACGCACCATATATCAATATGCCCAGTACATCAGCGGGTTATGCCGGGAGAAAAACCTGCTGCCTTTTGCCCCTTCAGGAGTAGCCCGGGTAGTTGATTATGGAACCAGGTTGGCTGGTGATCAGCGCAAATTGAGTACTCTTTTTGACCGAATTGGAGAAATTGTGCTGGAGGCCAACCAATGGGCTTCATGTAAGGGAGCTAAACTAGTTGAGGCGAGACATGTGGATAGGGCAATATCGGAAAAGAAATACCGCTCATCTAGTGTAGAAGAAAAAATACAGGATTTGATTGAAAACCGTACTATTATTATAAATACCAGCGGATTTAAAGTCGGAGAACTAAACGGGCTGGCAGTACATGAGATGGGGGATTACTCTTTTGGCAGACCGGTGAGGATTACAGCTAAAACCTTTATGGGAGAAAAAGGCCTGGTCAACATTGAAAGAGAAATAAGGATGAGTGGTAGTATTCACAGTAAAGGGGTTCTAATCCTCAGCGGCTTTATGGGTGCTTATTATGCCCAGGATTACCCGCTTTCTCTGTCGGCCAGCCTGACTTTCGAGCAGAGTTATCAGGGAATAGAAGGTGACAGCGCCTCCAGTGCTGAATTGTATGCTTTGCTGTCCAGTCTGGCAGAGGTTAAGATTAACCAGGGCATTGCAGTTACCGGTTCCGTTAACCAGAATGGCGAAGTACAACCAGTAGGAGGGGTTAATGAAAAAATCGAGGGATTTTTCCGAGTTTGCTGCAATCATGGTTTAACCGGCCAGCAGGGGGTATTGATACCTAAACAAAATATTTGCAATTTGATGCTGGATGACGAAGTAATAGATGCTGTTAAAAATCGTAAATTCAATATATGGGCTATTAGCCATATCGATGAAGGGATTGAGATTTTAACCGGTATGCCGGCCGGAGAAAGGGATGAAACAGGAAGATTCCCTCCCCATAGTTTTCATTATCTGGTTGATAACAAATTGAGGGAATGGAGCGCCAAAAGCAGGTGGTGGGCCGGGAGTAATGATAAGACTAAACAGATGAGGAGAAGAAGAGTATGAGAATGGGGAGAATTATCTCTATTTTTATGATTTTATTAATGATGGTGGGATGCAGTTCCTGCAACTTTTCCGTTCCCGACCTGAAGGCCCTTACCTCAGCTGAGGATAAAGAGGTTTTAATAAGAGCCCAAATCGTATTTACCGATGGTGAAAGCATTACTGCTTATGTAAAAAGCCTGGGCATTAGCAGTGAAAGCAAGGTTTATGTGGGTGGCCCTTCATCCAATCTGCTATATGACCAAGAGGGCAATGTAATTGGGTCCTTTAATTATCAAAGGGTTTTATATATCCTTAAGGTTCCTGATGAACCCAACAACAAAGATTGAGTTGCAGGAGGTATGAACAGTGGAGAAGTTTTTTATTAAAAGGCAGAATACGGTTTTAGTCATTATTGATTTACAGGAAAAGCTATTGGCAGCTATGAATGAAAGAAATATAGTATGCAATAACACCCGGTTGTTGTTGGAAGCTGCCCATCTATTTGATATCCCGGTGGTTATAACCGAGCAGTATCCTAAAGGGCTTGGGCCTACGGTTCAGGAAATAAAAGAAGTATTACCTGAAAAGTATTATTTTATAGAAAAAACAGCTTTTTCTGCTTACACCGAAGAAATGCAGCAAACCCTGTCCTCCATCGGGAAAAATACTGTTATTGTAACCGGCAGTGAGACCCATGTTTGTGTTTTCCAAACGGTAAGACACCTTTTGGAAGCAGATTACAATGTTCATGTAGCATTAGATGCGGTTTGCTCACGTTTCTCTGTAAACTATCATAATGGTCTGGATCTGATGAAGGAAATGGGGGCAGTAATAAATAATACCGAGACTATTCTCTTTGACCTTTTACAACGATCAGGAACTCCGGAGTTTAAGAAGATCTCCCCCTTATTAAAATAGGCTGATCCTTGCTGTCCTTGATCGGCTTTTCAAAGCAGGTCTGATTAAAAAAATAGCAGCGGACAAAGTTCAAAAAAATTAATAATTAGGAAGGCAATAGGAAAAAGGCAAAAAGGGGTAATGTCTTCTGGTTAAGATATTAGTAGTGGATGATGAAAAATCTTTGGTAAAGGGGCTACTGTATAATTTGGAGCAGGAAGGCTATGAGGCGGTTGGGGTCTACGACGGCTATGCTGCGTTGCAGGAAGCCCGGACAGGTAAGTATGACCTGGTCCTATTAGATATAATGCTTCCTGGCGTGGATGGGTTTACTATTTGTAAAATAATTCATGGTGAACTCAACATTCCGGTAATAATGTTAACTGCCCGGGGTGACGAAATGGATCGGATTACTGGTTTGGAAATAGGTGCCGATGACTATCTAGCCAAACCATTTAATATCCGAGAACTTTTGGCTCGGATAAATTCAGTTCTCCGCCGTGCGGGTGTAAATAAGCCCAAGGTTATGACTTATTTTAATTTTCGGATGGATCTTGAACAGAGAATTCTTAAAATAGACGGGCAAGAAATTGATCTTACCAGTAAGGAATTTGATCTTTTGGCAGTATTCTTGAAACGCCCCGGACAGGTATTCAGCAGGCAGCAGCTACTGGATCTGGTTTGGGAAGGCGAGTATGCAGATGAAAGAACTGTAGATGTTAATGTGAAAAGGCTGCGGAGCAAAATTGAGCCTAATCCGGACAAAAACATCTATTTACATACCAAGTGGGGAACCGGGTATTTTTTTTCCAAGATAGAATAATGAAGGTTAGCAAACCGGACTTTGAGGAGATGGGGTATTTGTTTTAAAAAGATTCATTGGAAAATTCTCAGTGGCAGCCTGCTTGGGGTTTTATTAATCACCTTTATCCTTAATGTCTTTATCCTGCAAGCATTGAAAAATCGAAATATAGAAATAAGAGCCAATAATATTATAGCTTCAGCACGCCTGATTGCCGTCCGAGCTTCCCATTATCTTGATAGACACGACTATTTGAATTTAATATGTGAAGAATACGCCAAGACCTATGGGTTCCGGGTAATGGTATTTGATTCTGAGGCCAGGGTAATTGCTGATTCATTAAGGGAAGAAGTTCTACTGGGAAACAAGTATTCTTATGAGGAGGTAATCTCAGCCCTGAAAGGTAAAAGCAAGGCCGGGGTACACCTGATCCCTTCTCAAGATTGGGTAATATATGCCTCTACTCCCATCAATGCGGGAGGAAAGATTGCCGGGGCAATTCTGGTTTCAGCTTATGTTAACGATATTTTCGGCTTGTTGCAGGACATCAGGTATGAAAGTTTTTTTATGTCCTTGGGGGCTATAATTCTGGTTTCTCTCATTTCCATTCTAGTATCCTTGAGAATTACCAGGCCCATTACGGAGATGGCCCAAGCCGCCAAAAGGGTTAGCAAAGGTGAGCTGGGACTTACGGTTGAGGTAAAAAATAAAGATGAAATAGGAGAACTAGCTTATTCCTTTAATGAAATGAGCCAGCGGTTGAATGAGATTGACATAAATAGAAAGCGATTTTTTCATAATATATCTCATGAATTAAAGACCCCTCTAGCATCAGCTATTCTGTTGACTGATTCAATCCTGGCTGATGCTGACAAAGGGAAAATGCCTCGCAGGGATTTTCTCACCGATATTCAAGGTCAATTGTACAGTATGAATAGTTTGATACAAGAGTTCAGCCTCTTGGCCAGATTGGGAGAGATGAAGCTTATAAACCCAGCACCGGTGGATGTGTTGAATGTGTGCCAAAAAGTGGAATCTACCCTACAGCCCTTATGTAAAAAGAAAGAGGTAAGCTTAGAATTTATCGATAGTAAACAGGGCCCATACCAAGTATGGGGAAATGACAGCCAACTGTTTGAAGCCATATTAAATATTGGCGAAAACGCAGTGAAGTTTTCCTCTGCCCAAGGAAGGGTTTTGATCACTTTAGCAAAAGATTCGAATAATATTGTTATTACGATACAAGATAATGGAATAGGAATACCTGAGGAAGATCTGGATAGAATCTTTACAAGATTTTATCGGGTAGATACCACCCCGGCCAGAGAATTGGGAGGAAGTGGCTTGGGATTGAGTATTGCTCAAGCAATAATTAATCTACACGGTGGGCAAATTAAGGTTGACAGTACTTGGGGTAAGGGAACCATAGTAACCGTCATTCTTCCGCAGCAAAAATCTACAATGTAAAGGTCATTTGCTTGACAAAAAAACCCGGAGGTAATATAATTCTACTCTGGATGCTTTGAAAAGACCTATATTTTGCAATAGCACCTATTAAGGTTTATTTTTTTGTCCAAAAGGAGTGGATTCGTCTAATGCTTAAACGGCTTAGAAATATTGGGATAATAGCCCACATTGATGCTGGTAAAACCACCACAACGGAAAGGATTCTATATTACACCGGCTTGACGCATAAAATTGGTGAAACCCATAACGGTGAGAGTGTTATGGACTATTTGCCGGCAGAGAAGGCTAGAGGAATTACCATTACTTCGGCCGCCACCAGGTGCCTCTGGAAGGAGGGTATAATAAATATTATTGATACCCCGGGGCATGTTGATTTTACCGCCGAAGTGGAGAGAAGCCTGCGTATTTTAGATGGCGCGGTGGTAATATTTTGCGCCAAAGGCGGTGTTGAGCCCCAATCAGAAACAGTCTGGAGACAGGCCAACAAATACCGGATACCTCGAATTGCTTATGTTAATAAAATGGATGCCGTGGGAGCCAATTTTTTCCGGGTGGTGGAGCAGATAAGCCAACGCCTGGGAGCTCATCCGTTAGTATTGGCCTTACCGGTTATTGAGGATGAGTCTTTTATCGGCATAATAGATCTGATACGGATGAAATACTATATTTTTTCCGGTAAACTGGGCAACGAAGTAAAAGAAGCCCCCATTCCCGAAGGCAGCAGAGAAGAAGCCCTTAGTTGGAGAAGTGTTTTGATCGAAACCCTGGCTGAAAATGATGAGAACATCCTGGAATTATATTTTAATAATGAGACAATATCTGAAGAGCTTTTGGTTGCAGCCGTAAGAAGTAGTACTATTGAAGGTCAGATAGTTCCGGTTTTGTGTGGCAGCTCATATAAAAACATTGGTGTTCAAATGCTTTTGGATGCCATTGTGGATTATCTTCCTTCCCCCCTTGATATTGATGCTCCCCGGGCTACGATTCCCGGCCAGGCAGGGGTGTTTAAAGAGGTTGAGCCTTCTTCCGAAGAAGACTTGTTGGCTCTGATATTTAAGATTGTAAATGATCGCCATGTAGGTAAACTGGCCTTTACCAGAATCTATTCGGGAACCCTGAAAGCAGGAAGCTATGTATATAATAGCTCCAAACAAAAAAAGGAGCGTGTAGGTCGGTTGGTCAAGATGCATGCCAACCACCGGGAAGAAGTTGAGGAAGCTTATGCCGGCGATATAGTAGCGGTAATAGGCCTTAAAGATGTTGGCACCGGTGATACCCTGGGCTCGGAGGCTGAGGGGTTCCTCCTGGAATCCATAGATTTTCCCGAACCGGTTATTCAGGTAGCTATAGAGCCCAAAACCCAGGGCGATCAGGCTAAAATGGCTGATGCCATGGCCAGAATTGCATCTGAAGACCCCACTTTCAAAACTTATCATAACCAGGAAACCGGGCAGATGTTAATCTCGGGAATGGGTGAGCTTCATCTGGAAATAATTATGGAGAGATTGGCTAAAGAATATAACGTGGATTTCAATGTGGGGCAGCCCCAGGTGGCCTATAAAGAAACAATTTCTAAGGAAGCCCAGCACACTACCAAATATGTTAAGCAGACTGGAGGAAAAGGCCAGTATGCTCATGTTGTGCTAAAACTGGAACCCTGGGAAGGTTTCGAATTTGTATCCCAAGTTGTAGGCGGGGCAGTTCCCAAAGAGTATATTCCGGCTGTGGAAGCCGGGGTTAAAGAAGCATTACAGGAAGGCGTACTGGAAGGATTTCCAGTTGTCAATGTTAAGGCCACTTTGCTGGATGGTTCATATCATGAAGTGGATTCATCGGAATTGGCTTTTAAAACGGCCGCCAAGCTGGCAACCAAGGAATGTATCAGGAAGGCCGCTCCGAGGCTATTAGAACCGGTAATGAGCCTGGAGATAACATCTCCGGAGGAATTTACCGGTAATATCATCAACAATATCAGCAACCGCCGGGGGCGATTGGAGTCTATGGAGACTGATAATAATACCCAGGTAATTAGAAGCTGTGTCCCCCTGGCAGAATTGTTTGGGTATTCAACTGTTTTAAGATCACTAACCCAGGGCCGAGCAGGTTTTTCCATGCAGTTTTCCCATTATGCGGAGCGTCCGGTTGCTTCCTAGTCCTGCCATACGGGGGCAGATTTTCTAAGAGATGGACCCAATTTTTTAGCGAAAATATTGCCAATAGTGGCTTTAATAAGTATATTGATTACATTAAGGTTTTGAGGTGGCCAGGGTGCAGTACGTTGAAAAAGGACTAATAATTGAGCACCAGAAGTTGCATAAAGACATTTTTCTTCTTAAAGTCTTGGTTCCCTTAATATGTCAGGAATGTAACCCCGGACAGTTCCTGCATGTTAGAGTGGGAAACACTTTTGATCCCTTGCTAAGAAGACCCCTGAGTATTTATGATGCAGATAAAGAAAGAGGTATAATTGAACTTTTGTATAAGGTGGTAGGCAAGGGGACACAACTACTGGCTTTTATGCAAAAAGGAGAGTCGGTGGACATTATGGGCCCTTTAGGAAAGGGCTTCTCTCTTCCTTCTAAGGGGTTAAATACGGTTCTGGTTGGAGGGGGAATGGGTATAGCCCCCCTGGTTTTTTTGGCCAGGCAACTGCAGGAATCAGGCTATAATATTTGGCTTTTTTATGGCGCAGCCAATTCCCAGGAGTTAGTGGCTGAAGACAAAATAAAGAAAATGGGTATTGAAATATGGACATCTACCATGGATGGGAGCAGAGGTCACAAAGGACTGGTTACTGATTTGTTTTCACAAGCAATTTCTCCTGATGAAACAGATTATATCTATACATGTGGGCCAGAACCCATGATGGCTGCAATAGCGGAGTTCGCCACAAAAAACCATATAGCAGGGGAAATGTCTCTGGAGGAACATATGGCCTGCGGCGTTGGAGCCTGTTTGGGATGTGCCCGAAAACTAAATAAGAGTGATAGCTCCTATGTTAAGATATGTAAAGACGGGCCGGTTTTTTCTTTTGATAAGATAAAACCAGAAAAACACTAATGACCAGATATTCTGGTCATTAGTGTCATCTGCATCTGCCAACCATTAAGTTTTTACCTTATGCCTTATATATATATTAGTAGATGAAAAAAATAATAGTGTTATTCTTGCGTAAAGCTTATGTTAAGAGTGAATTAACATTATTGTATGGGAGGCCCAACCTTGGAGAATAATGGCGGCTACACAAATGAGATTGACCTTTCAGTAAACCTGGGAGGATTAGAACTAAAAAATCCTGTTACGGTTGCTTCAGGTACCTTCGGATATGGAAGGGAGTATGAGGATTATGTTCCTTTATCCTCAATTGGCGGGATAATTGTAAAAGGCACTACCCTGGAAAGGCGTGAGGGAAATCCTCCGCCTCGTATTATTGAGACCCCAGCCGGGATGTTAAATGCCATTGGCTTGGAAAACCCAGGAATAGACGAATTTCTAAACCTTCACCTCCCTTATCTCCTCCGTAAAGGGGCCACCGTAATTGCTAACATTGCTGGAAACCAGGTTGAAGAATACGCCCAACTGGCTGCCCGAATTGAACAGAATGGCGGGGTTGCTGCCATAGAATTGAATATATCCTGCCCCAATGTAAAACAGGGGGGTATGCAGTTCGGAACTAATCCCCAAGCCGTCCACGATGTGGTCAGGGCTGTTAAACGGGAAGTATCCATTCCAGTTTTACCTAAACTGTCACCTAATGTTACCGATATCGTGGAAATTGCTCATGCAGCTTCAGAAGGCGGTGCTGATGGACTATCAATGATCAATACCTTAATGGGTATGGCCATAGATATTGAAGCAAGAAAGCCGGTACTGGGAAACATTTTTGGAGGATTATCCGGACCGGCCATTAAACCAGTAGCCTTAAGGATGATCTACCAGGTACATAAGGAAATTGACCTGCCCATTTTAGGAGGCGGAGGCATTACTAATTATAGAGATGCACTGGAGTTTATTATGGCAGGAGCGACAGCAGTTTCAATCGGGACCGGCAATTTTATAAATCCCAGGACCGCTGTTGAAGTAAAGGAAGGAATAGCCCAGTTTTTAAGAGAAAATGACATGAGGAGTGTAAAGGAACTGATAGGAGTAGCAGTTATTAGGTAGAAGGCAAGGAGGTTGTTCGATGCAGGCTCAAGAAAGAATAATTCTAGCCTTGGATGTTGACTCAGCAGAGCAAGCCATCCGCCTGGTACAAGACCTTTCCGGCCATGTAGGGGCTTTTAAGGTTGGTATGCAGCTTTATAACAGTACGGGACCGGATATAATAAGAAGGATTAACGACCTGGGTGGGAAAGTCTTTATTGACCTTAAATTCCACGATATTCCCAATACAGTTGCGGCTGCCGCTAGAGTTATCACTAGGCATAACTGTTTCATGTTCAATGTTCATGCCGCCGGCGGACGGGAAATGCTAAAAGCTGCTGCCCGGGCGGTAGAAGAGGAGGCTGCCAAACTGGGAATTGAGGTTCCGGTGGTTCTTGCAGTTACAGTATTAACCAGTATTTCTCAGCAGGAATTAGAGAGCGAAATGTGTATATCAGGAATACCTATTGAGGATTTGACTGTTAAATGGGCTCTTATGAGCAAGGAATGCGGCATTTCAGGGGTTGTATGTTCTCCCCGGGAGATTAAAGCCATTCGCAATGCGTGCGGAAAAGAATTCACCATTGTAACACCCGGAATAAGACCGTCATGGTCGGCTAAAAACGACCAGAAGCGTATTACTACCCCTAGAGAAGCCGTCGATCTGGGAGCAGATTATATTGTTATCGGCAGGCCTATTACTGGTTCTCCAGAACCGCGCCAAGCTGCCGATATGATAATTGAAGAACTGGAGGCATAGGAATGTTAAAAAAGGAAGAGGCCATGGATATTTTTGTAAAGTCGAAAGCTTTGATGGAAGGCCATTTTCAGCTGACCTCGGGCAGACATAGCAATCAGTATATGCAATGTGCCCAGGTTCTACAGTATCCGCATTATACAGAACTACTGGCCCGGCATATTGCAGAGCAATTCCAGGGAGATGGTATTGAAGTTGTGGTGGGGCCGGCCATGGGGGGCATTATCGTATCCTATGAGGTTGCCCGGCATCTTAATGTGCCTGGAATATTTGCCGAAAGACAGGCTGGGAAAATGACTCTCAGAAGGGGTTTTAAAATAAACCAGGGGCAGAAGGTTTTGGTAGTAGAGGATGTTGTTACCACCGGCGGGTCGGTTCGGGAAGTTATTGATATTGTTGAAAGTGCAGGCGGGATAGTATCAGGAGTGGGTTTATTGGTTGATCGCAGCGCCGGACAGGTTAATTTTGGTGTTAAAACTGCAGCAGTGCTTTCCGTGAGTATTGAATCGTGGGAGGCCCAAGATTGTCCGCTGTGCAGAGAAGGCCGGGTACCTGCTGTTAAACCGGGCAGCCGCAGTAATTAGAGCTCTTTAGTATTGCTGACCCTGATTTGTTACCAGGGTCATTATTTTTTCTGATCGGGGATTGGCCATAATGGTCCAGTATCCCTCGTAAATTACCATGCCCGGTTTGGCCCCACGGGGTTTCCGCACATTGTAACGGAAAGTATAATCAACAGCAACTTTATCTGAATTACGGGCCTGACTATAATAGGCTGCCAGTCCGGCGGCTTCTTCCAGGGCTTGGTCGGGTATATCTTCAATGGAGGTAATATTCTTAGGTAATCTGATAATGACGTGGGAACCCGGAATATCCTTAGCATGCAGCCACAGGTCTCTTCTATCACACTGTTTAAAGGTCAACAGGTCATTTTGCCGGTTATTACGACCCACCATTATTTCCCATCCATTCGTTGACACAAAGGAGCGGGGTTTACTCCTTTTGTTTTCGGACCGGGTACGGCTGGGGGCCTTTTTGGTATAGCCTTCCATTTCCAGTTCTTCAGTAATTTCCGCTATCTCTTCAGTGGTTTCCGCCTGGGCCACTGTTACTAGTACTGATTTCAGGTACATGATTTCTTCTTCCGTTTCTCTGAGGCGATCGGCCAGATGGGTCAGAGTTCGGCGGCCTTTACTGTATTTATCATAAAATTTCTGAGCATTTTGAATGGGCGAGAGTCTGGGGTCAAGTTCGATTGTTACTAATTCCCCACTGTAATAATTGGGCAAGGTTACGGAAGAAGAATTTTTTCCCAATTGATGAAGGTATACAGTAAGCAATTCTCCCCATAATTTGTACTTTTCACTGTCTTCAGCCCGGGCCAGATCATTTTTTTGCAGGAATTCTTTTTTGTGAGCCTTATCCAACAGCCCTCTAACATTGCGTATCAGATTGGTTCTCTGGGAATTCAGTTTTTCCAAGTTGAGGCGGGTAGAATAATAATAATCACAGGCCTGATTAAAAGAATCAAACTGGATACCCGTAGCTGATCCAAATTCCATCTGATAAGGGGCAAATTCTAAAGGCTGCTTATTATCCAAAAGGACTATAGGATGAATTTTTCCTGTTTTCAGCTCGGTAAGAAGAGAAGTAATGTATTGGAATAGACGGCTCAATTCAAACTCTCCGCATTCGGCGGCCGCCATGGTATCATCAAGCCCGGCATTCTTGCATATTTCCCCAGCAGAAAAGGGATTTATCCCCGAAAAAGTATTGAAAAGAGCCTGTCTCAGAGTGGTTGCTTCAGGTTGGTGCCAAATTTTATGAGCAAAGGTTAGAAAAGGGCAATTTAAGGGGTTTAGTTTGCCCTGATCCGGAGGTCTTTTGTATTCCCGCCCGGGGAGGACTTCCCGATAGGAACTGACATCACTGGAAAACCTCTTAATGGCATCGATTATTAAATTGGTTTCCGGGTTAACGAGTATTATATTGGAATGTCTGCCGGTAAATTCACAAATAAGCTTTTTATCGCGCCACTCCCCAAAATCATCTACGGCTGAAACGGTGATTTCTACAATCCTCTCAAAGTCTACCTGTTTAATATCTGTGATCTTACCCCCTTCAAGGTATTTGCGCAATAGCATACAAAAACTAGAGGGGGTTTTTGGCCCCGGTTTTCTCTCATCGGTTAAATGAAATCTGGACCACTTAGGATGGGCAGAAATTAACAGCCTAACATTGCTTGAATGTTGCTGGCGTAGATGAAATACCATTTCATCCTTTTCAGGGTGGTAGATTTTATAGATTCTAGCATTTTTTAGACTATTATTAAATTCTGATACTAGTGCTGTTATAGAAATGCCGTCAAAAGGCAATAGATTTCCCCCCTGTCGACCAAAAAAAGTATAGCATTATAAAATTACCATTACAAATATATAATAGACTAGCTTAACTTTCCATTTAAAAGGATTATTATTATTAACGTAGAACTAAAAAGAAGAAAAACCTTGTGAGGAATGCTATGAGCCAGATGGTAATGGCAATTTACCGGAATATCCTGGAACAGGTTAAAATAATCGAGAACTATAAAAGGGATCTTAGCAGCCACATTTTGATGATTAAGAATAATGAAAAGCGGCTGCAGATGGTTTATGATTTCTTAAGCTATGATATGGATAGGCATCAGTTGTTGGAACATGTGGCAGTTGTAGCGTTAAATAATAATCAGGTTACTGTTTTGGAAGACTTAAGCCATCTTTATGGTAAGGATACGGAAAATGATATCCTGGCAACGATTAGGAGAGAGATTAGTGATACCCAGCATTTAATGGATACAGTAAAAAAAATGATCAAACAACCGTTGTCCAGGTCATTTTTTGAGCGTCGCATGGCTCAGGAGATCACCAAGTATGTACTGGAACAGGCTCGTCTTTACAACAAGAATTCTTCTTGAGAAGAACATTGATAACCCCGGTAACAAGATTTGGCACACCAGTATTGACTAAGGATACAAAATATATAAAACTATGATCTAAGAACTTTTAGGAGGTTTTCTTTTTTATGTCGCAGAAAATCAGGGTAGTAGTAACTGGGGCAATGGGCAGAATGGGTCTGGAGACTATCAAAGCAGTTTCCCATGAGGAAACCATGGAACTGGTGGGAGCAGTGGACATTAGGGCTAAAGGAGAAACCTTAGCTCAGGTAGCAGGACTTGACAATGCAGAAATGGAAATAGAAACGGATTTGGAAACAGTTTTAGATAGAGAGAAACCTGACGTAATGGTAGATTTTACTAATCCCCAGGTGGTTTTTAACAATGCCAAAACCGGTTTAACCAGAAGCATTACGTGTGTTATTGGTACTACTGGGTTAAATGATGCGGAATTGAAACAACTGGAGCGGCTAGCGGTGGATAATAAGGTGGGCGTTGCAGTTGTCCCCAATTTTGCCATAGGAGCGGTTTTAATGATGAAGTTTGCTCAGGAGGCTGCCCAGTATTTTCCTGATGTCGAGATAATAGAGCTCCACCATGACCAAAAACTAGATGCTCCTTCAGGCACTGCCCTGAAAACCGTTGACATGATAAACCAGCGGCGAGTTGTTGTGCCCCCGCAGAATATCAAAAGTTTTGAAAGGGTAGCGGGATGTCGCGGTGGGAATGTTGAACAAATCAGGGTACATAGTGTAAGATTACCGGGTCTTATTGCTCACCAAGAAGTGATTTTTGGCGGGGCGGGTCAATGCCTAAAGATAAGACATGATTCTTTCAACCGGGAAGGATTTATGCAGGGAGTGCTGCTGGTTATTCAGAAGATGAGGGCAAGACAGGGTTTTGTCTATGGTATGGAAAACCTTATTTAATTTAATCCGGTAATTTCCCGGTAATTTAATAGATGATTTTATAATCGAGAGTAATACTCTCGATTATTGTTTTGGCGTTTTCTCCTAGCAGCCTATAACAGGCACCAACTAAAAGCTATACACATATAATGCTATTAAATTATAGCCATAATCAACAAAGGAGGATTACTGGTGAGTTCTGTACTTTCAGGCATAAAAATTGCAGTGCTGGGTGGGGATGAACGTGAACTAATTCTAATATCAGAGCTGGTCAAAATGGGAGCTACTGTTGTCGCATGTGGTTTCCCCAGAGAAAAAGTAGGATACGGAGCGTTCATGGTAAATACCATTGAGGATGCCCTAAAAGAAGCAGAAGTTGTTATAATGCCTTTGCCGGGTACTAACTCAGAAGGAGTAATAAGAGCCGTTTATTACGAAGGAGAACTAAAGCTAACCGAAAAAGCCATTAAAAGGTTAGCTCCTAATGCTCTGATAATAATTGGGTCTGCTCGCCAGTTTTTAAAGAATTGGGCAAAGCAATACGGCTTTAATTTGCTGGAAATAGTCGAAATGGATGAAATTGCGATTATGAATTCTATTCCCACTGCGGAAGGTGCAATTCAGATTGCCATGGAGGAAACCAAAATCACTATTCATGGAAGCAGAACACTGGTGATCGGCTTTGGCAGGGTGGCCATGACTTTAACCAGAACCCTTAAAGCTCTGGGTTCCGATGTAACTGTAATAGCTAGAAACGAAGGGCAGCTGGCCAGGGCATTTGAAATGGGATGTAAAACAGCCGGCTTTATGGATTTAAAGGATTTTACAAAACAGAGTGACATTATATTTAATACCGTACCCCATATGGTTCTGGATCGCGAAGTGCTAAAATATGCCAATCCTGATACAGTAATTATTGACCTGGCCGCTCAGCCAGGTGGTACAGATTTTGAAGCTGCTAACGCTTTTGGCCTAAAAGCTATCCTGGCCCCGGGACTTCCTGGAAGGGTTGCTCCCGTTTCTGCCGGAAGGATACTGGCTAATGTGGTTCCCCGCTTAATTATCAGGGAACTGGCTAAAATGGATGACAACTTGCTTTTTGGATAACGGAAAGGAAGAGTGTGATGCAAAATATTATAGAAGGAAGGCTGAGAGGAGTTTCTGTTGGCGTCGTTATGACTGGTTCTCATTGTACCATTCAGGATGTTATTCCGCAGATGAAGGCATTGGCTGCAGAAGGAGCAGCAATTGTCCCTGTTTTTTCATACACTGTTGATACAATAGATACTCGTTATTATAGAGTGGAGGATTTGAGAGAAGAAATAAGAAAAATCACTCCCCATCCAATTATAAATTCTATTCCAGGTGCAGAACCTATAGGACCTCAGCAGATGTTGGATGTGGTGGTAGTTTTGCCGGCTACGGGAAACACTATTGCCAAACTGGCTAATGGAATTATCGATACGCCAGCATTAATGGCGATCAAAGCACACTTGAGGAATCAGCGGCCGGTAGTGATAGCAGTATCAACCAATGATGCTTTGGGGATAAACGCCAGAAATATTGGCTTTTTATTAAATACTAAAAATATTTATTTTGTACCGTTCAGGCAGGATAACCCATTGGAAAAAGCCAATTCAGTAGTTGCAGACCTCAATCTGGTTGTAGATACGGTCATTTATGCTCTGCAAGGTAAACAATTGCAACCCGTACTTTTAGGTCCAAGTTAATTTATTGAGAAATAATAAATGGTTATGCTAAAATACACCTAATAGATTTAAGTACGGGGAGGTCTTATTTTTGGCAAATGGTTTAACACTAGCAGTAGTTGGCGCAACCGGAGCAGTCGGACAGGAAATGCTTAATATATTGGAAGAAAGAAAGTTTAATATCAAGGACCTTATATGTGCGGCTGACCCCAGTGAAGAAGGTACCAAAATAAAATTTAGAGGAGAGACTTTTGTTGTTACAACGGCTAATGCCGACGTTTTTAGAAAAGCTGATCTAGCTCTTTTTGCAGTTGGTTCAGATATAAGCAAGCAATTAGCTCCGTTAGCGGTTGATAACAACTGCGTGGTTATTGATAATAGCTACGCTTTCAGGCTGGAAAAAGGAGTTCCCTTAGTCGTACCAGAGGTTAATCCACAGGACATCGCTCTGCATAAAGGCATTATTGCTAATCCCAACTGTTCCACAACAATTATGGTAGTGGCAATAAATCCCATTCATAAGGCAGCCGGATTAAAAAGAGTTGTTGTTTCAACCTACCAGGCAGTATCCGGCGCCGGCAAAGCAGGTTTTCAGGAGCTGGATGATCATATTGACGCCCTGAGAAACGGAGTCGAACCAAAATGTGAAGTATTTAAGTATCCCATCGGTTATAATGTTATTCCACATATAGATGTATTTGTGGATGAAGATTATACCAGAGAAGAGATGAAAATGGTTTGGGAAACACGGAAAATAATGCATGCACCGGATCTTAAAATTGCTGCCACTACAGTAAGGGTACCAGTATACAGGAGTCACTCGGAGTCAATTAATATCGAGTTGGAAAAAACTTTAACTGTAAAGGAAATTAGAACCATCCTGGAAAATGCCCCCGGAGTAATTGTACAGGATAATCCCCAGCAGAATTTATATCCCATGCCCTTATATACATCTAATCGTGATGAGGTTTTTGTCGGCAGGATTCGCAGAGATATTTCTGTTGATAATGGCATAGTATTATGGGTAACAGCGGATCAGATAAGAAAAGGTGCTGCCACCAATGCTATTCAGATAGCGGAAATTGTGGCAGAGAAAAATCTTTATTAAGAGGTGTTGCTAATTGGGGATTATTGTTCAAAAGTTTGGCGGAAGTTCCCTAGCTACAGCTGAACTTAGATCTCGTGTCTGTGACTTAATTAGTACAGCTAAAGCAGAGAACCATGATGTAGTTGTAGTCGTTTCAGCTATGGGAAGACAGCATGATCCTTATGCAACCGATACCTTAATAAGTTTGGTCAAGGAAGTGAATCCTGATCCTCCGCTGCGGGAATTAGATCTTATTATGTCCTGCGGTGAATTGATATCAGGAGTATTATTGACCTGTCAGCTATGTCGGCAGGGGATTCCAGCCCGGTTTTTTTCAGGGGAGCAGGCAGGAATAATAACTGATGGAAACTATGGGAATGCTCACATTATATATGTGAATCCCGAGAAAATATCTGAATGTTTGGCACAAAATATTGTCCCGGTGGTGGCTGGTTTTCAAGGAACAAGCAAAGAAGGGGAATTAACTACTTTAGGCCGGGGTGGAAGTGATACTACTGCAAGTGCCCTGGGGGTAGCTCTTAATGCAGAATTGGTTGATATATTCACTGATGTGGATGGGGTAATGACTGCAGACCCCCGCATTGTTGACAATGCCAGACTCCTGGACAGTGTATCTTACAATGAATTATGCCAGATGTCCCGTGAAGGAGCGAAAGTGATTCATCCCCGTGCAGTGGAAATCGCTATGCAAGGCGGAATCCCCCTACGAGTCAGGTCAACTACCAGTAACTCCCCAGGTACACTAATAACCGGCCGTTATGCCCATGGCGCAGTAAACGTAATTAGGGATTCGGTGATTACAGGTATCGCCCATATGTCGGGTATTTCCCAAGTCAGGGTAATACCCCCGGAAACTGCCAACAAGTTGGATATGGAGTTGAAGATTTTTAAGACTTTAGCGGATGCTAATATAAGTGTGGATTTTATTAATGTCCAGCCAGAGAGAATCATTTTTACGGTTTCCAACCAGAATCTAGAGAAGACCAAGAAAATTTTAGAGCAAATGGACGTTGATACCAAGATTGAGTTGGATTGTGCTAAAGTGGCTGTAGTAGGTGCTGCTATGACTGGAATTCCAGGAATTATGGCCCAAGTGGTGGAAGCTTTGCAAGAGCAAAACATACCAATACTGCAGTCAGGAGATTCATATACCAATATCTGGTGTTTGATTAAGAGAGAACATATGGAGTTGGCTGTAAGAGCTCTTCATGATAAATTTAACTTAGGCAAATAGTAAAGGGGTGGTGAGAATGCCTGAGCCCAGATTGTTTACAGCCATGGTTACACCTTTCGATGACCAAGGAGAGGTTGATTACCAAAAGGCTGGGGATTTGGCCGTATATCTTACCGAGAATGGTTCAGACGGCATTGTAGTATGCGGAACTACTGGAGAGTCTCCCGTATTGACAAATGATGAAAAACTTAAACTTTTCGCTGTAGTTAAAGAAAGAGTTGGAGATAAGGCGCAAGTTATAGCTAATACCGGTTCGTACAATACCAAAGCATCTATAGAAATGAGCATTAAAGCCCAGAATCTTGGGGTTGACGGACTAATGGCTATCACTCCCTATTATAATAAACCCAGCCAAGAGGGGCTTTACCTGCACTTCAAAGCTATTGCAGACGCAGTATCCCTTCCTATAATGATCTATAATGTTCCGGGGCGTACAGGTGTTAACCTGTTACCTGAGACATTAGCCAGACTGGCAGAGATTAAAAATATTACTTCGGTTAAAGAGGCTTGCGGTGATTTGGATCAAGTTTCCCGGATAAAGACCCTGGTTCCGAAGGATTTTGTTATATATTCCGGTGATGATTCCCTCACCCTGCCAATTTTGGCTGTAGGTGGAAGCGGAATAGTCAGTGTTGTATCTCACATAGTGGGGAATGACCTGAAAGCTATGATTGATGCTTATTTTGCCGGCCAGGTTGAAAAGGCCTGCCAGTTGCATACTAAATTATTCCCTATTTTCAAAGGTATGTTTATTATCAGCAATCCGGTGCCCATAAAAGAGGCTATGAATCTGATGGGAATGAAGGTTGGAGGATTCCGTTTGCCGCTGGCTCCGGCGCCGGAAAAAGAGAGAGAATATATTCGGAAATTGCTGATAGATTATGGGCTGATTAGCTGAACCTGAACTTTCCGAAGCAAAATAGCATTTTAATGCTAGAGGATAGACCGGAAGGTCTATCTTTTTGATTTGGTATTGCATTGATATGATTGCTAAGTTGTATTCAAATGACTAATCGACTATAATAAGCGAGGAAGAAGAAATGTACGGGCTTTTATTGGACAACTAAATAAGAGGAGGTGCTTGGGTGTCTGAATGTGAGTCCATTCTACAAATTATTCCCCTGGGCGGTTTGGGGGAAATCGGAAAAAACATGATGGCTATCAGATATCAGGATACCATTGTGGTAATTGATGCTGGGTTGATGTTTCCGGAAGAGGAATTACTGGGCATAGATGTGGTGATTCCTGATTTTTCATATTTGATAGATAATAAAGATAAGGTAAAAGCCATTTTGTTAACTCACGGACATGAGGATCATGTAGGTGCATTACCTTATGTATTAAAAGAGATAGATGTTCCCATTTATGGCAGCAGACTTACACTAGGGCTGGTAGTAGAAAAACTCAAAGAGCATAATTTAGAAAAAAAAGTTCGGCTTACAGAAGTTAGTCAGAGGGAAAAAATAAAGATTGGACCCTTGGAGATCGAATTTATTAGAGTTAGCCATAGTATTCCGGATGCTATGGGCATTGCTGTACACACCCCGATAGGGATATTGGTGCACACAGGTGATATTAAGCTTGACCAGACTCCTGTTGACGGTCAGGTGGTTGACTATCGCAAGCTGGCCGAATTAGGAGAAAAAGGCGTTCTGGTTATGCTCAGTGACAGTACCAATGCGGACAAGCCTGGGTTTACCATGTCAGAAAAGGTGGTTGGCAACACCTTTGAAGATCTTTTCGGCAAATGTGAAGGACGCATAATTGTCACAACCTTTGCTTCCAATATTCACCGGATTCAGCAGGTGGTTTCTACAGCTCAAAGATTCGGTCGTAAAGTTGCTATTGTGGGCCGCAGCATGATAAACAATGTAAGAATTGCCAGCGAACTAGGGTATATGGATATTCCGGACAATATATTGATTGAAGCTGAAGATATAGGAAAATACGCATCAAATCAGATAGTAATTGCCACAACAGGATCACAGGGTGAACCCATGTCAGCTTTGACCAGAATGGCTACTGCTGATCATCGTTGGGTTGGTATAGAGCCGGGTGACACGGTTATTATATCGGCTAGTCCAATTCCCGGGAATGAAAAATTGGTAGCCAAAACAGTGGATCTGCTATTCAGGCAAGGCGCAGAAGTAATTTATGAAAGAGGTATGGGTGCTCATGTCTCCGGACATGCTTCTCAAGAAGAACTTAAGATTTTGCTTAATCTAATTAGGCCCCATTTCTTTGTGCCGGTACATGGAGAGTATCGACATTTGATGAAACATGCCAAACTTGCCGAAAGTCTTGGTTTGAGCAAGGATCATATTTTTGTAGCCGAAAACGGGCAGATAATTGAAATAGGCAAAAATCAGGCAAGTATTGTGGGCAGGGTCAATTCCGGCAGGATATTAATAGACGGTTTGGGTGTGGGCGATGTAGGCAACATTGTGCTTAGGGACCGAAAACAATTATCCCAGGATGGGATTATGATTGTTGTGGTCACTATGAGCAAGGACTCCGGGGTAGTAATATCCGGACCAGATGTAGTGACCCGCGGTTTTGTTTATGTCCGGGAGTCGGAAAAACTGATTGATGATGCCAAAGAAAAAATAAAAGAAGCTCTATCCTTTTGCAGTAAGAAAAATATAACCGAATGGGCGGCTATTAAGTCTCAAATACGTGATAAATTGGGCAAACACTTATATGAAAAAACCGGCCGCCGACCCATGATTTTGCCAATAATAATGGAAGTTTAGATTTGTAAGCCGAGGCGCCTGTGAAAAGGCGTCTTTTTTTATCGTTTATTTGATAATTATCATATCAATCACACTATGTATTTAAACTAATTATAAAGGTAATCATATTAAAAAATCATTTACATTAATGAAGGGAGAAAGCGGATTTGCAGCCAGAACAGGAACCCAAAAAGGAAAATACCCAGGAACAAACATTGGAAAATATCAGAGAACTGGGTCAAAGCGATGTACCTGCTTTTAAGAGTGACATACATTGTTTAAACATTACCGGCCAAATTGAAGGTCATATGGTCTTACCGCCTCAAAACAAGACTACCAAATATGAGCATGTTATTCCACAACTGGTGGCTATTGAGGAAAACCCGCAGATCAAAGGGCTACTAGTTATTCTCAATACGGTGGGGGGAGATGTGGAAGCGGGGCTGGCCATTGCTGAGATGATAGCCAGTTTATCCAAACCAACTGTATCCATCGTGCTGGGTGGCGGACATTCAATAGGGGCGGCCATAGCAGTTAGTGCGGATTATTCGCTAATTGCCCCTTCAGCCACCATGACCATTCACCCTATAAGGCTCACCGGATTGGTTATTGGAGTGCCTCAAACCTATGAGTATCTGGATAAAATGCAGGATCGGGTAGTTCAATTTGTTGTGGAACATTCTAAAGTAAGAGAAGACAAATTTAGGGAAATGATGTTTCGAACCGGTGAATTAGCGCGGGATATTGGAACTGTGTTGGTGGGTAAACAGGCTGTTGAGTGCGGGCTAATTGATCAGGTGGGAGGGATTACAGACGCGTTAGGTAAAATCAATAAATTAAAAGAAAAAAACGGGGGTATCTTGCAGTGATAGTGTATCATCCCGACCCTTTGGAATTGCTAATTCATGACCCAAAAATCAAAACCACCACCATAAAGTTGCCTTCGGGGGGGCATATACTTGCTGAAGTCTGTGATTTTAATCGGTTAAGAGTAATAAGCATAAATAGCACTGATCCCATGGATTATATGGACACTGATTTCCAACCAGGAAGCTTCATTGATATAGAAGCCAGGCCGTATAAATAAAAACAGGCTATTGTTAATTTTTGAAAAGATTAACAATAGCTTTTTTATTATGTAAATGCATTGTGCTATAATTTATTAAGCACTTTTTGGGGGGATTAGAATTTTGACGTTATTAGAGGCTGCAATTTTAGGAGCTGTCCAAGGTCTTACCGAATTCTTACCAGTGAGCAGTTCGGGTCATCTAGTTATTTTTCAACATATCTTCAATTTGCAAGAAGAGTCCCTTACTTTTGATGTATTAGTCCATCTGGGAACCCTGGTGGCGGTTATAATTGCCTTTTTTAAAGACATAGTCAGTATTTTAAAAAAGCCTTTTTCCAAATTGCCCTATCTAGTTATTGTAGGGACTATTCCTGGAGCATTAATTGGTTATTTTTTTGAACCCCTTTTTGAAAGAGCATTTCAGTCCCTCTTAGTGGTTGGTTTGGGGCTTATATTTACCGGAATAATACTAAGATATGCCGAACACCTGGCAGATAATAATTTTTATTTTAAAAGGGAAAATGAGACCAGTTATACCACTGCTTTATGCATTGGTTTGTTTCAAGCCCTGGCCATTTTACCGGGAATCTCTCGATCTGGCAGTACCATTGCGGCGGGGCTCGCTTTTGGTTTGGACAGAGAGTTTGCGGCCAGGTTTTCCTTCTTATTATCCATACCCATAATTCTCGGGGCAGGGGTCTTTCAGCTGCAAGAGTTGATGTATACTGGAATTGCTGAGTATTATGTTACTCCTTACCTGGTTGGGTTATTTTCTGCAATTATATTTGGGTTAGTTGCCATTAAAGTGGTGATGAATCTAGTACGCCGTGGACGGTTATCCATGTTTTCTTACTACTGCTGGGCCGTGGCGGTTTTGGTACTCGCATATTACAGCCTGTTTTAGTAAAATGAAAATAGTGGATTGCCTTCTTAGGCTTAACGCCGGGTTCCTTATTAAATAAATGTGATTTGGGAGCGATAGGGCATGAGGGGCCGTGTTAACAAAAACACCCGGTCAACCGGAAAAAAGGATAAGCCAATAGATAATTCGCTGAAGTTGGTCAGGAATGAAGTTGTATCAATTGTAATATTTGTATTTGCCGTATTTTTGTGGGTTAGCATGAGCCAAATCCAGGGCCTTTCTCCAGGTATAGAATTTATCGGTATTTTAGGAACGGGTATTACAAGAGGGATGGAAAGGATTTTTGGGTTAGGAGCAGTACTGTTTTCCTATTTTTTATTAATCATGTCCATCCACATTGCCATACAAAGGCAGATTTGGTCAATACGAATGTGGGGGCTCAGTATTCTTCTTCTTACTATCCTGGTAGGACTTAGCCTGTACCGGATTCCTGGAGGCATCAGTGTCTGGGAAGCAGGACTAAAAGGTATGGGGGGAGGCATAGTAGGGGGTCTTTTGGCTTCTATATTACTTAAACTGGGCGGAGAAGTTGGAGGATTTCTCTTTATTTTGACTGGTGCTTCCCTTGGGCTAGTTATGATACTAAATAAACCGCTGGCAGAAGTATTTGGTGCAGTTTTTAAGGTATTCGCGGCTATCTACAACAAATTTGTATCACTAATGTTTATTGAAATAGATGAAGATGAGCCTGTAGTAGTAAAACCCAAGGAGCCTGAGCAAAGAAAAACCGAATCTGTAATCATTAACAATAACTTTCCGGACCCGGTGATGGAAAAACTAAAAGAGCCGCAAATTTCTTCCATCCACCCAAAGGCGGATGATAGCCAAATTGAAGAATTTGCTTCCCCTGTTTTAAAGCCCACTCGTTATCCGAACAGAAGTAAAGGAGACTACCAAATTCCACCTCTGGATTTATTATCACTGGTTGGCGGAGAGAGGGTCATTGACAAAAAGAATATCAAACAGAGCATAACCCTTTTGGAAAACACCTTTGCCAATTTTGGCATTAGCGTAAAAGTTAATCAAGTAAGCTGTGGACCGGTGGTAACCAGGTACGAGCTTACACCGGCTCCCGGGGTTAGGGTAAGCAGGATATTAAGCTTAACTGATGATTTACAGCTTAATCTGGCTTCTCCAGGTATAAGAATCGAGGCACCTATTCCAGGAAAATCCGCCATAGGAATTGAAGTACCCAATAGTAGGACTAGCAGCGTTGGATTAAGAAACCTGCTCTCATCACCCGCTTTCCAAAAGTTGAAGAGCCCTTTGGCATTTGCTCTGGGCGAAGATATTAGCGGAAATCCAGTGGTAGCCAAGATTGATGATATGCCTCATCTATTGATTGCCGGATCCACAGGTTCGGGCAAGAGCGTGTGCTTAAACAGTATCATCATGAGTATGCTATTTAATGCCACTCCCTCCGAACTGAAAATGGTTTTTATTGATCCCAAGATGGTAGAACTTACTGTTTATAATGGACTCCCTCATCTAATAACCCCAGTGGTCACAGATCCGAAGAAAGCTTCAGTTGTTCTACGATGGATGGCTAACGAAATGGAGAAAAGGTACAAGCTGTTTGCTGAAAATGGGGTCAGGGATATACACAGGTATAACCAGATATCCCAAGAGCCGCTGCCGTATATTTTAATAGTAATCGATGAACTTGCTGATTTAATGATGGTTGCTCCTGTGGAAGTAGAAGATTCCATCTGCCGATTGGCGCAAATGGCGCGGGCAGCTGGGATGCACCTGATAGTGGCCACACAAAGGCCATCGGTAGATGTGGTAACCGGGGTTATAAAAGCTAATATTCCCTCCAGAATAGCCTTTGCTGTATCATCCCAAGCCGACTCTCGTACTATAATCGATACCGGCGGGGCAGAAAAACTTTTGGGTAAAGGTGATATGCTGTTCTTACCGGTGGGAGCGGTAAAACCTTCAAGGGTTCAGGGTACATATGTATCTGATCAGGATATTGAAAGGACAGTGCAGTATATTAAAGATCAAACCTTGGCACCGGAGGAATCGATGGAATCCAGGGAACTGGAAATCTCCTTGGAAAATGCCCATGATGATTGCGACGACAATTTATTCTGGGAAGCTGTGGAATTATTTGTTGATAGTCAAAAAGCTTCTGTTTCACTCCTACAGAGAAGATTGAGAATTGGTTATGCAAGGGCTGCCCGCATCGTAGATATGATGGAAGAAAGAGGAATTGTATCTGAGCTGGATGCCAACAAAAAAAGAGAAGTACTGCTGGACAGACAGCAGTTAGAAAACCTTTATGCGAGAAATAAAACTTATTGACAATGAATGCTTAAAAATACCAACGATTATTTCCAGGTTCTTGCCTTAGGGAGGACGCCATGCGTTTAACAGCCCGGGAAAAAGAGATTTACGATTTTTTAAAAAAGGATCCCTTAATCACCCAGGAAGACCTTGCTGGGCACTTTGGTATCACCCGATCATCGGTGGCAGTACATATATCCAACCTTATGAAAAAAGGTTATATAATGGGTAGGGGCTATGTTTTTAATGAACAGGTTTCGGCGGTTGTAGTTGGAGAAACATTTCTGCAAATTTTGGTTGACGGTGAAACCGGGAAAAACACCATTAATTATAAGCCCTCTGGATTTGCCTTTGAAGTCAGCAACACTTTGGCAAGGTTCGGGATCAATGTTAAAATTGTAACAGTAATCGGTGATGATCATTTGGGCAGTACTTTTCTTGACCACCTGCAAAAGCTCAACGTAGATACAACCAATGTTCTACGTTATTCCAATAAAAGGAGTGCCCGTCGAGTATTTGTAGGTGACGAAAAATATGAGGAAAGTTTTGACCAGGCTTATTACCTCCGGGCTTTTCAAGAGCGTGAATGGGTTCTTTTAAATTGCCAATGGCTTATTATCGACTGGCAGTTCCAGGAGCAGTTTTACAGCCTAGCGTTAAACAAAGAAGAAGAAAGGCTACCCAATTTCTGTTCCTTCCGGATGTTAAACTATCCGGAAAAGATTCCTGATTATTTAGAAAAATATTACTTAGTCGTATTAGGAACAGACAGACCCGAGCATGTAAATTATTATTCAGAACAGCTGTTGCAGTTGAGCAGGAAAGGCTTACAGAATGCCATTATTACCGACGGCAAAACTGTACTGGTATACATCCGAAATAATAACCTAGCTGAATTTCCGTTGCTTCCTAATCAGAGTTTCGAAACCCATAATCGCTTACCGTTTTTGTTAGCGGGAGTTCTATATGGTTTGTTATCAGGGTTTCCTTTAAGACAGTCTATTAGAATTGGAGTCGGGGTTGCCACTAGCATGGAGCCAAACGGTGATTTTAAGATCTAAGGCGTGAAAGTGATGGGTTAGGAGAAGATAATATGACATTGGGTGAATTACTAAAACATGAACGGGAAAAGCAGGGTTTTTCTCTTGAAGCTGTAGAAGAAGAAACAAAAATAAGAAAATTTTACTTGCAGGCCATCGAAAGAGGTGATTGGGCCAGCCTTCCTCCCAAGGTTTATGCTACTGGCTTTGTTAAGAGATATGCACGGTTTCTTGGTTTAGATGAAGAAGAATTGGGTAAACAGTTTAAGGAACAGTTCTACCCGGAGCAGGCTCAAGAAAAAGCAATAATTATCCCGGAAAAGATGAGAAGTACGGAAGAACCGGGAATAATGAAAAATATTGCGGCGGCAGCAGTATTTTTGATTATTGTGCTTTTAGCCGGCAATTTTATCGTCAATATCCTTACCGGGCCGGATAATCTTGATATTCCGCCCAATAATCCAACTGTACAGCAACCTGGAACCAACAATGATGAGAATAATCAAAATCAGGAAGAATACGAGCCGCCTAAAATTGAAATACAAGCAGTAATGGACTGCTGGCTGAGAATCGTAGTTGATGGAGAAGAGGTATATTCAGGGATACTAAAGCCAGGTGAAAGTAAAGTATTTAGCGGCAACGATTCACTATACCTGAAAGCCGGCAACGCTGGCGGTATTAATATTTTGTACAATGGGGAACCTATGGAGTCTTTGGGAGGAATTGGAGAAGTTGTAGAAAAGGAAATACCGTTTTAATCATTTTGTGCTGTTTATCTTGTAAGAAGTGGGGATATCATACAGTGAATGTTGGGTTTATTAGCCTGGGATGTTCCAAAAACCAGGTTGATACTGAGATAATGATGGCAGCAGTAAAAAAGGCGGGGCATCGGATCGTTAACTCCCTTGACCATGCTCAGGCAGTAATTGTTAATACTTGCGGGTTTATTGCCGGGGCCAAAGAGGAAGCGATTGACACCCTGCTTAATTTAGCCGAGAGAAAAGAAGATAAAAATTTCAATTATTTGATTGCCACAGGCTGTCTGGCACAGAGATACGGGAAGGAACTGCAAAAAGAGATACCGGAACTTGACGGGATCGTAGGTATTGCATCTTTTACATCTATTGATAAGGTATTAACCAGGATTAGCCAGGGAGAAAAAGTCTATTTGGTTGAGCCCCCTTCTTTGGTTTTTTGTGAAACCGGACCAAGAATAGTATCTACCCCGCCAGGGTCTGCTTACCTAAAAATATCTGAAGGATGCAATAACCGTTGTTCATTTTGTGCTATCCCTTTAATCAGGGGGCCATTCAGATCCAAACCCCCTGGAGAGGTTATTGCTGAAGCTCGTGCCATAGTGGCCCAAAATCATGTTAAGGAAATCACTGTTATTGGCCAGGATACTGCTGATTATGGACGAGATCTAAAAATTAAGAATGCAATGGTTGAAGTTTTAAAGGGACTTTGTGATATTGAGGGCTTAGAGTGGATAAGGCTTATGTATTTACACCCGGCCCATATCAGTGATGAACTGATTGAAACAGTAGCTACCAAAAGAAAGGTATTGCCTTATCTGGATATTCCTATTCAGCACGCCAGCAACAATATACTGCAAGCAATGAATAGAAAACATGGCCTTGATCGTTTAAATAATATTATTGCCCAATGCCGAACAAATATTGATAACCTGGTGCTTCGCACCACCGTAATGGTAGGTTTCCCAGGAGAAACAGAAGCAGATTATAAAGAGTTGTACGGATTTATTAAAGAGACCAGGTTTGATTGGCTGGGGGTGTTTGCCTTTTCTGCTGAAGAAGATACCCCGGCAGAGAAAATGCCCAATCAAGTTGATGATGAAACCAAGGCTATCAGACGCGAACAGATTTTGAAACTCCAAAATCATATAACACGGGAAAAAAATATTTCCCGAATTAATAATGTAGAAACGGTGTTGGTGTCCAATAACCTCAAAAGCGATCTCTATGTTGGCAGGGCTTATTTTCAAGCCCCTGAAGTTGATGGACTAACCATTATCAAAAGCTCATCCAAGCTCTTACCCGGCCAAATGGTGCCGGTTAAATATAAAGCGGTTAGAAACTATGACCTGATTGGAGAATTTGTAAATGATAAATGTTCCCAATAGTCTTACAATTTTAAGAATCATTCTTACTCCAATTTTCGTAGTAATTTTGCTAGTAAAAATTCCCTATGGAGATTATTTGGCTGCCATGGTTTTTGTTGTTGCTGCCTTAACGGACAGTTTAGATGGATATTTGGCCAGAAAATGGAAACAGATAACCAAATTGGGAATTATTCTTGATCCCTTAGCAGATAAACTCATGATTACTGCTGCTTTAATTAGTCTGGTGGAACTGGGCCGAATTCCCGGTTGGGTAGTTATTATTATTCTGGGGCGGGAGTTTGCAGTATCGGGATTAAGGGCTATTAAGGCCGAAGAGGGTCTTGTTATACCTGCCAGTCACCTGGGCAAAATAAAGACAGTAACTCAGATAGTAGCGGTAGTGCTCATTATTCTCCAGAGCAGCTATCAACCATTTATCAACTTGCCATTAGGCAGCTGGGCTCTATATGTGGCCATGGTTATTACAGTATGGTCTGGAATTGAGTATTTCAAAAACTTCGCCATTCGCAGTCCTATCTAAATTCCATCCCATAAAACTGGATATATTCTTGCGGGACCGGAAGATATCCGGTTTCTTTATTTTCCCTTACTTCCCAAATATTAAGTGCCAGTCGCCAAAAAGAATCATGTTATAATGGGCAGGAAAAGGGGTGAGAATGTGGCCAAAAATGACGAATTCAGAGTAATAATATCCATTGTAGCCCTGATTCTTGCGCTGGGAATTTTTCTGGGTGGTTATAAATTATACAATGTTTATGGGGTGGAAGAGCCGTTAAAGGAAGCCATTGCCGAAAGAGATACGGTGGAAGCAGTTCAAGTCTCCAAGGATGGCAAGACTTACAATATTAACATTTCATTAAAGAAAATCACCAATCTGCAAAAAGAGTACCTGGAGATAGAGAAAATTATTTGTAATAAGATTGAACCTGGTTCATTTAAACTTGCAGTTAAAGGTAAATCCACTCAGGAATTGGATGAACTGCAAAGCAGTTTAAAAATGGCTCTTTATGAAGCCCTGGCTAACAACCGGTTTGTATGGTTGGAGAATGAAATGGCCAGCCGTATTGATCATGATCGATTTAGTTACAGGTTATATGTTGATGAAAGGCATCTTTATTTACAGATAGAAGACGGCAGCGGGTACTGGTACGAGATTTTTGACCGTTATCGGCCCGAAACGAGAACAAACGCTGACAGGGAGGCCTAAAATGAAGGAAGCAGTAGTTGGTTCAGGATTAGCATTCATAATTTTTTTAGCGGTTATTGGAATTAATGTCACTCCATTAATCTTTATTGCCCTTATCATAGGTGGTTTTTATTTTTTTATGCACAATCAGGGCAATTTAAAATATGAGGAAGTAGGCAGCGGAGTTAACACCTCAGTAAGTTTTGATGATATTGGGGGGCAGGATTCGGCCATTAAGGAACTCAAAGAAGCTCTGCAGTTTATTATAAAGCCTGAGGAAATTGCCCGGATGGGTGTTAGACCGTTAAAAGGAGTACTTTTGGTGGGACCTCCGGGTACAGGTAAGACACTGCTGGCTAAGGCGGCTGCTTGTTTTACCAGTTCAGCCTTTATTGCTACCTCAGGAAGTGAATTCATCGAAATGTATGCCGGTGTTGGGGCCAAGAGGGTGAGGCAGCTCTTCCGTAATGCGCGGAAGAAAGCGGCTGACAATAACTACAAAAGCACCATTATCTTTATTGATGAACTGGAAGTACTGGGGGCCAAAAGAGGAAGCCATGCCAGCCATATGGAATACGACCAAACCCTTAACCAGTTATTGGTTGAGATGGACGGCATCAATCCCAATGATGACCCCAGGATTTTATTGATTGGTGCTACGAACCGGGTTGACATGATGGACCCGGCTCTCTTAAGACCGGGGAGGTTTGACCGGCAAGTGCAAGTTGGCTTACCCGATAAGGCCGGACGCCGCAAGATTCTGTCCATCCATACTCGGAATAAACCTGTAAAAGACGATAGTATTCTGGATGAGGTGGCCAGAACCACTTTTGGTTTTTCCGGAGCCCATTTGGAAACCCTGGCCAACGAAGCTGCAATTCTGGCCATGAGGGAAGAGGCGGAGGAAATTGATATCAAGCATTTTAATGAGGCAATAGATAAGGTAATAATGGGGGAGAAGCTGGATAAAAAACCTTCACAAACTGAAATGGCAAGAGTGAGTATACATGAAAGCGGACATGCAATAGTTAGCGAATTGCTTGAACCTGGTTCTGTTTCTTCCCTAACTATTGTTCCACGGGGAGGGGCTCTTGGCTTTATGCGCAAGTCACCCCAGGATGATCGCTACCTTTATACCCGTAGCGAATTGGAAGATCAAATAATGGTAACCCTGGGAGGCGCAGTTGCCGAAGAAATAATATATGGGGATAGAAGCACAGGAGCCAAAAACGATTTTAACCAGGCATGGAATATAGCCAAGGAGATAGTTGCATCAGGTCTGTCATCCCTGGGAATTGTGGGCATTACCAATATCCCTAGCGAGGTCTTATATAAGGAATGCCAGGGAATAATTATGGATTTGGATAAAAGAACCAGGGATTTACTAATCAACAATGAACTGTTGCTAAAGAAGATCGCAAAATGTGTGCTGGAAGAAGAAACTATTGAGCGGCAGCGTTTTACTAACCTGATACAGTCGGCTTAGAGCCAGGAATGGCAACTGGCCTTGCTGGGCCTTTGGTTTTCGGCCAGCTTTAAAACAGACAACCGGAGAAATCCGGTTTTTTCTTTTCAGGACCATCCGGTAGCGTATGTAGATAAACAACGGCCTCAAAATATTGAGAATTAAGTATAAGCAAGAAGGCAGTTCAATAATACTGTTAGGGTAACTATTTAATGCTTATAATTAATATAGACTTAAATGCTTAAGGAGATGAAGTTTTGCCCACAGCTGCTATTATTTCAACCGGCACCGAGCTATTAACTGGTGCGACTATTGATTCTAATTCGGTATTTTTATCTTCCCGACTCCAGGCCTTAGGGATCAAAGTTGTGATGAAAGTAACAGTCTCAGAAAGTCGCGAAGATTTGTTAAGGATCCTGGAGTGGTCAAGGGAATCGGCTGATTTGATAATAACCAGCGGTGGTCTGGGGCCAACTAAATATGATGTGACCAAGGAGACGGTAAGCGAATTTGCCGGGCTTAAATTGGAATTAAGGAAAGAAGCAGCCGAGCAAATACGGGCATACTTTTTGCGTCGAAAAAGGGAAATGCCCAGGAGCAACCTTAAACAGGCCATGTTTCCTCCGGAAGCTAAAGTTATTAGCAATCTTCGGGGAACAGCTCCCGGCATGTATTTAAAGCATGAGCAAAAGCTTTATGTGTTGCTTCCGGGCCCTCCTCAGGAAATGAAGCATATGTTTATTGAAGGAGTGGAACCTCTCTTAAAAAAAGAGTTCTCTATAGGTGAGGGCAGAATACAAAACAGGATTATTAAAATATTTGGTCAAGGTGAATCAAGGGTCGAAGAGCTGTTGCAGGATCTTCTGGTGGACTCAGAGGAATGCAGTATATCTTTGTTGGCTAAAGAAGGGGAAATTCATATTTGCCTGACTGCTCAGGGAGATCGTCCATCCTCAAGTCAGAAAAAAATGGATCAAATCATCTCGCTAATTCAAGAGCGATTGGGGAATAGTATTTTTGGTTTTGATGATGAAAGCCTAGTGGAACGGGTAGCGTATCTATTGGTAAACAATAATAAAACCGTGGCCTTAGCAGAATCCTGTACGGGAGGATTGGTGAGTAAACTTTTAACTGATATTCCCGGCAGTTCCCAATTCTTTTGGGGTTCTGGCATATCCTACAGCAATGCCGCCAAAATGGCTTTATTAGAGGTATCTGCCAAAAACCTGGAGAAATATGGAGCTGTAAGTGAAGTGGTGGCAAGGGAAATGGCCCGCGGAATCCGAAAAGTATCAGGGGCGGACTTCGGCTTGGCTATCACAGGTATTGCAGGCCCCGCAGGCGGTTCAGCTCAAAAGCCTGTTGGGCTGGTTTATATAGCATTGGTGGAAGGAGACTATGAACTGGTAAAGGAGTTGAGGTTGGCAGGAGATCGTAATACCATAAGATTACTAGCCGCAAAATCATGTTTAGACATGCTGCGCAGACACATCATTACTGGAGGGAGTATTCATTGAGAGCATTTATCGCCATTCAGGTTCCTGATTTTATCAGGGATTTGGGGCTTTGGGTAAGAGAAAAAATGGACGAACTGTCGCCTGATGTTAAATGGGTTGAGTACGAGAATTATCATATCACCCTTAAATTCTTAGGTGAGATAAAAAATGAAGAATATAAAAAAATTGAAAATCGGCTGAAGTTGGTAAGGGAGTGTTGCCCTCCGTTTAATCTGCAGGTTAAAGGTATTGGCTTTTTTCCCAACCGAAGAAGACCCAGGGTTATCTGGCTGGGAATATTCGGAGAAATACAAAAGGCTATTTTTTTAGGGGATCGGGTAGATGCTTACCTGTCAACTTTAGGTTTTGAACCGGAAAAAGAGCATAGATTTCATTTTACTCTGGGGAGGATTCGCAGTGAGAAGAACCTAAGCGAATTGATAAGCAGGGCCTCCCGTTTGGATCCAGAAGTCCATTCAGAACTTTTCCCCATCGAACATTTCAGTTTAATGGAAAGTCGTTTAACCTCAGATGGCCCACGCTATAATATATGCAAAACCTTTGATCTAAAAGGATAAAAAAGATTGACATATTTCGAATAATTATAATAGAATAATTAAAGCGAACAAATGTTTGAGAGGGGGGCTAATATGAAAAATGAGGAAGAAATTAAAGGTAGAACTGCTGCTTTAAACAATACGATAAAAAACATCGAAAAGCAATTTGGAAAAGGCTCAATTATGAAATTGGGTGAAGCGGTGGCTATGAACATAGACGTTATTTCTACCGGCTGTATTTCGCTTGATCTGGCACTTGGGGTTGGTGGATTCCCTCGGGGCAGGGTAGTTGAAATTTTTGGCCCTGAATCATCAGGAAAGACTACAGTTGCTCTGCATGCAATTGCTCAAGCTCAAAAAGAGGGTGGAATGGCCGCTTTTATTGATGCTGAGCATGCCTTGGACCCGCTTTATGCCAGGAAATTGGGAGTTGATATTCATAACCTCCTGGTAGCTCAGCCTGATAACGGGGAACAGGCTTTGGAAATAGCCGAAGCCCTCGTAAGAAGCGGGGCTATTGATATTGTGGTAATTGACTCCGTCGCTGCTCTGGTACCCCGCGCCGAACTGGAAGGCGAAATGGGTGATGTTCATGTTGGCTTGCAGGCCCGGTTGATGTCCCAGGCCCTTAGAAAACTCACTGCTCATATTAGCAAATCAAGAGCCTGTACAATATTTATTAATCAGATAAGGGAAAAGGTGGGGGTAGTATACGGAAGTCCCGAAACCACTACGGGTGGGCGAGCATTAAAGTTCTATGCCACCATTCGTTTAGAAGTTAGGCGAGGGGATCCTATCAAGCAAGGAATGGATACCATAATAGGAAACCGAACCAAGGTAAAAGTGGTGAAAAACAAAGTAGCTCCTCCTTTTAAAACAGTAGAATTTGATATTATGTATGGACAAGGTATTTCCAAAGAGGGTGACTTATTAGATATTGCCGTTTCCCTGGATATTATTCAAAAAAGTGGTTCATGGTATTCATATGACGGGGAAAGACTTGGACAGGGAAGAGAGAACGCCAAAGAATATATAAAAAACCGGCCCGAGTTTAGTTCGCTGATTGAAAAACAGATTAAAGATAGATTATTGCCCCCAGACGTTGCAAGTAACAGCATGGATCAAGCTTGACACTCAATTACAAACTCACTAAAATTTAGATAGACTCAGTTTGGGAAGTCTTCAATTAGACCACTGACTACTACTGATTTTTTATATAGATGTCCTTTATAAATGGTGGGTTTTGTAGTGTGTGTCTGGTTTGGAAAATGGATGGTACCATTATCCGGTTATAATTGATTTATGTTGCCAGTCAGGTATTTTACTGGTTTTAACACCCGAAAGATCGACTTTTATTTGATGGATATGGTAACATTATCAATTCATAATAGAAGACTTCTTTATTAAAAACCGAGTTTTTGCTCGGTTTTTTCTCTATGTACTGTGTTATTTTAGGGAGGTGAAAAAGATAAACACACTGGTAAGTTTTATTGTTATCACTTTTTCTTTGGCAGTAGGGTTGGCTGCAGGTTATTACGCCCGTCGGCTAATTGCAGAAAGCCGCATAGGTGCAGCCGAGGAGGAAGCCAAAAGGATCTTAGAGGAGGCTTTCAAAGAAGCTGAAGCACATAAAAAAGAACTTTTGTTAAGTGCCAAAGAAGAGATACATCACAGCAGGCAAGAGGCAGAAAAGGATGCGAGAGAACGTCGCCGTGAACTTGATCGTCTGGAAAGAAGAATAATACAAAAAGAAGAATGGCTTGACAAGAAAACAGAATCCCTGGAGAAAAAAGAGCATAATTTACAGCTAAAAGAAAAGGAAATGGAAAAAACCCAAAAAGATCTTCAGCTTGTTTTAAGCCAACAGCTTAAGGAACTTGAACGCCTGTCTGGGTTAACCTCTGAAGAAGCCAAAGATTTGCTTCTATATAATGTGGAACAGCAAATTAGGCAGGAGACTGCCATGATGATAAAGAATATTGAGGCTGAAGCCAAGGAAGAAGCCGGTAAAAAAGCCAAAAATATTATATCTATGGCCATTCAGAAATGTGCAGCTGATGTAGTTTCGGAAACTACCGTTTCGGTGGTGGCTTTGCCCAATGACGAAATGAAAGGAAGAATAATAGGGAGAGAAGGCCGAAATATAAGGACATTTGAAACACTGACAGGAGTAGATCTTATAATTGATGATACCCCCGAAGCCGTAATTCTTTCATCTTTTGATCCTATCAGAAGAGAAGTGGCCAGGGTGGCTCTGGAAAACCTAGTATCTGATGGGAGGATTCATCCCGCACGAATAGAAGAGATGGTGGAAAAGGCACAGAAAGAGATTGATCAGGAGATAAGGGAAACCGGGGAACAGGCTGCCTTTGAGGTGGGGGTCCTGGAATTGCACCCTGAACTTATAAGGTTACTGGGTAGACTAAAACATCGCACCAGTTACGGACAGAATGTCTTAAAACATTCGGTAGAAGTTGCCCATCTGGCAGGAATCATGGCTGCTGAGCTGGATGTAGATGTTATGGTGGCTAAGAGAGCCGGACTTCTCCACGATATTGGAAAAGCTGTAGATCATGAAGTGACTGGCCCCCATGTGGAAATAGGAGTGGACTTGGCCAAGAAATACCGGGAAAGTAAAGAGGTCATCCATGGAATAGAAGCGCACCATGGTGATGTGGAGCCATATACCATAGAAGCAGTTCTTGTACAAGCTGCTGACGCTATTTCAGCGTCCAGGCCTGGTGCCAGGCGCGAGACCCTGGAGGCTTATATTAAACGCTTAGAGAAACTCGAGTCCTTAGCTGACTCCTTTGAAGGAGTAGAAAAATCCTTTGCTATTCAAGCCGGCAGAGAGATACGAATTATTGTAAAACCAGATGAAGTTGACGACTTACAGGCCATAAACCTTAATCGCGAAATAGCCAAGAAAGTAGAAGAAACCCTGGACTATCCCGGACAGATCAAAGTGGTAGTAATAAGGGAGACTAGATCGGTGGAATACGCCAAGTAATTCAATAACCGCTGCATTTTATAACAGCAATGTTATTTATTACAAGGACTATGCCAGAAGGACTTTCTAATTCCCTGAAGAAGAGTTTATTATAAATGTTTTGAGGGGAAGATGTTAATGGAAAGTAATTCTGGCTTAGATATTTTTATTGCTGCATCTGTAAAATATCCGGAATTAAATGCAGTTAAATATCAGGCTGACAAGGAAAGGATCAGTCTTGAGCTGGCTCTAAAAAGTATAATTGACCATAAATCCTTTGAGTCCTTTATTTTTAAATTAAAAGAGGCTCAGAACTTATATTACCAATTAACGGCGAATAAGCCAGAATTACTGAACATTGGGTATGAGCATAATTCCGGCTTTACCTTTATATGTTTTGAACGGGATGTAAAAACCCTGACCGAAGGGGAAATAGAGATATTTGCCCAAATTGCTAAAGAGACATTTGCGGAATTACTGTTAATGGATGAATCCGTAGCCAGGGCAAAAGATTCAGAAAAAAGTAAAATAAAAAAGAACTTATTACGGAAGATCAACAGAAATTATAATGGTTCAACGAATTTCTTTTCCTACCGCGAGGAAGGGAGGGTATTCGTCTTCAATAATTAATTTTGGAGGTTTAAGTTGAATATTTTAGTGATTGGAGATATTGTAGGGAGAACTGGGAGAAAAGCAATTGCCAGCATGTTGCCACAGATTAAGCGCGAATATGATATTGCTTTTACTATTGCTAATGCAGAAAATGCTTCCGGAGGCCGAGGATTAAGTTTGGAAGTATTAGATGAGCTGCTTTCCTTGGGAATAAATGTTCTCACCATGGGGAACCACGTATGGGATAATAAAGAAATATTCAACTTTATTGACAGAGAACCAAGTTTGATAAGGCCGGCTAATTATCCCGGTGATTGCCCCGGGAATGGTTACAATCTGTTTCCTGTAGGATCTGATAAAAAAATAGCTGTTATAAACTTATCTGGGAGAGTATTTCTTGCTCCATTAGATTGCCCTTTTAGGGTAGGCGAAGAGATTATTTCCAGACTGGCTAACCAGGCAGATATAATTATTGTAGATTTTCATGCTGAAGCCACTTCAGAAAAGCTTGCTTTTGCTTATTATTTTGATGGTCGGGTAACTGCGGTATTAGGTACTCATACTCATATCCAGACTGCTGACGAAAGGATACTACCTAATGGAACTGCTTATATTACTGATCTGGGCATGACGGGTCCCTCTGATTCTATTCTAGGCATGAACAAAAAACAGGTAATTGAAAAGTTTCTTACCCAACGGCCGGTCAGGCTGGATGTAGCTAAAGGAGCCGGCCAGTTGCAGGGAGTAGTATTAAGTGTGGATGATACTACCAACAGAGTTCAACAAATAAATAGGATTTCCTACCTCCTTCAAAGTTGAAAAAGCGGTTTGTGATAACTTATATGGAAATTAATACAAAATTTATTGTAAAAAGAAGGAATTAATATTTAAAGTTAGAATATAATGTAGAAGAGCAACTAATCATCCATTTTTATTTTTCTGAAGGAGGTATTCTTAATGGAGGTATTAAAGGTTTCAGCTAAATCCAGTCCAAATTCAGTTGCAGGAGCCCTTGCAGGAGTTCTACGAGAAAAAGGTGCTGCAGAGATTCAAGCAATAGGGGCAGGTGCTATTAATCAGGCCGTAAAGGCTATTGCAATCGCCAGGGGATTTGTTGCTCCAAGCGGTATGGATTTAATCTGTATACCGGCTTTTACTGATATTATAATAGATGGTGAAGAAAGAACAGCAATAAAACTAATCATCGAACCAAGGTAATATCTATAAATATTTTAGTAAAATCAATGGTTTTACCCTCTGTAAGTTACACCTGCAGTTAGAATGCAGGTGTTTTGTTTGAAAGGAGTTCTTTAACTTGAGTAAAATAGTTGATCTACACTGTGATACCATATCGGCAATTTATGAGAAAGAGGAACCCCTCTTCACCAATAGCCTCCATTTTGATATAAAACGTGCTATGCAAGCATCTATTATGATACAATTTTTTGCCTTGTTTACTATGCCCAAAGAGCCTAGTATAGCATTAAAGGAAATACTAAAACAGGTAGATCTTTACTATCAAGAGCTGAACAGGAATTCTCTATATCTTTATCATGTTAATAGTATGGCTGATATAAATGAGAATAACGGGCAGGATAGAATTGGCTGCATACTTCACCTGGAAGGTGGGGATGCCATAGGGGAAGATCCCGCTCTGCTGAGAATTCTATACCAGTTAGGCTTAAGGAGTATGGGTTTGACCTGGAATAATCGCAACCAATTGGCTGACGGCATCGGGGAAGGAGAAAAAGCAGGGGGGTTAAGCAAACTGGGGAGAAAAATTGTCCAGGTAATGGATGAAATGGGGATTCTCCTCGATCTTTCCCACATAGCTGAGAAAGGCTTTTTCGAGGCCTTGGAATACTATACGAAACCGATTCTGGTTACTCATGCCAATGCCAGGGCTCTCTGTTCTCACCCCAGAAATCTTACGGATTCACAAATAAAGGCTCTGGCACAAAACGGAGGAGTAATTGGAGTAAATCAGGTGTCTGATTTTATAAAAGAGGGAAAAATTACTATTGACGATTTACTGGATCATATTATGTACATTGGAGATCTGATTGGAATAGAGCATGTAGCTTTGGGATCTGATTTTGATGGTGCTGATGATATATTGCTGCCCGGGATAGAAGCTTATGCCGGTTGGGAAGAATATTTGCAAGGAAGAGGATTAAATCAAAAGGAAATACAGATGATTACCAGGGATAATGCATTGAGGGTTATTTCCAGGGTAATCTGAATTTATTGGTGTACCATATGTTTTACGATTTGCATATTCACACAACAGTATCTGATGGAACCTTATCCCCGGAACAGGCAGTAGACTTTGCAATTAATCAGGGATTAGCGGGTATCGCTATCACTGATCATGATACTGTTGGGGGAATTGATTTGGCCAGGAGATACATCGAATTAAATTCCTTTTCCTTCACTTTTATACCCGGCGTTGAATTAAATACTGAAAAAAATGGTATGGAAATACACATTCTTGGTTACTTTGTTGATCCTCATTACTCTTTGCTGGAAGAAAAACTTAGAAACATACGGGAGGCAAGACTGGTTAGAGGTCAACAAATGGTAGACAAGTTGATCAATATGGGCTTTAAAATTACACTTGACCAGGTAAAAGAACTGGCTTCAGGAGGAGTAATCGGCAGACCTCACATAGCCATGGCACTAAAAAGAAACGGTTATGTTAATTCCATAACCGAGGCATTTGATCGCTACCTGGGAAAAGGAAGACCTGCTTATGTTCCCAGATATAAATTCGTCCCGGAAGAGGCTATTGAGCTGATTAAAAAGGCAGGGGGCATCAGCATCCTGGCTCATCCTGGGTTGATTGGCAGCTTGGCAGATATCAACCACATTATTGACATGGGAGTGGAAGGAATTGAAGTCTTCTATCCTGAACATGACCCGGCTCAAACCAGGTATTTTTTGGAACTGAGCTATTCTCGCCAACTGCTGGTGACAGGAGGCAGTGATTTTCATGGTCCAGGTAATGGAGAAATGAAAAACTGCATGGGTCACTCAGGGATTAATGAGAAACATATGCAGCACCTGATGGATTATTATAAATGTCATAAACAGTAGAAAATACCCCTCCCTTTGCAGGATAATTACCATAGCATGTAGAATATGGTGATTTATGGGGACTTTCACCGAAGGGTAGGATAATAAATTGAAAAAAGCAATTCTTGGCTTAGTCACCTTTATATTATGGGGCCTAATGGCATCAGTAGGAATGGCCGATGAAAGTGTTCATGTGGTAAAAGCGGGTGACACTCTTGGCCAGATAGCTTCACATTATGGAACGACTGTTGAATCATTAAAGGAAATCAATGGACTGGTATCCGACTTAATTTTTCCAGGACAGGAACTCATTATACATTCCGATATGACTTTCTCGGAAGACAAGCAGACCAATGTTGTATATATAGTTGAGCCGGGTGATTACTTGATCAAAATAGCCCAACAGTATAATATCAGTTATTATAGCTTAATAAGCTATAATAACCTTACCAGTGATATCATCATGCCTGGGGATAGTTTATTAATTCCTGCTGCTAATCAAACCCCTTCCAGATCCAGATCCAGGGTGGATGGTGCACAGGTTACCCAGGAAGCAGCCAAGTATCTTAACACGCCCTATGCCTATGGTGGAGCAAGGCCAGGGGGGTTTGATTGTTCCGGTTTTGTGCAGTATGTTTATTCACAGTTTGGCTTTCAGCTGCCCAGAACTGCAGATGGTCAATATAATATTGGGGAATATATAGATAAGGCTGCTCTTGTGCCGGGTGATCTGGTATTTTTCAAATGTAACAGTTCTATCGTAGATCATGTGGGGATATATGTAGGTGATAACCGGTTCATCCATTCCAGCTCTCCGCGCAGCGGAGGAGTTATATATACTTCGCTGGATGATTCCTATTATATAGCTAGATATGCTGGAGCGAGAAGAATACTATATTAAACTTCGGAGGTTTAATAATATGGAAGAAACCCCTTTAATTTTTTGTTCTTCCATCGTAGGAAGTCAGGAATGGGAAAAAATAGAGAAAAAAGAGTTTTCCATGGGCCCCGACCAATTGCTGGATGAGATACTGGAAAAAAAGATATGGAGCAACGCAGAAATTGCATGGGTTTTAAAGAGGATGATCTTTTTCTACGGCGGCAAGGATGAACTCTTAAAGCAAGCTCCTATGGAAAGAATATTTTCCAGTATGGTAGATGTTCTAAGGTGCTTTTATCTGGTTTTGGACGGTATGAATCCTGAAATTGACGATAACATGAGAAGTTATATCAGCAATAAGCTCACTGATGCTACCTGGGGTATTAATAAAAGGACAAGAGAGTATCTTTATAAAGTTAAAGAGAAGAACCGCTTAACCTAGTGAGCGGTTCTTTGCCTTAAATTTTAAAGGATATTTGAGTTTTTTTGTCGAAGAGAAATCACATGGTAAGTTTTGTGTAATTGTTTTCCTAGGAGGTCTCATGAAAGAACAAACCAGGCAGGAAAAAATTCGGCAAATAATTGCCATGGAAGACAGAATTTGTCAGTGCCAGCGTTGTGGAAACCTTCTTCCCTGTACCAAAAGGCCCTCAATGGGAAAGGGAGAGCTTGATCCTGATATAATATTGGTATTCGAATATGAAAGCATCTTTTGCAGGGATATAAACAATTTGATCGAGCTACACCGTCTTGTCCAGAACGAGTTTAATCTTGAAAACATTTATCATACTTATGTGGTCAGATGCCAGCCTAAAGCATGTGTAACCAGACACAGTGTAAGCTGTTTTTGGGAAAAGAAGTTAATTGACTATGATAACCGATGCCTACTAACAGGGCGGTATTGTGACGCAATACCGGTAAGGCCTGGTAATGCTGAAATAATTGCCTGTCTGGCTTTTTTGATTGAAGAAATAGAAACCCTTGATCCTAAATATATTATTCTCTTTGGAGATCGGGTATGTGACTATATCTTAAAATCTTATGGAATTTTCGACGCTGTAAAACCCGGAAGTTGTTATATAAACAAACATAGGATCTTTTTCGCTACTGTTGGTGAGGAATTATTTAATAAGAAACACTGTCAAAGTCTAGTTAATGCCAAAAATGAGAAAATATCTAATTAGCTATTAGAATTGAACAAGGCCAAAGGAGTGCTTGTCGATATTTAGTAAATATGTTAGAATAATCTCATTATAGGAAATTCTTAGAATTAGTATCTGCCCCTGTTTTAATAGGCTTCGGTGCTAGTTTAATGAATTAAGGAAGGGAGTAGATTTGGATGACGAATCAGGAAAATTGGGAAAAGGCATTTTCGGCGCTTGAAAACGCCTCTGAGAAATTCTGGGAAATGTGGCTAGTTGGCTTGGGGAGCATGTCCTGGACCCAGGAACAGGTTGAAAATATGGTGAAAAAATACCTGGAACAGCGGAAACTGACCAGGGAAGAAAGTGTAAAACTAATGGAAGAACTGATGAGTCAGACGAAAAAGAACCAATTGCAATTGCAAAAAATGATACATGAGGCATTTAAAAGTACCATGGAAAACGTAGATTTTCCAGGTTTTAAATACTTTGAGGATCTTAATAAAAAAATAGAGGACTTATCTAAAAAAGTTGATAACCTATAAATAGTATTTTGGTTGGAATTGCGTGGAGCAGCGCGGTTATGGGCGAGCTATAACCGCGTCTTTGTATATGCAAGCCTTTTAAGATGCTGAAATGAAAGGAGAGGTCCTATGCCGGATCAAGAATCCATAACTGAAGACAAACAGGAGAAAGAAACAGAAGCAATTCAAATGCCAAACTGGCTGGAACTGTGGAAGGAGTTTTATTTTCAGCAGGAAAAAGATGCTGCCAGGATTTTTCGTGAGTTTATCTGCACTGATACCTTTGTAAAATTAATTGATAAAACTCTTGAGCAATATTTGGCCTATACCAAGATTACACGTCAGCAAATGGAAAAAATGTCTGACCAGGCTATATGGCCGACCAAAAAGGATGTAGCAAGAGTTGCTGAACTGATAGTCTCCCTGGAAGAGAAAGTTGACCAGATGGAATCCGGTTTATTTGATAACTACAAGAAAATTACCCAAAGCTTTACCGAAATGGTTAACCATCAGATCAAATGCAGTGAAGAGATTGAGGCCTTGAGGAAGGACTTGGAGAAAATAAATAAGAAACTGGACGGATTGAACAAAAAGATCGCTGCAAAGAATACCTCCAAGACCACCAAAAAAACCGAATAAGTGTCGAAAATAGGATAAAGGGGAGAAAGAGATGATAGAACGGATTTATGATGAGTTGAAGGTTGGAGATAAAGCTCACGTGGAAAAAACCATTACCGAAACCGATGTATATAATTATGCCGGGATATGCGGTGATTTTAGTTGGCTGCATGTTAATGAACACAGAGCCAGGCAAGGTCATTTTAAAACCCGGATAGTCCATGGTATGCTCTTGATGGGGCTGATATCCAATGTGGTGGGTAACCGTATGCCAGGTGCGGGTACTATTTATGAAACCCAGGATGCAAGATTTATTAGGCCCTGTTATATGAATGACACAGTAAGAGCTTCTGCTGAAATAATAGAAATGATGCCAAGGGGGCGGGTAAGGCTGAGGACTACCTGCCATAACCAGTATGGAGAGCTTTTGGTGGAAGGAGAAGCAATAGTAATACCCCCAAGAAAACACATATTGGATGTATATCTATAAGATGAAAGATTGGGATATTCGGAGGAATTATTAATATGAAAAAAATTGAAGTATTAACCGGTTCAGCCGAAGAAGTAGGGAAAATGCTCCAATCCACCCAGGAGCGCATGATGAGAAGTACTCAACGCTGGGTAGAAGTATTAAACCTTGATCCTTTACCGGAAACTGGTATGACCCCCAAAGACATCGTATGGAGGAAAAACAAAACCAAGCTCTATCGCTATGTGAGCCCTAATGGCTATAAATATAAAACTCCCCTTCTGATGCTTTATGCCTTAATCAACAAACCCTACATCTTGGATTTAGTTCCAGGAATGAGCCTGGTTGAGCATTTGGTCAATGAAGGATTTGATGTTTACCTTCTGGACTGGGGAGAATTTAGCTGGGAAGACCGGAATCTGAGCTTCAGTGATCTGATACATGACTATATTGCTCGGGCTGTACAAAAAGTATGCCAGTTCTCTGAAAGTGATGAATTAAGCATATTAGGTTATTGTATGGGCGGAACTATGGCTAGCATGTATGCAGCATTATTTCCTCAGCCTGCGATAAAAAACCTGGTTTATTTGGCCGTGCCTACTGATTTTGGGGATGCCGGGGTCTCCAGCATCTGGTTGGCAGGAACGGTCTTTGATGTTGATAAAGTCACGGATACCTTTGAATTGATTCCCAAGGAATTCATTGATTTTGGGGTCAAACTCTTAAATCCGGTCAACAACTTTGTCAGCACTTATACGCGTCTATGGAAAAATATTGATGAAGGTTTGCCTATCGCAGCTTGGAAAGCATTGGACAAATGGGTTAATGACAATGTAAACTTTCCCGGCAGAGCTTACAAACAGTGGATCAAAGACTTTTACCAGGAAAACTTGTTGGTAAAAGGAGAATTCGTCATAAAAGGGCGGAAGGTGAAACTGTCGAACATTAGTGCCAATATGCTTTTGCTTATTGGTGAACATGATCATATTGTTATTCCCCATCAGAGCAAAGCAATTCTGGATCACATTTCTTCTCAGGATAAAACCTGTTATGAATTTAAAGTTGGACATGGCGGTCTGGTTTTTGGCAGCCTGGCCAAACGTGAGGTTTTTCCTGTGATATGTAATTGGCTGGGGGAACGCTCGGTATAAAAGGGATTTCCTGACTTAAAATTGAGAGACCCTGGGAAATAGAGCTTAATGAGAACAGAGAGAAGACTACTTTCCTCACTGTTCTTTTCTTTTGCCTCCTTGAATAAGATTTTTGCAGAGGTTTTATTGGAGGTAAAAAATGAAGGAAATTCCCTGGGGACAAAAGACAATTCAAGAAACCATGGCGTTTTTTGGAACCAATGAAGAAAGAGGCCTGAATGAAGCTGAAGCAAGGTTAAGAAGGGAAAAGTACCCCAATGAGCTGCAACAAGATACAAGAATAAATCCTCTGGTAATTCTGCTCAATCAATTTACGGATACCATGGTTCTGGTTTTGCTAGGGGCTACGGTTATCTCAGGCGTGATTGGGGAAATGGCAGATGCGATCACTATTATGGCTATAGTGACTATTAACGCCATATTAGGATTTGCCCAGGAATACCGGGCGGAGAAATCACTGGAAGAGATCAAAAAGCTAACTTATGCACAGGCCCTGGTTCTAAGGGGGGGGGAGAAATATAAAATTGCCTCCAGCCAGCTGGTGCCGGGAGATATTGTATTTCTGCAGGCGGGGGATAAAGTCCCTGCCGATATCAGACTGATTGATGCGGTAAATTTTGAAGTTGATGAAGCGCCCCTGACCGGTGAATCGATCCCTGTAGGGAAAAATGCCCAATTACTGATGACAGGTGATACCCCCTTGGCCGAGCAAAAGAATCTCAGTTTTATGGGAACTTCAGTTACCAAAGGGAGAGGCACCGGGGTAGTAGTTGCTACCGGAATGGATACTGTTATGGGTCAGATAGCCCAACTTATGAAGGAAACCGAGAGGTCTCTTACCCCTCTTCAGCTACGGCTGGATAGCCTGGGGAAAAATCTCATTGTTATTTGCTTGGTGGTCTGTGCAGTAGTAAGCTTTTTGGGCATTATACGCGGTGAAGACATTATGACCATGCTGATGGCTGGTATCAGCCTGGCTGTGGCTGCTATACCGGAAGGTTTACCAGCCATTGTTACCATTGTTCTTGCCCTGGGAGTGCAAAGAATGGCAAATAGAAATGCCATAGTGAGAAAACTGCCGGCAGTGGAAACTCTAGGTTGTACCACTGTTATCTGTTCAGATAAAACAGGTACACTAACTCAGAATAAAATGTTGGTTAGAAAGGTCGCCGTTTTTGAAAGAGAATTGGCTATCCCCGGAGAAGAATACTCATCTTCAGATAGATATTTCAACCAGGATCTGCTGAAAAATTTTGAAGAAAAGGATTACCACTGGTTGCTGGAGATTGCGTGTCATTGCAACAATACAACTGTCAAGAGAATTAATAAAGAGTGGGTAATAGAAGGCGACCCAACTGAGGCAGCCTTAACCATAATGTGCCATAAGGCCGGGGTTAACCAAAGCTATAAGCGGATCCGAGAAGTACCCTTTGATTCTAACCGGAAACGCATGACAGTTACTGTTGAAAAAGACCAGGAACTGCTGGTAATGGTTAAAGGGGCTTTAGACGTCCTGATTAATGCCTGCCATTCAGTTCAACAGGGTGGGGTTGTCAAAAGACTGGGGAGCAGGCAAAGGCAGTTCTTTGTTGATACACAGGAAAAATGGGCAAAAAATGCTTTAAGGGTGCTGGCTTTTGCCTATAAAAAAATTGATTCGGCTAAAATCTCGTTAACAGATGAAGAATTGGAACAGGGTCTTATTTTGGTAGGCATTTGCGGTATGATCGATCCTCCCCGCCCGGGAGTTGCCAATTCAGTTGCTCAGTGCCTCTCGGCAGGAATAGTACCCATGATGATTACCGGTGACCACCCTGCCACTGCCAGTGCCATTGCCCGCGAGGTAGGAATTAGCGGTGATGGTAGCGTATTGACAGGCAAGGAACTGGATCTATTGTCAGATAAGGAGCTCTATCCAAAAGCCATGAAAAGCCGGGTTTTTGCCCGAGTTTCCCCGGAACACAAAAACCGTATTGTTAAAATCCTCAAACAAAATCAACACGTGGTAGCCATGACTGGAGACGGGGTTAACGACGCGCCGGCTGTAAAAGCAGCTGATATAGGCATTGCCATGGGGATAGCAGGAACCGAGGTTACAAAAGAGGCCTCGGCCATGGTACTGGCTGATGATAATTTCTCTACTATTGTTAAAGCAGTATATGAAGGCCGGGCCATTTACGATAATATAAGAAAGTTTATCAGGTACCTATTGGGCTGTAATATTGGCGAAGTGATGGTTATGTTTTTGGCATCCCTCCTGGGCATGCCGTTACCTCTTTTACCTATACAAATATTGTGGGTAAATCTGGTCACAGATGGTTTACCAGCCATGGCCCTGGGGCTTGAACCTCCTGAGCCTGGAATCATGGAAAGAAAGCCTAGGGAACGCAACGAAAGCATTTTTGCACGCCAGCTGGGAAGGATAATATTTAGTCGCGGTTTATTTATCAGCATAGCCACCCTTTGTACATTTACCCTGGGATTAATATACTGCCGCTTTAACGGTATAGAGGAACTAAACCTGCCGCGTACCATGGCGTTTACCACCCTGGTCTTTGCCCAATTGTTTTATGTTTTTGAATGTCGATCGGAGAATTTCTCCCCATTTGCTCTGGGGTTTTTTACAAACAAGTTTTTGATTGCAGCAGTCTTTGGTTCAATTATTATGCAGCTATCTGTTATATATTTGCCTTTCTTGCAGGCTATTTTCAAAACGGTCTCCCTTTTATGGTGGCAGTGGGCAGTAATCATTTTAGTGACAGGCTTTAAAATTATTTTAAGACTGCTGATTTATTTAACCAGACAGTTTTCATTTAAATTGGGAATTGTGATAAAATAGGTAACGGAAGGGGAAATTCATCCACAAAACACTATGGGTTTTCCCCTTTTTCTTTGTACTTTAATTCCAGGGTATCCATACCCTGTGTAAAAGCTTCCTGACAATGTACTAGGTGTGGGGATTATCACTACCTGGGACAAGTTGTAACAACATAATAAGCGATGGAAGGATTGAATTTAATGGTAAAAAGCATGACTGGTTTTGGCAGGAGCCAGAAGGTATTGCATACCTACCGCATCACATGCGAAATTAAGGGAGTAAACCACAGGTACTTTGATCTTCATATTAGAATTCCCCGTCGGTACTCATCAATGGAAGAAAGAATAAAAGAAGAGCTAAAAAAATGTATCAACCGCGGACGGCTGGAAGTGAATATTAACATAGAGAGGGAGGAAGAGCCGGAAAGGCACATCAAGGTTGACAAAGAATTGGCAATAGCTTATTATAACTACTTGAAAGAATTAGCAGAAAAACTAAATATTTCGCAGGAAATAAGAGCTATTGAGCTATTCAACCTTCCAGAGGTGTTTTCTTTAGAAATTCCGGAAGAAGACAGTGAATTATTATGGTCAGCCTTAAAGGCCACTTTAGACGAAGCTATAAAGGAATTTTTAGAGTTACGGGCCAATGAAGGCAGAAACCTTGCTTCAGATATACTTGATAGAATCGATTTAATTTATGAACAGGTATTAAGAATGGAAGAACGGTCACCGGTTGTTGCGCGGGAGTATTATACACGGTTGCACCAAAGAATAGCAGAACTTTTAACCAAGGACTTAGCTGATGAGCAGAGGATTATTCAAGAGGCTGCTATTTTTGCGGATAAATCCAACATTACTGAGGAAATCGTCAGGTTAAAAAGCCATATAAATCATCTTAAAGACCTAATGGATGGAGAGTCTGTAGGGCGCAAATGCGATTTTTTGGTTCAGGAAATGTTTAGAGAAACCAATACCATTGCCTCTAAAGGAAATGATTTGGAAATCAGCCAAATCGTTGTAGACATCAAAGCGGAATTGGAGAAAATTCGGGAACAGTTGCAAAATATTGAATAATAGGAGGTGAATCCCGTAAATGCGGGAATATTATGGACATTAAACTGGTTAATATCGGATTTGGTAACATTGTTGCGGCTAATAGAATAATAGCAATTGTAAGCCCTGAGTCTGCACCGGTTAAAAGAGTAATTCAAGAGGCACGGGAACAGGGTATGTTGATTGATGCTACCTATGGGCGCAGAACCCGGGCGGTGATTGTAACTGATAGTGGCCATGTAGTTCTATCGGCGGTGCAACCTGAAACTGTCGCCAATCGTCTAAGCTCCAAAGAAGTCAGTGAGGATGTATAATTTACGGGAAGTGGAATAATTATATGACCAGGAAAGGCTTGTTATTCATAATTTCAGGCCCATCCGGGGTCGGTAAGGGGACCATCAAAGCAGAACTACTAGCCCAGTTTAAAGATATTAAGGCATCAATTTCTGCTACTACCCGTAAACCGCGTATCGGGGAAATTGATGGACAAGATTATTTTTATGTCAGTGAAGAGGCATTTGAGCAAATGATTGCCCAGGGCAAGCTTCTGGAATGGGCTAATGTATACTCCAACAAATATGGAACCCCCAAAGACTTTGTTTGGGAGAATTTGCATAACGGAAATGATGTATTGCTGGAAATAGACATCCAAGGTGCTTTTCAGGTTAAAAAGAATATTCCCGATGGGATTTTTATTTTTATTTATCCGCCAAATGCGGCGGAGATTGCTCACAGGTTAATACAGAGGGGAAAAGATTCCAAGGAGAGTATTAACTTGCGCATAGCTGCCTGCGAAGAAGAATTAAAGCAAGCAAAATATTATGATTACATAGTTGTTAATGATGATTTGGAACAAGCGGTGCAAAAAGTTTCTGCCATTATTACAGCAGAGCGTTGTAAGGTTAAGAATCTTTATTTGGGGTGATGTTAATTGTTTACTCCTTCAACGAAGGATCTTATCAACATAGCTGATAGTAAATATGCAGTGGTAGTTGCTGTCGCCAGAAGGGCCAGATTCTTGTCAGAGCATTATAAAGACGATGAAAACTACCGCCTGTCGTTAATGGTTTCTCGGGCTCTACAGGAGATGGTGGAAGGAAAAATAACAGTTGACAAGAATAAGTAAAAGACTTGGAGGCATGGAGAATGGTTAAAACCATTGGCTTGGGCGTTTCTGGCGGTATTGCTGCTTATAAGGTGGTTGATCTGGCCAGCAGATTAAAAAAGGATGGTTTTGAAGTTATAGTAATCATGACAGAAGGCGCTACCAAATTTGTGACTCCATTAACATTTAAGACCATTACAGGCCGGGAAGTCTTAAGCGATTTATGGCAGGATTCCCAGGAATGGAAAGTGCAGCATATTGGTATCGCGGAGGAAATAGATCTACTGGTAATTGCTCCTGCCACTGCCAATTTGATTGCCAAAATGACTTATGGTATAGCTGATGATTTGCTGTCTACCGTAGCAGTAGCCAACACCGCTCCGGTTCTGGTGGTTCCGGCTATGAACAGCAATATGTATAATAGTGCAGTTGTGCAGGAGAATCTCCAAAAACTCAAGAAACGCGGGTATCAGGTGATGCAGCCCTCCAGTGGACTCTTGGCTTGTGGTGCTGTAGGGCCGGGCAGGCTTCCGGAGATAGAGGAGATTTATCAACAGATAAGGAAAATGCTATTTCCCAAGAACGACCTGGAAGGCAAATGCCTTTTAGTTAATGCAGGAACCACCTGCGAAGATATTGATCCGGTCAGGTTTATAGCCAACCGTAGCACCGGCAAGATGGGGTATCGTATTGCTGAGGAGGCTGTCCGGCGAGGTGCCAAAGTATATCTGGTAAGCGGCAATTCGCCTCTTAATCCTCCGGAGGGCGTTGAATTCTTTAAAGTATGGTCTGCTGAAGATATGTGTCAGATTATGCTCAAACTTCAGCCTGATTGTGACATAATTATTGGCGCTGCAGCAGTGGGTGACTTTAGGGCGGCTGTTTGCGCTGACCATAAACTCAAGAAAACGGGAGACGGGAATGACCGAATAATTCTTGAACTGGTAAACACTCCCGACATCCTGCAGGAACTGGGAAAAAGGAAAAAGCCCGGTCAAATAATGGTAGGTTTTGCGGCGGAAACGGAAAACCTTCTGGATAATGCTAAACAAAAGTTAGAGAAGAAAAATCTCGATTTTATTGTTGCCAATGATATTACCATAGATGGTGCAGGTTTTGCCAGTGATACAAATGTAGTTACGATCATTGCCAGAGATTTGAGTTGTACGGCTTTGCCAAAGCTGCGCAAAGAGGAGGTTGCAGCAGCAATTATTGACAGGGCAGTAGGTCTTCTTCCTGGCATATCATAAGGGAGGTGGTAGATTTGACGAAAAGCCTATTTACTTCTGAGTCAGTTACTGAAGGACATCCCGATAAGATTTCTGATTGTATTTCTGATGCCATACTGGACTCGATCATCAGCCAGGATCCTTATGCTCGGGTAGCCGCAGAAACCATGGTTACTACAGGCTTAGTATTTGTTTCTGGGGAAATTACTACCAATTGTTATGTTGATATTCCCAAGCTGGTTCGGGAGACCATTGAAGAAATTGGATATACCCGGGCCAAGTTTGGTTTTGATTCTGAAACCTGTGCGGTTATTACCTCATTGGACGAGCAATCCAGCGATATTGCCATGGGAGTCAACCAAGCTCTGGAAGCTAAAAAGGGAGAAACTGTCAACCAAAATGATGACTTGATAGGTGCAGGGGATCAAGGGATTATGTTTGGTTATGCCTGTAATGAGACTCCTGAACTAATGCCCATGCCCATCTCCCTTGCGCATAAACTAGCCTACAGATTGGCTCAGGTTAGGAAACAGGGGATAGTTCCTTATTTACGGCCTGATGGTAAAACCCAAGTAACAATTGAGTATGAAGGTAACCAGCCGGTAAGAGTTGATGCGGTTGTAGTATCCTGCCAGCATCATCCAGATGTGAGTAACGAGACTATTGAAAAAGATATTATAGACAAGGTAATAAGGGAAGTTATACCAGCTAATATGTTGGACTCCCATACTCGTTTTTTCATTAATCCTACCGGTCGCTTTGTTATAGGTGGTCCCCAGGGTGATTGTGGTCTGACTGGAAGAAAAATAATAGTTGACACCTATGGAGGAATGGCCAGGCATGGTGGGGGGGCCTTTTCGGGAAAAGATCCCACTAAAGTTGATCGTTCTGCTGCCTATGCTGCCCGCTATGTAGCTAAGAACTTGGTTGCAGCAGGTGTTGCTGATCGGCTGGAAATTCAACTGGCCTATGCTATTGGAGTTGCCAGCCCAATTTCTATAAGAGTGGATACTTTTGGGACTGGAAAAATCCCTGAAGAGGAAATAGTCAGTCTGGTAAGGGCCAATTTTGACTTACGTCCTGGCGCCATTATACGTGACTTGAATTTAAGAAGACCAATATTCAAAAAGACTTCAGCTTACGGTCATTTTGGTCGCAATGAACCGGAATTCACCTGGGAGAAAACCGATAAAGCCGAGGCCATCAGGAAACAAGCAGGCCTATAAGGATGTTTGGAACCAAAATAAAGATAAAGGCGGGATCTTCCCGCCTTTTGGTTAATGGGGGGGAAAAGGAGAGTAATGCTCGGAGTTGATGTATTGGTTGATATACCTGCGCAAAGACTTAATCACACCTTTACTTACTGTATTCCTGAAGAATTAAAGGATAAAGTAGCCTTTGGCAAGAGAGTTCTGGTGGAATTAGGGGCCAGATGGGTGGAAGGTTTTGTCGTGGGAGAGAAAACCCCTCTTCAGGTGGGCAATTATAAATCAATAAAAAGAATCCTGGATGAGGAACCTGTTTTTGACCGCCATCTTTACCAATTGGCTTTATGGATTTCCGAGTATTACCTTTGTCCCTTATCGTTATCTTTAAATGCCATGATTCCACGAGCCTTGAATAAAAAAAAGCCTTATGTGATATTTCCTTTGATCAAGCAGCCAGACTACGAAAAGCAGCCGATTCCTGAAGTGACCAGAAACATTCAGTTATTCTCTCATTTATGGGAAAAAGGCGAATTAGAATGGAGGGAAGCTCTTAAATTGGCTTCCCGGCGAGAGTTGGAAGAATTACGTAATAAGGGTTGGCTGGGAGTTATTAGTACTTATGTGCCCCAGAGGGGGAGCCCTGAAGGTTATTTCTATGTGATTAAAGATTTTGTAGCCTCAAGAGATCTTGGTCCCCTGCAAAAAAGAGCTCCCCGTCAAGCTGCAGCAATAATGATGGTTCTCTCCGACCAAAGAGTCAAACAGGACATTCTGGACAAGTTGTTTTCCCGCCGTTGTACCAAGGCACTGGTAGACAAGGGTTTTCTAACCCTGGAACAACATGGGCAATGTAACTTCCAGAATCCTCCGGTGCTTACCAGGGAACAGGAGAAGGCTGTGGGGCTTATTAAGGACGCTATCCTGTCCGAACAAAGAAGGGAATTCCTCTTATTTGGGGTTACCGGCAGCGGAAAAACCGAAATATATCTCCAGGCAGCGCAAGCAGCTATAGGTCAAGGAAAAGGTGTGATTGTTCTAGTTCCAGAAATAGCATTGACCAGGCATCTGGTGGAAGTTTTTTCAGCCAGAATCAGCAGAATGGCTGTTTTGCACAGCAGCATGCCGATAGGCCAGCGCTATGAAGAATGGAAGAAGATTCAGCAGGGAGAAGTGCAACTGGTACTGGGGACTCGTTCAGCCATCTTTGCTCCCTTGCCCCGATTGGGTCTCATAATCATTGATGAGGAGCAGGAGACTTCCTACAAACAGGAAGAGACCCCCAAATACCATGCCCGGGAAGTGGCCAGGCAAAGAGCACGATTGGAGTCTGCAGTACTGGTCATGGGTTCAGCTACCCCTTCTGTTGAAACGTATTATTGGGCCCAAAAAAATGTAATTACTCTATTGGAGTTAACCCAAAGGGTTAGGGGTACGATTCCTGCAGTTCATATAGAAGATATGCGCATAGCCTTTAAAAAGGGTAACCGGAGCATTATTTCTCCCTTGCTAAGGGAGAAAATCAGCATTTGCCTGCAAAAAAAGGAACAGACCATACTTTTTTTGAACCGTCGGGGTTATTCTCCGGTCACAGTTTGCCGGGAATGCGGTAATGTTATTTCCTGTTCCTTTTGTTCGGTAGCCATGCCCTTTCACCAAGACAATGAAAGATATGTCTGCCATTATTGTGGACACACAATAAACAATATTAATAGATGCCCCCAATGCGGTGGAATACACTTACATATGGTAGGATTTGGCACGCAAAAGGTAGAGGAAGAAATAAAACGCCTATTCCCAGCAGCCCGGGTACAAAGACTGGATTTGGATAGCAGCCAAAAAACCGGCAAACAAAAAGAAGTTTTGCAACAGATGAAGGAAAGAGTTATTGATATTTTGGTGGGAACTCAAATGGTTGCCAAAGGTTTTGACTTTCCTGAGGTATCATTAGTGGGAATTGTGGATGTAGATGGTATGCTTAATCTGCCGGATTTTCGTGCAGCCGAGAGGTGTTTTCAGCTGGTGGTGCAAGCAGCCGGAAGGGCAGGAAGACGGAACATGCCTGGGGAAGTGGTTTTACAAACCTATAACCCTGATAACTGGGTTGTTGAAGTGGCGGCCCAGCAGGATTTTACCAGTTTTTTTAGCAAGGAGATAGAAATGCGCTGTTTATTAGACTACCCGCCCTTTTCCAGTTTGCTGCGATTTGTTGTTTCTTCCCCAAAAGAAAAACTAGCCGAGAGGATATCTTGGTGGTTGAAGGAAGAAATAGTACAGATAACTGATGCCAAAGAAGAAGATCTCTTAATAATGGGTCCGGCACCATGTCCCATATACAAATTGCGCAACCGGTTTCGGATACAATTGGTGGTTAAATGTGATAATTTATTATTATTACGGAGCATTGGTAAGTATATAATAGATAAAGGGGTAGGGAAAAAAGAGGGTATTAAACTGGAAATAGATATTAATCCGCTAGTAACCATGTAAGGGGGAAAACGTATGGCAGTTTACCAGGTTGTAACTGTTCCCAATGAAGTATTAAGAGAAAAAGCCCTGCCGGTTAAGAATATCAATGGCGGAGTGATTAGGCTTTTAGATAATATGAAAGATACTTTATATGCCTTTAATGGTCTGGGATTGGCAGCACCGCAAATCGGGGTAGCAAAACGGATCATAGTTATAGACATTGGGGACAATCTTATTGAAATGATTAATCCGGAAATAATCCGCTCTGAGGGTATACAGGAAGCTACCGAGGGATGCTTGAGTATTCCGAAAGTTGTAGGATTGGTAAAAAGAAAAGCCAAATTGTCAGTCAAGGGAATCAATAGGGAAGGAAAAGAAATCACCGTGGACGTAGAGGATGATCCCCTTTTGGCCAGGGCTTTCCAGCATGAGATTGACCATTTGGATGGGATTCTTTTCATTGATAAAGCCAGAGAAATAAAAAGACTTGAAGATGATGAGGATTAACAAGATATTTAGCCGGAGGACAGCTGTGAAAATAGTATTTATGGGTACTTCAAAATTTGCGGTACCCTCTTTAATCAAACTAATTGAATCATCTTATGGTGTTGTGGGGGTAATAAGTCAGCCTGACCGTCCCCGCGGACGGGGAAAAAGAATAAGTTATACCCCGGTTAAGGAAGCTGCGGTTTTGCATAATGTACGGGTTTTCCAGCCTAGTAGCATAAAAGATCCTGCTGCTCTTGAACTCGTCAAGAGCCTCAAACCGGATCTAATAGTAGTAGTAGCATATGGTCAGATTATTCCCCGGGATATCCTCACCCTGCCTCCCTTGGGTTGTATTAATGTGCATGCCTCACTGCTTCCCCGGTACCGAGGAGCTGCCCCCATTCAAAGGGCTATTATGGCCGGGGAGAAAATAACGGGGATATCAACTATGTTTATGGATGAGGGTTTGGATACCGGAGACATTATACTCCAGACTAAGGTGGCCATTGCAGATTCCATGGATCATGGCCAACTAGAGTCCCTTCTGGCTGATGAAGGAGCCGAACTCTTGATGAAAACAGTTGACCTGTTAGCCAGCAGGCAACCGGTACCAAGGACCAAACAGGATAATAATCAGGCATCCTATGCTTCTATGATAAAGAGTGAAGATGAACTAATAATATGGTCAGATACTGCAGAAAGGATTATTAATCAGGTCAGGGCACTGAGTCCTCAACCAGGTGCTTATACATTTATCGGTGGGGAAAAGCTTAAAATTTTTAGATGTCAGATTGATAGCACCCATGAAAGCGGGGTGATAGGGCAAGTTGTAAAAGTTGCTCCAAAAAGCTTTAGCGTTGTAACAGGGAAGGGGATTCTAGAAATATTGGAAGTCCAAAAAGCAGGTAAAAAGCGTATGCCTTCAGGAGAATTCCTTAAGGGTTACAGTATAAAACCGGGAACCGTTATGGGGAATCAGGGGGAAGGTTAACTTGGAAGTGAAAAAGAGGGTTTATATCGGTCTCTTGGCGGCTAGTTTGCTTTTTACGGCTATTATCACTGGTCTAATTTGGTTTCTTTTTTACCAAAGGGATCTGCTTTGGGGGCAAATACTCTCAATTGCGATTATATCAGTAGCTGTAATTACTCTTACTATATTAGCCTTGGGTATTATGGCTATAGTAATGATGATCATCAGGTCAAAAAGCATACCTTCGCTGGAAAGCCTAACCCTGTTGTCGAATGAATTATTATTTCCGGTAACCTTGCTGATCGGCAAGTTATTTGGAATCGAAAAAGAGAAGATTTTAGGGTCCTTTATTGCTGTAAACAATTACCTGGTATCTTCCAAACAAATAGAAATTCCTGGAGAAAGGATTATGATCCTGGCTCCTCATTGTTTGCAAAATTCCGAATGTCCATTTAAAATTACTATTGATGTAGAAAACTGCAAAGAATGCGGAAAATGTAAAATTGCTGATTTAAAGAAACTGGCCAAAGACTACCAGGTATCACTAATAGTGGCCACAGGTGGAACCCTAGCCAGAAAATTCATTAAAGAGAGACAGCCAAGGGCGGTTGTGGCAATTGCCTGTGAACGGGATCTTTCTTCGGGGATTCAGGATATGGGAGTATTGCCGGTTATGGGAGTATTGAATTGTCGTCCTCATGGACCCTGTATAAATACTGATGTAAATATTGAAGATGTTAAGAATGCTGTTGAAACTATGTGTAAAGGAGGATTAGAATGAGCTACTTAATTTTAATACTACCTGCTTTGTTACTGTCGATGTATGCCCAATTCAAGGTGAAGTCGACCTTTGAGAAGTATTCTCGGGTTCGTGCTTCTCGCGGAATTTCTGGCGCTGAGGTAGCCGGTACTATTCTGCGCAGAAACGGAATGGCCGGTAAAGTTAGCGTACAGCCAGTCAGAGGCAGCCTGTCAGATCATTATGACCCCCGGGATTATACTGTTCGGTTATCTGAAACTGTTTATGGACATAATTCTATTGCTGCTATAGGCGTAGCTGCTCATGAAGTAGGTCATGCTATTCAACACCATCAGCAGTATGGACCCTTGGAATTAAGGCATAGAATGGTTCCGGTTACTAATTTTGCATCATCGGCCTCATTTCCTATATTACTAGTAGGTATGTTAATGCAAAACATGGGCTGGGTATTCCTGGGTATAGTGCTATTTTCGGCAGTAGTCCTTTTTCATGTAGTCACTCTGCCCGTTGAGCTCAATGCCTCCCGTCGGGCCGTAGTTCAGTTGCAGGAAGCAGGATTGGTAACCAGTGATGAAGTGCCGATGGTTAAAGAGGTTTTGAGTGCAGCTGCTTTTACTTATATTGCTGCAACTTTGGCAGCTATAGCCAACCTTCTGTATTATATAATGATCTTTGCCGGAGGCGATGATAACTAGTTGATGAATGGAAAGAAAGCTGAAACAGTAAGGGAACTGGCAGTTGAACTGGTTTGGCAGGTTTTGGAGAAAGGGCTTTATTCCAATCTGATCTTGAAAGAGACCTTAGACAAAAACAAATTGCTCACCAGTGATAGAAACCTGCTTACCCAAATAGTAAATGGAACTGTAAGGATGTCAAAGCACCTGGATTGGGTGCTTGACCTTTTTCTGCAAGACCCCAAAATTCTGAAGAATTTATGGTTTCGTAATATCCTTAGAGTAGCATTGTATCAAATATTATTTATGGATAAAATTCCTGCCTATGCTTGTGTTAATGATGCGGTAACACTGTGCAAAAAAAAGGCTAATGCAAAACTGGCCGGGGTCTGTAACGGGGTATTACGCAATATAATCAGAAATCGCCATAATATCAAGTATCCACGGGATCCCCGGCATTTTTTGGCTGTTTTTTATTCCTTCCCGGAGTGGATAGTTAGTTATCTGGTGGAGAGCCTGGGAAGTGAAGAAGCTGAAAAGGTTATGAAGTATTTTAATGAGCCTCCCCTGGTTACCTTGAGGACCAATACATTAAAAACCCAACGTGAACAGTTGCTATCAATACTGGAAAGGGAAAAAGTATCGGCTGTTCCCAATTCTCTTGTCCCCTGGGGTATTGTGGTAGAATCATCCCCCAATCCGCTTACTGAATTGGATTCATTTCAGAAGGGTTTATACTATGTGCAAAATGAAGCATCCATGCTTGCTGCTGCCATATTAGAGCCCCATCCAGGTAATCTGGTATTTGATTTGTGTTGCGGAGTAGGGGGAAAGACTACTCACTTGGCAGAGATGATGGAGAACCGGGGAAAAATTTGGGCTATTGATCTTTACCCTCATAAACTGAAAGTTCTGAAAGAGAACTGCAGTCGCTTAGGGATTACCAATGTAGAAACATTGGTGGCTGATCTTGGCCGGGGTGCTGATCTCCGTGAAAAGGCTGATAAGGTCTTATTGGATGCTCCCTGCTCCGGTTTGGGGGTGTTAAACCGAAGGGCTGATTTAAGGTGGCACCGCAGCCCTCAGGACCTTAAGGAGTTGGCTCAGCTGCAACGTAGTCTCCTTTTGCACGCCGGGGAAATGGTAAGAAAAGGAGGCCTTCTATTGTACAGTACATGTACAATCGGGGCAGAAGAAAACGAAAAGGTAGTAGAAGGGTTTCTTTCGGGAGGGAACTTTGCTCTGGAAAGCTTCGCTTCCAAAATAGCCTTTTTCCCATTGGAACATAATGATAAAATAAGTGCCAGTAAAGGAATGTTGACTATTATGCCGGGTAAGTACAATACTGATGGTATGTTTTATGCCTTAATGAGGAGGACGAATTAAGCCTAAATGGAGGACGACAGGAAAACGGAATTATTAAGCCTGGATATTGATGAACTGGAAGATTTTATGCAATCAGTAGGACAGCCCCGTTATAGAGGCAGACAAGTATTTAAGTGGATCTATCATAAAGGGGTCAGTTCATTTTATGAGATGAGCGACATCCCGAAAAGATTTCGTTATGAATTGGATGAAATAGCCAAGATATCAATACCCAGAGTGCTAAAACAAAGAGTATCTTCTGATGGAACCAGGAAATTCTTACTGGAGCTGGAAGATAAAAAGAGAATTGAAACTGTAATTATTCCCCATAACAACAATGATAAGAATACAAGTTACACTTTGTGTATCTCAACTCAAGTAGGATGTCCCGTTGGTTGTAGCTTTTGTGCTACCGGAGCCTCGGGCTTTCAAAGAAATCTTCGGGCCTTTGAAATCGTAGGACAGTATTTGGGTTCGGTGCGGGAGCTAAAGAAAAAGCTGAGAAAAATTAGTTCTGATCAACAATTGATTACTAATGTTGTATACATGGGAATGGGTGAGCCACTGCTTAACTATAATGAGACAATTGAGTCAATAAGAGTTCTAAATAATCCCCGGGGAATCAATTTGGGACAGCGCCACATTACTATATCTACTTGCGGTGAAATACCGGGGATCAAACGATTAGCCAGGGAACCGCTGCAGGTTACCTTAGCTATTTCTCTTCATGCCAGCAACAACCACCTGCGCAGCCAAATCATTCCATTAAATAGGAAATATCCCTTGGAAGACCTGATGGAGGCGGTTAGCTATTATATTTCTCTGACTAACCGGAGGGTAACCTTTGAATATGTTCTTTTGGATGGCATTAATACCAGCGCAGAAGATGCACAGAACCTTGTTAAACTGGTAAAACCTTTGTTGTGCAATGTAAATTTAATCCCTTATAATGAGGTAGAAGGTTTGGGTTATAAAAAGCCTTCAAATCAAACCGCTTTGCAATTTTTTGACCAACTAAGTGAAGCAGGAATCAATGTGACTTTCCGACAAGAAAAGGGGGCTGACATTGAGGCTGCCTGTGGACAACTACGATTGGAGAGCAAGGGGATCAGAGGAAGACAATAATTGGCCCGGGAGAATTTAGTTTTAAAATACCCTGATAGCCAAGGGGTGGGTTTATGGATGTTGTGGGAATTTCTAACATTGGTTTAATTCGGAAAAAGAATGAAGATCATTATTTAATAAGAAAAGATAAAGGCCTGTTTGCGGTCTGTGATGGCATGGGCGGACATAAAGGGGGAGAGGTTGCTTCCCGGTTAGCTGTGGAGGTAATTGAACGAAATCTTGCTGATACATCTAGCGATGATGTAGTCCTAGCTCTAAACCTGGCCATTAAGGTGGCCAATAGGTTAATATGGCAAAAGGGGCGGGAAAACCCCGATTGGCATAATATGGGTACAACCATTACAGCAGCGGTAATCAAGGATAACCGTCTGATAATCAGTCATATAGGTGATAGTTGTCTGTTCCTGATTAGGGATGGTTTGATTAACAAATTGACCAAGGATCATACCTTAGCAGAACAAATGATGAAAGTAGGTCTCCTGGGTGCCAATGAAACCTACAGCAGCACATATGACCACATTCTTACCCGTGCCTTAGGAGTAGATGAAGAAGTAGAGATTGATAATATAGAAACTGATATAAACCATGGCGATATCATTCTGATCTGCAGTGATGGCCTGACCGATATGCTGGATAGAGAGGAGATTTTGGAAATTATCCAAAAGTATAAAGACGATTTAAACGGAATGGCCAAGGGGCTTTTGGATCAGGCTTTAGTCAGAGGAGGACATGACAATATTACAGTTATACTTGTACGCATTTAACTGGGAGGTAATATTGTGATAGGTACTATCTTAGGCGGGCGTTATGAACTGCTGAGTAAAATAGGCGAAGGCGGCATGTCAGTAGTATATAAGGCTCGCTGCAGAATACTTGACCGCATTGTAGCAGTCAAAATATTAAAAGAAGAGTTTTCTAAAGATAAAGGTTTTGTGGAAAGATTTAAAACCGAAGCCCTTGCTGTTGCGAAACTATCTCATCCCAACATCGTAAATATTTATGATGTTGGACAGCAAGGGAATGTTTACTATATTGTGATGGAACTAGTTGAAGGAGAAAGCCTCAAGGATGTTATTACCAGGGAGGCTCCTTTTTCTGTCCAAAAAGCGGTTGACATAGCTATTATGATTTGTGACGGAATTCAGCATGCTCATGAAAAAGGTATTATTCACCGTGATATTAAACCACATAATATATTAATAACTAACAGTGGGATAGTTAAAGTAGCCGATTTTGGAATAGCACAAGCAGTTAGTATGAAGACCATTACCTATGGGGGTAACGTATTTGGTTCGGTTCACTACATTTCTCCGGAGCAAGCCAAAGGCAAACCTATTGGACAAACCACCGATATTTATTCAGTTGGATGTATACTATATGAAATGCTTACCGGCAAGGTGCCTTTTGATGCTGAAAGCCCTATTACCCTCGCTTTAAAGCACATTCATGATGAACCGCCATCTCCCAGAAAAATCAACGAGAAGATACCTCCTGCAGTGGAGAGTATAATCCTGCAGGCAATGGAGAAAATGCCAGAACATCGGTTTGCATCTGCTGAAGAAATGCGCAATGCCCTTTATCATGCTAACGCTATGGCCAGATTTTCCAGTAATGGAGTAAATGATAGGAATCTGACCGTTTCTCCAGGTCCTGAGGAAGAGGAGAAGGATGAGATGAAAAGAAGAAAAAAGAGGAAACTGCGTTCCAAAGGAATTGCCTTTATTGCGATAGCTGTATTAGGGCTATTGTCAGGGTTTCTCACTAATAGCAATCTTTTCGGCAAAGAAGTTGTAGTTCCAGATGTAAAAGGTAAAGCTGTAGACGTTGCAGACAAACAATTGCGGCAACTAGGGCTGGAAATGGAAATAATCGGTTCCCAGGCCAGTGACGAGTTTGAAAAAGATACCATTATTTCTCAGGAACCTGCCGATGGTCAGAAAGTAAAAGAAGGGCGGGTCATAAAGGTTATTTTGAGTAAAGGAGCCGAATTACAGAGAGTGCCTAGTGTAGTGGGACTGCCACTCTCTGATGCCGAGATTTATATTCGTAATGCTGGATTACATGTGGACAAGGTGGGGGAAATGTATGATGAAAGATATGCGGTCAATACTGTTATTTCCCAAGATCCTCCATTTGGTAAACAAGTCAAAAAGGGTACCAGTGTTAATCTTATGATCAGTAAAGGCAAGCCCCCCAAAAGGATTCCTATGCCTAATCTGGTAGGGCTTTCTCTGGAACAAGCCAAGAAATCTATAGAGGATAATAACTTGATCCTGCAGGAAATCAAAAGGGAAGAAAGCAATAAATTTTTTGCGGATAAGGTCATAGACCAGAGTATTAGTGCGGGAGTATTAATTGATGAACAGGCAGGAGTAGTTCTCACCGTTAGCAAAGGTCCTGGCCCCAAGGCCAAGACCAAGGCTATAGAAGTGACCCTTCCTGATGATAGGGATTATTACCAGGTAGCAGTTGTATTGACTGATGCTGATGGCCGGAGAAATGTCTACAGTCAGTTGCATGGGGGCGCAGATACGGTTAACCTGGGTATAACCTATCGTGGAGAAGGAAATGTAGAAGTATGGCTGAATGGAGAAAAATACAAGGAATATCATTTGGATTAGGGAGTCTCCCAGTTATGAAAAATGAGCCCTAAACCTGCAGGGAAGTCCTGGTCTGCTTAGGAAGGAGATTCATGAGAGATACTGGTAATGAAGGCCTGGTTTTAAAAAATTACGGCGGATTTTACTATATTCAGGACGAAGAAGACAAAATAATTGCCTGTCGGCTCAGGGGAAAAGTGAAAACCCAGGTTTTGAGCGGCGATAGGGTTTATTTTACCAAACTATCAGATGATACAGGCATTCTGGAAAAAGTACTGCCGCGGGACAACGAATTGATTCGGCCGCGGATAGCTAATGTCAGCCTGGTGCTGATTGTCATGTCCTATGATAAACCTGCCCCCAGCTTATATTTGCTGGATCGTTTGCTGTTTTTAGCTTTTTATCACCAGTTGAAACCTGTTATACTTCTGAATAAATGCGACCTTATACCGGAAAATAAGGTCTTATTTATTCAGGAGTATTATCTTCGGGCGGGATTTGATTTAATACACACCTCAGCAGTCAAAAAACAGGGGCTGGAAGAAGTAAGGACTATCATTAAAGATAATATTGCCGTTTTTGCCGGTCCCTCCGGAGCAGGTAAGTCAAGCCTTCTTAATGCCTTGCTGGAAGGTGTCAATATGAAAACCCAGGAAGTAAGTAACAAAATAGGGCGCGGCCGGCATACCACCAGACATGTGGAACTATTTCCGTTAAGTACCGGGGGCTTTTTGGCAGATACTCCGGGTTTCAGTGTAGTCAGCATGCCCCAAATTGAACGTCAAAAACTTGCTCATTTTTTCCCGGATTTTCTCCCCTTTATAAGTGAGTGCCGATTCCGGGATTGTATCCATTTTAAAGAGGAAAGCTGCGGGGTCCAGAAAGCGCAAAGTAGCGGATTAATAGCAGAGTCCAGGTATGAGAATTACTTATCCATGCTGCAGGAAGTAATAGAAAATGAGAGGTGTTATAGGTGATTATTGTTGCTCCGTCTTTACTATCAGCCAAGTTTACCCGGTTATCCGATGAAATAGCCAGGGTTGCCCAGGCCGGGGCCGACTGGTTGCATATTGATGTTATGGATGGTCATTTTGTTCCTAATCTAACCATTGGCCCACCGGTGGTGGCTGATATTAGAAAAGATACCGATATGTTTCTTGATGTTCATTTGATGATAAATAATCCGGAGAACCTTATTCCTGATTTCATTAAAGCAGGTGCTGATTTGATTACTGTTCACAGTGAAGCTTGTATCCACCTGCACCGGGTAGTGCATATGATCAAAAGCAGCGGGGTAAAGGCGGGAGTGGCTCTAAACCCGGCAACCCCTGTAACACTGGTAGAGGAAATTTTTGATGATTTGGACTTGATTCTGGTCATGAGCGTTAACCCCGGATTTGGCGGCCAGGTATTTATTCCTGGAGTTGTAAATAAAATCGGCCGGCTCAAAAAGATGGCTGAAACTAGGAACGGTGGTATTTATCTGCAAGTTGACGGCGGAATCAATCCTGAAACTGGAAGACTGGTAGTCCAGGCAGGATGCAATGTATTAGTAGCGGGCTCTTACATATTTCAATCAAGTGATATTAACCAGGCAGTACAGAGCCTCAAAAGTCTGTAATTCTTGACCGGGATTGCCAGTAGTGCTAATATTAGTTTAAAATTCTAATACTCTTTCTTCGGGGATGGGTGAAATTCCCTATCGGCGGTAAAGCCCGCGAGCCGGAAGGCAGGATTCGGTGAAATTCCGAAGCCGACAGTGATAGTCTGGATGGGAGAAGAAAGCTCTTAATGCATGTCTTTTTGCATACCTTGAGCCATGCTCCTTTTTCGGACCCCCAAAATGTCTTAATAATGGTTATTGTGAAAGGAACCAACCTATGGAATATTCAGATAATGCGGCCTATATGAAAAGGGCTCTGGAACTGGCGGTTTTAGGAACCGGAAGGACCAGCCCTAACCCTATGGTAGGCGCAGTAATTGTCAAAGACTCAAAAATCGTCGGAGAAGGTTATCATTCCCGGGCAGGTATGCCCCATGCAGAAATATACGCATTGCGGCAAGCGGGAGAGGCGGCTCGTGGTTCTACATTGTATGTAACCCTGGAACCCTGCAGCCATTTTGGACGAACGCCTCCCTGCGTTAAAGCCATCGTTGATTCAGGAATAAAGAAAGTAGTTGCTGCCGTTTTGGATCCTAATCCCAAAGTAGCAGGTAAAGGCATGGCTTTTTTAAAGAATGCAGGAATTAATTGTGAAGTGGGCATACTGGAGAATGAAGCACGAAAACTGAATGAAGTTTTTTTTAAGTATATAACGACGGGTAAGCCATTCGTGACGGTTAAAACAGCTATGACATTAGACGGAAAAATTGCTACGTATACGGGTGATTCCCGTTGGATAACTGGTGAGAAGGCCCGCCAATTTGTGCATCAACTAAGAAATAATTATGACGCCATTATGGTAGGAATAGGTACAGTTTTAGCTGATGACCCTTTGTTAAATACCCGGTTGGACATGAAAGAAACCAGAGATCCGGTAAGGGTAATAATAGACGGCAATTTGGATCTTCCCGAAGAAGGGCAAATTGCCCGCAGCAGTATTAATCAAAGGACCCTGGTATTTACTGCCAGGATAGAAAAAGCTGACAAAGCCCGACGCCTTAAAGCAATGGGCATGGAAGTAATTGAGGTGGGCGGCTCTCCCAGCCAAGTACCCATTGACCAAGTACTTGATGAATTAGGGCAAAGGGAGATATGCAGTGTATTGGTCGAAGGTGGTGCGGAATTAAATGCGTATCTTTTTGAACACAAACTGGTAGACAAGGTATACTGGTTTATTGCTCCCAAGATTATCGGGGGCAGGAACGCTGTAACACCTGTGGCCGGTAACGGCCTGGCCTTGATGAAAGATGCTATGAATCTGCAAGATGCAGAAATAGAGAGAATGGATAAAGATATTTTAATTACTGCTTATACCGGGTGGTGAGAAATGTGTTTACTGGAATAATAGAAGAAATCGGTACAATTAACCACATAAAACCGGGCAGCAAGTCTATCCAGATAAATATTAAGGCTCAAAAGGTTTTATCTGACCTGGTTATAGGAGACAGCGTAGCCGTTAATGGAGTATGTCTGACGGCTGTAGAAATTGCCAACGACTTCTTTATTGCAGATGTTATGCCGGAAACCCTTTCCAAAACAACTCTGAGATATCTGAAAACAGGAAGCCCGGTTAATCTGGAAAGGGCTTTGCGACTGTCGGACAGATTGGGGGGGCATATCGTCCAGGGGCATGTTGATGCCGTGGGAATAATTATGCAAAAGGAGAAATTGGATATTGCCATAATCTTCCGAATACAGGCTCCACCTGAAATTCTCCGCTACACGGTTCCCAAAGGATCCATTGCGGTAGACGGAGTCAGTTTAACGGTGGTTGATGTATTTAAAGATGCCTTTACTGTATCCTTAATACCTCATACCGCTCATTTAACCATTCTTGGAAACAAGAATGCCGGTGATAGGGTTAACCTGGAAAGTGATATTATCGGCAGATATGTGGAAAAACTCATTCTGCCCGGATTTAAGGAGAAAAATAGCAATTCATTAAGTTTCAATTTTTTAGCAGAAAACGGATTTGTTTAATCAAGGAGGTATTTCCGATGTTTAATTCTATCGAAGAAGCTATCCAGGATATTAAAGAAGGGAAAATGGTAATCCTGGTAGATGATGAAGACAGGGAAAACGAAGGAGACGTATTGGTGGCTGCAGAAAAGGCCACTCCAGAAATAATCAACTTTATGGCCACCCATGCCCGGGGTTTGATATGTGTTCCTATGCTGGGAGAGAGATTGGACGAATTGGAAATCAAGCCTATGGTATTGGACAATACCGATAACCATGAAACTGCCTTTACTGTATCAGTGGACCATAGAAGTTCCACTACCGGCATCTCTGCCTATGAAAGGGCACATACGGTGGAAGCTTTGATTTCTCCGGAAAGCCGGTCTGAAGATTTCCGCAGGCCGGGACATATTTTTCCGCTCCGGTACAAAGAGGGCGGTGTTTTAAGGAGAACAGGACATACTGAGGGATCTATTGATCTGGCCCGGTTGGCCGGACTCTATCCCGCCGCAGTCATTTGTGAAATAATGAATGATGATGGGACCATGGCCCGAGTTCCTCAATTGATGGAGTTTGCCCAACAGCATGACTTGAAAATAGTCACCATTGCCGATTTGATAGAATACCGCCGCCGTACGGAAAAACTAATAGTACGGGTTGATGATGCCCAATTACCTACAATGTATGGTGATTTTACGGCAATAGGATATGAGTCAGTTCTTGATGGAAAAGGACATCTGGCTCTAGTGAAAGGGGAATGGCAGGAAAATGAACCTGTATTGGTCCGGGTTCATTCCGAATGCCTGACCGGAGATGTATTCGGCTCCAAGCGCTGTGATTGCGGAGAACAACTTGGTGCAGCCCTGCAAATGATTGAGAAGGCAGGAAAAGGAGTACTCCTCTATATGCGCCAGGAAGGCCGGGGTATTGGATTGATCAACAAAATCAAGGCTTATAAGCTGCAAGATAAGGGGCGAGATACGGTTGAAGCCAATCTTGAGCTTGGTTTTCCGGCCGATTTAAGGGATTATGGAATAGGTGCCCAGATTCTGGTTGATCTAGGAGTGCGCAAAATGAGACTGATGACTAACAACCCCAAGAAGATTAAGGGACTTGAAGGTTATGGTTTAGAAATTGTTGAAAGGGTACCTATTGAAATGGCCTACCATGATGAAAATCGGTATTATCTGCAAACCAAAAAGGAAAAAATGGGGCATTTGTTAGCCAACTTTTAGAAAATAATTGAGTGAGGTGTTTGTGTAATGGCCAAGGTATATGAGGGTAAACTATTAGGCAAAGATCAAAAAATCGGTATTGTAGTATCAAGGTTTAATGAGTTTATTACCAGCAAGCTGCTATCTGGATGCCTTGATGTATTGACCAGGCATGAAGTGGAATGCGACAATATCGAAATTGCCTGGGTGCCAGGCGCGTTTGAAATGCCCCTAGGGGCGCAGAAAATGATCGCCAAAGGTTACGACGCGGTTATTTGTCTGGGAGCCGTAATTCGTGGAGCTACGCCCCATTTTGAGTATGTGGCTGCAGAAGTAACCAAAGGGATTGCCCAGGTTAGTTTAAATACAGGTGTTCCAGTTATTTATGGAGTCATAACCTCCGACACCATTGAGCAGGCCGTTGAAAGGGCAGGCACCAAGGCAGGCAATAAAGGTGCCGATGCGGCTCTGACAGCCATTGAAATGATCAACCTAATAAAAGAAATAGAAAAATAAAAAACTATATTTGATAAGAAAAGAGGCCATCCTTTGAGGACAGCCTCTTTTTTGAACGAGCTATATCTTATTGATTCCTCTCTGCAATACGATCTTTTCCACATGATTTTCCCTGACATTGAAAACGATGCTATAATCATTATCATTTCCAAAAACCGCATCAAAATGGCCGGCATTACCAGGTATTTGGGCTGTTCCGTAATTGCGGCCATATGCCTCTTCTACCCGGGAAAAGGGATCCCCAACCTTGACGCCTCGTGTAGTGTAATAATCGGTGGATGAAATATGAATCTTCGTTAAAATGTTTTCCTTTTCCGTAAAGGTTAAAAGGCACCCGTGGTCTCCCGTATTGAAGATGGTGCTCATACCCAGCATATAACCATCAGGATAAATGGCTTTTACCTCTTCATAAGTAGTAGTGCCTACCTCAAGGATTGCTCTTCCCGTATCAAGGGCAAAGTCATTATCATATAGGGTAGCATTTTCTTCCGGATAAGTAACCATTACTGGTATATGACGGTTGGCTGCCCAGAAAGCCAGCGAAAAAGGGATAATAACAATCAACGCAATAATTATATAGCTTCTGTTTATGCACGAAACCACTCTTGATTGCTCCTTTCGGCTTGTCTTACATTTTATTAAGCTCATTTAGTGTTTTCTTGGCGCCCTTGTGCTATTATACTATTTAAACTGCTAATGAGGTAGGTTCAGGTGCCAGGTTATGATTACCAGCCCCGGATGTGGGGACAGAAACGTTATCACAGTCTAAATTATCATTTGCAGCGAAAATTTGGACAAAAGGTTTTTAAAATACCCCTGGATGCAGGGTTTACCTGTCCCAACCGTGATGGCACCCTTTCTCGGGAAGGTTGCTATTTTTGCAGTCCTAGAGGATCAGGTGATTTTGCCGGAAATCCTGCCTTGCCCATTAAGGCCCAATTTGGCCAGCTAAAAAAGATAATGCACCGCAAATGGCACGAAGGGAAATATATCGCTTTTTTTCAGGCCTTTACCAATACTTATGCCCCGGTTAACCGACTGAGGCAACTTTACCAGGAGGCTTTAAATCAACCAGGGGTGGTGGGACTGGCTATTGCCACCCGTCCCGACTGCCTGGGAGAAGATGTCCTGGATCTATTAGAAGAGATTAATCAACAATATTATCTTTGGATTGAGCTGGGTCTTCAGACTATCCATGCTGAAACTGCTCGAAGGGTTAATCTCCACTACGACTTTTCCATATTTATGGATGCCCTGGAAAAACTACAAAAACGATCGATAGAAACCTGTGTACACATAATACTGGGACTGCCGGGGGAAAGCCATGATCAAATGCTGGAAACGGGAAAGGTTGTGACCTCTCTGTCTATTCAAGGCCTTAAGATTCATTTGCTGCATTTAATGAAAAACACGCCTCTGGTGAAAATCTATACAGAAAATCAATTAAAAATACTAACCAGGGATGAATATGTAAAACTGGTTGTGGATATTCTTGAGATGACCCCTCCGGAGGTAGTTATTCATAGGCTCACAGGGGATAGTCCGCGGGAAACCCTTATAGAACCAAAATGGAGCCTGCGCAAATGGGAGGTATTAAACAGCATCGACGACGAGCTAATTCGCCGTAATTCCTGGCAGGGCAAGAATCTGGAAAACGATTTTGCACACTTAAAGGAAACAGTACCATAAGAATCCAACTCTACGACGGATAAGTAAGTCTTGATTCGAGGGAATAGACTTATGCGATCTCTCCAGACCAACCTCCAAATATTTGAGCTTGGGCAGATATTTCTTACAGAAAAACAAAAAGAGTAAATTAAATTGCTAATTTACTCTAAAATTTTCTATATGGTGCGGCAGAAGGGACTTGAACCCCCACCTGCGTACACAGACTAGAACCTGAATCTAGCGCGTCTGCCAATTCCGCCACTGCCGCATGCTTGGTTATCAGCAAGAATTATTATATTATATGGTTTGCCGGGTGTCAAGCAATGTAGTCAAACCATGTTGTTAGCCAAGCCTTAATAGGTAAACCGAACATCTTACACCATGAATATCACTGATTATTGGCAAGTCATCATGAGTCCATTTCGTAGCTCAGATTGTAATTGTCGTAATAATTAAGTTTTACCGGAAGATTAAAAGAATAAGATTTACTGTCAGAAAAAACCAAAAACAAGGGTAAAAAGTATTGCAGTAATCCCAATTTTTGTGCGCTTTATATGATACCCAGAGTATACAATTAGGCTAACAAACTGATAAAGGAGATAAGACCATGGAAAAAGTTAAAATACTTGGCATATCCGGAAGCCCCAGGCGGGCTAATACAGATACGCTGGTAGCCCAGGCTTTAAAGGCCGCTGCAGAGATGTTGCCGGTCAGTACCGAATTAATCTCCCTGGCAGGACTCAAGATAACGCCCTGTGAGGGTTGTAACCAGTGTTATGGGTTCTATAAGGGAGCCACTTGGGATAAAATGTGCTACAAACATGATGACGATGTTACATATATTTACCAAAAAATCGCTGAAGCTGACGGCTTAATAGTAGGATCACCTGTATATGCCGGGGATATAACCGCGAAACTAAAAGCTTTTATGGAGAGAGGGGCTTGTTTTTGCCACTATTCAGCATCACCAGTAGCGGGAGGTATTCGTAATAAAGTAATAGGAGGCATAGTGGTAGCTTTTGAAAGAAGGGGCGGACAGGAAAGTGCCTTACAGAGTATCTGGAGATGGGCCACAGGAATTATGTATTCTTTTGTGGTTGGAGCCGTCCCTTTCCCTGATGATCCTCCTCCTCAGGCATCTTCATTGGGCGGCTTGGCAGATACCTGTGATTCCTCGGCTAGTCTTCAACCTTTGGGAGCTCTTCCGGAAACCACCCGTACTAATCCTCCCACCAGCGGGATTTATAACCTGCGCTCGGTGCGAAACCTGGGGAAAACAGTGGCTCTTACGTCACTAATAGTAAAACAGGGACTTATAGCCCTTGAACAGGAGGGAATTACTGTTCCTTCGCTTCCTTTGGTTACCTTTCCGTCTTCGGCGGTTAAAAGGGACTCCTACCTCCATCAAGTTTTCAATAATGAGATAACTGTTCCCAGTTATCAATCGGTAGGGAAGCGCAAAAAGGCTCCCAGCGAAGAAAAAGCATAAATATACAGGTTCAAAAGAAAATCTCTTTAAAAGTGGAGTCCCAGCAGAGCCCAATGGCTCTTAAGCATTTGGGACAAAGATGGCTGTAGTTGAGTTTCTCGCAGACAATAAGGCATTGACGGCATATTGGAGTATTGCATAAAATACAAAAGCTGACCGTTTTCTCTTCGGGATGAAATATACAGTGCATTAAACCCTTCCCCCAGACCTGTATTAGCTGAAGCCAAACTTCCTATTCTTTGCCCCTTAACTGAAAGTGCACGAAAACCTACTGGAAATTTTCCACTTAACTATAATTATAATAAACTATAATGATGTAAAATAGTAAATAATTTGCCAAATAATTCCGGAATATTCTAAGAAAATGCATTTATAAAAGGTTATGGCCTCTCTTAGCAAAAAAACACAATTGTTTGCAAAGGAGCATAGCCTGCATTGTATGATTTTCATAAAATTACCATGGCAAGTGATAACATAAGCTACCAATTTAAATAATCCTTTTGATAGAATCGTTTCAATATCATAAAAAATTAGATAGCTTTCGACAAAATATGATATAATAATTATAGAAAACTAGGATAGTCTAAAAGGTTTATGATCGATGTTTCAGAGGAGACCACAATGAATACCGGTAATAATACGGAACCAAATGTCGCCTGTGAAGCCATTAGGCTTTATGGCGAAAATAAGGTATATAGGAAAGAAGAAGCCCGATACCGCAGCATTGTAGAGAAGCAAAACTATATGATATGCTGCGTTACCGAGGGGTTAAAAATAGTCTATGCTAATCCCGCTTTTCTGCGTTTTTTTGAAAAGACTTTACCGGCCATAGCAAGAACCGACCTTTTGTCCCTATTTCCACCGGCCTGTCAGGAAAAAATTGCCCGAGGCTTATTAGCTATCAGCCAAGATAACCCTGATTCCGTTTGTATTCATTCCTTTCGGAAAGGGGGACAAATATTCTGGCTGAGGTGGAATTTTAGCGGAGTTTTTAATGAAGACGGTCAGATTATTGAATATCATTTGGTGGGTAACCGAATAATCAGAAGCCATAAAACTAAAATGGGTTATAGAAGATTAACCCATCGATTGTTGAACATTATAAACTTTTTGCCTGACCCTACATTCGTAATTAATTTAGAGGGCAGGGTGACTACCTGGAACCGTGCTATGGAGGAATATACAGGGGTAAAGGCTGATGAAATTATCGGCCAAGGAGATTTGGAGTATTCCCGGGCGTTTTACGGAAAAAAGAGGCCCATGCTCATAGACTTGGTATTAAAAAGCAATAAAGAAGCTGAGAAATCATATTTGCTTTTTGAAAAAAACGAAGACTCCATTATTGCCGAAGCTGCCATTATAAGACCATCAGGGGACGAAGGTATTATATGGGGAAAAGCTACCCCAATTTATGATCATAACGGTAAAAGAATTGGGTCCATTGAGTCTATACGAGATATAACTACCCGTAAGAGAGCTGAAGAGGCTTTAAAAGACAGCGAAGAAAGATATAGACGTATTGTAGAAACAGCTAATGAAGGTATTTGGATTATTGATGCCAATAATCATACAGTATTTGCCAATAAGAAGATGACGGAAATACTGGAAACAAATATGCTGAACATGATGAAAAGGTCGGTTTATGATTTTATCGATGAGGAATGGATAAAGCAACAAGAAAATTTTTTGCAGCGGTGTCAAAAAGGAATAACTGAACAATATGAATTAAAGTTCCGCACATATAATGGTAAAGCTATTTGGGCTTTGGTATCAGCCACTCCTTTTTTTGACCGGGATGGAGCATTTGCCGGTTCTCTTAGTATGATTACCGATATTACTGAAAGGAAGATGGCTGAAGAAGCCCTGCGCCTGTCTGAAGAGAGATTTTTTAAAGCCTTTAACTCTAGTCCCAGTATGATGGCAATAACCAATGAAAATGGGCAGTTTATAGATGTCAACAATACTTTTTGTCAAATGACTGGTTACCACCCTGAGGAAGTTATTGGCACTACAGCTGCGGAACTGCGTTTTTGGGTTAACCCGGGGGATTCTGGAAAAATAACCGGTAAAATGAATAAAGATGGCTTTATCAGGAATATGGAATTATCTTATCGGACCAAGCAAGGGGAAGAACGTTATGGGCTTTTATCACTAGAACCGCTCAATTTGAATGATGGTAATTACCTATTAAATACCATGACCGACATAACTGATATGAAACGCTTATCCAGTGAAATGGCCCGTTTAACCCAAATGAATCTAGTCGGCGAAATTGCAGCCAGTATTGGGCATGAAATTCGCAATCCCATGACATGTGTTAGAGGCTTCTTGCAGATGATTAAAGATTCTGACGGAAATCCTGAGTATAAAGACTATTATGACCTGATGATTGACGAACTTGATCGTGCCAATTCAATAATCTCTGAGTTTCTCTCCCTGGCCAATAATAAAAAGGTTGACTTGCAGCTGCAAAATCTTAACTCCATAATTCAGAGTATAGCTCCTTTGATCATTGCTGACGCTATTGCCCAGGATAAAACAGTAAGTGTGGATTTGGGTGAAATTACGCCTTTACTCCTGGATCACAAGGAGATAAGACAGCTAATTCTGAATCTAACGAGAAACGGCTTTGAAGCAATGCAGGCGGGGGGTAATCTTTCCATATCTACTTATGAGGAAAATGGAGAAGTTGTTATGTCTGTGGCTGATGAGGGATGTGGAATAGAACCAGATATATTGGAAAAAATAAGCATGCCGTTTTTTACCACTAAAGAACACGGTACCGGATTAGGGCTTCCAGCCTGTTATAGTATAGCCGGACGACATAATGCCAAAATTGAAATTAGAACCGGAAAAAATGGAACTTGTTTTCTGGTTAAATTTAAAACTGCCAGCACTGAAAATGAACATAAAATAGGATATATTTGCCTGCCCCAGCTCACAACCGGTTAAAAGTTGTTGATGCCTTTTTGTTGAAATTTCCCTCTGAACCCTTTACAGGTCAGTATAATAACATAGTTATTGTCAGGGGAATTATTTATGAATTTGGCAAAAAGGAGAGTGGGAAATGAAAGACACATCCTGTCCTATTTGTGGAAATATTTTCTATGAGGGCGGTTTGAGTGGAAAGTATAGAGTGGAAATCTGCACTGACTGTCTTATGAAAGAAAAACTGGAGGAACTTATTCTCAGATTAGAGGAAAAGGGAGTTATGCCCAATTTATAAACCGTCATTGAGGGTAGGGTCTGATAATATTATCATTTATTAACTAGCAGAGGGAATCGGAGAATGGTCACCGATTCTCTTTTTTTATAAAACGAGATATTTGCTTAAAATCCAAGTTAATTAATACAGGATAAAGTTATGTTAAGAGCGAAAAAGAAGTAGGAAGCCAGATAAATTGACGGACAAAGGTAAAAGCAGAAAGGAGGTAACCATGAGCAGTACAATTGAGGTAAATTTTATCAAACTTGTCGATTGGGCTAAAATACCGGAATATGATACCAAGGGAGCAGCAGGCTGTGATATAAGCCTGGCACTGAGGGAGGAAATCATATTATTTCCCCATGAAGTAGTGAGTGTTCCAACTGGATTTGCCATCAAAGTACCGGAAAACTATGAAGCTCAGATAAGGAGCAGAACCGGTATGGTGCGAAAAGGTATTGTAGTGGCTAATGCACCTGCTACTATTGACTCAGACCATGTGGGAGAGGTTACAATACTATTACTAAACATTACTAACAAACCCATTAAAATCTTCCCGGAGCAGAAAGTAGCCCAGATGGTTTTCAGCCCTGTGGTGAGATGCAGATTTATTGTAGAAAACTAATTGTCCCATGAAGACATGAAAGGAGGCCTAGGGAATTGCCAAATATAAGTGCCAGGTGCATTTTATGCGGAAAAACCCATACTATTGGGGAAGACCATAAAGAATTCAGGAAATTAGCGGAAAAAGGGGATAAGGCCACTTTTATTTGTGATATATGCAATAACCGGGTGCGTTTTGAATCAGAAGATAAAAAGAAAGAAAAGAAACCAATCTAGAGGGTTATTCATGAATAAGACATCTATAGTGAAAAGGGATAATTCAGTGCTAAAAGCTTTGTTTGCTATGCCTGAACCTGGAATGCCGTGTAAATATATATTAGTTGTTTGCCATGGTTTTCGAGGAAGGAAAGAAAACAGTAATCGAATATTTAATTTTGCCAAACAGGTAAATGAACTGGGAATTGGCGTAATTGCTTTTGATTTTACGGGATGCGGTGAGAGTGACGGGGCTTTCGCGGATATAACCGTTTCACGCCAAGCCCAGGATCTTTCCTTGGTAATTCAATACATTCATGAAAACTATAAACTACCGGTAATACTCCTGGGAAGAAGTATGGGCGGCAGTACCATCTTGGCCGGAGGGGCACAAGACTCGCGCGTAGAGGGATATATTTTCTGGTCGGCCTGTATTGATTTGAAGAAAACCTTTGCTGCCGGCCTGCAAGAAAAATATGAGGATTTGGAAAAGGGAAAAACGGTACAATTGAAGGACGAATCCGGTATTTATTCACTTAAACCGGATTTTGTTCAGGATTTTGATTGTCACAACATGGATGCCTATTTACAACACATTGGCAATAGGCCTGTATTAATAATTCACGGAACAGACGATGAAGTAGTTACTCCCGATGATGGGAAATACATATTTGAAAAAGTGGCAAACGGTGAACTCTACTTGGTTGAAGGAGCTGATCATCAATTTACAAACCGGGAAGCTGAAAGAGAAAATCTAACACTGGATTGGCTGAAAAAATATTTTGGCTAACTGGGCCCTTACCCGTTATCCAGCAGCGATAAGCAAAATCGCAGATTACTGGGTAGCTGGCGAATTCTGTTTGACACATGGTACGTGGAAATACCTTTCTTCAAATGTTATGTAGCTCTTATTACCAATAGGCTCACCGCAGATTCTACATCTGCTGTTAGCGATGATCTGTTTCTTTTTTCTAAGGAGTTGCTTCTCGTAGTATGATTTTTCGCTTACGGCTGTCATATTACAACCCCCTTTTGCACTAACTATCGTATTTCCCCAATGGTTTTACTAAGTGCTGCTTATCGCATGCTGGATAATTTCTCCTTGTATACATTATACACGATTTTTCCTGTAATGGTAACGGAGGGGCCTTGGCTCTTACCCAGCCTGGTTTGAAATGGTGTGTTAATAAGAAGATAGGGCTGGCAGTAAATAAAAAACACCTTCATTATATTGAAAGTGCCTGAATTTTATATGGTACGCCCGAGAGGAATCGAACCTCCGCACCCGGCTCCGGAGGCCGGTGCTCTATCCACTGAGCTACGGGCGTATAATGCATTAATGATTATAACAGAATATTTTTGCTTGGTCAAAGTCAGGCAGGGGAATTTTTAACCGAATAGTGTCCTGGGGCTTTTGATCATTTCTCCTCCGAAGAAGCTATTTGTCGGCTTCTGCTGGTACTGAGGGAGATTAATAATCCTATTAGGGTTATCACGGCCGCTGTACGATATACCATTGTGTTAGCCTCAACATAAGCATGGGCGAAAGATGCTGATGCAAGGCTGCGGGTAAAAAAGTAGCTAAAAATGGAAACCGAGGCGGCTATACCTAAAGCGAAAGAAAAATTGCGGACGGTGGAAACAAATCCTCCGGCATAGCCCACACTGTTTTTGGGAATGGACCCCATAATTGAATTATTATTGGGGGAGCCAAATGACCCCATACCCATACCCAGCAAAGCTAACCCAACACAGATTGTTAAAAGGTTACTGTCCTCGGTCAGGCTGGAAAAAAACAGGTGAGCGGTGGTCATGAGCAAGAAGGCCACAGATGTTAATTTGGCCGATCCGATTTTATCTGATAGATTGCCTGACAGGGGCGAAACCACAATCATTATAATAGGCGGAATGGTCATCAGCAGTCCCGAGTAGCCAGGTGAAAAACGGAGTAGGTTTTCTAAATAAAAAGGCATTAGAAAAAGGGCGAAGTTTTGGCTGCAATAGGCAGCAAAGCCCATAATAATACCGATAACAAAATTCTTTATCTTGAACAATGAAAAGTCCAAAATAGGGGATGGCGCTTGCTTTTCAATAAATACAAAAATTATTAAGGCTAATATCCCTGCGGCAAATAAGCCTGGATTAATCGTATCGCCCCCCGATAGGGAAATTATTATCATAGTGACAGCAATAGCAAAAGCCACAGTACCCGGCAAATCATGCCCCTGCTGGGAATTAGATACTTCTTCTGAACCAGCCAATTTCCTGGCCAGCCAAAAACCCAGAATACCGATAGGGATATTTATCAGAAAGATTATCGGCCAGTTATAATGGACCAGCAGGAATCCCCCCAGGCTAGGCCCGGTCGCATTGCCAATGCCCACTACACTTCCTGTCAGTCCCAGGGCTTTGCCCCTTTCATTATCAGGAAAGGCATTGGACACAATGCCCATACCGGTAGCCATCATCATACTGGCACCCACACCCTGAAAGACCCGCGAAGCAATTAGAAACAATAGAGAGGGAGAGAGGCTGCAGAAAAGTGAACCCACAGTAAATACGAGAAAGCCCAGGGAGTAGACTTTGATGCTTCCCATGCGGTCCCCCAGCTTTCCCAAGAGGATCAATGAAGAAGTAATAACCAGCATATAGGATGTTACTACCCACTGGACTTCTTTCATACTTACGCCGAAATCGCTGGCTATAGTAGGATTAGCAATACTCAGGATACTGCCGTCAAGAGTGGCAATGAAAATGCCAATACATACAGTGATTAAAATCTGCCATTTCCGGTCGGTTTTTAGCAATTTAATTCTCCTGATATTAGGTCGATTCTTTTATCTTTAGCTTATCTTAATATTTACCTGTACCTAAATGCAAGTTGAGGAAAACTCTAATAACGATGATCATCTTTTCCCCAATAGGAATTTGATATAGGAGAGCAACATGAGGGGAGGTTTAAGAATTATGGCCAAAATTCTGCTTTTAGCTATGCTGGCAGAGAGTATATGGGAGACTTTTAAGCTGGTATGGCAAAAAAACAAGATCTGCGTTGACCGTGTAGGTTCTATTATTATATGCCTAGTTCTGGCGTTGGGAGCACAAATTGACCTGTTTGAAATGGTAGGAATTCCTTTAGCCATTCCTCATCTGGGAGAAGTCTTTACCGGTGTAATCGCTTCCCGGGGAGCTAATTTTGTTCATGACCTTTTCAAACTGGCAGAAGGGTTGATGGTAAAAAACAAGCTATGATGTTTGGGGCTAGCAATCAGCTGAGTATAATTGCTATCTGTTGATCTTGAGGAATTATCTTGGTTTCCGGGGGATAAAGAGTGTTTATCAAGAAGGCAGCAACCATTACGGCTATAAGGATGCCAAAAAAACACCAGATATATTTCTTGCTGATTGTATCCATAAATAAACCGCCTCCTACCTGTATTATGTGAAAGAGGCGGTTTTATTATGCTGTGAAATCTACAGATTGGTATCCCAGTTTTCCAGGTAGGTTTTTTGTTCTGCAGTAAGTTCATCAATTTGTATATTACTGGCTTTAAGCCTGAGTAAAGCTACTTTCTGGTCAATTTGGTCAGGAACATCATAGACGTGATTAGCTAATTTACCTTGTTGGTTAATCACATGTAAAAGTGATAGAGCCTGCAAGGAAAAACTCAAATCCATCACTTCTGCTGGATGTCCGTCACCAGCTGCTAAATTAACTAATCGGCCCTCGGCTAACAAATATAGTTTGCGTCCATCAGCCATTTCAAATTCTTCAATATTGTTTCTTAGCGCTTTTCTTCTTATTGATAAGTCATGGAGATCTTTTTTGTTAATCTCTACATCAAAGTGACCGGCATTAGCCATAATTGCATTGTTTTTCATTAATTCCATGTGCTCTTTTCTTATAACATTGATATTGCCGGTAACAGTAATAAAAATGTCTCCCAACGGGGCAGCTTTAGACATGGGCATAACCCTGAAGCCGTCCATTATGGCTTCATTAGCTTTAATGGGGTCAATTTCCGTTACGATAATATTGGCTCCCAGGCCTTTGGCTCGCATTGATACTCCCTTGCCGCACCATCCATAACCGGCTACCACTACTGTTTTTCCGGCTACAACCAGATTGGTTGTACGGTTTATACCGTCCCAAACTGATTGGCCGGTTCCATAGCGATTGTCAAAAAGGTATTTCATGTAAGCATCATTTACGGCGATTACTGGGAATAGGAGGGAACCGTCACGGTCCATGGCTTTCAGACGAAGGATGCCGGTGGTAGTTTCCTCACATGCGCCAATTATGCTTTTTGCCTGTTCAGGCCGTTTTTTATGGAGCAAAGATATCATATCGGCACCGTCATCAATAATGGCGTCAGGCGAAAAATCCAGGGCCATTTCCATAAATTGAATGTATTCCTTCTCACTTTCTCCGCGCCGGGCAAAAATATTAATACCTGAATTAACCAGTGCAGCTACTACGTCATCTTGGGTTGACAAAGGATTGCTGGCGCAGGCCACAACTTTGGCCCCAGCAATATTTAGAGTCTGTAACAAATATCCGGTTTTGGCTTCCAGATGCAGGCAACAGGCTACAGTCTTGCCCGCTAAGGGTTTATCCTTGGCAAACTCCGAATACAGATTATTTAGAACCGGCATGTTGTTTTTTACCCATTCAAGCTTGCGGTATCCGGAAGTTGACAGTTCCGGATCGCTAATTATTGATTCTTGGCTAGTGAGCAAATTCGCTGGACTTGGCATTTAATAAAACCTCCTGAAATTCTATAAATAGTATATGTCATAAACATATAATACAACCATTATAAGTAAAAATTAGCCGGGCATAAAGCCATATTGAACCAAGGACAGGACATTATGCCCAGCCTGCAGTTCTTTCGTAAATATCATCTTTTTCGCAATTGATTCTAGGTTTGTGGTTATTAGAAAGCTGTTTCAGTTTATAAATAACCGTGAAAAGCAAAAGCTGTGCTAGTTGGTACAGCTTTTTGAATACCCATTAAAACTAGTACACTAGTCCTAACTAACCATAGTAATAAGGGCTTAGCAAACATTAGCAAAAAGTCCTATTTTAATTGCCATTTTTTATAGTGCTATGATAAAATGAACAAAATCAGTCAAGTTTTTTAAAGAATACTATTAGTTAGGGGATTATGGGAAAAAGTGGGTCTAATTGTAAGCTTTTGTTATCTTTAACCTAGAATTATTCAGCTTGGAAGCTTTAAGGGTGGCCTTTTAATATACCATTTTGGGAACAAAACAGAGGAGGACAGGTGAATGAGTAAAATTGTTGGTCTGGACGTAGGCTATGGATTTGTAAAAATCACTGATGGCGACTTCGGGTATTCTTTTCCAAGTGTTGTGGGGGATAGCCACAATAAGCAGACTTTTCGAATGGGGTTGCAAAACCAGCCTCCGATTAATGAGATAAAAATCGGGTTGGGCAACAAAAACTATTTTGTTGGAAAATCTTCTATTAGGCATTCGAAATTTGTCTATCGTGGATTATCGGACACCCGTAGTGAGGGAAATGATCTGCAAATTCTTTTCTTTGCTGCCTTGAGCCTATTTTGTAACGGTCCTGTTAATAATTTTAAAGTTGTAACAGGTCTTCCTCCAGGACGTATGAATCTGATGGAGGACTTGTTTAAACAGATTAAAACAGACCCCCGCAATCGCAACATTGTGACCATTTTTAAGAATAATAAGCCACAGGAAATTGAAATAAATATAAATCAACTTGAAATTGTTCCTCAGCCCCTGGGCACCTATTGGTTCCAAGTGTTAGATCTTTGGGGAGGACGAACCGAGTCAATTGAAGGACGCTACGGTATTATTGATGTAGGTTTTGGAACTACTGATTTTGCAACCATTGAAGATGGGGAATACCTTCCAGAAAAGAGCAGAACCATTTCAGTTGGAATGGCCACAGCTTATAAAGAAATATCGGAGGAGATCTTTGCTCGTTACGGAATAGAAAGAGCTAACCACGCTCTGGATGAAGTAGTGATTAAAGGCAAAATCAATGTGGCAGGCAAAGCTATTCCAATTACCGATATTAGAGAAGAGGCCTTCCAAAAGTTGGCCACCAATGTTCTGGTTGAATTAAACTCCTTCTGGCGTATTCCAGAGTATGATTCATTGTTGTTAAGCGGAGGCGGTGGGCAGGCCGTTAGCCCTTACCTTTTGCCTTATTTGCCGCAAGGAAAACTAGCAAACGAACCAATAACAGCTAACAGCAGAGGATATCTGATTTGGGGAAATCGCCTGTGGAAAAACGCTTCTGAATTAGACAGCGGCGATGGCAATGGTTAAGTCATGTCTTAATAAGGTTTTGATTGGCATAAACAAGTATTATGTTAGCAGGAAAGACTCAAAAGGTACCAGTATAGCTGAAATTAACGGAAACCTGGTGGGGGACACGCTCATTTACGATACAGTAATAGTATCTTCCGCAGGTCAGTGTAGAAGCAGAATTATTGCTGATACCCTGGAAATTTGGGGACGGGTTTTTGGGGATGTTGAAGTCTCAAACCTCATCATCCGTTCAACAGGTAAATTGTTCGGTCATGCCTTGTACCAAAACCTAAAAATAGAAGAAGGCGGTATTTTATCATTGTGTGAAGAATCACATTCTTTACACAATGATGTTTCGGTGAGAAATGATGTACTGGATACTGAAGAGAATTTGAGTATGTTAGATAATTCCGGACAGGATATAATTACTGAAATTATTACCCATAAAGAGAATAAAATTTCAGTTCAAGAGAAAACTGGCGGCATTGAGCAGTTAGGTGCTATCTTTGGTGGGGCGGAAGTTGAATGGGAGCAACCAGGTGCAATCCTTTGGGAGGCAGAAGCCGAGCCGGATCAACCAGGTACTATCTTCGGTAAGGCAGAAACCGAACCGGAGCAGCCAAGTGCTATCTTTGGCGAGCCGGAGCAACCCAGTGCTGTACTTACAGAAATTGGGCCGCAACACAGAAATTATAATGCACAACATCCATTAGACAAGGATCAGGAGAGTGAGTTGGGGCCAAGGGAACCAAAAGACGGCTTAAAGACGGATAACAACGAATCCAACATTCCCGGCCAGCAACCGACCAAGAAGCCGGTGCAGTTTGTCAGCAGTTATTAATTTGTAATATATTTACAGTCATTAGAAAGAAAAAAACCCGTTAAGCTCTTAACGGGTTTTTTGTGGTTCCAAGGAGGCTGGGCTCCTGGCCACTATTATTTCTGTTGTAGTGTCCATTACTAACTTTTCATTTTGATTAAAGATTGTGAGTTTAAACTCCACTATACCGTTGTAGGGGTTGCGGGTAATAAGGTTGGTAATGACTACCTTGCCGCTCAGAACGTCTCCTGCATAAACCGGGAAGAACCACTCTACCTGAAAGGTTTTTCCTGCTATCAAATGGGTTTCAAAAATGCCGCTCTCAACGAATTTATTCCACACAGACATAAAGGTCATTAAACCCGGTGCAATAAGATCTCTAAATCTGGAGTTTTTAGCATATTGTTCATCAAGATGAATAGGTATGGAATCGTATTCTTTGGCAAAACTTAACATTTTCTCTTTCTCAATCAATACTCCGTCAATTTGAAATTCCTGCCCAATGAAAAAATCATCGTAATACATGATTTCATAACTCCCTAATATAATTCATTAGTCCAAATCACACTAAAATTGTTTAAAAATCCCAACCTATAATAGTATAGGTTTAAAAATTATTCAATCGGCTTGTTAACCGGTTTTTTTAATTTCCAGGCTAAAATGGCTTGATTTCTCTAATTTCCGGGCTTAACTTGGTAATTCCTTATCTTACCTTTGACGGTCTTTTACTGTTATAGATAAAATAATTTTACATTAGAAGAAAAGGGGGGAAACAACCGATAAGAATCTTATGAAATATCGGGCGGAGAGGATATCATTATGAACAAAAATATAGTCCTGATTGTTGGTGTTTTTGTATTAGCTGTGGTTACTTTTTTTTATTTTAATTATGGAATGGGAGACAAGCCTACTGTAGAAACAGCTGAGGCAAGTATCGGCACCAATGGGGTTACTATGTATGGCATTATCAATGATTCAGGAGGACGTGAAATAACCCGGTATGGCTTTAAATGGGGGACAAGCCCCGAGCTGGAGGAGGAAGAGGTCTTCACAAAGCCCATTGATGTCGGTACTTCATATTCTGCGGTAATCAGCGGAATACAGGAGGGAAATACATATTATTATCAAGCCTATGCAGAAAATTCAAAAGGATTAACCTACGGAAAGGTAAAGAGTATTAGCATACCTTATAATGCTCCTCCTGAGGTGGCCATTACCAGTCCCCTAGAAGGGATTAGCTTTAACCAGGGAAAAATGGTACAGATAGCGGCGGAAGCAACAGATGACAATAAAGTGGAAAACATAGCAGTCTATGTTAATGAAGATATAAAACTGCAGGTTGAGGGAAATTCCTTAAGCTACCTATGGGACACCAGCAAGGTTGCTCCAGGAGAGTATGAGATTAAAGTCATAGCCGAAGACGGAGTTAAAACTGGTGAAAGAAGCATAAAGGTAGCAGTGAAGGAAGAACCAAAGAGAAATGCGGATCAACAGCCAATAATCACCAATACACCCAACAAAGCTGTGCCAACTCAGATAGCCCAGATTAATACGACGTCCCGGGGAATTACGAACATGAATAAGTATCCCCAAGTAAGTAAAGCAAATGGCATCTTTGGGCAGTTTCGTTACCGGGATACCACGGGGGGAAGAATAGAAGTAGACCCCAGTTGGGTAGCCGAAAACATTGTAACAATAACTCTGCCCGGTCTAAACCAGAAGGTGCAGGTACATAAACTGGCGAAGGATGCTTTTTTACAAGCATTTTCAATAATCGCCACTGATACCGCTATCGTAAACGGCAAGGAAGTTCCGTTGTTAAGCCTGATTAAGACTATGGACGGTACCTGGGTTACCAGACATGTTAACTGGAATCCCAGCCGGGGGCTAAGCAACCATTCCTGGGGAACAGCCATTGATATTAATGCAGCTGATCATTTCAGATATGTTAACCCTTCTAAGGAGCCAAACGATCCCAATTTAATACTCTGGGAAAAAGCCTTTAAACCTGCCGGGTTTAGCTGGGGCAATAGATATAATGATTCAATGCATTACGAATTAATAAAATAGTATTTAAGAAAACCTACTATCTAAACAGGACTACCCCTTTTTGTGGGGGTAGTTTCTTTCTTACTCTAAGCAGATTAACGGCGGCTGTCTCTAGTGAGGGCGGATAGTCAAAGGAGTTTCTGTGTGTCCATGGCTAACCAGAATCATTTAAGAAATTTGGTTAATGGCGTGATTCAGAGGGTTAGTCAAATGAATTAAATAACCATAAATTAGAGGATTATTGTGATTAGGGGGGAAATAATCATAAAATAACAACTTGTGATACAGGGGTGATAATAATGGAGTTAACCAGAGAATCAGCTGCAGGTTCCCTTGAAAAGTCGGATTGCCTGGTTACCGTCAAACCGTCTAAACAGCTTGCTCTGGAAATTGAAAGTTCCGTAATGATGAGATATGGCAATCAAATTAGAAAAGTAGTCAATGACGCGTTAGAGGAAATGCAAGTAACTTCTGGTTATATTAGGGTTCAGGACAACGGTGCCCTTGATTACTGCTTGCGGGCTAGGGTTATTACTGCGTTGAAGAGAGGATGTGTTAGCAGTGATAGGTAAAACCGCCTTATTCGTACCCGCTTCATCGCCCAAAATGCTAAATGCAGCTCTGGCATTTCCAGCAGATTCTCTAATTTTTGATTTAGAAGACGCTGTTAGCGTCGGTGAAAAAGATGCAGCCCGAGACCTGTTGAAGGAATACCTTTCTTTTGTGCCTTTCAAAAAACAAAAGCTGATTATAAGGATAAATGCTCTCGACTCAGAATTCTGGCAGGATGATTTCGAGCTAGCTGCCGCATCCCGGGCGGACAACATTATGATCCCCAAAGCCAGAGTGAGTCATATAAACACTTTGTCCGATCTATTAGATAAGAGAAATTCCCCCATCGGTTTGATTCCCATAATTGAAATGGCTATATCTGTTGAAGAAGTCAGTGAAATAATCAAAGCCTCAAATAGAGTCTGTGGAGTTATGTTCGGTGCTGAGGATTATACTTCTGATTTGGGTACTCGAAGAACCAAAGAGGGAGTAGAAGTACTATTTGCGCGATCCCGGGTGGTCAATGCAGCCCATGCTTATGGGATTGAAGCCTTAGATACCCCATTTGTGGATTTCAGCGACGAAGAAGGTCTGAAGAAGGACACGGAGTTTGGAAAGCTTTTGGGATATACCGGAAAGACAGCTATACACCCCAGCCAGGTGGATGTTATTAACATGATATATGCTCCCACTAAGGAGGAAATAGACTATGCCCAAAGGATTATCAGCCAAACCAGGGAAGCAGAGAAACTAGGTAAAGGAGCATTTTCTATGGAAGGCAAAATGGTGGATGCTCCCATAATCAAACGGGCCCAAACACTATTAAGACGTGCTGGAATTGAGGTGATGGCAAATGATTAATGGTGTTGGCAGAGAAATCCCCAATTCTATCAAAGGGTACAAAAGTGTTATACCCTTTAGCGGCGCCTTTAACAACACCGGAAATGGTATTAGGGTAGCTGCTAAAACCAAGACGGTTTGGCCCGGCCAGGCCAAAGTGGTTGGCTCCTTGCGGGAGGCGATCCAAAAGGTTGGGCTAAAGGATTCAATGACCATTTCCTTTCATCATCATCTGAGAAATGGCGATTATGTCTTGAACATGGTTGTTGAAGAGCTTGACCAAATGGGTATCAAGGATATAACCGTGGCTGCCAGCGGGATATTCCCTTGCCATGAACCCTTGATACAATTTATAAACAAAGGCACGGTTACAGGTATTGAGTCTAATTATATTACTGGACCGGTGGGCAGGGCCTTGTCACAGGGAATAATGGATAAACCGGTCATAATGCGCACCCATGGGGGACGGGACAGAGCTATTGAATCCGGGGAACTGCACATCGATGTTGCATTTATAGCAGCGCCGGCTTGTGATTGTTACGGCAATATAAATGGGATTGACGGACCTTCGGCTTGCGGATCTTTAGGTTATGCCCAATCGGATGCCCGCTATGCCGATAATGTGATAGCCATCACCGACCACCTGGTGGATTATCCCTTGACCCCCATCAGTATTGACCAGACTCTGGTTGATTATGTGGTCAAGGTGGACAGGATTGGCGATGCTCAAAGAATTGTGTCTGGAACCACCAATATTACCAGAAACCCGGTGGGACTCAAAATAGCTTCATTAGCAGCGGAGGTTATCGAGCATTCAGGGTTGTTTAAGAATGGGTTTTCCTTTCAAACCGGGGCCGGTGGGGTTTCACTGGCAGTTGCCCGTTTCCTGCGGGACAAAATGAGAGAACAGGGGATCACCGGCGGTTTTGGCCTGGGGGGTATCACCGAATATTTTGTGAAAATGCTGGAGGAGGGCCTCTTTTCTGCTCTCTATGATACCCAGGGGTTTGATCCGGTAAGTGCCAAGTCCCTGCGCGAAAATACCAGGCATGTGGAAATATCGTCCTCTCTTTACGCCAATCCCCATAATAAGGGGTGTATTGTAAACAATCTGGATATTGTGGTTCTGGGTGCTACAGAGATTGATACCAGTTTCAATGTCAATGTGTTAACGGACTCTTACGGGATAATCATGGGAGGTTCCGGGGGACATAGTGATGCAGCGGCGGGAAGCAAGTTGTGTATTATTGTGTCCAATCTGATAAGAGGAAGGCTTCCCATTGTCCTGGATCGGGTTACCACCGTAACCACCCCCGGGGAGACTGTTGATGTGCTGGTAACCGAGTACGGCATAGCGGTTAACCCCAGGCGAGAGGAACTGAAAAGGGAGTTAGTCAAGAAACGGCTCCCGGTGCTGGAAATATCGGATTTGAGAGATTTAGCTTACAAGATCTGCGGCAGGCCGGAGGAAATAGAATTTAAAGATAGGATAGTGGCTGCTGTAGAATACCGGGATGGGTCATTGGTTGATGTTGTAAGGGAAACTGGCTGGTAAGCGGTGGTTTTATCGAAATAATAATTACAAGGAGTACCTTAAGTGATCGCACCAAAAAAGAAGACGGGCTTTCTGATTCTGTTCATGGTTGTTGTCAGTGTTATGACTATTGTATTGATAAACCACCATACAGAACAGCTTTTCAGAGGCCGACCGGCTATTGTACAAAGCCAAGCAACAGGGTAAAGCCACCATCAGGGTACAGGAACGGACCGGCACAGAACAGGGTTGAATTATTATCTACAGTTATTGTCAATAAAAAAATGTTCGGACTAGGGGGATTTTGCAGGACTGAAAAAGAATGTGTATATATGTCTTTATTAGAGAGGTGTTTATTAATGAACATGGAACCCGTTTCTGTGAAAGAACCTAGGGTTGATCAGGAAAAGACAGTATCTAACAAAGGTTTGCCTTTTTTTCTGGTGGTTTTTCTATGGTTGGCCTTAGTCTGCTTGGGCTTTTATCTGGCCAAGGAGTATATTGACAACTCGCTGCAAAACATCCAGCAGAATAATGCTATGAATATTAAGATACTGGAAGAACGTATTGGGGAAATGACAGAAGAGTTAAGACAAATAGAATTTGCCCTGAGCGAGGCAGATGAGACCTTGTCGAGCTCTAGCTTCACACAGGAAAAATTGAATGAAAAGATAGAAGAGTTGGATCAGCGTTTGAGCGAGCTATCCGCAAGCCTGGAAATTCTGAAGGAGGCTCCCAATGCGGTCAATTAACAGGTTTATGCTTTTTCTAATTGCTCCTTTTTTGGGTTTGGGACTATACCTGGCAGTATGGAATAACTATGTAGTTGCTGCCCAATTGTCCACGGAAGGTTTGGAGAACACGTTAGATAATGCTATCCATGCCATCGATAGTTTACAGGAAAATGTATACATAATCGCTGATGTGATTGCCGAACAGGAAGAAGAGTACCAGAGGCAATTGCGAACCCTCAGGGAAATGTCGGACAGCAGCCTTGAGAATAAGGAAATGTCCGATCAGATATATGAACAGCGTATTCTTAATATGTTAGGACCCCCTATCAGGACCTATCTCTCAGATCGCACGGAAATAAAGATTTTTGATTTGAATGAACTGGGATACAGGGGTGTTATCGCCAAAGTAAAACTCTTTGATCCTTCAGTGTTCAGGGTGGTCCTGGCTAACGATCAATTGGGGACCAGGGAAACCACCGCCCAGGCGGTGGCAAGAAGCGGCGCTATACTGGGAATCAATGGCGGCGGATTCTATTCTGCGGTCGAAGACGGACAATATGTGACCCTTCCTCTGGGCAATACAGTTATTGATGGAAAACTGGTAAATGGACTGCACTTTGCGCCGGATATGTTTTTTGCCGGTATAACCAGAGATGGAGATCTTATTGGCGAAGTATGTTCTAACCAAGAAGAATTTATGAATCTGGATGCCTATCAAGGAGTTAGCTTCCTGCCTGTTCTGATCAAAGAAGGCCAACCGGCCCCCATACCTAAGGATTGGGCATGGGCCAGGCAGCCACGAACTTTAATAGGCGAATACGCCAATGGAGACCTTATACTTATAGTTGTCGACGGCAGGCAATCTGATTGGAGTTCTGGAGTGACTCTGGAAAGACTGCAGGTAAAGCTGATTGAATTGGGAGTCAAGAATGGATTTAATTTAGATGGCGGTGGCTCCAGTACCATGGTGTTCCAGGGCGAAGTATTAAACCGCCCTTCTGACGGTAGTCAACGGCCGGTGGTAACCAATATAATTATTATGCCCTAGCAACCGTTGTTGTAATTTAGTAGGATCTGATGGAATCGAGATTTTTTCGAAAACCGGTATAATAATAAATAATCCAGAAATATATAATCACTGGAGAGAAAAAAGCTTGGTTGATCAGTATGGAAAAATGGAGGAAAAAAGATGCCAAAGGACGGGAATTACCAGGAAAAAACCTGGGCTGAGGTAATTGAGCTTAAAGCCAGTGAATTGGTGGATAAGGTTAAAGAACTTATAGAATCAGGGAATGTGCGACGCCTGATTATTCGGAATGCGAATGATGAAGTGATGGTGGAAATACCTTTGACAACCGGAGTGGCAGTAGGAGGGGTGGTTACAGTTTTTGCTCCCCTGCTGGCAGCTCTGGGAGCTATGGCTGCGCTTCTGGCCAATGTAAAAATAGAGGTAATTAGGGTACAATGATTCAACTGGATACATTTGCCTCTTGAAGCAACCTTGTGAAATAAGTATCATAAGAAAAAGTGATAGTGATCACAAGGAGATTTATTGATGCAAGCAACCGAGCTACAAAAGCAAATAGAACGACTAAGACAGGAATTACATCGCCAAGGCAAGGAAAAAGGACTACAGCACAGGAAAACTATTGAAACCAGCCAAATGCTAGACAGACTAATTATTCAATACTATTCATCCGTTCGAAAATCTTAGCAATAGAATACCTTATAAACACAGGGTATTCTTTTTTCTTAAAAAAATACTGCTGGGGATGTAAAAGACTATTGCAAGACATCATTTAGCCTTCTGTTTAAATGACAATATGTTACAATTATTAAAAAATATGAAGGAGAGTAGAAAATGGTTGTCGATGCAATTGATTACAGATACGTTAAGTTCATTGAAGATTGTCTAATGGCCAATAAGTTCGCGCAATTGCTTGGTATAAGAATATCGCGGCTAGGACCTGGTTATGCGGAACATTTTATGGACTTAAAGAATGAACATACTAATCCTTATAGTGCACTTCACGGCGGGGTTATTATGTCCCTGGGGGATATTACCATGGGTAATGCAGTTAGAAGCATAGGAACCAAGGGGCTTACCTTAGATTGTAATACTTCTTTTATTTCCACTGCTTATGAAGGGGACCGTTTAATATGCAGGGCAGATATATTGAAATCCGGTAAAAGGATTTCCTATGTTGAAGCCAGGATTATGGTAGGGGAAAAGCTAATAGCCAATTGCACCGGTACTTTTTTGAATATCGGTTTAGTATAATGTCTGTTTTGGAAGAACAGCATGGTATTGAGCGAAAAGATTGAAGACTATTTTCTTCCCGGCGGCAAGCTTGCCAAAATGGTTCCCGGCTTTAAGTATCGATCCGAACAACACCGTTTGGCCAATAGTGTTGCCAGGGTTTTAGAAAACGATGAATTCCTGGTGGCAGAAGTGGGCACTGGTGTTGGTAAGACTTTTGGGTACCTTATTCCTGCAGTTTTTTGGTCATTAACCCAAAAGGAAAAAGTGGTAATCTCAACCCGGACCCGGGCGTTGCAACAGCAATTAACGGAAAAAGATATCCCTCTTATTCATAGCAACCTTGATAATCATAATTCCTTTGCCTTTGCGGAAGCCAAGGGGCGGGAAAATTATCTATGCTGGAATAAATATATAAGTATTTTGGCTGGAAGAAAGAGACTGGAGCCCCATGAGCAGAAATTTATTGACGCTATTCTGACCTGGGCAGAGAGTACCCGGATTGGGGACAAAAAAGAGCTGAATTTAGATAGCAACATGATGAAAAACTGGGAATTGGTTGCATCTGATCGCCAAACCTGCCGAAAGGATGACTGCCTCTATCGGGATAAGTGCTTCCGGCTAAAGATGTTAAAAAGACTGGAAAAGGCTGATATTATTGTTATCAACCATGCCTTGCTGCTTGCTGATATTTCTGTAAACCACAGCATTCTTCCAGATTATTCTTATTTAATAATAGATGAAGCCCATACTTTTGCCCGGGAGTCTTTTGACCACCTTTCCTGCCGGTTTTCTTTTTATGATAATCTTAGAATTCTAGATTTGCTGTTTATTAAAGGCAACGGCTTTGAAAAAGGACTGATTCCCCATCTAAAAAGGAAGTACAGCAGTTTGCATAAAACTTTTGATGAAATTAGTGATCTGGTGAGCCACTTAAAAGAGCAACTGAGATTGTTATTGGCTTCCCTCCACCCCTTGCTGTCCTCCAACGAAGCGGCCTATATCCTGGAAGAAGCTGATCAGGAGGCGGAATGGTTTCCAAAAGTTTTCAGTACTTATTGTCAATGGATGGAATACTGGTCAATTCTAGAAAAACACCTGAATCGTATAAATCGCCAATTGCCTGAAGATGAAGAGGCATCCAACCTTTTTAACCTAACTGCCAGCCTCCAGGAAGAATCAGAAAAACTCTATTATATTTTCGAGGAGTCTTTGAACCGTCACGACGCTGTTACTTGGGTGGAAATGGAAAAACAGCAGCCAACGGCGCTGGTTTCTTCAGTGCTTAACAATGAGCTGGTGTTAGGTGAGAGACTCTATAATAAACTGAAAAGCCTGGTTATGGTTTCAGCCACTCTGACAGTAGAAAACAAATTTGACTTTTTTATAAAGAAAACAGGCCTAAGTCATTTCCAATTAAAGGGTCAAGTTTTAACCCTGCTGGAAAAATCACCTTTTGCTTTTGAAAAACAGGCTAGACTATTTACAGTCGATGATCTGCCTTATCCCTGGCAACCGGAATTCCCATTAAGGGCAGCAAATGCTGTAACCTCTGTATTGGAAGTTGTTAGAGGACATGTTTTGATACTATTCACCGCAAGGAAACAACTACATGATTTCTCCCTGTTGCTCAGGCCGTACTGTCAAGAAGTGGGACTGGATCTTTTGGTTCAAGATGAAGATGGAACCTTTTCTTATGTCCTGGAAAGGTATATGTCTTCCCCCAATACTGTTTTGATGGGGCTTGATACCTTTTGGGAAGGGGTAGACCTAAAAGGGGACCTTTTAAAATGTGTGATAATAGTAAAACTGCCTTTTCGGTCTCCCAATGAACCGTATAGCCGAGCCTGGGAAAAGTACTACTCCCTCAATAATGGCAACAGTTTTAATTCATTTTTGCTCCCTGATGCAGTGGTTCGCTTAAAACAGGGAGTAGGGCGCCTTATCCGCAGTGAGTCTGACCGCGGAGCAGTAATAGTCCTTGATAATCGACTGGAAAGAAAAAGCTATGGGAGAGTATTCAAAAACAGCCTGCCTATGAAAAACATTCGGGAAATAGGCTTCCGGGAACTCCCAGGACAACTCAGGGAATTTTTGCTTAAGGAATAAAAGGCCCAGCCAAATAGGTAACATTTATTCACTTTTTCTCATAGAATGTGTTAAGTCGACTTGCCGAAGGAGGATTTATTATATGCGGGTCTTTTATATAAGGATTCCCAAATTCCTGAGAAAGTTATTACTCAAAAATAAGGCTGCGGACTAAACACCTTGTTAAGAGGGGAGATTATGCCAGGAATTCGTCTTATACTGGGTTCATTCTTGATCATCCTGGGATTATTAGTCTGGCTTCTCAACTAATTCTCCCCAAGAAACAACAAGCCGGCGTCAACCGGCTTTTTTGCTCGAATTAACTGCTTAAACCAATTCCCATTATTCCCCCCAGGGCTCCTGCTGCCAAACATATTCCCAGAGAGTACAAAAGGGCACCAACGGTTATCGAAGATATATTTACAATTGCTGAAGCAATAGCCATTATTACGAAAAAAATCAAACCAACGGTCATCCCTCTTATAAGGCCCTTTGATCCATATTGCCGGCTGGCATAGCACCCTCCCCAGAAAATGCTCAAGACCAGTATTATTCGACTCAGGGGAACCAGGAGAGTTTCCTGCAGGTTTGAATAATAGATAACCAGGGCAGCTGCTATGCATAAAACCAGTGACAGGAGTAAAGCTCTTGCCACTCCATGGAGTTCAATAAAAAATCTTTTATTCATGGATACACCTCCTCTTTGTGCAAAATATGTAAAAAAGCCTTTTTTTATGCCTGTTAAACCCGCTTAAAGGTAAATTTCCTGTTAATCAGCTTCCCGGGGGGGGAAAAGAATGCATGATCTACCACAGATTATGCATCTATTATGGGTGTTTTTCTCATAGAAATAGAAAGAACCAAATGTTAGGATGGTATTTAAGAATGGATCGGGTTCTTTGGTTAAGCCTTTTAGCGGGTTTCTGTACCAGCATGGGAGCTATTCTGCTTTTTTTGAAACGGCGATGGGGAAATAGCAGTTTGGCATTCTTTTTGGGGCTTGCAGCAGGGGTAATGGCTGCTGTAGTGTTTCTGGATTTACTGCCATCAGCCTTGGTTTATGCGGGATATAGGCCAACTATTATCGGATTAGGAATCGGCTTTTTAATAATGGTACTAATTAATAAAATTCTGTTGCAGGAAAACACCCTTAGCAGGACTCTTACTGGTCTGGGATACCTTATTATGCTGGGTATTGCCTTGCATGATCTCCCGGAAGGAATGGCCATTGCTCTGGGGGACGAGATGAAAACGCGTACCGGTATGGTAATTGCATTGGCTATTGGTATTCACAACTTTCCTGAGGGTATGGCCATTGCAGCGCCGCTTTTAATGGCCGGAGTCAGCAAATGCCGGATATTTTTTCTAACTTTAATGGTAGGTTTGATTACTCCCCTGGGAACCATATGTGGAAAGGCTGCGGTTACATGGCTTCCCCAGTGGATGCCCCTTTTAATGGGGATTACCTCCGGAGTTATGCTGTATTTGGTTATTGCTCAATTATTCCCCCAGGCGCAAAAAAAGGGCCGGAATAGCAGCCGATGGGGAATGGTAACAGGTTTTCTGGTTATTTGCTTGGCCACCTTTATGTAACCGCTGCCGATTTATAACAGATTACAAAAAGCTGAATAATTATCGCCAAAAAACGGACAATAAGAAAAAATAACACTAGGAGTAATAGATGACCAACTGGATTTTCGTAATGATCGCCGCTTTGTCCGGTGCAGCTATGGCTTTACAGGGTACTCTGAATACCGCCCTGGGCAAAATTGTAGGGGTTTGGGAATCAACTCTGATTGTTCATGTGGTAGGAGCCCTGGCTGCTCTGGGTGTAGTACTCTGCGTGGGCGGCGGGATGAACCGTTTTTCTAATTTAGGCCAGGCTCCCTGGTATGTCTTTTTAGGCGGAGTATTAAATGTAATAATTGTCTATGCTGTTATAAGATCTATGGATAAAATCGGAGTTGGCAACGCCACTACAGCAATAATTGTGGCCCAAGTATCTACTGCTATTTTGATTGATGCCCTCGGGGCTTTTGGTATGAAAAAGTTTGAATTTCACTATTTGGATATATTAGGAATTGTACTTCTGGCTACTGGGGCAAGAATTCTGCTGATGGATTGAGTGAAATTAACCGGTTTTTTTATAAGCTTCGTATATCTTGCGCAAGGTTTGTTGTGTTATCAAACCTCTTTCCTAAAGTGCCCATTTTTCTCTGGCTCTATTAGCCTTGCCGTTCTTTTCCCCGCCAAATCTTGAAAATATCACCAATAAATAAAAAACTGTTAAAATGGAAGTGTACAAACTTGTTTCTAAGTTGCGGAGGGTAAGATAATGGGCTTGCGCTACCTCTTGGGCAGAGCCAACCAAGGAAAAACTCGCCATATATTTAATGAAATCCAACACCATTTGGAAAAGGGCGGAAATAACCGGCTGATACTTTTGGTGCCGGAACAATATACATTACAGGCCGAAAGAGACCTAATGGAAAAACTGGATTTACCTGGAATTATGAGGATTGAAGTGTTAAGCTTAAGCAGATTAGGATACCGGGTATTGAGCCAGGTGGGAGGTCTGACCAGATCTCTGATTAATGAACAGGGAAAAAACATGATATTGAAAAGGATCATAGATGCCCACCTGTCAGACCTTACAATATATAGGAAAGCGGCCCGGCAAAGTGGTTTTGTCAAACAAGTCAGTGATTTGATTGCAGAACTTAAACAAAATGATATTTCTGCAGATGATATAGAAAAGGTGCTGGATAGTATTGCCGATAACAGATTATTGCAGGAAAAAGTAAGTGATATCCTGCTTATTTACCGTGAGTTTAATCTCTATCTGAAGGAGAGGTATATTGATAGTGATGATTATTATAATCTCTTGATTGAAAAGGTGCAAGAAGCTGAGTTCTTAAAGGATTCGATAATCTGGATTGACAACTTTACCACTTTTTCCTCCCAAAGTTTAAGGGTAATAGAAAAGCTCATTCTGTCTGCTCGTGAAACCACCATTTCTTTTTGTCTCGATCCTTCACCATTTAGCCGAGATCATTCCTTATTTAAGGTTTCACGTTATAGTTTTGCAAAAATCAGAGCCATAGCCAGGGAACATGGTATACCGGAAGAGGTAATACCTGTTGCCCGGAAAGAGGGGGAAACCAGCCAAACCAAGGAAATCACACATATTGAAAAAGAATTTTTTGCCTATCCCTGTAAAAAATTTGCGGGCAAGGCAGAAAACATCAAGATATATGCCGCTACCAATGCTTATGAAGAAATTGAACAGGTGGCCGTCCACCTGGTTAAACTGGTGAGGGAAAAAGGACATCGGTGGCGGGATTTTGCAGTGGTTTGTCAGGATATGGATACCTACGGAGTTATTATCCAGAGGGTTTTCAGTGAATATGGCATACCCATCTTTTTAGACCGTAAGCGGAATGTGATGGACAATTGTCTTACTCATGCCCTATTATCCTCCCTGGACATAATTATTAGAAATTATAAATATGATGATGTATTTCGTTTCTTGAAAACAGGATTTGGCAACCTGTCTGTAGACCAGGTAGAAAAGCTGGAAAATTACGCATTAAGATATGGCATTCACGGTTCTAAATGGTTTAACCCTTTTGAATATGGGGAAGAGGCAGACCTGGAAGAACTGAATCAGTACCGGGAAAGGTTTATTCAACCTTTCCAAACTATGCAGGAGAAGATCCGAAAAAAAGGGGATTATGCCGGAATAACCGATGCCATCTATGGGTTCCTGGAGGAAATGGGAGCTCAGTCAAAATTGACAAAACTGATTGACTACCTTTCCCAAAGAGGCCTTTATGAATATAGTGCTTTTAATGCCCAGATGTGGAATATTACTATGGATATTTTTAGGCAAATCAGGAGCATATTGGGAGGTCAAAAGAGTAGCCTCAAAGAATTCCGACAGGCACTGGAAGCGGGCCTGCAAACGGTAGAAGTTGGCATAATACCCACAACCGTTGATCAGACCCTGGTAGGCAGTATTCAAAGGTCAAAGAGCCACAACATAAAAGGGCTATTTGTGGTAGGAGTGAACGATGGTATATTACCCTCCGGGCTGGACACCGAGGGGTTGATTTCCTGGGAAGAAAAGGATATTCTGGGCGGCACGGGTTTGGAATTCGGCCTCAATCGAGAATTAAAACTGAATGAAGAGAATTTTTTAATATATAGTGCCTTGAGTAAACCTTCAGATTACCTATGGGTTTCCTTTCCTTTAGCTGATATAGAGGGCAAAGCTTTACGCCCTTCATTGCTCATCGAGAGTTTATTGCGTCTTTTTCCGTCATTAAAGATTGAGAGCAATATACTACCGGATAACCAATATGAAAAAATGCTGGTATCTACTCCCCATAGCACTTTCAAACATTTGGTTAGTAGGCTGCGCCAGTTGGCGGATGGAAAAGATATGGAGAAATACTGGTGGAATATTTACGGTTGGTATACCCGGCAAAAGGAATGGCAGGGATTAAGCAAGGAAATAATAAAAGCCTTGTTTTACCGTAACCAGCCTAACAATCTAAGGCCGGAAAAAGCCAGGCTTCTTTTTGGCACCCCTTTGTATTCCAGTGTATCAAGATTGGAGCAGTTTGCTGGGTGTTCTTTTGCCCATTTTGTCCGTTATGGACTCAAACCTCAGGAAAGAAAAACTTACACGGTGATGCCGCCTGAAATAGGGCAACTGCTGCATGAGACTCTTCTCTCCTTTTCCCTTAAGCTTCGGCATAAGCAAAAAGACTGGCGGGGGCTGGACATATCGGAGATTGAAAAACTGGTGGATAATGCCATGAATGAAATACTGCCAGGATACGGGGATGGCCGGTTCTTAAGCAGCCACCGCAACCAGTACCTGGCTAAGAGGCTAAAAAGGATAAGCATCCGAGCTGCGCTCACATTAGCTGCCCATATCAAATGTGGGGATTTTCAGCCATGGAAATATGAAGTGAAATTTGGGCCTAAAGGTGAACTGCCGCCCCTAAAGATTAGGCTACCGGATGGAGAGTTCATGTATTTGGAAGGACAAATAGACCGGGTTGATCTTTTACGCTCGGAAACAGGTTCCTATGTAAGAATAATTGATTATAAGTCTTCATCAAAGGATCTAATACTTTCTGATGTTTACCATGGCCTAGCCTTACAGCTTTTTACTTATCTGCAAGCCGTAATAGCTACCGGGGGAGAAAAAACGGAGCGCCCCATCAAGCCCGCAGGACTGTTTTATTTCAAGCTGGATGATCCTTTGGTCAAACTGCAGCCCCATTGTAATTTAGAAGAGCTTGTAAATCAGGAATTGAGAATGAAGGGGATAGTATTAAAAGACCCGGCGGTAGTAAAACAAATGGACCGGGATTTGGCTGGCTTTTCTGATATTATTCCGGTCGGACTCAACAAGGATAACAGCTTTCACAGCAAGTCCAGGGTAATAAAAGAAGAAGAATTCCGTGCCGTCCTAAATCATATGGAACAGAGGATCTCCCAAATGGGAAGCGAATTGTTACAGGGAAAAGTGCAGGCCAGGCCTGCCAGGGTGCGCCAAACCACGGCCTGTGATTACTGTATTTACCATAGCATTTGTTTATTTGACCAGCTTATCGAAGGTAATTCTTTTAGGTTTTTTAAGACCTTCCGCCAGGAAGAGGTTCTTGACTTGATTAATAATATTGGGGATGGGGAAGTCAAAGATGAATTGGAATGATCAACAACTAGCCGCCATTGATGACAGGGGAAGCAATCTTTTGGTGGCAGCTTCGGCAGGAACGGGAAAGACTGCCGTATTAGTTGAACGCATTATTAGACTGATTACCAAGGATAAAGTTGACATAGATCGCCTGTTGGTAGTTACCTTTACCCAAGCTGCTGCTGGTGAAATGAGGGAACGAATCTGCAATGCCTTACTTAAGGAAATGGAAAAAGAGGAAAATAGCCTGGACCACCTGATCAGGCAGATGCAGCTATTGCCGCGGGCATCCATTAGTACCATTCATGCTTTTTGTACCGGTGTGGTGAGAAAGCATTTCCACCAGGTGGATATTGATCCCCATTTTCGCATCGGCGATCCTGGAGAGATTGCTTTGCTAAAGGTGGAGGTATTGGATGAGGTTCTCGAGGGTTTCTATGAAACCGGGCAGGAAATCTTTTTGGAACTGGTGGAAATGTTCGGGGGCAGCAAAAGTGATAAACCTTTTGCTGACCTGGTGCTGCGGATTTACGAGTTTACCCAGAGTCATCCATATCCCCTGTCATGGCTGGAGGAGCATACCAGTGCCTTCCGGGATTCAGGTTTAAAACTGGACCAGACCAATTGGGGGCGAGAGCTTATAAGTCAGATTCGGGTGCAGCTTACCGCTGCTGCCGATCTGTTTAAGGAAGCTCGGACCTTATGCGCAAGCAGCCAGGGGCCCCAAGAATACTTGATAGCCCTGGCTGAAGATGAAAAAATCGTGGAAATGCTGCTTAGAACCTTGGCCCAGGGTTGGCATGAATTTAACGGGCATCTTGCTGCTGTAGCTCATCCCAGGCTGCCTCGGGTTTCGCCGGAAAGAGATAAAAACCTGGTGGAGAAGGTCAAAAAACTGCGGGAAGAGGGTAAACAACTAATAAGAAAGCTAACTGCCAGTATATTTGATCAGAGCCCTGATCAAAGCCTGCAGGATATTTATAAAATGTCTCCTTATTTGGAGTACCTGCATCAGGTGGTAAAGGCTTTTGCCGATGCTTACCAGGAAGCCAAGTTGGGCAAGGGAATCCTGGATTTTAGTGATTTGGAGCACTATGCCTTGCAAATATTGGCAGATCCGGAGGTGGCGGGGGAGTACCAAAAGAAGTATTCATATATTTTTGTTGATGAATACCAGGACAGCAATCTAGTGCAGGAGTCCATCATAAACTGTATTAAAGGACCTGACAATTTGTTCATGGTGGGAGATATTAAACAGAGCATATATCGTTTTAGACTGGCTGATCCTACCATCTTTCTGCACAAGTACAATTCTTTTGTGGACCAAAAGGGTGCAATTAACCGGCGCCTCCAGTTGAAGATCAATTTTAGAAGCCGTACAGAGATTTTAGACTGCGTCAATTTCCTGTTTAAAAACCTGATGTCTAAAGACTTAGGAGAATTTGATTATCATGAAGACTCCTTTTTGCTGCCCGCTTTTCGGGGTGATAGAAATTCTGCGGCTTTGCCCGATGATAAGCCCCGGGTGCAGCTAATGATAATTGATAGCGGAAATAATCAAGAGGAAGAAGCTGAGGAGACCACGGTTCTTGAGGAGGAACTGGAAGAATTGACCGCAGCGGAATTGGAGGCCCGGACGGCGGCCAGTAAAATAAGGGAGCTGGTGGGCCAGCCCTTTTATGATGTAAGGCTGGGCCGGGTCAGAAACCTGGAATATAGGGATTTTGCAGTACTGTTAAGGGTTTCCCGCAATTGGACAGAAGTATTTCTTGAAACCTTCCTGGAGCAGGGGATTCCCTCCTATGCAGATACTGGTACGGGTTATTTCGAGACCATGGAAATTGACATAATGATGAACCTGCTTAGAATTACTGATAATGTAAGGCAGGATATTCCTTTAATGGGTGTAATGAGGTCTCCGGTGGCCCAGTTTACCATTGAAGAATTGACTGATATAAGGCTGGGCAGCCCATCCAAGAGCTTTTTTGAAGCCATAGAGGATTACCGCAGGACGAAAAACGATCAATTAAAGAAAAAGCTGGACGACTTTTTAGGCTTGATATATTCCTGGAAAGAACAGGTCAGATATATGGCCTTGGATGAGTTCTTATGGAAGGTAATGATTGATACCGGATTCTATTATTTTGTGGGAGCCATGCCCGGAGGGACCCAAAGGCAGGCCAATCTCAGGCTTTTGTTGGATAGGGCCCGCCTGTTTCATAACTCCACTGTAAAAGGTTTATTTAACTTTATAAAGTATGTAGAAAAGCTGAAAGCCAGCCGTAATGATATGGGAACCGCCAGGATTCTAGGCGAAAATGACAATGTAGTCAGGATTATGACTATTCACAAGAGCAAAGGCCTGGAATTTCCTGTGGTTATAATAGCTGGGGCGGGCAAAGCCTTTAATCTAAGCGATATGAATGACCGCTTGTTGTTACATAAAGATCTGGGAATTGGGCCGGTTTATGTGGATACCCGCTTACGGGGGTATCGTGATACAATTGCCCGCTTGGCCATAAAAAACAGGCATAAAATGGAGCGCTTGAGCGAAGAAATACGCATACTCTACGTAGCCATGACCCGAGCCATGGATCGCATGATTATACTTGGGACTTTAAACGATATAAATAAAAGGATCAAAAAGTGGCAAAAAAGTCTTAATGCTTTTAACCTTTCCATGGCTAATTCTTTTCTGGACTGGATAGGTACCATTCTGCTGCGGCACCAGGATGGGAAGGTTATTCGTCAAATGGGTGACAGGCCGGAAATGGTTAGGGAGATCCAGGTTGATCCTTCCCGGTGGAGTATTATATTAACCAATCGTACCCAAATTGGTCAACAGACTGAGCAGCAACTGATAGATCACCGGGAACTTCAGAAATACTTAGAGGAGTTCACCATAGATCCTCAATCGGACGATTACCGGGAAATAAATAATCAGCTGGGATGGGAATATCCCCATCTAAAAGCGATTCATATTCCATCCAAGCTGGCGGTTACCCGGATAAGCCGGCCAAGAGATATTGATCCGGGAGTATTGGGAATAAATATCCCTTATTTGGCCAGGCTTCCCGAGGAAGACCAGGCGGGCTCAGCTGAAACTGTCAGTTCCGGATTAACAAGAGGTTCAGCCTACCACCTGGTTATGCAGCATATTGATCTAGCCAGGGTACAGACCGAGGAAGAGATTCATGAGCAGCTAATGGAAATGATACGCCGGGAACTGATAAGTCAACACGAGGCTGATTTAATCGATATAAAAAAGATTTTGGGCTTTTTCCGTTCATGTTTAGGAAAAAGGGTTCTTGGTGCTGATAAGGTTTTTCGTGAAATTTCCTTCAATCAGGTTCGGCTGGCCAGTGAGATTCTGCCCGGCCTGGATGATTGCCAGGAGAAAATATTGATTCAGGGTGTTATAGATCTTTATTTCATTGAAGGTGAAAATGTGGTACTGGTTGATTACAAACGGGCAACCTTAATAGTGAGCTCGGGCGAGCACCAGTGGTCCCCGAAGGGGGCAACCTTAATAGTGAGCTCGGGCGACCAGTGGCCCCGAGGGGGCCCTGGGCTCGGGCGCCGGGCCCGAAGGGGGCAACCTTAATAGTGGCCGGGCGAGCTCGGGCCCCGAGGGGGCACCTGGGCCGGGCGCTCGGTCCCCGAGGGGGCAACCTTAATAGTGAGCTCGGGCGAACATCAGTAGTCCCCGGAGGGAACAACACAAATGTAGACGGGCAGGATATTTTTATTAAGCCAGAATACCGAAGTCAGTTGAGTATTTATCGTTCAGCTTTGGAGACCATACAGAAATGCAAAGTTCATGAAACATACTTATATTTCTTTGATCTGGATCGGGAAGTGAGAATTGATTCATAAACAATCCCAAGAGAAGCCAACCTGCCTGAGCAGCTTTCTGAACGCTTTGGGTTCCATCTTTTAAACGCCATAAGAAGTAGTAAATAGTCAATTTTACTGTAGACTGATGGAAAATAATAAGGTAGCATAGTATTGTAATAATTACAAACATGTCATTATTACAAAGCTATTGTGAAAGAGGGGATAAAAATGTCCAATATGGTGAAGGAGATTACGGAAAAACTGAATCAAAATGGAATCAAACCTTCTTACGCAAGGATCAGGATAATGGAATATTTGCTGATTAATAAGAACCATCCCTCAGTGGATCAGATTTATAGCGAGCTGGTGCAGGAAATTCCAACTTTATCCAAGACTACTGTTTACAATACACTGAATACCCTGCTGGAAGTAAATTTAGTTCGGCTTATTACTATTGAAGACCATGAAACTCGATATGATGCTAATGTTAAAGACCACGGACATTTCAGATGCGAAAAATGCGAAAAAATTTTTGATTTTTGGGCTAACCTGAATCAGTTAAAGACGGAAGGCTTGGAAGATTTCGCTATCAGGGAAAGAAATGCCTATTATATAGGAGTATGTCCAAAATGTCAGGGGGACGGGTATTGCTAATATACCCGCCCCAATAACAATTCGGCTCTATCGACTGTTGGTTTCTATTCGGATACTTTGACTACTTTACTGGCTGCTGCCCGGGCAGGCCATGATTCCAGAACCAACCCCGGGTAGGTGATCCATATTTCTATTTGATCTCCTATTTTTAATTCCTCTTGAGCCAAGGGCTCATTGGCAGAGTCATTAATAATAGTATCTTCTGTCAGGGAAAATATAAACTGTACCGGCTGAACAGAATACCCACCTAATTCTCCCTCTACTAAAATGGAATCAGGGTTTGTTTCCAGGATTTTGGCTTTGCCCATCGGTTTTACATAATATTCCACCATATCCATTTTGCTGCCATCCTTGGCACTGATAGAAAAAATCCGTATAGTCTCTGCCTGGCTTAGATCCCCATTAATGGCAAAGCTATAGTCACCCCACTCAGGAGCGCCTATAGAGGCTGTGGTAAAACCATCAAAGAGAACATTACCATCGCCATCTACTAACTCATAAACTACGTTGGCTTCCCAGATTCTGGCTGTTCCTGTGACAGTCAGACTATCAGGGCTATAAACAAAATTACCTACCTTAATATTCTCTTCACGCGGTTTTTTTTCTGAGGCCAAGGTTATAACTACTTTTCTTTCCTCCGGTAGCCAGTTGACCTGAGCATTCAAGGCTTCACAAACAAATCGCAGCGGTATCATTATATTGTTACCAAGTGTACAGGCAGGCACTTCCACACTCTGGCTTTCCCCATTAACAATAGCCTCTGCTTGGTCAATGGCCAGCTCAATACGGTTAACTTCATTGGCAACAACAACTTTTCCCTCTGATTCAAGGAATTCTACTTCTGCTCCCAGAAATTCACCAAGGCCCTGAACGGGGACCATGGTTCTATCTTTTTCAATTACGGGAGATACATCGCCAACCAGGGTCTTACCATTAATAACAACCATTACGTCTGATTTTGGAGACACAACTGGTGTATCCATATCAGCCGGGATTGCCCCCTGGGCCAGACCAGTAAAGGTAAAAATGAAACAGATTGTGAGTATTAGGATTTTGTTGAATGTCTTTCCTTTCATAAATAAACCTCCAGTGTTTTTATAAACTGTATTACGATTCAACTTTCGGTTTTCTTACAGAAATGACATATAATATCCTGATCCTGGTTATAACAAACAGGCAAGAATAAACATGAAACCCGCTGCTAACGGGTTTATGTGGGTTTTTCTTAAGGCTGCATAAAGTCTTGGTTAATTTTGCAAACTATAGTAACTATGATTGGGGGTGATTGCTATTAGCGATTTTAGAGAGGTTCCCGGCCCATACTGGATTGCTTCTTCCGAACCTGCGGCCTATCCTGCTTTGGAAACCGATATTTCAGTTGATATTGGTATTGTGGGGGGAGGAATCTGCGGAATAACTTCGGCTTACCTTTTGTCCCAGGAGGGTCTGGCAGTGGCAGTGGTGGAAGCAGACCGGATTCTTCAGGGTACAACCGGACATACTACAGCTAAGATAACTTCCCAGCATACACTAATTTATGATCAACTGACTAAACAAAATGGCCGGGAAAAGGCCCAGCAGTATGCTGAGGCCAATGAGACTGCAATTCGGGTTATTAAGGAAACCATTGAGCAGAATCAAATTGATTGTGATTTTGTAGAGCGCCCTGCCTATGTTTATACCCACTTGGAAGAATACGTGAATAAGATTGAACGAGAGGTAGATGCTGCCTCAAAGCTGGGAATTAATGCACATTATCTGGATGACATCCCGCTTCCTTTTAAAGTCAAGGCTGCTATGCGTTTTGACGGTCAGGCTCAGTTTCACCCGTTAAAATACCTTTACGCTCTGGCCCAAAAAGCCACGGAAAACGGAGTCAGAATTTTTGAACAGAGTCCGGTTGTTGATATAGAAGAGGGGGAGCCGCACGCTATCGTAACTCGCCGGGGCCCCAGGGTACATGCACCCAGGGTTATTATTGCTTCCCATTTTCCTTTCTATGATGGCGGGGGCTTGTATTTTACCAGGGTTTACCCGGAGCGCTCCTACGTGGTTGGAGTGACGATTAAGGAGCAATTCCCTGCAGGTATGTTTATCACCGCAGAAGATCCAGTACGTTCCCTTCGTTCGCAGGTCTTTTCCGAAGGTGAATTGATCCTGGTGGGGGGAGAAAGCCATAAAACCGGACAGGGAAAGGATATGAACACTCATTATAAGAATTTGATTGAATTTGCCCAGGAGCATTTTCAGGTCAAGGATATTTTTTACCGCTGGTCTACTCATGATTGCATGACAGTGGATAAAATTCCCTATGTTGGACACCTGACTAAGAAACATCCATCTATTTATGTGGCAACCGGTTTTGGTAAATGGGGCTTTACCAACAGCACCGCCTCAGCCATGATCTTGCGGGATTTAATTACAACCTCTAAAAGCTCCTGGCTGGATGTGTACGATCCTTCCCGGTTTAACCTGGCCTCGGTTCCTACTTTTATAAAAGAGAATGCTGATGTGGCCAAACACTTTTTTATTGGCAAAGTAGTATCGGCTCCAGCACATATAGAGCAAATAGGTATCAATGAAGCACGGGTTGTTGATATTGAAGGAGAAAGAATGGGAGCTTACCGGGACGAAACAGGAGAAATGCATATGGTTGATTTGACTTGTCCTCACTTAGGCTGTGAATTGCAGTGGAATGATGCTGAGAGGACCTGGGATTGTCCCTGCCATGGTTCCCGCTTCACCTATAAGGGAGATATTGTTGAAGGGCCGGCTTTACACGGTCTGCACCATTCGGAAGGCGACCCCAATATTGTAGAACCCAATGTTTTTAAATAAAGACAGTGGAATGGTTCCTGCTATTTGTATAGCTGCAATGCCATGGCAACGGCAATAATTCAAAAAGTATGCTTCTCTGGGATACTACCGCCAGAGGGCATACTTTTTCAGTTTTATTGGTGGCAATTATTAATCTTTCCCCAGATTTTTCTGTTTATTCCCAAGAAGGTGTGAAGTAAATCACAAAGGCCACCGAGCAACGTGTATTTTTGGCGTTTGCTACTACCTTGACAACAAAAGGATGAATTAATCTGTTATACTAAAATAAGGTAATATCAGGGAAATGTTTAGTGAGAGGCATCTGAATCGGGAACCCCGCAAAACATGCCGATTACTGTGCTGGTACCAATCAGATTAAGCAGGTTCAAATTTATTACCACATAAAGGAGGCTGACGGATTTATCCGGGTGTTGAGAAGAAAAATAAATAATTTACTTTTTTCCATGGGTGGGCCAAGGTTTTTTGTTATTGTCAAATAGCTAGTGAGATTATTGGGGGAGAAGATCTGTAATGCCTGTAAAAGAAATAGACTGGACTAATTGTCGGAAGATTGCTGGTGGTGTTTTAGGTGTGGTGTGCGGGATTCTAATATCTATCCAATCACCTCCTCAGGATCTGTCAGTTGAAGCTATGCTAGGGATGGGAATCATTGCCTGGGCCATTATTTATTGGATATTTGATGTACTGCCCGAATTTGTTACTGCCCTGCTTATGTGCTGTTCATGGGTCATATTCAAAGTTGTGCCATTTAATGTTGGTTTTGCCCAATTTGCAAATACCAACTGGTGGTTGCTGGTAGGTGCTTTGGGAATAGGGGTTGCTGTCAGCGGATCCGGTTTGTTGAAACGCTTAGCCCTTCTGATTATGAGACTTTTTCCCCCTACATATAAAGGTCAGGTATTAGGATTACTTTTAGCCGGTGTTGGAATTGCCCCGACCATTCCTAGTGTAACAGCTAAAGCTGCTATTATGGCACCTCTAAGCCTGGCCATGAGTGATACCATGGGATACGAAAGAAAAAGCCAGGGAGCAGCCGGACTCTTTTCAGCCATGTTTACTGGCTTTGTCTGTACCGGGCCCATTTTTATCAGTGCCTCGTTTATATGTTATATGGTCAGAGGGTTTTTGCCTGAAGCGGTACAAGCTCAGTTTGCTTGGATGCAATGGTTCTTTTCTGCGGCTCTGTGGGGACTGGTGTTAATCGTTGGCAGTTATTATGCTCTATTGTTCCTGTATAAACCGGAACATACAAAATTAGAGCCGGGATTTATTGAGGAGCAGCTTGCACAGCTGGGACCTATGAAGCGGAATGAAAGGATTACCCTGGTGGTGCTGATTTTAACACTGCTGTTTTGGATGGGTGAGACTATTCATGGAGTGTCATCTGCATTGGTTGCGTTGGTTTCTCTTTGTGTTTTACTAGGGTTTAAGGTTTACGAACGGCAGGATTTTCGCACTGGGATTCCCTGGGATTCAATAATATTCATTGGCTGCCTTATTAATTTAACAACAGTATTGCCTTACTTGAAGATTGATCAGTGGATTGGTGAGGTAATTGCACCGATTATAATTCCTATGATGGTAAACCCTTACTTGTTTATTACAGTGTTAGTAATTTCCATTTATCTTTTGCGTTTTGTTTTTGTTTCTATGACTGCTACTTTAACCATAATGCTGGCAGTGCTGATTCCTATAGCCAGCCAGCAGGGGATTAATCCCTGGATTGTGGCGATAATAGGTGTAGCCTCAACAAATGTGTGGAATGTCTACTATCAAAATTCTACTTATTTGACAGCCTACTATGCTACAGGCGGCGTTATGGTCAACCATAGCCAGGCAGCCAAGATGTCAGCAGCCTATATGCTTATATCGTTAATTGGGTTTTTGGTAAGTATACCTTTTTGGCAATTACTTGGTCTGATTCAATAGTAAAAGGATTTTAGGCCTGCCCCGAAAGACGATCGAGGAAATTTATTTACTGTTTCTTGAGAAGCCAAGTTTTGATCGTTGATATATAATATTATCGTTACCAGTATGCCTAGGTTTTTAATAATAAAGGATTAACAAGTTTCCCTATATAGACAAGACCAAAGGAGTGAGTTAGATTTGCCAGAAGAGGTCCTACCAGGTATTTTCAGAATTGAAGTACCCCTACCGCGAAATCCTTTAAGATACTTGAATTCATACCTGATAAAAGGGGATAACCGGTGTCTATTGGTTGATACTGGGTTTAACTGGCCGGAGTGCAGAGCAGCACTTACCAACGGAATAGAAGAACTGGGGGTAAAATGGTCACAAGTGGATTTCTTTATTACCCACGGCCACGGTGATCATTTCGGGCTGGTATATGATCTTTCTCAACAAGATTCAGCAGTGTATTGCAGCAGAACGGATGCTGATATGATCAGGTCTTATGTGACTGCTGCTTTTTGGCAGAGAGTTGATGCCTTTTATTTACTGCATGGTTATCCTGCCGAAAGACTGCAAAACCATTTCGAAAACATTAACAATTATCTATCCGGGGCTCAAATAGACTATAAGTACACTCAAGAGGGAGATATAATTCAAGTCGGCGATTACCATCTGGAATGTGTTTTTACCCCGGGGCATTCTCCAGGACATATGTGTTTATACGAGCCCAGTCACAAATTACTGTTATCAGGTGACTTAATTCTTTCCAGCATTACTTCCAACATTACCGCATGGTGCGGAATAGATGATTTTTTAGGCCGCTATTTAGAAAGCCTGGATAAGATTGATGCCATGAATGTAAGTCTCGTCTTACCGGGACACCGTGAAATAATACACGACTGTCGTGAGAGGATTACCCAGTTGAAGGACCACCATAGAAAAAGGCTGGAAGAAATACTTTATATTCTTCATAATGGGCCCATGAACGCTTATCAGGTAGCCAGCCAGATGCATTGGGACCTGTCATACGAGTCCTGGGATGAGTTTCCCAGTTTCCAGCAATGGTTTGCAACTGGAGAGGCTATTGCGCATTTGGAGCATTTATCGGCTAGAAAAGACGTGGCCAGAATTAATTACAAAGAAAATGTTATTTACGAACTCTCCTGATAGCGAGTTAATAGGAGACGGAATTATTTACGTGAGGAGTAAAGAAATTCAGCGTGTTTACAACCGTTCTATATATGCTAGCCTTTACCTTTTTGGCCTTTTCTTACCTAAGGGATAAGGAAAAAACTAAGATGGCTCTGGCTAAGGCATGGAGAGCTTTTGAAAATATCTTACCCCAATTCCTTTTTATACTGGTCATTATTGGGATAATGCTGGCTGTTCTGGATGAGCAGACCATTTCCAACCTGATTGGAACTCAATCAGGTTGGATAGGTATGATTATTGCCGGTATAATTGGTTCAGTCACCCTGATTCCGGCTTTTGTTGCCTTTCCGCTGGCTGCTGCCCTATATCACAATGGTGCTGGCTTAATGCAAATAGTTGTTTTTATTTCTACCCTAACCATGGTGGGCATTGTAACTATACCACTGGAAATCAGTTATTTGGGCAAAAAGGCCACCATTATTAGAAATAGTCTGGCTTTTTTCTTTTCCTTTGGTGTTGCTTTGTTAATGGGAGGGATTTTGTTGTGAAGGGCATAATAGTAAGATATAGATTTTTTCTGATACTGGTTCTTATAAATATAATAATTATTATTATAAATCCATCATTGGGACAGGATTCCTTACGGATAACCTGGTCCAATACAATAGAAATGCTGTCAGTTGTACCTCCCATTTTTATCCTCTTGGGTCTTCTGGATGTGTGGGTAAAGCGAGAAACCATGATAAAATATATGGGAGAAAACTCGGGCTGGCTAGGAAGTGCTCTGGCTTTCCTGCTGGGTTCAGCGGCGGCCGGACCACTCTATGCCGCTTTTCCAGTGGCTCTGGTTCTGCTGCAAAAGGGCAGTAAGTTATCCAATGTTTTTGTTTTCCTGGGAGCCTGGTCTACTACCAAAATACCCATGCTACTGTTCGAAGCCTCGGCTATGGGGATTAATTTTATGCTAATAAGGTTCCTCATCGATATCCCAGGGATACTCATTATTGCCTGGATAACTGAAAGACTATTGAAAGATGCGGAAAAGGCAGATATTTACCAAAATGCTCTTAACCGGGTTTAATAAAAAAATGGAGGCTTTTTTGCTTTGCTGCGCCAGTTTTTAATTCTGTTTTTAAAAGGTATTCCCATCGGCATTTCCAACACCCTGCCGGGAATCAGCGGGGGAACGGTTGCTCTGGTGTTAAGGATATATGATGAATTAATTGAAGCTATAAAGCTTTTGCGTCTCAGATTTTTCGTACCTCTGGGATTAGGAGCGGTAACCGGCTTGTTGGGTACTGCCAAAGCGGTTACATATTTATTGGATAATCACCAGGGTTTTATTGTAGCCTTTATCTTTGGCTTAATCCTGGGATCTACTGTCATTACTGCCCGAGAGATTAAAAGGGTGACTATTATAAGGGTAGTCTCATTTATGATCGGTTTGGGAATAGTGCTGTTTCTATCTTCCCAGGCTATTACTTCAGTAACGGGTACAGCAGCACCTTCAGTCTTTAAATTGGTCATTTCGGGAGTATTAGGGGCCATATGTATGCTCCTGCCAGGGATCAGTGGTGCTACAGTACTTATTTTGATTGGTATGTATAATTATATGCTGGAAGCATTGATGAGGCCTGATTTTTTTGTTATTGGGGTATTTTGTGTGTCAGCCCTTGGAGGCCTTGTGTGCCTTTCCTGGATATTATCCTATGTTCTTAAGAATTACAGATCAGTTCTGATGGCCGGTCTTACCGGGCTAATAATTGGTTCAGCCTATGCAGTTGTACCGCAAAGCTTCTCGCCGGGAGAAATATTCGGCATAATTCTGGGAATTTTCCTGGTAATACTACCCGACCGGATAAAAAGGACAGATGCTTAGCTATTAAAATACATCAAGTCTATTTTCCCCGAGCAAAATAGAATAGAATCTACTTTGCCAGGAGGAAAAAATGAATAGTCTAAAAATTGCTACAGACATTGTAAGAGGGCTTCACAATCTGGAGGAGCTATTCTCTGATTTAGTTTCACGAAGCGAATTGGCAGGAGACAGGCAGCGCTACCACCAGTTAAAAGAAAACATTACGAACATCAAAACAGAAATGGAAAAGGAATGCCAAGTTATTTCTGATAAAGAAGGTTTTACTTTTTCACTGGACAAGTTTTAGAAGGAAAGGATGGATAATTATGGGGGAAAAGGAACCAAGGGTTCTGATTGAGATTTTTTATACTCCCCGACAGTCCTTAAGTGGTGGCTGACCAGGTTGTGCGTCGGCTGGTAGCTGCACACCAGAGATGGAATTTAAGGAAAAGGCTGCACAGCTATCCTATGAACTGGAAGAATTTAGAGATTGTGCCAAGGTCAAATTTGTAGATGTTGATCAAACTGGAATTGACAATTATCCGGCTGTTGAACAGATAGTGAAAATGGGTTATCCATATCCCATCACTGTAATAAACGGTGCCCCCCGTTTTGCTGGCGGCCTTAATTCCGCACAGATAAAAGAGGCCATAAAAGCCATTATCAACTAATTCATCAAACCCTGCCAGGGGGCGTGGTTGTGGCTTGACAACCCGGTTTTTTCTGGTTTATGTTAAAATATTAGGCTTGAAGGGGGGTGTTGGAGATTGGGAGGAGTCCCCAAAAAATATCAGATATTGACCTATGGTTGCCAGATGAATGTAAGAGATTCGGAAATAATTGCAGGTCTGTTAGAAGAGATCGGTTATGCCAAAACGCCTTATCTTGAACAGGCAGATTTAGTTGTTTTTAACACCTGTAGTGTAAGGCATTCTGCAGAAAACAAGGTCTTTGGCAAAATCGGTGAAATAATGGCCCTCAAACGAAAACGGCCGGAGATGGTGATAGCCTTCGGCGGCTGTATGGCTCAGTTGCCGGATATTAGAGAAAAATTAAAAAGACGTGGAATTGACGTGGTGTTTGGCACCCACAATATTCATGAACTCCCCCAATTAATTGAAGAGAATAATTGGAGAAATGAGCCTGTCTTTCAAGTATGGGATAAAGAGGGGGCAGTTGTGGAATGCCTGCCTTCAGTGAGAAATACAGGAGTGTCTGCCTTTACCAATATAATGTACGGTTGCAACAATTTCTGTGCCTACTGCATAGTTCCCTATACCCGGGGGAGGGAACGAAGCCGCCAACCTGACGATATTTTAGCAGAGTTACGGCATATTGCTGCCCAGGGTTACAAAGAAGTAACCTTATTGGGGCAGAACGTTAATTCTTATGGCCGGGGCTTGGATGAAAAAATAGATTTTGCCGAACTGCTAGAGAGGGTTAGTGAGATTGAAGGTATTGAAAGAATACGCTTTACTACTTCCCATCCCAAAGATGTATCCCCGCGATTAATAAAAGTGGTGGCAGAAAACCCCAAAGTATGTGAACATATACATGTGGCTCTGCAGGCTGGTAGCAATAAAATCCTGAAAAGAATGAACCGCGGATATACCAGGGAGCATTTTCTTGAAACCGTTGGCCGGATGAAAGAAACCATTCCCGGTCTGGCTATTTCCACAGATATCATTGTTGGGTTTCCGGGAGAGACTGAAGAGGATTTTCTTGACACCATTGATGTAGTCAAAAAAGTCAGATTTGATTCTGCCTTTACTTTTATGTATTCGGTGCGGAAAGGAACCTTGGCAGAAACCTATGGCGATCAGGTGTCCCTGGAAGAAAAAAAGGATAGATTAAGGCGGCTAAACCTTGTGCAATATCGAATTGCTACCGAACTTAACAAGAAGCTGGAAGGCTGTATAGAGGAGGTTTTAGTTGAAGGACCCAGTAAAACGGATAAAAACATGTTGACCTCTCGAACCAGGACTAACAAAATTGTTATTTTTTCAGGGCCAGACCATTTAATAGGTAGCCTTATTAATGTTAGAATAACAGAAGCAAAAACTTTTTCCCTTTTCGGTGAGATGGTTGATCAGTAAGGTAAGCCTGCAAAGGGAGAAGAATTAGGAGGAAAACAATTGTCAACAGAACAGATTATTCACAAAGCTATGGAACTAGGGCAGGAGATTGCTAAATCAACAGAGATTCAGGCGTTAATTATGGCTCAGCAAAAAGTCAGGGAAAACCAGCCTGTTTTTGACCTGTTGAACCGCTATCAAGAAGCTACCACCAAAGTCAGCAACAAAATACGGGACGGATTATTGGTAACCAAGCCGGAAAGGGATTATATCGACATCCTGGAGCAGCAATTGAATTCCAACTTATTGTTCCAGGAACTCCTGGCCAGCCAGGAAAAATTTAATAATCTCATGCACGCAGTCCAATTTGCCATGAACCAGGCCATTTTTGGCAGTAGTTGTTCGGAAGATGGCTGCTCTTCTTGCCATGGATCTTGTCATTCATGTGAGTAACAACTAAACCAGCTGTAATAAAAAACTAGGAAAAAGTAAGACTGGATAGGCTCTAGTCTTTCTTTTTAGGGGGACCATCGGGATTGACCAGTAATACGCCAATGATTGAACAATATCTGGAAATAAAGAAACAACACCAGGATGCTATACTTTTTTTCCGCCTGGGGGATTTTTATGAAATGTTTTTCGATGATGCAGAGATTGCTGCACAGGTTCTGGAAATAGTTTTGACTTCCCGAGAGAGCGGTAAAGGAAAGGTACCCATGTGTGGGGTTCCTTATCATTCAGCCGGCAACTATATAGCCCGTCTAATTAACCGGGGGTTTAAAATAGCCATATGTGAACAGGTTGAGGATCCAAAAATGGCCAAGGGGATTGTAAGGCGGGAAGTAACCAGAATAATAACCCCGGGTACGGTTCTGGAAGAGTTTTTGCTGGAAGAAAACCGCAACAACTATTTGGCAGCTATTGGTGAGGAAAAGAATTGCTTTGGAATTGCTTATATAGATATTTCTACAGCAGAGTTTTGGGTTGCCGAATTTCCTCGGGAAAAGGGGCTGGAAGTCCTGGAAGACGAAATTTGCCGTTTGGGGCCTACTGAGTGCCTAATACCGGCAGGTAGCAGTTTTGCATCATTATGGCGGGACAGCTTTCCTTCCCGCATTGATACTATGGTAAATTTTATTGAGGAAATACCCTCTATGGAAAAAGCACAGGCCCTTTTGACCCAAAAACTGGAACTTTACTCCCTGGAAGCAGTAGGGCTCAGAGGATTTTCGGCGGGAATTATAGCTGCTGCTATGGTCATTTCTTTTCTAGATAATACGTATAAAATCCCTTTAAAACATATAAAACAGATTAGGCCTTACTTTGCCGGGGATTACATGGAAATAGATTATGCCAGTTTCAGGAATCTGGAATTGGTTGCTACTATGAGAGAAGGCAAGCAAGCCGGCTCTTTATTCTCTGTTCTCGATTACTCATGCACGGCTATGGGTAAAAGAAATATGAAAAAGTGGATTGAAAGGCCTTTGATAGATGTGGAGATGATTAACCAGCGGCAGGAGGCGGTAGCAGAACTGGTAAACCAAATTGATCTCCGGGAGGCCATCCGCTCTAGCCTTGCTTCCGTTTATGATATTGAGCGCTTAACCGGTCGGATAGGAAGCCGCATAGCCACCCCGCGGGATTTGCTGGCTTTAAAAAAATCCATTGCCGGTGTAGGTACACTGCTTGTACATCTTAAAGATGTCCAAAGCCAGATTTTGCAGGAAATCAATAAAATTGATCCCCTGCTCGATGTATATGAACTGATTGATAGATCCATTGATGAGGAAGCGCCCATTTCTATCAAAGAGGGGGGTATTATTAAGAAGGGATACAATGAAGAGATTGACGAATTAATAAAATTATCCCAAGAAGGCTCTAACTGGCTAATTGATTTGGAAAACCGCGAAAAAGAGAGAACCGGCATTAGATCGCTTAAAGTGGGATATAATCGGGTATTTGGCTACTATATTGAAGTGAGCAAATCTAACCTGCACCTGGTTCCCGGCGATTATGTCAGGAAGCAGACACTGGTTAATACAGAACGTTTTATTTCCGAAGAGCTGAAAAACTATGAACATAAGATACTGGGAGCCCGGGAAAGACTCTTTGCCCTTGAATATCAGGAATTTCTGCATATTAGGGAAAGCCTGGAACAACATATAAGCAGGCTGCAAAGAATGGCCACCATGGTGGCTACCTTGGATGTTCTGCAGGCCCTGGCCACTGCTGCTTACCTTAACGACTATTCCCGGCCGCTGGTGCAGAAAGGGACAACCATAGAAATAAAAGCCGGGCGGCATCCGGTGGTGGAAAAGGCCCTGGTCAATTCCCGTTTCATTCCCAATGATGTTTATTTAGATAATAATGAAGCACAGTTTGCCATTGTAACGGGACCTAATATGGGCGGGAAGAGTACCTTTATGCGGCAAATTGCTGTAATTGCAATAATGGCCCAAATGGGCAGTTTTGTCCCGGCCGAAGTGGCCAGAATTGGGGTGGTGGACCGGATCTTTACCCGGGTTGGGGCTACCGATGATATCTATTCAGGACAGAGCACCTTTATGGTAGAGATGGTGGAACTGGCTAACATATTAAATAATGCCACTTCAAATAGCCTGGTTGTCCTAGATGAAATCGGCCGAGGAACCAGTACCTATGACGGATTAAGCATTGCCCAGGCGGCCAGTGAATATATATTGCATCATATTGGTGCCAAAACCCTCTTTGCCACCCATTATCATGAACTTACCTCCCTGGCTGACCTGCATAAGGGGGTATTTAATCTGTCGGTTTCAGTTAAAGAAACGGATAATACCTTAGTATTCCTGAAAAAAGTCTTACCTGGAAAAGCAGACCGGAGTTACGGAGTGCATGTGGCGGCTCTGGCTGGAGTTCCCTCCGCCGTTGTAAACAGGGCTCAGGAAATACTTGCCACCTTCGAACCGGACAGAAAAAGGGTGGACCTTCCGAATGTTGTCCAGCCGGTGCTATTTGCGGAAAACCACCCTATACTTACCGAATTGGGCGAACTGGATGTTGATAACCTTTCTCCTCGTGAGGCCTTGGGGCTGCTCTACCGATGGAAGGAAGAACTATAAAAAAACAGCGGAGGTGAATGAAATGCTTGTGGGTATCGATGTGGGAGGCACTTTTACTGATGGGATTATAATGGAAAACGGGCTAGTATTGGCCTCTTCCAAAGAGCCAACCGATGAGGAGAATTTAAAAAACAGCCTGCTTAAGGTACTGGATAATCTTCTTAAGGAGGTTCTGCCTGAACAAATCAAGCGGGTGGTACTAAGCACCACTCTGGTTACCAATGTTCTGGCTACCGGGCAGGGGGAAAGGACGGCCCTGGTACTGATGCCGGGACATGGGTTACCCCACGACTCATATGACATTTGTCCGGATTTGTATTTTTTATCCGGGAGTATAGATTTTCGCGGAAAAGAGATTGAGCCTCCGGTTCGCCAGGAAATGGCCGATGTGGCTGAGAAACTAAAAGCTTCCGGGATTAAGAAGATTGCTGTGGCCGGAAAATTTTCCAACCGTAATAACCAACACGAGCGAATAGTGGCTTCCTTTTTGCGGGAAAAAATTCCCCAGGCAGAAGTATTTAAGAGTTCGGATATATCCGGAAAGCTCAATTTCCTGCGCAGGGCCACAACTGCTTATTATACGGCCATGACCAGTGAAAAGTGGAACCGGTTTGTCGACGAAATTGCTGAAGCCATCAGGTTTAGAGGCATCAAAGGAGAAATACACATATTAAAAGCTGATGGTGGGACCATTCCTTTGGAATTTTCCCGCAACCGTCCCTGTGAAACGATATTTTCCGGCCCCGCCGCCAGCACCATGGGAGGACTGGCCCTGTCAGGCGGAAACCACAACTCAGTGGTAATAGACATAGGTGGTACTACAACTGATATTGCATTGATTATTGGCGGTAACCCTCTTTATGCATCCAAAGGAGCCCATATTCAAAACCATTATACCCATATCAATTCCTTTGCCGTAAGGTCAGTTGCTCTAGGAGGCGACAGTGAAATCTGGTGGGAAGGGGAAAACCTGAAGATCGGACCCCAACGTTTAGGGGTGGCGGCGTGTTTCGGAGGTGAATGTGCCACCCTTACGGATGCCTTTAACCATTATCTTGACCTTAACCTAGGCCGACCGGAAGCTTCGGAGGCAGCCCTGGGCAGACTGGTTGCCCAGGCCGGCATCAGGGATCTAAGCAAAAAAGCGGTGGACCAGGCGGTTTCTCAATTAGTAAGCCTGATTGTGGATATGTTTAGAGAGTGGGAGAATGAACCGGCCTATAGAGTATGGGAAGTGGTCAATAAACGGAAATTCAAAGTCGATCAGATTATCGGCATAGGAGCAGCTGCTGCTCACATTGTGCCAAGAGTCGCCCAGGCGATGGGGGTTGACTATTTTCTCCATGAGTATTCTCCCCTGGCTAATGCTCTGGGTGCAGCAGTGGTAAGGCCTACCCTGGCTGTGGATCTGCATGTTGATACTGAAAAAAACCTGTTTACCAAATCCCCCGGTGGGGTACAGGGCCAACTGGAAAACAGGCACCGGCTGCAACTGGAGGATGTCAAGAAACTGGCCTGGCAACACCTGCAAGAGGTAAGCCGGGAGAGGAACATGGAAGAGTATGCAGGCGATTATTCCTACTATCTTGAAGAGCAGTTCAATGTAATCAGGGGCTGGGAAAGATCAGGAAAGATTTTTGACGTGGGAATCCAAATTGCTCCTGGTTTTATTAAGGAATTTGAGGGGGTGAAGATATGAAACCCACTGGCATTCTATTCTTTCCGGCGTTTGACTGGGCAATAACTCCAAGTCATCCCGAAAGGGAAGAGAGGCTGCTCTATACTCGTGACCAGCTGTTTGAAGAAGGGATCATGGATCTTCCCCAGATTAAGGAATACCAGCCTGGTTTGGCCAGCCACAAGGATGTGGCCCGGGTTCACTTTTGCATTCCTGACATAGAGACCCATATCCTTCAGGCCCACTTGGTTTCAGCCGGTTCGGCTATGCTTATGGCTGACGCGGTTATGAAAGGGGAGGTACAAAACGGTTTCGCCATTATAAGACCCCCAGGACACCATGCCATGAGTGTAACCCATGGGAATCGCGGTTTCTGTAATATTCACAATGAAGCCATAATGGTCGAATATCTCAGAAATAAATATGGGCTGCAACGGGTTGCCATTATTGATACCGATGTGCACCATGGTGACGGCACCCAGGAAATATATTATGATGATCCGGACGTTCTTTTTATTTCTTTTCACCAGGATGGGCGTACCTTATATCCCGGCACCGGTTTTATTGATGAGCTGGGAGGCCCTTTGGCTTACGGGACCAATATAAACCTTCCTTTGGCTCCCCGGACTACTGATGAAGGCATTCATTATGCCCTGGACAATTTGATATTACCGATCCTGGAAGAATTTAAGCCCGATCTGGTAATTAATTCGGCCGGTCAGGACAATCACTATAGTGATCCGCTGGCCAATATGAATTTTACCGCCCAGGGTTATGCCAGGCTTAACGCCAAACTTAAGCCGGATATTGCCGTTTTGGAGGGCGGGTATTCAGTGGAGACGGCCTTGCCTTATATAAATATGGGTATTATTATGGCTATGGCAGGTATCGACTTTACCAATTTGAAGGAGCCGGATTATAATCCCCATAAGTTTAAAGAATCACCGCAGAATCTGGAATATATCAAATCCATGGTTAATAGGCAGCTTATTGAGTTTCGCAACCGGGAGGATGTTATTGACACCAACCGCAGTTCCTATGGCGAATTTTATTCATATCAGAAAAACATTTTTTATGATACGGACTATATTAATGAGCATCAGACCCGGCAATTGCGGATTTGTCCTAAGTGCAGCGGGTATAGACTGATAGATACCCGGGCCCGCCATCCGGATGGAGCCTTTTTTAAGGCGTACTGCATTAGTATTCCCATCAATGCATGCAGCAAATGTCATCAGGAAGGCCGCAACGCTTATAAAGATATGATTGAAAGAAGTTATTTTGATCTGGTCTATCTCCAGGACAGAATCAATGATGAGTACCGTTGCCGAGTCCTAAACAGTGAAAGGGAGATTATACTCTAATGACTATCCGGCTATTAGACGAAAGTTTAATCAATCAAATTGCAGCTGGTGAGGTTATTGAAAGGCCGGCATCAATTGTCAAGGAATTGGTAGAGAATTCTCTGGATGCCGGTTCCACCCGAATTACTGTAAATATTGGCAATTCGGGCTTGGATACTATTGAAGTAGAAGATAATGGAACCGGCATGACCGGAGATGATCTGCCCTTGGCCTTTTTGCGCCATGCCACTAGTAAAATAAAGAATGAGCTGGATCTTTTTAAAATTCGCTCCATGGGGTTTAGGGGGGAGGCTTTGCCTAGTATCGCATCAGTATCGCGCATTCAAATAATCTCCCGTACTGAGGATACGGAAGGGGTTTGTGCCTTTCTGGAAGCCGGCCAGATAATTAAAATGGAACCCTGTGCCCATACCCGAGGCACCAGAATAGTTGTCAGTGATCTATTCTACAATACACCGGTGCGCAAAAAGTTTTTAAAATCACCGGTGGGGGAGAGCCGCCATATTTACGATATGGTTTGCCGCTATGCCCTGGCCCGGCCCGATGTATCTTTTTCTTTTGTTAATGAAAAAAAGACGGTTTTCAAGACCCCGGGCAATAATTCTTTAAGAGATACCCTGACTGCTATATATGGCCGTGATTATTTGCAGCATCTGGTGGATATCCGGCATCAGGGGAGCACCCTTAGTCTTGCGGGACTGGTATCAACGCCGGAGCTGACCAGAACCAACCGCAGGAATCAGATTTTCTTCGTCAATCGCCGTCCGGTGCGGACTCCCCTTCTATTCCGAGCACTTGACGAAGGATATAAAGGTTTGCTTATTTCTCGCCAGCAGCCGGTAGTAATCCTTAATCTAAGTGTCCCGGCGGAAAGCGTAGATGTTAACGTACATCCGCAAAAAACGGAAATTCGCTTCCGTGATGAAAAAACGGTTTTTTCTTTCATTTCCAGGGTATTGAAAGAAAATTTAAGCAGTATTCCCTACCGGGTTTCTTTATTGGGAAGGAGCCCCATACAGGAAGATATTGTCAAAAACCCGACTAGATTTGAACCGGTCATCCATGATACTCAGCTGTCTTCGCTATCCAATAATGAATATCAGGAAATACTGGACACCGCTTCGGATAACAGTGAAAGCTTTGTAGCCGAGAACAGCAGAACGGTAACAATAATCGGGCAATGTTTCTCCTCCTATATTTTAGCCCAGGTTAATGATAGCCTCTGGCTGGTGGATCAGCATGCAGCCCATGAAAGGATACTTTATCACCGCTACCGGGAGAAGGATCTGGCATCTCCTAAAGAAGCCCAGCCGCTGGCCATCGCTCTGACCCTGGAATTATCAGAATACCAGATAGAACGGATGGAAACCCATAGAGCCCTACTGGTTGAACTGGGGTTTGATATCCAAAGAATCGGACTAAATTCGGTAGCCATAAGGGAAGCTCCGGCTTTTCTAAAAGGCCAAGAATTGGAGTGCCTGAGAGAAATAATTGATTGGCTGGACCAGGGCCAAATTCTGGACATAAAAAGGGAGGCTCTGGTTATGTTTGCCTGCAAGAATGCAATTAAAGCTGGAACTAGATTAAATTCTCAGGAAATGGCTAAAATTATAACAGAGTTGCTTAAGGTCCAGGACTATATGAAATGTCCGCATGGGCGGCCTACAATTATTCAATTGAGCCATTCGGAACTTGATAGCATGTTTAAGAGGTAGTTTATGATAATTGCCACAACCACCCAGTCATCTGACATAATTGATAATTGTTTCCATGCCTTTCTGCAGGAAAGCGGAATAAAATATGTGAAACGCGGCAAAAAGGGCCTCCACCGATTAATCCAGGAAAATGAAGCAGAGGCTATTGTTGTGTGGAACAGTGATTTTCCGGTGGTTTATACCGAAGGGGAGAAGTTTTTTTTCCATCCCAGTATGGCTAAAAACCGTATCGCAGCTTTTAGAAAATTTGGTGCCCTGGACCCTATGATAAAGGCCTTTGATTGCCAGGAATCCGACCACATACTTGACTGTACCCTGGGGTTGGGTGCGGATGCTATTGTTGCCTCATATTTTGCATCTCAGGGAAGGATTGTGGGTCTTGAGTCTTCGGCAGTGGTTGCCTGTGTAGTAAAATGGGGCATGAAACTATATAAATCCCGGATGAACTGGCTGGATGATGCAATCAGACGCATTGAGGTGGTAAACCAGGACTATAATGACTATTTGGCTCAATTGCCGGAGGACTCCTTTGATATTGTGTATTTTGATCCCATGTTTAGAAAACCCCAATTAAAGAGTCAGGCCATTTCACCTCTGCGGGCATTGGCCGACCATTCTCCGGTAAATTCCCAGGCTGTGCAGCAAGCAGTCAGGGTAGCCAGAAAACGGGTGGTTTTAAAAGAAACAGTCAATTCAGGAGAATTTGCGCGGCTGGGGTTTAATAATTTAATGGTGAGCTCTAATAAAAGGATTGCCTATGGAGTAATCGATATAAGAACTGAGGAGCCAAGGCAGAAATGACGGGGATGTATAAGCTGGCGGCCATTGTTGGTCCTACCGCTGTAGGGAAAACTAATATATCGATAAAAGTAGCCTTGAAACTAAACGGGGAAATAATTTCCTGCGACTCCATGCAGATATATCGGGGAATGGATATTGGTACAGCTAAAGCCTCCATGGCAGACCGTACTCTGGTACCCCACCATTTAATCGATTTTTTGGATATTGATCAGGAATTTAGTGTAGCCGACTATCAGCGTGAGGCCAGAAAACTTGTGGCTGACTTAAATGCCCGGGGTAAGTTGCCAATTATGGTGGGGGGAACAGGATTATACTATCAATCGGTAGTTGATAATTATAAGTTTTTCCCTTTACAGTCACACAAGCCGGTTAGGGAAAAATGGAACCAAAGGATTGCTGAACAAGGCCTGGAATGGGCTTACCAGTACCTGCAAAAAGTTGATCCTGGCTATGCCGGTATAATAAGCTCCAATGATCAAAAAAGAATAGTCCGGGCCTTGGAAGTATATGAGCTGACCGGGCAGCCTTTTTCCCTGCAGCAGGAAAAAGATCATAAGGATTATAAAGTTGCTGCCGTGGGGTTGTGTATGGATCGGGAACAGCTGTATGACAGGATTAACCTGAGGGTTGAACAAATGATTACTGATGGTTTAATTGATGAAGTGAAAATGCTAATGGAAAAAGGGTATGATTTATCTCATAACCCTCTGCAAGCCTTGGGCTATAAACAGGTTTATGGATATCTCAAAGGTTTTCTCACTTGGGAAGGGATGGTAGGGGAAATCAAAAGAGAAACCAGGCGGTATGCCAAAAGACAGTTAACCTGGTTTAAAAAAGACCCTAATATTTGGTGGGTAGATGCCACCCAATATTCTGAAAGCGAGATGGTAGAAAAAATTTCGGATTATATTGAAGGACAATTCGGCGGAATGTAGAAAGTATAGGTGGATGCTGAATTAATCAGAAAGGGTGTTTAAACTTGACGGGAAAAAGCCAGCTTAATCTGCAGGATGCATTTTTAAACCAGGTAAGAAAAGATAAAGCACCTGTTACCATTTATTTAGTCAATGGTTTTCAGATAAAAGGAATCGTAAAGGGATTTGACAATTTTACTGTCATAGTTGAAATGGAGCAGCGCCAGCAACTGGTATACAAACATGCTATTTCTACCATAGCTCCAATAAGGCCAATTAACATAATTAGCCTGGATAACAGGGCAGACACGGAATAGACTGATAAAATAGCCTCTAATTTTTACTTATCCCACTGGTCTTACAGTAGAATAATCCATTGGCAGGATTTGCCCGGTAAACCCCTAAAACCTTATCCAAACAGTATCACCACTTTTGTCTGTTTATCATATAATAACCAAGAATATTAATGAGTGGTGATTGGTTTGGATATTTCCATGAAGTACAGCGAGAATCTCGGAAAATCCCGCTTACAGGACCAGATAAATAAACCTAAAGTTGGCCTGCCCAGGAGAGAATCCATACAGGAACTAGAAAGACTTATTGGTCTAACAGAAGTTAAGAAAAACCTGGCTGAAGTCATAGCTTTTTCTATGATTCAGAATAAAAGATCAGAAGCCCATCTGAAAGCCTGCAGCACATCACTTCATATGATTTTTAAGGGAAATCCGGGAACCGGAAAGACCACGGTAGCAAGAATTCTGGGGAAAATATTCAAAGACCTGGAAATTTTGAGCAAAGGCCATCTGGTGGAGGCGGAAAGAGCTGATCTGGTGGGGGAATATATTGGCCATACGGCTCAAAAAACCAAAGAAATAATAAAAAAGTCCCTGGGGGGAGTCCTGTTTATTGATGAAGCATACAGCTTAGCTCAGGGAGGAGAAAAGGATTTTGGGCAAGAGGCCATTTCTGCTTTGGTGAAGGCCATGGAAGATTCCAGGGAAAATCTGATTGTTATTCTAGCTGGATATCCAGGCGAAATGGAGCGGTTTTTGCGATCTAACCCGGGTTTAAGATCCCGCTTTCCCATTCATATTGATTTCCCCGACTATGATGCCGAAGATCTCTTTCAGATAGCCCTGCAGATGTATGAAGAAAGAGATTATGAATTAAGTAGCAGGTGCAGGTGGAGACTAAAACAGAATTTAAATGAATTTGCTAACGGTCGCCATCCCTACAGCGGGAATGCCCGGTATGTAAGAAATCTGGTGGAAAAGTCCATCAGGCTGCAGGCTCTGCGTATTGTAGATTTTGAACGCCATTCCCGAAAAAGCCTGGTGACTATTGAGGATATTGATTTGCCTGATCCCAGCGAAATAAAAAACTGATACGGAAAGTGGTGGAACCTGTTGGAAGCAATACAAATGATCCGGGATGCTGAAAAATATCTGATTCCTTTATTCAATGCCATGGGAGAAAGAGCCTTTATAAATCAGTCCAAAGTATTGCAGGCTTTTAAGGATAACCGGGTAAGGGAATTACACTTTTCTCCATCCTCAGGTTACGGATATTCAGATACCGGCAGAGATTTATTGGAGAATATATTTGCCCAGACTTTTGATGCGGAAGCAGGGTTGGTCCGTCCGCAGATTGTCTCGGGTACCCATGCCATATCGGCTTGTCTTTGTTCCCTGTTAAAGAGTGGAGATCAGCTTATTTCAGCTTCAGGGCCGCCTTATGATACTCTTGCTAATATAATTAAAGGTAACCAGGTTCCTGGCCATTCCCTAGTGGAAAGGGGCATCGATTATTGCGAAATTCCCTTAATATCAGGAACCGAGCCTGATTTAGCTGCTTTATCCCAGGCACTGAGCTCTCGAACTAAAATGGTTATAATTCAACGATCCCGGGGTTATACTCTGCGGCCGGCTTTAACGGTGGCACAAATAGCTGCCATAGTAAAAACGGTACGCGCAGTAAACCCCTCTATAATAGTGTTTGTGGATAACTGCTACGGAGAATTCTGTGATATTATTGAACCGTCTTCTTGTGGTGCCCACTTGGTGGCTGGCTCTTTGATCAAAAACCCCGGAGGGGGTCTGGCTCCTTCGGGCGGTTATATTGTGGGCCGCAAGGACCTGGTTGAGGAAGTATCCTATTACTTGACCGCTCCAGGACTAGGAAAGGAACTGGGTGCCAGCCTGGGTAATAAACGAGCTTACTATCAGGGGTTTTTCCTGGCTCCCCATACTGTCTTGCAGGCTCTGAAGGGAGCTGTTTTGGTTGCCTATATTTTCGAACAGCTGGGGTTTGAAGTATATCCCCGGTTTAATGAAGAAAGGGGAGACATTGTCCAGGCTATTAAGTTGGACAACCCAGAAATGGTAACCCAATTCTGCCAGATTGTGCAACACTGTTCCCCGGTTGATAGTGATGTGAAATTGGAATTTGCAAGATTACCCGGATATGCCGATCCTGTAGTAATGGCAGCAGGAACTTTTGTTCAGGGTTCTTCTATCGAATTATCCTGTGATGCACCCTTAAGAGCTCCCTTTTGTGCATTTTGGCAGGGCGGCCTGACTTATGAACATATTCGGCTGGTTTTGCACCACCTGATAGATTACTTTAGATCAGGGGGGTACTAAATGGAATCATTGGTTATTGTGGTGACCATATTTTTTATCCTGTTAGGAATCGCAGGTACTTTTGTTCCCATATTGCCAGGTGTACCTCTGGTATTCTTATCAATAGCTTTTTATGGATGGTATGAAGGCTTTAATGTTATTACGTGGAAATATCTTTTGGTACTGGCAGGATTCACGGTACTGGCCATTATTATTGATTATCTAGCAACGGTTTTTGGCGCCAAATACTTCGGTTCCAGCAAAAAAGGGATGTGGGGAGCCGTTTTGGGAACGTTTATCGGACTATTCTTTTTTCCGCCCTTGGGCATTCTGCTGGGTCCCTGGTTAGGAGCAATAATAGGAGAATTCCTGGAATTACAGGATATTGAGAAAGCTTTTAAGGTCGGGGTTGGTACTGTTGTGGGTCTTCTATCCGGTATGGTTTTTAAACTAATTCTGGCTATTGGCATGGCTTTATCTTTTATTATTTTTTTGTTTTAGTGTACCGTGAAAGAATTATATGTTAAAATGACCCATATTAATTCAATGGCACTTTCAAATGCATGGAGGGGGACGCTGTGGACAGAGAGGATATTTTACGGACAGTAAGGGACGAAAACGTCAGGTTTATTAGACTGCAGATTACAGATATTTTAGGAGTATTGAAGAGCATTTTCATACCTGTGGAACAACTGGAGAAGGCTCTGGACGGGGAATTGATGTTTGACGGGTCTTCAATAGAAGGGTTTGTACGTATTGAAGAATCCGATATGTACCTGAAACCTGATTTCGATACCTTTTTGGTTTTGCCCTGGACCAATACTGTGTCTAACAGCAAGACTGCCCGGTTAATTTGCGATATTCATGATGCTGATAGTAAACCTTTTACTGGTTCACCTCGCTATGCGTTAAAGAAAGTCCTGCAAGAAGCTGCCCAAATGGGTTATACCATGTATGTCGGGCCTGAACCCGAGTTCTTTTTATTCAATCTGGATGAAAAAGGACAACCCACTCTGCAAACCAATGATCAGGCCAGTTACTTTGATTTACCACCGGTTGACCGGGGAGAGGAAGCGCGCCGGGATATGGTGGAAACCCTGCAGGCCATGGGCTTTGAAGTGGAGGCTGCCCATCATGAGTCGGCTCCCGGACAGCATGAAATAGATTTTAAATATGCGGAAGCATTAACAACTGCCGACAATATTGTTACTTTCCGTATTGTCGTAAGGACGGTTGCCCAAAGACATGGTTTACACGCTACTTTTATGCCCAAGCCTATTTACGGCATTGCTGGTTCGGGAATGCACCTGCATATATCTCTCTTTAAAAATGGTTCTAATATGTTTTATGATCCCCAATCACCTGATGGACTCAGCAGTGATTGTAAAAATTTTATCGCTGGTGTGCTTAAACATGCCAGGGGATTCTCAGCTATTACCAGTCCTACGGTAAATTCCTATAAGCGGCTAGTAGCCGGCTATGAAGCTCCCGTATACATTGCCTGGTCTTACCGAAACCGGAGTCCCTTGATCCGTATTCCGGCTCGCCGGGGAGTGGGAACCCGCATAGAATTGAGAAGCCCTGATCCCACCTGTAATCCCTACCTGGGATTGGCGGTAGTTCTCAAAGCAGGGCTGGAAGGGATCAAAAAGGGAATGATTCCTCCTGAACCGGTGGAAGAAAATATTTACCACATGGATTTGGAGACCAGAATAACCAATAATATCGAGTCTCTGCCGGAGAACCTGTATGAAGCCATTAAGGAACTGGAGCAGGATAAAATTATTCAGGAAGCATTAGGTGACCATATTTATTCCCGGTTTGTTCGGGCTAAAAAAAAGGAATGGGAGGAATACAGTTCCCGAGTTTATGATTGGGAAATAAAAGAGTATTTGGCCAAGTTTTAAAAAGGTCCATAATAACAAAAAATAAATAATGCAATTCTTCTATTAATGGAAATTCTTTTACTAGGTTGCAACCGTTCTTTATGTGGGGCTCCCAACCCCTTTATCTCCGATCCCTTAGCTTTTAATACGATTTCCGCTCTAATTACTTCGGTAGCGTTTGCCAAAACAAGTTTACCTCGAACCTGTTTTTTTGAATCAGGTCCGAGGTTTTTTTACTGAAAACCTATACATTTGGTTATCCCTTCCTTAAAGTAATCTTGTACCCATCGTTTTCTGGTTTAATATCTACTGCCTTCCAACCCTGGGATTCAGTGGTGCGGATTACATTTTCCTTTGCTGTGTCCGTATCGACCAGAATAATCAGCTCACCATCGGCCGCTTTTTTTATTGCGTTTAAGGTTAATATAACCGGCTGAGGACATGAAAGCCCTTTAGCATCAACAATATTACTCATATCTAAATCCCTCCTATATATTTTCTCTCATTGTAAATCCGATTAGGAGACAGGATATTAAACCAGCAAAGAGTGCAATTATGCCCGCTGTTGTAGCTCCGGCACCAGAACTAGCTAGTCCAAAGTTATGGGCAAAAGCAGCGCCAACAATCATTCCTATGATAAATACTGAGGCATCTCCATCACCTTCTCCTGATAAGAAGAGTTGACGACCGGGGCAGCCACCGGCAAGGGTAAAAGCTAATCCTGCAAGGACCATACCGCCAAAGTTCCAGATATGCATAGTGTGCGCTACAGGCTGACCTGCAAATCCGGGGTTGAACTGATCTAGCGCTAAATTCGTGACAAAGGCGGCAACCGTCAGGCTTACTAGCCCCACGAAAAGGTGGGTCTGCTTGAATAAAATCAGGTCACGAATGGCTCCCATGGTACAAAAGCGGCTCCTTTGTGCTAAAACACCGATTACAAGACCTACAGCTAGAGAGATAATTAAAGGTGCGTGTAAGGATCCTGGCCCTTCCGAACTGTAAAAGATAATACCACTTTTACTTTCACCTGCGATCATTGGATTAAAGAGCATTATAATTAATAAAGTTAAGATTATCATTGGGAAAATCCAACCCGCTGATGTGTAAGTCTTGTGGCTTGATCCTAAACTATACCCGGACTTGAGAAACATAGTTCCAATCCAGATGCCTGCAGCAAGGCCCATCAACCCCAAAATAGCATTGAAGTCGCCACCAGCCAGGCGAAGCAATGCGCGCCATGGACAGCCAAGGAAAATAAGAGCTCCAATGATGGCAAAGAAACCAAGAATGAATCTAACAATAGGTGCAGACCCGAGCCGTGGTCTGAATTCTTTAGAAGCATAGGCCGAAATGAAAGACCCCAAAACAAAACCTATGATCTCTGGACGCATATATTGCACCACAGGAGCTCTATGCAAACCGAGTGCTCCTGTAATATCACGTAGAAAGCAGGCTACGCAAATACCCATGTTTGCTGGGTTCCCCCAAAATTGCAACAATGAAGCCAAAATGCCAATTGCAATACCGACCGCTATTATTCCCCGTTTAGTCGCCAAAACGTTCTTCATCTCTTGCAAACACCCCTTATTCCCAATTATAATATTTTGTATAACATTAGGTTATTTAAATTATATTGTTATAGCATTTGAAAATGGAAATAGAAATAATTTATGCACAAGACTTCCAGTATTAAAATAGGGAATAGAATCTTTTGTTGGGGGCTTTTTTATATCAAAAAGACTGCTACATATTTACATAATTAGCGATCAACCTAAGGAAGCAAACAAATGTTTAAGAAATGCTTGAGAGGATAAATAGTTATAATTGGTTCGCATTATTAACATAAGTTGAGGGAGAATAAAATGGATTTCAAACAGGTGGAGTGCTTTATTGCTGTCGCTCAAAAAAAGAGTTTTTCCAAAGCAGCAGATATGTTATTTATGTCTCAGCCGGCCGTTTCAAGTAATATCCAAAAGCTGGAAAAAGAACTTGGGATTATATTGATCGATAGAAAGAGCAAGAACATTGCTTTAACGGAAGCAGGGAAAATCTATTACCGCTATGCGGTGGAAATAACCAATATTTGTGCCCAAGCTGAATACTCTCTTAGTGAGTATAAAGAGAATATCGAAGGAATGCTGGAAATATGTGCTAGCACAATACCAGAGCAATATCTTCTTCCATATATTGTAAAGGCATTTAAGGAAGCTTATCCGAAAGTTCTTTTTTCCATTCGTCATAAAGACTCCAGGGAAGTAGCAGAGGAGGTTCTTTCCGGCAGGATCAATTTTGGATTCATTGGTGCCAAGTATTCTTCTGAAAACCTTGAATACATTGATTTTTATGATGACAGACTAGTACTCATCACTTCTCCTGAAAAAAATTTTACTACAGAATTCGTCAGTATTAAGAGTTTGATGGGAGAAGACATTGTGCTTAGGGAAGAGGGTTCGGGCACCAGGCTTCTCATTGAAAGGGCTTTAAGAAAAAAGAAATTAGATATGAGCATTTTTCGCTCCCAGACAATTAACGAAAGCTTGGAAGCGATAAAAAAATTGGTGGAACTGAATATTGGTATTAGTTTTGTATCCGATGTTGCTGTAAGGGATGAAGTTGCCTCGGGGAAACTGAAAAAATACGGAATTGAGGATTTGGATCTTAACAGAAAATTCAGCCTGGTTTACTGTAATAACCGATGTCTTTCTCCGATTGAAGAAAAATTCAAAGATTTTGTTGCTTCGTGGAAATGGAATGATATAGATTTCTAAGCTCATGTGCTGACTGGGGCAACAGATTCATATATTATGGAGTTGACATTCAATCGTTTTTTGATATTGGTTGGTACACCTTTCCTACTGGGAGAGGTAATCTTGCAAAGGCCGTCAAGGAAGCAATTCTTGAAAGATTTATGTTTACAAGGCAGAGCGCATCGACGGCATACGAGTGCAACGTATCAACATCGTTTATAATGGCATTGGCGAGTTTGACCCACTAGTTTCTACATCGGCTCACCAACAAGAAAAATCGGCCTAGCGGGTAGTAAAACCAGACTATGCCGATTTTTTTGGGGGATTTAAAATCCCTAAGACGAACCTTCAAATCAGGGCCTTTCTTTACTGTAAGGTTCTGAAGAGTCCTAATACTACTCCTACCACTTGTGCATTCCGAACTTTCATAGGCTGCATGGAGCTGTTTTCCGGCCGAAGTTCAACATGGTCTTCTCTTCGATAAAACCGCTTAACTGTTGCTTCTTCCTCTCCTACCAACACAACTGCAATTTCTCCATTGGCAGCCTGCGGCTGCTGCCTGACTATCAGAAAATCTCCGTCTAGGATTCCTGCTTCAACCATACTGTCACCTCTAACCTGGAGAATAAAATGAGTTCCTTCGCCAATAAATTGGGCAGGAACCGGCAGGTAATCCTCAATATTCTGTTCAGCTAGAATAGGTGTACCTGCGGCTACATGACCAACCACAGGCAGTGCTATTGATTCGGGGTTTTCCCTCAGGTCATTCTCTTCCAGGGGTATTAAGGCTCTGGGCGTAGTTGGGTCTCTTCTTAGAAATCCCTTTTCCTCAAGTTGCACAATATAGGAGTGAACAGTAGAACTGGACTTTAACCCAACTGCCTTGCCAATTTCTCGAATTGAAGGAGGGTAACCATAATTTCTGATTTTGTCTTTGATAAATTGTAATATTTCATTTTCCCTCGGGCTCAGGGTGTTTTTATCACTCACCGGACCTACCTCCTTCAGCGATTCTTTTAGAAAATTATAGCATGTAATTTTCCTAAAAAACAATCGTTCGAGAAGGGCTATTGCCAGAAACATTCATAATTGACATTTTCAATAGCTGCTAAAAAGTCCTGGCGGATTCCAGGATGGAGTTTTTCTAGGGAATTAACCAAAAGGTCTATTTCCTTTCTCTTGGTTTTTCCACAAGCGGGGCAATTGTTTACCACCGGCTTTATTCCCTCAGAAGATACAAAATCATTTATTCTGCTTTCTTCCACATAGACTAGCGGTCTTATAACGGTAATATCCATTCTGCTGAGATAGGTGCGGGGTTTAAAGACATTGAAGCGCCTCTCATAAATCATGCACATAAAAAGGGTGTTAACCACATCATTCATGTGATGTCCCAGGGCGGTCTTGTTACACCCCAGGTTTTTGGCGGTTCGGTTCAGAGCTCCCCGGCGTAAATGGGCGCATAGGGCACAGGGGCTGGAGTCCTTGCGATTACTACTAAAGGCAATTTTTCCGATATCAGTTGATTCCACATGAAGGGAATAACCTAAGAGTAAACAGTATTGCTGAAGACAGGTAATATCGTTTTTGAACCCCAAATCAATATTAATTGGAACCAGTTCAAAAGAAAAGGGAACCCGGCTTTTCATCAGGTTTAAAAAGTACAGCAAGGCCAGGCTGTCTTTGCCTCCAGACATGCCAACGGCAATTCTATCGTCCTCTTCAATTAGCCGATATTTTAGACTGGCATCACGGATTCTTTCATAAATGGCTTTTTCTTGTCGCTTCATTTCTCCACCTAAAAGAGTTTGGCGTAATTATACTAATTGTGGACCGGTTTTTCAAATAACAGCAAAGGGATGATTTGTCAGCAACCGGCTAGCCTGGATTCACTAACAAACCATCCCTTGGTATGTCTTATTATTAACAGTACCTACTTAACAATTCTACCGGATGGACTACCTGGCAAGGCAATCCATGGCGTTTTACGCCATGTTTTAACTGGATGGTGCAGCTGGGGCAAGAGGTAGCAATTATATCTGCTCCAGTGTCCCTAATGGATTCCATTTTTTTGTCCAGGATTTGCATGGACAGATCATAATGGGTCATGCTGTAAGTACCAGATCCTCCGCAGCAGCTATTAGCATTCTTCATTTCAATTAATTTCACACCAGGAATACTGTTTATAATATCGCGGGGTTGTTTTTTTATTTTCTGAGCATTGGCCAAATGGCAGGGATCATGATAAGTAATCTTGATTGGTTCCTGGGTTTGTTTGGAATCATCAAAACCAAACTTCATTTCCAGAACATCAGCCAGGAATTTGGTTAAATCCATAACCTTAGCCGAAAATTCCAGAGCAGTTTTTAGAAAAGAAGTTCCCTGGAACAAAAACTCCATATTTTTCGCTGCAAGAGCCGAAGAACAGGAAGCACAATCGGAAATAATATAATCACATTTATATTGCTCAAATACTCTAACATTAAAGGCAGCCAGTTGTCTGGCCGTGTCCAGTTTTCCGTTGGCTATCTGGGGCATTCCGCAACATCTGCTCTGCTGTGGCACAATCACCTCACAGCCACTGGCCGTCAAGACCTTTATAGTAGCTAAAGCTACTTGGGGATTAAATAAGTCGGTACCACAACCCAGGAAATAACCCACAGTATATTTTTTTTCTCCACGGCTAGGATTAAGCTCTGTAATCTGGCTGCGAGCTGTTTTTGAGGGTATTTCGGAATATATTTTTTCGGCTTTCTTAAGGTCACCGGGTAGAAGCCGGGTAAGTCCCATATCCCTGGCCACATTCAGCAAACCCAGTTTTTGGGCTTTGCCCATCAAACCGGCCGAAAAACGTAACAGAGGAGGAATCGCCCAAACGGTTCCCAAAACCAAGTCTTTCATAACTTGAGGATTATTCGCATAAACAAAAGATCTAGCTGCAGCATTAAGTTCGTGAACATCTATGCCCGAAGGGCAATCAACAGTGCAGGTTTCACATAGGAGACAGGCTGATAGTTTATCATAGACCGCCTGATCAGGCTCAACTACGCCGTCCCTCAGCATCTGTACCATAAAAACATGGCCCCGGGGCGCAGCCGTCTCGTTCTGTACTTCTTTAAATACGGGACAAACGCTTCGGCATTTACCACAGCGTACACATTTCATTATCTGATCTTTCACAACCGGCAAATCTTTAAATTCCATACCTAACCCTCTTTGTATCCGTGTTTTTATATGCTTAAAATACTTTTCCGGGATTCATGATTCCTTTGGGATCTACTGCTTTCTTTATTTTTTTCATGTATTCTACTGCCAAGCCATGTTCTTTTTCAGCGTACATTCTTCTGGAGGCGCCCACCCCATGTTCACCAGTTGTGGTGCCTTCCATGGCAATGGCCAGAAGGTGAATTTCATCAACCAGTTTTTTTACTCGTTCAACTTCTTCGGGAATTTCGGGATTGATAACAGGTGCTGTGTGAACGTTGCCGTCTCCAATATGTCCATAATTGACAACCTGAATACCGTATTTGGCACCCAGTTCCCTTATGCCGCGCAGGGTATCAGCGACTTTGGAGATAGGAACACTGATGTCTTCACCTGCAAACACTCGGGTACCGTCAGGCCTTACCCGGGCAGCGGCTGTGGCTGTGACGCTTCTTCCTTCCCAGAGCTGAGCCATGCGTTGGGGATCGGTGGACCACACCACCATGCGGGCCTTCTTGCCGGCTATTTCCTGGATAACCTGGCCTTCATATTCAACACTGGGAGGATTGCCATCTACTTCAAACAACAGAATGGCTTCCGCGTCAGGCAGGTTAATTTCCGGCTTATAATCATTAACAGCTTTTATGGCCGTACTGTCTAAAATTTCGATTCCCGAAGGAAGAATGCCAGCTTGGTAGACTTCTAGGACTACTTGGGGTGCATCATCAAGATGATCGAAAACTGCCATGGCTATACCTCGGGCACGAGGTTTGGGAAAACACCGCAGCCTGATTTTTGTAATAATACCCAGGGTACCTTCCGATCCTACCATTAATTTCGTTAGATTAATTCCTGATACATTTTTAATGGCTTTTGATTTAAGACCCCCGGTTACTATCACATCTCCATTAGGCATAACTACTTCCAAACCGAGGACGTATGGTTCGGTAGTCCAGTATTTTACTGCCCTTAAACCCGAAGCATTGTTGGCCACCATTCCTCCCACTGTACACATTTTGCTGCTTCCGGGGTCGGGCGGGAAAAATAGATTATATTTGGCCAGTGTTTCATTTAATTCAGCATGTACAATTCCCGGACGTACAATTACCTGCATGTTTGGGTAATCAATTTCCACGATATCTTTCCAGCGGGAAAGATCTAAGACAACGCCGCCTTCAACTGCAATACATCCTCCGGTTTCCCCGGTTCCGGCGCCCCGGGGAATAATCTTGACGGAATTATCAAAACAAAATTTTACTACTTGTTGGACATCTTCGGTTGCTTGAGGAAACACGACGGCATCGGGTATTTTGGGTTCCAATTTGGTAAGAAAAGAACTGTCATAAGAATAGTACATTAAGTCTAGGTCAGATACTAATACTTTTTCCTTACCCAGAATATCAATAAGTGCTTTCTGTATTTGTTGTCTATCCACATAATCTCTCCTTCCCGAAGAAGAATTTGGCCGTATTAAGTCCTAGATATTATACCACAAGATAGATTATCAGAGGTGTATCTTTTCTCCAGGGCAGTTCGTAAAGAAAGGGGAAAAAGAAGCCAGAAGGTTTTAAATACTGGATAATTCACGTATAATTCTAATACAAACATAGAAAACCGTGAGTATTTAATTAAATGAGGATTGGCTATGTATCAGGATTTTTTTGATTATCTTCCCTCAGGATCGGTTAGAATTATGGAGCCCATGAAAAACCATACCAGTTTTAAAATTGGCGGTCCGGCGGATGTAATGGTTTTGCCTGAAAGTGTTGATATGTTAAAAGAAGTAATACAAATATGCGTGAGTAACCGGCTTCCTTATTTTGTGTTTGGACTGGGCAGCAATCTTTTGGTTACCGATAAAGGTTTTAGAGGAATTGCCATTAAAATAGGGAATAGTTTTAAGGAGGTAAAAATATCGGGAGCCAAAATCCACGCCCAGGCCGGAATCCGCTTATCGGAATTATCCAGAAAAGCAAGTGCAGCTTCTTTGTCGGGACTGGAATTTGCCGAAGGCATTCCTGGGAGCCTTGGTGGAGCCATTTTTATGAACGCCGGTGCTTATGGCAGCGAAATGAAGGATATTGTATCCAGGGTCACTGTAATGAGTCCCCAGGGAGAAATACGCAGTTATATTAAAGATGAACTGGAATTGGAGTATAGGAAAAGCCGGTTCCAGAAATCTCAGGAAATTATAATATCTGCCGAATTAACCCTGACAGAAGGGGATAAAGAGGAGATTCAGGCCCAGATGAGAGAACTGGCTAAGCAAAGACGGGAGAAACAGCCCCTGGATTTACCAAGTGCCGGAAGCACCTTTAAAAGACCCCCCGGTTATTATGTGGGACCTCTGATTGAAAAAATGGGGCTAAAAGGTTATCAGATCGGAGGGGCCAGGATTTCTGAAAAACACGCCGGTTTTATAGTAAATACGGGAAATGCTACGGCTGCTGATGTTATAAACTTGATAAAATTTGTGCAGGAAAAAACCAGAGAGCTATATAATATTGAAATTGAACCTGAGATAAGAATTATCGGGGAAAATTAGCCATATATAATGCTATTGGCAGAGGTATCGGTATTGAAAGTACTTTTGACAACCTTAAATGCAAAGTATATTCACTCATGTCTGGCTTTGTATTATCTTAAAAGAAATTGCCAGGGACCTTGGGCCATCGAAACCAAGGAATTTTCCATCAACGATAATCTGAACCATGTTATGGAGGAAGTGTATTTCTTTAATCCGGATGTATTATGCTTTTCCTGCTATATTTGGAATATTGAAGAGATCAGACAACTAGCCCGGGATTTTAAACAGGTGAGACCCCAAACCATTATTGTTTTTGGGGGGCCTGAAATCTCTTTTGATGCTGAACCATTTCTTAAAGAAAATACCTTTGTTGATATTATTGTCAGGGGAGAAGGAGAAATTACCTTATCAAACCTGTTGAGATGCTTATATTATAAACAGGACCTGGCTAATGTGAAGGGTATAACTTATCGCCAGAAAGCCAAGGTGCGGGAAAATCCGGACCAAGAAGTGGTAATAAACCTGGATGATATCCAGGCCCCTTACGGGGAGGATAATATGCCAAGCAACGACCAGGTTATATATTATGAAACTTCCAGGGGATGCCCGTTTAATTGTACTTACTGCCTTTCAGCAATATCTTCGCCCATCCGTTTCTTTTCGTTAGACAGGGTGAAAAAAGACCTTTCCTGGTTGATAAGTAAGAAGCCCAGGAAAATCAAATTTGTGGATCGCACTTTTAATTGCCATGAACCCCGGGCCATGGAAATAATGAAATACCTTCTTGAGCAGGATTCATCTACCCGATTTCACTTTGAAATCTGTGCTGATCTCTTATCGGATGAAATGATGAGTTTTTTACGGACGGTTCCGCCCGGTGTTTTTGAATTCGAAATAGGAGTACAGTCAACTCTTGGGGAGGCCTTGAGAGCTGTTAACCGCAGGAGCCATTGGCAGCGGTTGCAAGAAAACATCAAGAAGCTTTCCAGTTTTAATAATATTCATTTACATTTGGACCTTATTGCCGGATTACCCTTCGAAGCATACGCTGATTTTGCTGTTTCCTTTAATGATGTATATAATCTTCAGCCTCATGTTATTCAGCTGGGGTTTTTGAAAATCTTAAAGGGCTCGCCTCTGTCCAGAGAGGCGGCCCAACACGGTTACCTATGGCAAAGCCGGCCGCCTTATCAAGTATTATCAAACAAATACATTACCTACGAGCAATTGGTTAAACTGGCTCATATTGAGGATTTAGTTGAGCGCTACTATAATTCCGGAGGCATGAAAAACACTCTGGCTTTCCTAATAAAAAATCAATTAAAAGGTGATGCCTTCTCCTTTTTTCAAGCTTTTGCCGGTTTCTGGGAAGAAAGGGCCTTATTCGGTGTAGGCCACAAAAAGGAAAATGAATATGATTACTTACTTTCTTTTGTTAGAGGGAATTTCGCAAAAATTTCCGAAGAATTAACTGATATTCTAAAATTTGATTTTTTGATAAACAATCAAACTTCCAATCTTCCCCCTGGTTTCAGGAATTATGCAGCACCAGGGAGTGATTTATTATATGCTAAAATTAAGGATCAACAGTTCATAACAGATTGGCTTCCGGAATTCTCTGGCCGGGCTCCCCGGCAAATAAGGAGACTGCTGCATTTAGACTTTTTTCAATTTGATCCCATAAAACTAAGAAAACAAGAAACTCCAGTCGCTTTGTTATTCGTTTACGATCCTGTGCTTAAAAAAGCCAGAAAAATAATAAATCTTTCTACTTTGGAAGTTGTTGGTGGGCCAAATGCTATACCGGTATACGGAGTGTGAAATGTTTCAGATTTTTCCCCTTTTCGTTTAAATATGAATTAAAATGGCATAAGAGATAACTAATTATTTGGCTGGGAGGAGTTTAAGTTGGTTTCTCGGGAAGGTTACCCCATTATATTATTTTTTCTTGCGCTTACTGGACTTCTTTTCTTTTTCTCTTTACCTGGTTGGGGTTATTTGGCCCTGGGAATGTCAGTTTTCTCTATTTGGTTTTTTAGAAATCCAGAAAGAGTTATTCCTGAAAGCGATGACCTGATTCTCTCCCCTGCAGATGGGAAAGTATTAGATATTAGCAAAATACACGAATGCAGGTTCATGGGATCAGAATCAATCAGGATCAGGATTTTTATGAGCATCTTTAATGTCCATGTAAACCGGGCACCCTATGGGGGCCGGGTGGAATGGATTGAGCGGCACGGAATATGTTTTATGCCTGCTTTTGATAAGAAGGCTCCGGATCTGAATGTTCGAAACTATATTGGAATATCTTGCGAATACGGAAAAATCCTGGTTGTACAAATAACCGGCTTTTTTGCCCGCCGTCTGGTATGCTGGATCAAGAGTGGAGAAGAAATAAGTGCAGGTCAGAGGCTGGGGCTTATTCGATTTGGTTCATGCACCGAGCTTTATATTCCCGTGAATTCTGAAGTGTTAATTAAACCTGGAGATAAGGTAAAAGGGGGAGTAACCGTTGTTGCAAGGTTCAAAAGCCAGGATTTTTGTTAATTTTTTAACTCTATGTAATCTTACCCTTGGTTCTCTGGCACTTATTCTGGTTCTGGAGAATAAGGTTACTATAGCTGCCGGATTGGTTTTGATCGCTGTAATAGTTGATGGTATGGATGGAAGAATTGCGCGTTTATTGAAGAGTACTTCACCCCTTGGCAAAGAACTGGATTCGCTATGTGATCTGGTTTCTTTTGGGGTGGCTCCCGCCATTTTGATCTATTATTCTGCTTTTATTGAAAAGTCACCGATAGTCGGTAGTGTAGTTGTTGTCTTATATATTCTTTGCGGCGCCTACCGCCTGGCTCGTTTCAATGTGCAAAAATCCACCCAATTTTTTGTAGGGGTCCCTATTACTATTGCGGGGATGTTTATGGCTCTATTCATCCTGTCTCCCGGAACTGATAATCTATGGTTATCCATGCTGCTGACCCTTATGCTTGCCTTTTTAATGGTTAGCCCATTTAAGATCCCCAAAATCTAACCAGAATTAATCAAGTATACTGTGTTTTTTGGCTATAATTATTGACTAATCAGTAATTTAGTTTAGGCTAAAAATAGCCTTAAAATGACATTGCTTGGGGGAATTATTGTGAAAGAAAGGATAAAGGTGGCCATTGTAGGCTACGGTAATATCGGTAGATATGCTCTGGAAGCCGTAAGACAAGCTCCCGACATGGAATTGGCAGGATTAGTACGAAGGGCTTCCTCTGTTGATAACGGAAGCTATCCTGAACTGATGGGCGTGCCAGTTGTTTCATCAATAAGTCTGTTATCTGGTGTTCAGGTGGCCTTGCTTTGTGTTCCTACCCGTTCAGTAAAAGAATATGCCAGCGAAATTCTGGCTATGGGCATCAATACTGTTGATAGTTATGATATCCATGGTGAGCTGGCTGATTTGCGCCAGGAACTGGATGCAGTGGCGGTGAAAAGTAAATCAGTTGCAGTAGTATCAGCTGGTTGGGACCCAGGCACTGATTCCGTAATTCGCTGTTTATTTAAGATTATGGCTCCCAAAGGTATTACCTACACTAATTTTGGCCCGGGAATGAGTATGGGGCATACTGTGGCTGTGAAAGGTATTGAAGGAGTAGAGAACGGCTTGGCGCTGACAATTCCCGTTGGAACCGGAGTACACCGCCGCATGGTGTATGTTCAGGTTAAGCCCGGTTTTTCCTTTGAAGAGATTGGAAATAAAATAAAGAGTGATCCCTATTTTATTAAAGATGACACTCATGTGATAAAGGTTGATGACGTGGGCCAGCTTATTGATATGGGACATGGAGTATTAATGGAGAGAAAAGGGACCTCAGGTTCTACCCAAAATCAGATTCTGAAGTATGAAATGCGCATCAACAATCCGGCCTTAACCGCACAGATAATGGTTGCTGCAGCCCGGGCCAGCATGAAACAAAAGCCAGGTGCTTATACCATGATTCAAATCCCTATTATTGATTTTATGTTTGGCGACCATGACCAAATAATAAGAGAATATATATAATACAAAATTTCTTTTGGGCCTTTTGCTCTGTAGAATTTCTATGTATTGTCGCTCTCCAAAAGGATAGAGGGTGTTGATAGATAACCAGCTTCGTAGACCAGGAAATCAACAGTTCTATGGTTGTAGAGTATAAAAAAGGGAACTGCACGGATTGGCTTTGACCTACCGTGCAGTTAATACTTATACGGTTTGCATCATCATCAACTGACAGTAAAGGTCAATATCATAATGTTCGGGTCCAAATCTATCATCGGGTAGGTCTGGATCGGGAGCGCTGCACATCAATGGTGCATCAAGATCTATACCCTTTGGGCCTACCTTAGTCACTTAAGCCCACCTCCTTTTAAATATTAATTTCTTGGCAAATAATATCTGTAGTTGCAAGCTTATTTCTGCAACTACTTTTAATATTATGATTAAAAAAAAGACTGCTTATTCTGTTCAAAAAAACCTGTTTTAGTATTGATTTAATAATTTTTATTTCCTGGGGAAAACTATGGAAGAAGTCTAGTCAAATACTAAATTAATCTCAATAAGGAGGATAGGGAAATGAGTAATAAGCAAAAAGGCAAAAATGAAAAGAGTGACTTATTTGCCGAACAGAGCTCCAACATTAAAAACCAGAAAAACTCTTCCAAACAAAGAAATAAATCAGAGAAATAACAATTTTATAAGGGATAGAAGGCGTTTGGGCACTTCTATCCCTTGCTTTGCGATTAGTCAGCAAATTTGGTTATACTTTTAATTTTGCCAATAGCTAGACCTTCCATTTTGAGCTTTAGCCACATTCGCATACTCACCCCTCACTTATGACCAGACTTTCCTAACTGATAGGTAACAATAGCTTTCTTAACAATAAAATGGTTTGCTGTTCCCTAATAACAGTTTTTGGCTTTTCGTCCAGGTTAATATATGAAAGAATAATATAGGGAATACGTAATTATAAAAAAAGCTTCAGCTAACCAATAAAAAGGATTTAACCAAAAACAGGGGGAGGGGTTTAAGTGGCGTCTTTCTATCGTCAATCCAATCATACCATGCCCAGGGGCATCCTAATGTTACTAACTACCGTACTTATTTTATTGACCCTATCAATTTCAGGTTGCGGCTCACAAAAAAGCTCTGTTGCTGACAGGAACTTAAAAACTGATTTCCAGGAAAACGCCGCCCCAGCAGAGTATGATCAAGCCGGTGAGTATGCTCAATCCGAAAAAACGGGGGAGTTTGATAGAAAGATTATCCAAAATATCAGCTTAACCCTGGAAGTATCAAATGTACAGGAATCTCTGGATCGAGTAGTAGCTATCGGCCATGATTTTGGCGGGTATACGGTTGAGACCCATTTGTACAAAGACGGTGCCCTTTTTAAGGGAAGACTAACCCTAAAAATTCCCCAGGATAAAGTATATGATGCTATTGACATGATGGCCCAAACCGGGCAAATTACCAATAAAAACATTAGTACCAGCGATGTAACCGAAGAGTACTATGACTCCCAGGCCAGACTGGAGGTCTTAACCAAAAAAGAAGAACGGCTGATATCCTTTATGGATCAAGCAAAGGATATTTCGGAAGTTGTCCTTTTGGAAAACGAGCTGACGAAAGTTAGGAGTGATATTGAGGTTTTACAGGGAAGAATGAACTATCTGAAGAATGCCACAAGTTATTCACAGATCCAGATTCGCCTGGTACCTATAGGGTCTCAGACTATTAACACACCGGAAGGAGTATGGAATAAAGCCGTTTATGGATTTATTTCCAGTATCAATTCCCTTATCAATTTTTTAAGTTTAGCTCTTGTGTGGTTAGTGGCAGCTATCCCCTGGTTAGCCTTATTGGCTATCGTCTACCTGGTAGTTCGCAAGTTTAAAGACTGCCCTGGTAAGGAATTTTTGTCTAAGCTGAAAATTAGAAAACCAAAGGAGAATAAAGAATAATGATTAAGAATAATCTTCCATCAAGGGTTAATAACATTTCACCTTTCATTGTCATGGATGTTCTCGAACAAGCCCAGGCCATGGAGGCAAAAGGGGAAGGGGTAATTCATCTGGAAGTTGGAGAACCTGATTTTCCAACTCCTGAGCCGATAAAAGAAGCGGCTATAAGGGCTTTGAGACAAAACGACACCCATTACACCCACAGCATGGGCAAACTGGAACTGCGAGAAGAAATCTGCCGTTACTACTGGCATAAATACCGGGTAAACCTTTCTCCTGAGCAGATCATCATAACATCAGGAACATCACCAGCCATGTTATTGGTTTTTTCTGTATTGCTGGAACCCGGGGGGGAAGTAATCCTGCCCAATCCTTACTATGCCTGCTATCCCAATTTTATTAATTTCTTGGCTGGGAAACCTGTTTATGTTCCAGTGTCGGATGCTAATCATTTCAAATTTCGGTTAGAAGATGTCGAACAGGCGATTAGCCGTGCAACCAGGGCATTGCTCATCAATTCTCCCTCCAACCCTACTGGAGTAGTAATGACGGGAGAGGATCTACGACAGATAGCAACGCTCCATGTGCCCATCATTGCTGACGAAATTTACAATGGTTTGATATACGAAGGGGAAGAGCATAGTATACTGGAATTTACCAGTAATGCTTTTGTAATTAACGGTTTTTCCAAACTATTTGCTATGACCGGTTGGCGCTTGGGTTATCTCATTGCACCAAAGGAATTTATTCGCCCCATGCAGAAAATCCAGCAGAATCTCTTTATTTGCGCCTCTGCTTTTGCGCAATCAGCAGCCATTGCGGCTTTAAGGGATTGTGGGGCAGAAGTGGAGCATATGAAAAAGATTTATAACCAGAGGCGGCTGTTTCTATTAAACAAGCTGCGAGAACTGGGCATAGCCACTATTTCCACACCTACGGGAGCATTTTATGCTTTGGCCGATGTGAAGAAATACACCAATGACTCATACACTTTTGCCTTTGATTTATTAAAGCAGGCCAAAGTGGCAGTAACTCCGGGGATAGATTTTGGCAGTAATTGTGAAGGATATATAAGACTTTCCTATGCCAATTCTCTCGAAAATATTGATAAAGGGATTACATGTATTAGGAATTACCTGGAAATGATTAGATCAAGATGATCAAGGAATATCATTTTAAAGGCCACTGGAAAATAGCCCAGTAGCCTTATCGGGAATGCAGTCAAAGCTTGTTATTTTAGCAAATCACTATAATTGGGGATGCTTACTTGTAAATCATTTAGCAGTTCTTTTTTTACGTCGTGGGGAAAAGAATACAACCACACTTTTAGTTTACGGGTGGCTGTCCCATCATAATAGGTAAACTTAACATAACTGGGTTTTTGTTCGATTTGCTGAATACTGGTTACATCAATCGTCCTGGTACCATACGGCAAATTGACCAGAATTTTCCTCCTCTTCTTTTTCTTTTCCGTAGATATCATAATATAAGGTTTAGTGTTCAAATAGGCTTCGACAATAAAGAAGACGCAAAGGAGCAAGGCTATGATTCCCAGGATTGTTCGTCCGCTCTTAAAATAATTGGGCACTACTGCAATAAGGAGGAAAGTACCAACAAATACCATGATAAAGGCTACGGTTTTCTTGCGATGATAGCTCTTCACTTAGGATACCTCCAAATACTACCAATACTAATACATATCTTATCCAACAAAAACATATTATCATAAATAATATGTAGTTAACATATATAGTAATTCATAATAAACAAACTATGCCCGGAAAAAACTACGGGAGAAGATTACCTACTGAAAGCCTGGAAGTCCGCAGGAAAACTAGTTTGATAAAATCCTGTTTAATAGAAGATCAACATATGCATGTCGGACTGTTTGATCTGAATAATTGATGGAAAAAACATCGGCCATTTTTTTGTTGCCCAGTAGCACAGGATAGGATAAACTGCACAGCAATAGAAAGACTTGCATATAAAAAGTGTCATCATCTTGATCAGGTATGATTTGTTGAAGGGTCTCCTTGATTAATTCGATTCCTCTAGTTCTAAGAAACACTTCGTATTCAGCGCGCAAATTGTAATCATACATGGTTTGGGTAATAAAATGTTTTATAATTTCTGGGAATTGGATAGCCGTGTCGGCATAATTATACAAGAAATCCCGCAGTCGTTCTATTGGCTGAATTTTTTGGTTTTCCAGCAATTTAAAGGTGTCTTTCAATTGTTCGGTTACATATTTCATTGCCTCATTAATCGCAATTTCTTTGTAACCAAAGTGATAGTTTACTGCAGCAATGTTTACATCAGCAATATGGGCAATTTTCCGTATGGTAACGTTTTGAATTCCTTCTTCGGAGATGATTTTAAGAGTGGCATTTAATATTTTACTTTTTGTAGAATAGGTTTTGGGATAATATTCCATTTACCCACCTTCTGTAAAAATTATCATTTAAAGTTAAATTTTACATTGTTTTATGAATTTTAAATCAATATTAAACTCTTGTCAATGAAAGATTTGTCCGCATTTTTCAGTATGTTGACAAATAAATTTTTATTACCTAACATAAAATTAGTAAAAAATTAAAATGGTGTTTTAAATTGTAAAAATGTCCTCTTTTCGAAAGGGGGGAGTGGGTGGCCTCAGGCTGCAATAATAATGGATTTATTACATATCGGTTTAGATGTCGGTTCAACAACTGTTAAAATTGTGGTGCTAAATGATAAGGATAAACCTGTTTTCACCCGTTATAAAAGACATTACTCGGATATTAAAAGCACCATTAGAGAATTATTATCAGAGGCATACCGCCAGTTTCCCAACAGTTATACAACCATTCAAGTCACCGGTTCAGGTGGCTTATCAGTATCTAAATACCTTGAGGTAAGTTTTATCCAGGAAGTTATCGCATCAACTAATGCTGTAAAAAAACTGCTTCCCGGAACTGATGTGGTAATTGAGTTGGGCGGAGAGGATGCCAAAATAATCTTCTTCGAATCCGGCGGCAGTATGGACCAGCGGATGAACGGAACCTGTGCAGGGGGAACCGGCGCTTTTATAGATCAAATGGCTGCTCTTTTGCAGACAGATGCTGTAGGTTTAAATGAATTAGCCAGCAGGCATAATACTATTTACCCTATTGCTGCAAGATGTGGAGTATTTGCTAAAACAGATATTCAACCTCTATTAAACGAAGGAGCTGCGCGAGAGGATATTGCTGCTTCAGTATTTCAAGCAGTGGTAAACCAGACAGTAAGCGGGTTGGCCTGCGGCAAAACTATCAGAGGAAAAGTTGCATTTCTGGGAGGGCCCCTATTTTTTCTTCCCCAACTTCAGGAGAGATTTGTTAAAACTCTGCATCTTTCTGAAGAAATGGCCATCTTTCCTCCTAATGCTCATTACTTTGTCGCCATAGGGGCTGCCATGGCTTCTAAAAGCGAAAAGCCATTGCACTTTGCATACTTGAACCAAAGGCTGGCTTGTTTAGAGGATTTTACTGTTAATGATGTCCATAGACTACAGCCTCTTTTCAACAGTGAAGATGAATTGAACCATTTTACAAAAAGGCATGCTCAAAACCAGGTGAAAAGGAGATCTTTGCAGGGATTTACCGGGCGATGTTTCCTGGGATTGGATGCCGGCTCAACAACAACCAAAGCAGCACTTATTGATGAGGATGGTTCTCTATTATATTCCTATTACAGCAGCAATGAAGGAAGCCCCCTGGAGACTACAGTCAAGATTTTAAAAGATTTATATTCCCAGTTGCCTCCCACCGCAGCCATATCCTATTCGGCCGTTACCGGATACGGCGAAGCGTTAATAAAAGCAGCCATGAAGTTCGACCTGGGGGAAGTTGAGACTATAGCCCACTATACTGCAGCGGAACGCTTTTTGCCAGGGGTTGACTTTATCCTGGATATTGGCGGGCAGGACATGAAGTGCCTTAAAGTACACGAAGGCGTTATCAGCAGCATACTGTTAAACGAAGCATGTTCATCAGGCTGCGGATCTTTTATTGAGACTTTTGCCCACTCCTTGAATATGTCTGTAGAGGAATTCGGCCAGGCCGCCCTATTGGCTCAGGCTCCCGTTGATCTGGGCACCAGATGTACTGTATTTATGAACTCAATGGTTAAACAATCTCAGAAAGAGGGAGCTACTGTTGGTGACATTTCCGCCGGCTTGTGTTATTCGGTTGTAAAAAATGCTCTTTTTAAAGTAATAAAAATGCGCAGACCCGAGGAAATGGGCAATAAAATAGTCGTTCAAGGAGGAACCTTCAATAATGATGCCATTTTAAGGAGTTTTGAAATAGTAGCAGGAAGGGAAGTAATCCGGCCGGATATTGCAGGACTGATGGGGGCCTATGGAGCCGCCCTCCTGGCTCGCAACAAATATCAACAAGGAAGCACAACTCTTTTGGGACCTTTAGAATTGGAACATTTCTCTGCTCAAATTAGTAAGGAAAGATGTACCGGATGTGCTAATAGTTGCCTTCTGACCATCAACTGCTTTAATGACGGGAACAAGTTCATTTCCGGCAATCGTTGTGAACGGGGAGCAGGTCAAGAGAGAACAGAGAATACCGTACCAAATCTATATGACTATAAATATAAGAGGCTGTTTGGTTATCAGCCATTAAAGAAGAAAGAAGCAAGACGTGGGGTAATCGGTATTCCCAGGGTTTTAAACATGTATGAAAACTATCCCTTCTGGTTTACCTTTTTTACTCAACTGGGTTTCAGGGTGGAATTGTCACCCAGATCCTCCAAAAAGGTTTATGAAAAGGGAATGGATACTATCCCTTCTGATACTGCTTGTTATCCGGCCAAATTGGTCCATGGACATATTATGGCTCTGGTTGAAAAAGGGGTTGATGCAATTTTTTACCCCTGCATAGTATATGAGAGAAAAGAACACCTGGATGCCAACAATTGCTATAATTGTCCCATGGTAATCTCCTATGCTAATTCGGTTAGAAATAACATGGATATCCTGGCCGAAAAAAATATTCGCTTCTTATGTCCGTTTCTTCCCTATGAAAATAAAAAAAGGCTTATTGCCCGCCTTTATGAAGAATTACGATTTTACGATATTCCTAAAAGGGAAATAGCTGCAGCCGTTGAAATGGCCTGGAAGGAAGATGAGGAGTTTAAGAAAGATATCAGGGAAAAGGGTGAAGAAGTCCTGCAATACCTCAAAAACAGCGGCAGGCAGGGTATTATTCTGGCAGGGCGTCCTTACCATATTGATCCTGAGATAAACCACGGAATCCCTAATGTTATTACATCTTTTGGCATGGCAGTCTTAACTGAAGATTCGGTGGCTCACTTGGGCAAGGTGGAAAGACCTTTGCGGGTAGTAGACCAGTGGATGTATCATACCCGCTTATATGCTGCTGCCAGCTTTGCTGTAACCCGTAGTGATGTAAACCTTATTCAGCTTAATTCCTTTGGTTGCGGACTTGATGCCGTAACCACGGACCAAGTGGAAGAAATACTGCAGGGCCAGGGAAAGATTTATACCGTGCTGAAAATTGATGAAGGCAGTAACCTAGGGGCAGCCAGAATAAGAATCCGTTCTCTTATAGCAGCGCTTGATGAAAGGGCCAAAATGGGATCTGTTCCTGTCCCAAGAAAACAACAGATTATTAGGGTTCCCTTTACCAGAGAAATGAAAAAAACCCATACCATTATTTCACCGCAGATGTGCCCCATTCATTTTGAATTGGCTAAAGATCTTTTCAAGAGTGAAGGATATAATCTGGAGGTGCTGCCATCAGTTGATAAAAATGCCATTGACGAGGGACTAAAATATGTAAATAATGATGCTTGCTATCCCTCCATTATAGTAATCGGTCAATTAATATCTGCATTAAAGTCGGGAAAATACGATTTAGACAATACATCAGTAATTATATCCCAAACGGGTGGGGGATGCAGAGCCACCAATTATATAGGATTTTTGCGCAAAGCCTTACACGAGGCTGGATTTGGCCATGTGCCGGTTATTTCCGCAAATGTTACCGGTATAGAAAGTAATCCTGGCTTCAAGTTGAACCTGCGTCTATTAAAAAAGGCTATTAGAGGTGTAATATACGGTGATCTGCTGATGCGTGTCCTGTATCGGGTCAGACCCTATGAAAAGATACCTGGTTCAGCTAATCTCTTATACCGCAAATGGATGGAAAGATGTAAAGAACAGATTGTTGATGGTAATAATTTTGATTTTGTTAATAACATCCACGGTATTGTACGGGATTTTGACAAACTGGAAATGAGGGATATAAAGAAGCCACGAGTGGGGGTAGTAGGTGAGATATTGGTCAAATACCACCCCATTGCCAATAATAATCTGGTAGAAGTACTGGAAAGCGAAGGGGCTGAAGCTGTTGTACCCGATTTACTGGACTTTTTCCTCTATAGTGCTTATGACGGTATTTATAGATACCGGTATTTGTCAGGGAAATGGTCGGGGATGATGTTATGTCAATTGCTGATAGAGTATTTGGAAAAGTGCCGTAAAGAAATGAAAAAAGCCCTGGAACAAAGTCAACGGTTTGATCCGCCCAAGGATATTTATCAGTTGGCTAAATTGGCTCGACCCATTGTTCTTTTGGGCAACCATTGCGGGGAAGGTTGGTTTCTTACCGCCGAAATGATTGAGTTGATTGAAAGCGGGGTACCCAATATTGTCTGTGTTCAGCCCTTTGGTTGTCTTCCCAATCATGTAACCGGCAAGGGTATGATTAAGGAGATAAAAAAGAGATATCCACAGGCTAATATTGCAGCTATTGATTATGATCCCGGGGCCAGTGAAGTAAACCAGTTAAATCGGATAAAGCTGATGCTGTCAACAGCTTTTGAAAATATGGAATCCCATAAAGATGAACAACCCAAGAAAAAACAAGTAAGAGCTGTAACCTTGGAAGATACTTATGGCTATATAATGTAGTATTCTCCCGCTATTATCACCAAGGCGGTTTCCGTCATCATGTTTTTTGCAGATAAATGGTTGGGTTGCGAGAGGGATGCTTTACACCACTTGCGCAGCACAACCATTTCTATTCAGGCAGTTCCGATTCTTGAATAACCGGGTATTTATCCCTTTCCGAATCAATAAAATGCCACCATTCATAGAAAATGCTTATAAAACCGTGCCGCACCATTATTTCTTCCAGATACCGGGCATTGGCGGCCTGAATGGCACTTACGTCAGAAAAATCACGATCAGCCAGTGCAGAAAATTCGTCAAATTTGCTGGGCATTGCCAATTCTCGGCCCTTCTCATCAACCAAGGTAAGATCCACAGCTACTCCTCTGGAATGGTAGGAATACTTATGATGGGGATTAATCACATATCTTGAGTCAGGCATTACTTTCCACAGCTTGTATTGGGCTTCCGGGGGGCGATAGGCATCCCAGATTTTAAGGCTTAAACCCTTTTGTGCAGCTTCTGCTTGAGCCTTGGCGAGTTTTTCAGCAGTGCCTTTTCTCAGGTAAGCTTTGTCAATATCATATATTCTTTTTCCATAGACATTATCATCAGTAGCATAAACCAGTTCCACAACTATACCGGTTATAAATTCCTGGAGATTGACTATCTCTTGAGGCTTGGAGCTGGTAGATATGGATAAAGAATCTGGCTCCATCCCGGGTGGGGTTTCGACAACACAAAAGGCCAATAACAAAATGGCCAGCACCAATATTTTCTTGGTGGCTTTCTTTATTTTCAATTTATCCCCTCCAAAAAACCATCTCTTAAACTGCTCTTGCTTGCATGCCTATTATCGTACCGGCTTTAATATCTTTACCCCATAGTTAAGAAAGATAAGCTTATATTTAGTTTATGAGGCATAAGAGTGCAGGTAGTACATAATAATTGATTCCTTATGCCAATCAGCTATGTAAAGCTAACTTGACATATAAATAACAGTCTTGTATTATATTAGTAAAGCTAGCTTTACATGAGGCTTTTACAGGCCGGAGGGATAATATGAAGAATAGACTAATGGAATTACGGGTCCATCATGGCATGACTCAGGAGGATTTGGCCATTCTGGTAGGTGTATCGCGGCAAACGATAATATCCTTGGAAAAAGGGCGGTATAATCCATCTCTGCATCTGGCTCACCGCCTGGCCCAAATATTTGGCACGCGTATTGAGGAGATTTTTATATTCGAGGAGGAAGATGATTAATGGCTTACAAATCAAATCGTGCTGTTTTGTTAATCACAACTGGTTTGCTCTTGCTTATTGGTTTTTACATGATTATGAATGATAGGGCAGGTTTGGGGACGGGATTAGTCGCAGGGGCTATAGGGGTATTTACCGTTAAGTTTCTCCAACAGAGAAGAATTGCCCAACTAGAAGCTCAAGGGAAAGTTGCTTATGATGAGCGTTCCCTTTATCTTGCATCTAAAGCAGCTCTGGCAGCAATTCGGGTATATCTGGCCCTGTTGGCAGTTATTGTTTTGGCAGGCAGTTGCTTGGGACCTGATGAGATAAATCCGTGGGATCTGACTGGGGTTTTGTTAGCTGTACTAGTGGTTCTTTGGACTGGTTTTTATTACTATTTTAGCAAAACTGAATAAGCTGACTAAGCAATGGGGCTTGATAAGTCCAGGAATTTTTTTCGCTAATTATTGATTAGTTACTGTTATAATTGAAAGACAAGTATTGATTCATGCAAAAAAAAGAATAGGCATAGCATTATGCTTATAACTTGCCGGTGCAAATGATGGGGGTATAGAGCTTGCCAGATAACGAAATTTACTATGTTTATATGGTTTATTGTTCTGATGGTACTTTATATACCGGCATCTGCAAAGATCTGGGGAATAGAGTAGATATGCATAATCAAGGCAGGGGAGCGAAATACACCCGTAGTCGCCGGCCAGTGAAATTAGCCTATTATGAAGTTGTGCCAGGCAGAGTAGAGGCATCCAGAAGGGAACGGCAAATCAAACAGTTATCAAGAAAAGAAAAACTGGTTTTGATCGGTCCTGATAATGACCACAGCAGTATGAAGAAAAGGGTTGCGGTTGTGAAACAAGTCTAGCCTTGAACCCTCTGAAACAAATATAGTTTTCCGTAAGAAGGAATTTTAAACTTGGGGCCAGTAAAACCTTTACGCAACAGTTCCTGTCTCAAAACAAACATTAATACCCCGTGGCTGACAATTAATATATCATCATCAGAAGTAAGAAGTATTTCATCCAGTGCAGCTCTCACCCTTTGCTGAAAATCCTGTTTACTTTTTAACAGCGTCTTATGATTTATCAGCCACGAAAGCCTGGCCAGGATAATCCAAAGAAAAAAAGGGAGCTTTAAGTTCCGCTTGATGAATAGCTGGGGATGGAACTCCCGTAAAGCCTTCATAGTTATTATTTTGCCGTCGTAGATCAGTCGTGCTGTTTTTACTGCTCTGGGCAAGTCGCTGGAAAAACATTTGCGGAATTTGATACCACCCAGGTTTACTTGCCCGTATTCGATATCGGAGATTTCGTATTCGTCTAACCATTGAAAGAACTCGCCCAGGGTTAAGAGTTTCAGTTTGTGGGGAAATCCTCGAGTGGCCGGAAAATGTCTAACTAAACCTATTCTCATAATTTTTCCTAATACCCTCCTAAACGGTACCTACCTGCCACGGCAAAAGCGATTTAGCAAACATATTTCATATTTTAGCATAATTATCAGCCCCCATGTTTCTTATTTCAATCAACATATTGTGGAAAGTTGTTAAGGAAAAAAGGGTAGTTGGATGTTTTATATCGCTATTCACGAATGGAAAATACATTCATTAAAAGGCTTTATACATCTATTAGCACCTAAATTGCTTATATCATTTTTTACTGGACTCTAATCATACAATATGTCAGGATTAATAGAAAACAAGTTAAGCTATTACCGATTTTGGAAAACTCGTGCAAGTTATTGGTGTAACGGGCGTATTTTTTTATATCGTTTATTCCTTGCGGCAATCATTTGGAGAATGGGGGAGAGAACTTATGAAACGCTTAATGGAAATGATTAGTCTAACTGCTCGAAGACTTTTTGAAGCTGTTGCACGCTTCCCTCTGACTGTTGTATGTCTATTGGCGGCTGCTATTATACTCTGTTATATGATTTCACTACACAAAGCACCTGAGTTGATTATTGAAAAGCTAATGTTCACCTTGTTATTTGGAGCTTTTTTGGGCGTTACCGCTCAGTTTGCCTGTGAACGGTTTGAAAGACTGTCAGATAGACGTCTGGTGGTTTATATCTTATCCTTTCTCTTGACTGCAGGTTATTTGTGTATTCTATTGCCTGCACCCAGTATCAGTTTCGAGGTCACCATACGTACGGTAGTTGCTGTTTTTGCCATGTTCTGCGCCTTTATCTGGATTCCGTCGTATAAAGATCATGCTGATTTTAATACCATAACTTTGATACACTTTAAATCAGCTGCCATATCAGTCCTTTATTCAGGAGTATTAGCAATGGGCTGTGCAGCTATTATTGCCACCATTGACAGCCTTCTTTTTGATATTCATTACGATGCCTATTCCTACATGATGACAATAGTATGGGTACTTTTTGCTCCTATCTACTACTTATCTCTTCTTCCCCGATTTAATTCTCAGGCCCCTGATGATCGGGAATATGCCCAAGAATCAGGTCAATATCCGCGCTTCCTGGAGATATTGGTATCCTATATCGCTATAGTTCTCGTGGCTGTATATACATTAGTCCTGATTGCTTACTTTTTTAAAATATTGTTTACTCTTAACTGGCCTTCGGGGCAGCTTGGTCCGATGGTCCTTGGTTATTCGGCTGCCGGACTTTTCATATACATCCTGTCCAGCCTGCTGGAAAACCGCTTGGCCGTCTGGTACCGCCTGATATTTCCCAGGGTGCTTATCCCTATCGTGATTATGCAGCTAATATCTGTCGTCATTCGTTTAAACGCCTATGGTGTTACTGAATCACGGTATTATGTGGCAATGTTTGGCATCTTCTGCATTATTGGCGGGGTTGTACTCAGCTTAAAGCCTGTTTCTAGAAACGGAGTGATTGCGGTTCTGGCAGCTGTATTTGCTATTGTCTCAGTAATACCCCCAATAGACGCCTTTACTGTTTCCAGAACCAGTCAGACGAATCGAATTGAAAACATGCTGAGAGCCGAAAACCTCCTGGTTGATGGTAAAATAACTCCCAAGGCGGATGCCTCTCTTACTCTCAAATTGGAGTGTACCAACATTTTATCTTATCTCCAAAGCCGCGGATATATAAAATATATAGAATGGCTTCCCCAGGATTTTAATGTGTACAGCAACATGGAAGAGGTATTTGGCTTTAGGCCTACCTATGAAAGAGGCGAAAACGACTATAATTATTTCTTTGCCGACCTTAGTATGGAAAAGGCGCTGAATATCAGTGATTATGATGTTCTCATGAGCACCAATTCATACTGGAGGGTTGATAATTCTGATCAACCTACTGCGACATTTGATTTTGAAGTGCGGGGTGTTCCATATCAGCTGACCGTAAACCGATTATCCTCAACCGAGGTTAGGGTAGCGGTCAAAGACGGAAATGGAGCAGAACTGGTGGCAACCGGCCTGTACGAATTTATTCAGTCTTTGTCTAAGACTGCCGTTGGACCCAAGGACGCTATGGATCCGGAAGAAATGACCTTTGGGGCGGAAAATAATGGCTACAAACTAAGAATATTACTGCAAAGTGTGCATGAAATAAAAGGTGCCGGGCCGGATACGGGTGTTGACTATAGTTTCTTTGTCATGTTCGGAGCTCCCCAATAATAACAGAAAAACCTATGACTTAATGTCTAAAAAAGGTGGGGTAAATAATGGATAGACAAGTTATAGCAGATCTAGCTGGTGAATATGTAAAAACAGCCAAGGAAAATCGCATTGCAGAAGAGGTGGCATTATGCCCGCGAGTAGTCAATATGAGGATATTTGACCAACCTCTGTTTGCTTTTGGTGCAGCTGATGATCCGCTCTTTTATGATCTAAAGGAAGCGGGGGCAGTAGGAGAACACCATTTTTTGCCTGTAGATTGGCTGCCCCAGGCCAAAACAGTTATTTCTTTTTTTCTGCCTTTTACAAATGTGGTAAAACAGAGTAATTATGAGGATTTATTTACTCCTTCACCGGAATGGCTTCATGCCAGGATTGAAGGTCATATGTTTATCAATCAATTGTGCAGGTATTTGCAGGAACAGTTAGAAAAGGCTGGTTACCAAACTGTGGTGCCTACACTTGACCGGCGGTTTTGGAAGAGATCCGATAAAACGGATAATTTTTTCAGCAGTAATTGGTCAGAACGGCATGTCGGGTATGTGTGTGGTTTAGGTACCTTTGGTTTGTCTAAGGCAATTATTACTGAAAAGGGCACAGCAGGAAGGATAGGAAGTCTGGTTACTGAACTCAGGGTTGAACCTGATAAAAGGAAATATAAGGAATTATATGAGTACTGTACCATGTGTGGCAGTTGCACCAAAAGATGCCCGGTTAATGCCATATCCCTGGAGAATGGCAAAGACCATATACCCTGTTATGGATTTTTGCAGAACACTGGTATTAGGTACCAGCCACGTTATGGCTGCGGTAAATGTCAAGTAAAAGTGCCCTGCGAAAACCGCATACCCCCAAGAATAAACAAATAGCTCACCCATCTAATTATTTTCTTAGTATCGTATCAATTGAAGAACCATTTCTGGTTAAAGGCCGGTCTATAAGGCTTTTAGTATTTTTGCTTGATTGTGGAAGAAAATTGAGTTATAAATATTTTTAAATGTTTCAAAAATCCATTTTCGGACGAGGTGAGAGAGAAATGTCTAGAACTGAGTTTAAGACTGAATCCAAGCGCCTGTTGGATTTGATGATCAATTCTGTTTACACTAACAAGGAAATATTTTTGCGGGAATTGATATCCAATGCCAGCGATGCCATTGACAAGCTTTATTATCGCTCTTTAACCGATCCCCAGGTGGACCTGAAAAAAGACGATTTTTTTATAAAAATTACTGTTGATAAGGCCAACCGTACTCTTACCATATCTGACAATGGCTGCGGGATGACTGAAGAAGATCTGCATGATAATTTGGGTACCATCGCCAGAAGTGGATCACTGGCCTTTCTGCAAGAAAATGAGAAAATAGATGACATAGATATAATTGGGCAGTTCGGAGTTGGTTTCTATTCCTCATTTATGGTAAGCAAATGTGTAACTGTTATTACCCGAGCCTATGGGTCAAATCAAGGATATAAATGGGAGTCAGAGGGCCTGGATGGTTATTTAGTCACCAATACCAGCAAAGATACGCCAGGCACAGATATTATCCTGACCATTAAAGACAATACTGATGAGGAAAACTATGATCAATTTTTGGATCAGTATAGAATTCGGTCTATCGTAAAAAAGTATTCCGATTACATTCGCTATCCGATCAAAATGGACATAGAAAGGCGGCGGCTCCAAGAGGGCAGTGAAAACGAATACGAAAACTATGTGGAAACTGAAACCCTGAATAGTATGGTGCCCCTTTGGAGAAAGAATAAAAATGAAGTAAATGAAGAGGACTACCATTATTTTTACAGAGAGAAGTTTTTTGACTATGAAAAGCCCCTGAGGGTAATTCATATCAAGACCGAGGGCAGGGCCACGTTTAATGCCTTATTGTTTATTCCCTCCCGGAAGCCGTTTAATTATTACTCCAAGGAATACGAGAAAGGATTACAGCTTTATTCCAATGGTGTCCTAATTATGGATAAATGTGCCGACCTTTTGCCGGATCATTTTAGTTTCGTAAAAGGTCTGGTAGATTCACAGGATCTATCTTTGAACATCTCCAGGGAAATGCTACAGCACGATCGCCAGCTAAAACTGATAGCTGGTAACCTGGAAAAAAGAATTAAGAACGAATTGTTGGACATGCTTAACAACGAACGGGAAACCTATGAAAAATTCCATAAGAACTTTGGCCTGCAGCTAAAATTTGGAATTTATAATGGATTTGGAGCCAATAAGGAGTTGCTGAAAGATCTTATTATGCTTTATTCTTCCTCAGAGAAAAAGTTGGTTACTATCAAGGAATATATAAGCCGTATGAAAGAAGATCAGAAGTACATTTTTTATGCTACCGGGGAAAGTGAGGGCCAAATCGACCTCTTGCCCCAGACTGAACTGGTCAAGGATAAAGGCTGGGAAATCCTCTATTTGGTAGATGACATTGACGAATTCGCTCTGCGGATTTTGCATGAGTATGATGGTAAGGAATTCAAGTCGGTTTCCAGTGGCGATTTGGACTTGCAAAGTGAAGAAGAAAAGCAGGATGCAGAAAAACAAGCTGAGGATTACCAGGAACTCTTTGGTTTTATGAAGGAGGCCTTGGGTGATAAAGTAAAAGCGGTTCGATTATCCCATAGGCTCAAATCCCATCCTGTTTGCTTAACCAGTGAGGGAGCGCTATCCCTGGAAATGGAAAAAGTCCTGAACCAATTGCCGTCCGAACATCGGGTAAAGGCCGACCGGATTTTGGAGATCAATCCCCAACATCCTATTTTTAACGCCCTTTCCCGGCTATTCAATGAAGATAAAGAAAAACTGAAAACCTACAGCAATATTTTATATAACCAGGCCTTGCTCATAGAAGGATTTTCCATAGATGATCCGGTGGCCTATTCCAACCTGGTATACAGCTTGATGGAAGAATAATGAATAGAATAGGGAAGGTGAGTGGGCACCTTCCCTTTAATCATATTCTGATTCAATGGGCTGGGTAATCATAGTGCGGCAATTACCTCTATCTCTACCAGTGCGTCCTTGGGCAGCTGTTTCACCGCAACACAAGAACGAGCGGGTTTTTCAGTGAAGTGCTGACCGTAGATGGAGTTGAATACAGCAAAGTCCTTCATGTCAGCTAAGTAACAAGTAGCTTTAATAACTTTATCCAGGCTGGTGCCTGCCGCATCAAGAACTGCTTTTAGGTTTTTTATAACCTGTTCAGTTTGTTCCTCAATAGTGACGGCTGTAATACTGTTGGTGGCAGGGTTAATAGCAATTTGGCCGGATGTGAATACAAATCCATTGGCCACCACAGCCCGGGAATACGGGCCAATAGCCTCAGGTGCATCTGGCGTGTAAATCTTTTTTATCATTTTGTCCCCCTCCTACACTAATTTTTATCCTCTAACCTAAATTTTAGCCTCCTCCTACACTAATTTGAACCCGCTTTGAGCCAACTTTTCCTTAATCTGTTGAACATGGGCGTGGTTTCTTGTTTCCAGGGAAACACTTAAGAAGCAAGAGTTGATGTCCATATTTACATCCGATTTATCGTGAAGTACGGAAACCACGTTAGCTCCCAGGTCGGCAATAATTTCGGAAACACCTTTTAATTGGCCAGGTTTATCCAGAAGCTCAATAGTAAGTTTGGCCAGGCGCCCCTCGGTTTGCAGTCCCCGGTCAATTACTCTGGAGAGGATGGTTACATCTATATTACCTCCGGATACTAGGCATACCACTTTTTTCCCGCGAATTGGGAGTTTGTTAAATAGGGCGGCTGCTACCGCAACTGCCCCAGCTCCTTCGGTAACCAGTTTTTGGTTCTCAATCATGGTCAGGATAGCAGTGGAAATTTCATCATCAGTTACAGTTGCAATTTCATCAACATAGTTCTGGCATAAGTTAAAAGTATTATCACCCGGTGTTTTGACAGCGATACCGTCAGCAATGGTTTTAACCGCCGGCAGGGTAGTAATTCTATGATTGGTCACTGAATCGTACATGGATGGTGCCCCTGCTGCTTGTACTCCATAAACCTTAACCTTGGGAGCCAGTGTTTTAATAGCATAAGCCACCCCGCTGATAAGGCCGCCGCCGCCTATAGGGACTATAACAGCATCTACCTCAGGAAGCTGTTCTAAGATTTCCAGTCCAATGGTTCCCTGACCGGCAATGACCAATTCATCATCAAAGGGGTGAATAAAAGTGGCACCGGTTTCCGCTTGCAGCTCGAGGGTTTTTTGATAAGCATCATCATAGGTGCCTTCAACCAATATTACTTCTGCCCCGTATTCTTTGGTGGCTTCCACCTTGGAGATAGGTGCCGTATCAGGAATGCAAATGCGGCATTTTATTCCGTTTCTGGCAGCTGCCAGAGCTACTCCCTGGGCGTGATTGCCTGCTGAACAGGCGATAACACCTTTTTCTCTTTCCTCTTCAGTTAGCTGGGATATTTTAAAGTAAGCACCTCTTATTTTGAAAGAACCTGTTATCTGCAGGTTCTCAGGTTTTAAATAAATCTCTGAGGCGGGATCAAGATTAGGTGCTTTAATTAAGTTGGTAGTGCGAATAACGTTTCTCAGCACAAAAGCGGCATGATAGATTTTGTCCAGGGTAAGCATTAATAATCCTCCTCACTAATAATTGATTACAAATAAAAAATCTTTCGTCCGTTAAAGGACGAAAGATTAATATTCTTCCGCGGTACCACCTTAATTGTTGTTAGGTTACAACCTCTCTAATACATCCATCAATGTATTTCTCATGTAACGGTGAGATTCCGTATCCACTTAATACCCTAACGGGGTTCGGCGATCCGCTCAAGGGTGATACAGTTTTAACCCTTTCACTGTCTCACACCAACCGACAGCTCTCTTTAGAAAGTTCAGTCAAAACTCTGTCCCTATCAACGCATTTAAAATATTATATTGAATATGCCCTAATATATATTGCTTTTAAGAAAAAGTCAATGCGATTTTTTGTGTAGGCAGAAATGTGCCAGTGAAGACTATAAAGTTCGGAGAGAGGGGTTTCTTTAGCTTTCGGCCAGTCATCCAAATAGTACATTTGATAACAAATTTAGATTATTTATTCTATAATAGTTGTATTGAAAATCGCTGCTCGAGTGATCCAGCAGACTTTTTAGAAAAGGGGACGGGGAAGTGCAAGAAGTACTGCTAATGGCTGTACTGCTAGAATTAGTTATAACTATTATAGTATTGTTTCAATTTAGATCAACAAAAGGTTTTATTAACAGTACTTTAATAAATACTAATAGTCGATTGGATAAGTTACAGGAAAGACTTGAGCAAACGGTTCGCGAAGAAGTTTCCCGAAATAGGGAAGAGACCAGTAAAGCAATCAGAGAGGCTCGCGAAGAACTTAATGTCGCTATGAAATCTTTTGAGCAATCAGTAGTGGTCCGAATTGCTGAAATGACTAATTTCCAGAAAAACCAACTGGAGCTGGTGGCCAATCAGATAGCTAATCTTACTAAATCAAATGAACAAAGGCTTGAAAACGTACGAACAATCGTGGAAACAAGACTTAAAGAATTGACCGAGGAAACGCGCAAAGAACTTAAAACCAACGGAGATACAGTTTCCCAGCAGATGGCCACCATGGCCAGTTTGCAGCAGAACCAGCTGGAGAATTTCTCCCGGCAAATGTCCAATTTGACCCAGTCAACCGAAATCAAGCTGGACCAACTAAAGGAAAATCTTGACCAGAGGGTTAAAGAACTGCAAAAGGAAAACACTGAGAAACTTGACCAGATGAGAGCAGTGGTTGATGAGAAGCTTCATGCTACCCTGGAGCAGCGTCTGGGGGAATCCTTTAAACTGGTCAGCGACCGTTTGGAAAAGGTCCATCAAGGATTAGGGGAAATGCAGGCGTTGGCCTCCGGGGTAGGGGACTTAAAGAAGGTTCTGACCAATATAAAAACTCGGGGGACATGGGGGGAGGTACAATTGGGTAATATTTTGGAGGACATCCTATCCCCTGATCAATATGCAACCAATATAGCAATAAAACAGGGAACCGAAAGAGTGGAATTTGCCATAAAGCTACCGGGGCGTGATCAGGGAAGCGAACCGGTCTGGCTGCCCATAGATGCCAAGTTCCCCTTGGAAGATTATCAGAAACTGTTGGAGGCTTATGACCAGGCAGATACGGTCCTTGTCGAACAGTTGTCCAAGCAATTGGAATACCGGGTAAAAGCCGAAGCCAAGGAAATAAGCAGCAAATATATTGCTCCTCCGGCTTCTACGGATTTTGCTATTATGTTTGTCCCCACGGAAGGCTTGTATGCAGAGATACTCAGACGCCCCGGGTTGTTTGAGGAACTCATAAGAGACTACCGGGTGACGGTAGCAGGGCCTACCACTCTGGCAGCCCTTGTTAACAGTTTATCCATGGGTTTTCGAACTTTGGCTATACAGCAAAGATCAAGTGAAGTCTGGTCGGTCTTAGGAGCCGTCAAAACCGAGTTTGGAAAATTCGGCCATGTACTGGAAAAAACTCAAAAGAAACTGCAGGAAGCCAGTAACACCATTGATGAAGCGAAAAGGAGATCCAGGGTTATGGAAAGAAAGCTAAGAACTGTTGAAGCACTGCCGGAAAACCAGGCAGTCGCCCTATTGGGTGAAGATGAATATGCAAATCAGATAGCCTCTGACATGGAAAGTGATTAAACATGGTGACAAGAGCACGGTTTGATGTAAAGAGTTGACCCTTCCCTTCCTGGGGGCAGAGTTGGCGGCGTGGTTAAGAATTAATTGGCCTAAACCAACGAGCAGGAAACGAAACCAATAAATAGGAGTGTAGAAAGATGCCATTAGGGTTAGAAGGTTTAGTACTATACAGAAAACTGTTGGATGATGATGTAATTCAGAAAGGGGGGCAAATATGGGCAAGTATTGGTACTGCGCAAGACAACAAGAGACTTGCAGAATTGTATTACGGTATTTGTTACCAATTGATCATAAATAGTCAACAGGGCGGCAATTTGTGGCGCAACTATATTCTTGATTTAATTCTGTCCGATGAAAACGTTTTTAGTCTTGGCTGTGAGAACAGCAAAAAAACACCCATTAGTTCTAACCTGTATAATCTGGCTAAGCACGATTTTACAATACTAAGAAGACTGTTCCTCTATGATTGGAAGCCGGTACAAGACCAGCTGAAAATTAAAATCACGGAAGAAATAAATAACTTCCAACCCTCTGCCCATAAACTGACGGGTTATGCTTCATACTATGATGCCAGAAGGCATGAATTAAAATTAAGTTTTTCCAATGTCCCCATTGACACTCTGGTCCATAAGGTAGCTGGTTTTTATTCCGAAGTGGGGATCGGGAAGCTGGGGAAATATGCGGCGTATAAATGGGATAATGATTTAAGGGCTATAACTGACCATGACCCGGTTACTTTTGAAGAACTTATTGGATATGATTACCAGAAAGAAGTTCTGGCCAGAAACACGGAGGCATTCCTAAATGATAGAAAGGCCAACCATATCCTGCTGTACGGTAGTAAGGGCACGGGGAAATCATCATCAGTAAAAGCACTGCTGAACAGATATTGTAAGGCCAAGCTCCGTATGATTGAACTTTCTAAAGAACAGTTGGCCCAATTGGGAGATATCTTACAGTTAATCCGCCATAGAGGTTATTATTTTATAATTTTCATTGATGACCTTTCATTTGAGGATTTTGAGGTCCAATACAAACACATAAAATCCAGCATAGAAGGCAGCCTGGAAGTAACCCCTGATAATGTCCTCATTTATGCCACCTCCAACCGGCGCCATCTCATTAAAGAAACCTGGGCGGAGCGCCAGGAACCAGATGAAGTTCATGGAGCCGATGCTCAGCAGGAAAAGCTGTCCCTGGTAGACCGTTTTGGCATAACCTTGAGCTTTGAATCACCTGCCCAGGAAGAGTACCTGACTATTGTTTCAGAACTAGCTCAAAGGAATGGACTGCAGGTAGATGCTGAGGAACTGCGCAGGGGCGCCCTGCAATGGGAAAGGAAAACCCATGGCCGATCTGGAAGGACGGCCAGGCAGTATATTAATCATCTGTTAACCATTGAACAGAAACCCTCCCAGGTAACGGAAAACTGAAACCATGGAATCGTTAGCGGGTATTACCGTTAAAACCGGCCTTTAGCAGAGTGCAACTGGGATTTGACAGCTATTGATTCAATCGCTTTATCTCATTTTTTCGTTTAATCAGCTGGGTGAATTCCTGGTCAAGGGTGATATATTCAGGATCTTCTGGTTTATGTCGGCTCAGTTCCCCTAGTATTTGAGATATTTTGGTTTCTAGTAATAATAGTTGCTCGTTATGGGCTATGGCAAAAGATTTCTGGTGGTCGGATTGCGACTGAGGCTCTTTGTTATTCAGGTAACCGTTTATCTTGCCCTCAATTCGATTAATTTTATGGTTTTCAAAAACCAGTAAATGATCGCAAACCTGCTGCAAGAGGTAACGATCATGGGACGCGATAACAAGTGTTCCGGTAAATTTCACCAGGCTTTCCTCCAAGGCCTCCCGGCTGTATAAGTCCAGGTGGTTGGTGGGCTCATCCAGTAGGAGTACATCATATTGGTCTAGAATGGCTAATCCTATGGCTATTTTCATCCTTTCACCCCGGCTGAGCTTTTCCATGGGGAGACTAAGGCGATCAAAGGGTATGCCCAATTGAACCAGGAGCTTAAAAGCCAGTTTCTGCTTATCAATCCTCCACCTTTTTACCAAACTGGTTAGGGGTTTTTTTTCATCTGGGGGTAGATCCTGACCCACATAAGCTATCCGAGCTGCCTGGCTTACAAAGATTTTTCCGGAATCCAGGCTTGCTTGGCCCATTATGATTTTAATCAGGGTGGTTTTTCCGCATCCGTTGGGGCCAAACAGACCTATCTTTTCTCCGCTTTTAATATAGAAGGAGCTATCTTTGAAGAGAGTTAATTCTCCATAGCATTTGCTTATCTCATTTGCCTCCAACAGCCTTTTTGATCCTTTAAAAGATGTGTGCAAATCAAAATTAACCTGCAATTCCTTGGGCGGTCGCTCAATTTGGCGCTGCTGCATTTTTTCCAGGCGTTTTATTTGGGATTTTATGGCTTGATCTCGCTTTTTGGCTTTTTTGCGATAGTATTCCTTAGCCCCCATCTTTTTTCCTGCCTTTTGCCGTGATTCACGGTGGGCTTTATCCGACCACATTTTAAGTCGGGTAATAGCGTTTTCCACTTGTTTTTGTTCTTTTTGTTGAGCATCATAGGTATGCTGTCTGCTTTCCAATTCCTTTTGCTTTATATCTCGATAGGCGGAATGGTTTCCGGGATAGATTTTTATTACTCCATTTTCTAGTTCAGCGATGTTTTTCACCGTTTGATCAAGAAAATAGCGGTCATGAGAAATCACCAAGGCTGCTCCCTGGTATTCCTCCAATTGGGAAATCAGAAAAGTAATTGCCTGGTAATCCATATGGTTAGTGGGTTCATCCAGTATAACCAGGTCAGGCTGGGCAGCCCAAACTCTGGCCAGGGCTAGCTTGGTTCTCTCGCCCCCGCTCAAATTTTGTAAACGTTTCTTAGGCCAGTCCTGCAAAGCTTTTATTCCTAAATTACTTGCCCAACGTTGAAACTCGCCCCTGGCATCCAAAGTGTTCAGATATAGTTCTGGGTCCATTTCCATCTGCTGCAGGTAACCAATTATTATCTGCTTGCGAGCAGTTACGATAATATTTCCCTCGTCATACTCTAAGCTGCCGGTCAGAATATTGGCCAGAGTGGTTTTTCCACATCCATTACGACCTACCAAACCTATTCTGTCGTTACAGTTTATTTCTAAATCAATTCCGTTCAAAACAATCGTATTGCCAAAGCTTTTTTTTAGCTTGTGTACCCTTATTAACAATTAAAACACCTCCAGAAAACAGAAAACTGTAAGTAACGCCTGTCACTTACAGCTAAATAGGCAATTAAAGCAGCACCAAAGCCAGTAATTATTTACGGTATAGTTATAGATAAGCAACAAGCATTCTGGGCACAACAGAACTACCTATGGTTCTGTTAAATTCAGTTAGGCCAGAATTACTTGTGCATCGGCTTTCTCCTTTTTCTCAATTTTCCTCATCCATATTAGCATAAACATCGGTTCCTATCAAGGTTGATAGATAATAGCATGGGCAATGTTCCCGAAAGTTGATTGTTTTACTGTCTAAAAAAAGGTGCGGGTTATCCTGTTGATAGAAGTAAGGTATTTTGTGGAGGGTTGCTAAGAGGGCAGGGGAGGTACATATGACCTGCGATAATGCTCCAATAGAAGAGCTGTCTAAGATCTAGGATGAGTTAATAGTTAATAGAGGCAATACAAAGTATTTCTAAGATTAAGGCCAGAGGACAGTAATGGTTGATAGTATATCACGGTCACTTAAATTAAGTTCATTGAACAAAAAACGGCTTCTCCTAATCGGAGAAGCCGTTTTAAAATAGTTTAATTTTATTAGAATGAGCCGTATATCATTTGGACAGTAAAGATAACGACTACCCAGCATATTAGGTTGATGGGACCGGCCCACTTAACGTAATCCATAAAACGGTAACCGGCTCCTAAAACAATGGTCATTGGCGGAGTGGCAACAGGTGTGGAGAAAGAAGCATTTGTGCACATTGCCAGACCTAACAGCATGGGGAACGGGTTAGCTCCGATTCCCTGGGCTATTGCTAAAAGGATGGGTGCCATCATGGCAGTGGCGGCTGTATTAGACATGAACTGAGTTAGAAGCATACCTACAAAACTCATGACTGCAAAGATCGCCCATAGACTTACGTCTTCTCCAAACCAAGCCAGAACTGTGTCAGCAATCAATTGCCCGCCACCGCTTACATCCAGACCGGTCGCGAAGCCGATTGAACCACCCAGTACCAGAACGGTAGTCCAGTCCTGTAACTGGTAGGCACGTTTTTCAGTCAAGCAGCCAGTGATAACGCAGGTAATAGCACCAATCATGGCTACAGTACCTAATGGCCATCCGCTGAAAATAAATAACAAAACACATCCAACTAGTATGCCTGCAGTGACCCACATTTTGGGATTTTCTTTCTCCTCACTCGCTGCGGCTCCTTTAGCAGCTTCCATTTCCATCATTTCCAACATACGGGGACCAGGTTCAGGGTCGGCACCCCAGAGTTTAATGGCCAGCCATTTGCCTAGAGTAAAAACATAAATTAAAATTACAAGACAGAGCAGTGCCCCCATTTTACCACATTCAAAAAACGAAAGGGAACCATAACCAGCAGCATCCAGGACACCGGAAACAATGACCTGAGGGGTAGAACCAACCAGAGTCAACATTCCACCGGATACCGCAGCAATAGCCAAAGGCATCTGGATATGCTTATCCTTTAACTTACCGTTGGAAGCGATTACAATACCCAGAGCTACTGGAACCATCATAGCGGTTGTGGATGAGTTGTTTAAGAAACCTGACAGAGCCATGGTAACAAGTAAAATGGCCAGTGTAGTCTTAAAGGGGCTGTCCCCGGCCAGGCCCACAATGGTGGTCCCTATTTTTTTGGCCAGTCCGGTTTCAAACATGGCGGCACCTACTATGATCATACCCGCAATCAAGAGGTTGGTATCGCTGGACAGTCCGCTCCATACTGTTTTGGCGGGAACTGCTCCGGTTACCACTAAAGCGATACAGGAAAAAATGGCGGTGACAGCCAGGGGTATTACTTCGGTGATATAAAGAACCATGATAATCGCCAAGATAATGATACTAATCTCTGCAGGACTTAAAGACATTATTATTATCCCTCCCAGATTATTAAAAATAGGTTCCGACTTGTGTCTAATGTCCCTCCTTTCAAAGCAAGAACTATTAGATTGAAGCTAACCTTCTACCTCCACCAATTAGTGCTTTTCATTACCTCCTCCATTTAATGCTGTCAGTATTATACAATAAATCATTTGAATCTGCCTTAAAAATTTAAAACATTTTCAAAAAATAATCATTGTATAACTATAAAGATACACGAAATTACAAATAATGAAAGGGTTCGACAAATAAGGACAAGCCGTAGGCCCCAATATAAGATGGTTAGCATCTCAATGGACTCATTGGTAAATGGAAAATTATTTCCAGAAAATTGGCTGCTTAAAACTTAATGGTTTTCTTTGTTTAAGTCATAAATGAATTAAATTGAATTACTACCACCCATATAAAATGGAAGGGATACAAAAGGAGCGTGAGCATGATGGGAAAAATCGGATTATTGAAGACTAATAGCATGTAGACGTAGCCGCATTCAAGTAATAATAATCCTCTTTTTGTTTTTTGTTTCCAGTCATTCTAGCACAAACCGGCCTCCAGGGTTGGAGGCCGGTTAACATTAGGAAATGTAAATAAATAAAGGTGATTATTAAAAACTACCGTAAATAATTTGGACAGAGAAGATGACAACTATCCAGCATATTAGATTGATGGGACCGGCCCACTTAACGTAATCCATAAAACGGTAACCGGCTCCTAAAACAATGGTCATTGGCGGAGTGGCAACAGGTGTGGAGAAAGAAGCATTTGTGCACATTGCCAGACCTAACAGCATGGGGAACGGGTTAGCTCCGATTCCCTGGGCTATTGCTAAAAGGATGGGTGCCATCATGGCAGTGGCGGCTGTATTAGACATGAACTGAGTTAGAAGCATACCTACAAAACTCATGACTGCAAAGATCGCCCATAGACTTACATCGTCTCCGAACCAACCCAGCACTGTGTCAGCAATCAATTGCCCGCCGCCGCTTACATCCAGACCGGTAGCGAAACCGATTGAACCACCCAATACCAGGACGGTAGTCCAGTCCTGTAACTGGTAGGCGCGTTTTTCAGTCAAACAGCCCGTTATAACACAGGTCAGGGCGCCTATCATAGCTACAGTGCCCAGAGGCCATCCGCTGAAAATAAATAATAAAATACACCCAACGAGTATTCCTGCAGTAACCCACATTTTGGGATTTTCTTTTTCCTCTTCAGTTGCCGAACCTTTAGCCGTCTCCATTTCCATCATTTCCAACATACGGGGACCGGGTTGGGGGTCGGCACCCCAGATTTTAACAGACATCCATTTGCCTATGGTAAAGGTATAAATTAAAATTACTACACAAAGAAGTGCCCCCATTTTACCACATTCAAAAAATGAAAGAGATCCATAACCAGCAGCATCCAGTACACCGGAAACAATGACCTGGGGGGTAGAACCAACCAGGGTCAGCATTCCACCCGCCACTGCGGCAACAGCCAAAGGCATCTGGATATGCTTATCCTTTAACTTACCGTTGGAAGCAATTACAATTCCCAAAGCTACCGGAACCATCATAGCTGTTGTGGATGAGTTGTTCAGGAAACCCGAAAGAGCCATAGTAACAAGTAAGATGGCCAGTGTAGTTTTAAAGGGGCTATCCCCAGCCAGGCCGACAATGGTGGTCCCTATTTTTTTGGCCAGTCCGGTTTCAAACATGGCGGCACCTACTATGATCATACCCGCAATCAAAAGGTTGGTATCACTGGACAGTCCTCCCCATACTGTTTTGGCGGGAACTGCTCCAGTTACCACCAAAGCAATACAGGAACCTATGGCAGTGACTGCCAGGGGTATTACTTCGGTAATATAAAGAACCATAATAATCGCCAAAATAATAATACTAATTTCTGCAGGACTGAAAGACATGCTATTATCCCTCCCAGATTTAAAGTAAATATTCTACTACAGTATCTATTATGTCCCTCCTTTCAAAGGTTTAACCAACATGAGAGAAAGTATATGAGATACTTACTCCTCCCGTGATAAAAACGGCAACGACAATATTATACAATAAAACTCATAAAATGACTTAAAATTTTAAACAATTTTAAACATTGGGGAGAAACAGGGAATAATTGCCAAACATTAAAAACAGCAGGCTGTGTGAAGATTGATTTGCAGTTCTCAGTAAGCTTAAGGAAGGATTTTGTTGGAGTGTCTTATAATGCACAGTATTCATCACTTTGAAGACCAAAGTCCTGAGTATTCGGAATTTTTAAGCCTTAGTTGTGGGACTTCTGGTCGATGATACTAATTTATTCCTCTTTTTTGCTTTCATCGGTTTCTTTTTTAATAGATCCACATAAGTGATGATAGATTAAGGCAAAGATTTTGTAAAAAATAATATATATTAAAGAATGCTTTATAAAACTGCCGTTTTTTAAATGTTTATCAAGGGGGGTACCCAAATTGTGTCAGGAGAACCTTTCCCTCGCACTACTGGTATTAATATGGTTTTGTGTTTATAATTATTGGGATCAACAAATACTAGGTAGGAAAAACAAAAGGGCTATTTTTATGGAATTATTGGACCAGATAACTTATTACAGTCAATTTATTAGAGATTATGGCTATATAGTCATGCTTATTCTAAGTGCAGCAATCATTATACAGTGCATCATACCCACCATTCCATTTGGATTGGTAGCTGGTATGTGCGGTTTTCTATTTGGATTTTTTCCCGGGCTCCTGCTGGCCTTGGTCAGCGTGGCAATAGGCTCCCTGGTTGCTGTTAACATATATAGGTTCTTTAATCTGGGCAAATTCGCCGCTAAGATTCTTGCCCGTTATAAAATAGTTCCAAAGCTGTCGGATAAAATTATTGTGGGGTTTCTAGTGGTAGTGCACAATATTCCTGTAATACCTATAGCAGTTGCCAACATTGTGGCTGCTATTAGCAATATTTCGCGGGTAAAGTTTATTATTGCTACTGTTATTGGGCTTTTGGTGCCTTCCATTTTGTTTGTGGGTTTTGGTGCAGGAATAGAAGCTTTTTTGAGAAATCCAGGAATTATAACCTTTTTGCCAATCCTATTTATATCCGGTTTTCTAATTTTGCTTAGGTATATTGACTTAAACAAAACTTTGTCTATTTTTGACTAGATGAAAGTCACATTATCACCGAAAGAGCTTTGAAACTCCACCAGATGACGGCGGTAGCGCAAGGGTACCAATTGAGACTGAAGGCGTGGATTATAACGGGATTTAATACTTATGTGATGGAAATAGAGCCGCCATAACTCCTGCCAATGTTCTTCCTCCTGAGTGAAAGCTTTCTGCCACTGATTATCCAGGTCGGTAAGATACCATTTAGATGATAAGTCCTGATCAGGCTCTGGGCCGTTGTAAATAACCGCCAGATGCCTTTTTTGGTCGTGTATGATCCAGCGTTCGTTGCGCAAACGGTCAGCGAAATGATCGGCAATCAAAGTCAAAATATTATGGTCGGGGGAAAAACCCGCATACAAAAACTTACCAGTATCGGCAAAACGTAATAGACCAAAAAAGCGGTGCGCTTCACCTCTGACCTGCCTATCCAGTTTATGTATCGGATAAACGTCAGGATGACTGCGATAGAGGTTGACTTTTGGGCCCATCCGAAAACCCAGGATAATATAATTGAGAATGAGGTTTTCTTTGGTAGAGCTGGAGGACAAATAAACATGGTAGGACATTGCAAGGGCAGAAGAGGAAATCTTTTTTTCTATGGCCCGGTACACCCGGCCAGCCAGAGCCAGGTCAGACTGTATTACTTTGCTTTTGGCCATCAGAACCGGCTGGTAATAGGCTTGCTGGTAAATGCCGGTAGCTCTGTCTCCGTAGTAATGGTGATATATACAGGTTAGAAGGCCATCAAAACTGCCATCGTATAAATAATCCATTCAAATCCTCCTCTAGAATAGGGTCATCTGCTTATAGGGGGCTTGGGGAACCATAATGCGGCTAATGGCTGCCGGATCATAAGGGATAGGGGCTGAATACTTTCCCTGGCAGGTGATAAAGTATTGGGCCCGTTTATATACTACTCCCAGCTTTTTCAATTGGTCGGCTGAAATGGCCACCACCTTGCGCTGGCAGACTATACGCCAGGCAGCTTTAGGCCCGATTCCAGGCACCCGGAGCAGTTCCTGATAGGAAGCTTTATTTATTTCCAGAGGGAAGAATTCCGGATGCCGGAGGGCCCAGGCAGTTTTAGGATCAATTTCCGTTTCCAGATTGGCATGGGAGGGATCCACCAACTCCTCAGCCTTAAAATTATAGAAACGCAGCAGCCAGTCCGACTGATAAAGGCGATGTTCCCGCAGCAGCGGCGGGGTAGTGGACAAAGCCGGCAGATAAGAATCCTTGTTGACCGGCATATAAGCTGAAAAATAGACTCGTTTTAGACCGTAATTCTGGTATAAAGCCTGTGTAGTTTGGAGAATAACCAGGTCACTATCCTGGCTGGCTCCTACAATCATCTGGGTAGATTGACCAGCCGGCACAAAACGAGGTGTATGGCGAAAAAATTTCCCATCCTCTTTATATTCCTGTATCTGATTTTTTAAATGATTCATAGCCGCATGCATTGATTCTAGTGATTTTTGTGGTGCCAGAAGCTCGAGGCTTTTCTCCGTTGGCTGCTCAATGTTTATACTCATTCGGTCTGCGAAGAGTCCAGCCTGTTGAACCAATAAAGGATCGGCTCCGGGAATAACCTTGGCGTGGATATATCCATGAAAACTGTATTCTTCCCGCAAAAGGCTCATAACCTGAATTATTTTTTCCATTGTGTAATCAGGGGATTTTTCCACTGCAGCACTTAGAAAAAGGCCTTCTATATAGTTGCGGCGGTAAAACTGCATAGTGAGATCAGCCAACTCCCGCGGTGAAAAACTGGCCCGGGGGATATCATTAGAACGCCTATTGACACAATAACGGCAGTCAAAGACGCAGTCATTGCTCAATAGGACTTTTAATAAGGAAATACATCGTCCATCCGCCGACCAGGTATGGCAGATACCAAAAGATTTGGAATTGCCGATTCCGCTTCCGTTCTGGTTGTTTCGGGCGACCCCGCTGGAAGAACAAGAAACATCATATTGGGCGGCACCGGCTAAAATGGTAAGCTTGTTCAGGATGTCCATCTTGTATCACCTCTAAAACTAATTTCCTTCCCGTATTTTTAGTATACTACAAAATATTAACCGAGGGAACAACTGTTCTGTATAGCCTGGCCAGAAAAAGTGCGGTTGAAGCTATAAACAACCTAAAACTGATAATTGCTCTTGAATCGGTTATGGTCAAAAATCGGCTGAATAATATGGGCAATCCCAGGGAGAATATAAAGAGGAGGTGTTTTACAGAATGTTATCATTTACCCAGAAAGAAAGGATGCTGTTGGAAGACCAAAAAACTCATGAGCAGATTTGTATTGAAAAATACACCAATTATGCCAACCAGGCGCAGGACCCGCAATTGAAAAATCTTTTCCAGAGCTATGCTCAACAGGAACAAGAGCATCTTAACAGTATAAACCAGCTGTTAAATGGCCAACTGCCAGCTATGAATCAAGGGAATCAACAACAACAGCAGCAACAACCGGGGACTATTTCACAATCAACTATGACCGGGGCTATGGCTAATCAGTCAGATGCTGCCTTGTGCAATGACATGCTGATGACGGAAAAATATGTTTCTGATGCGTATAATACTGCCATTTTTGAGTTTGTAGACACAAATGTACGGCAGGTATTAAATCACATTCAAAAGGAAGAACAACAGCATGGCGAAGGCATTTTCCACTACATGAAGAACAAGGGAATGTATAATCCTCAATAGGAATGGAATTAAGGTACCAGTGATAGACGGTGCAACCTTATCCGGCGGGTTTTACACCGTCTATTTTCTGTGATTAGTGCATCTAACCTTCCGTAATTCTGCACGGTAGAAGCTCATTAAAACCACACTTCTTCGCTCTATGTAGGCAAAAGTACTAAACCAAGACAAAAGGTCAGCCTTAGAGCTTACCGTAAATAAAAAAGCGTTAGTAAATCAGTCCTAACGCGTTAATTATGGCCATCTTGCCAGAGTCTGCTATCTAGAGTTTTTGGCCCTTCTTTTGACTTTCAGGTATGGTTCATAGGTTCGTGTCATTTTAGGCTTTTTACTAGATGGTTTATTGGTTTTCGGAGTTCCTTTGGTTGTGGTTAATATTTCCCCCGGGTTATCTTCTAAAGGAGGTACTTCTGGCGTCTCAAGTTTTGCCGGTTCTTCTTCCGGTTGGGAAAGGCCTGTAATTATAGAATTATCCGGTGTGATTTCTGAAGATTGCGGTAATTGGGGATTTTCTGTCTGTGGTGTTTTATCAACATAGCTGATGTTTATTAGTGGTTCAATTTTTGCGTCCATTTCCTGGTTGTCATCAATTGAATCTTGGTAATATGTTTCTTGGTTGGATTCGGGTATCTGTTTATCCTCAGTTATATCGGACTGATTGGTCCCAGCAGGTGATATTGAAATATCCTCCTCTGCATCTTGGTTATCAAGGGCTAGCGGAGCCGGGTTGCATTCTCCGGTATCCTGATTGGCCTCAGCAGCTGTTATTGGGTTCTCCTCTCCTACATCCTGGTTTTCAAGGGCTAGCGGGACCGAGTTACTTTCTCCGGTGTCCTGGTTAACCTCGGCGGCTGGAATTGGGTTATCCTCCTCTGTATTTTGGTTATCAAGGGCTAACGGGGTTCCGGTGTCCTGGTTGTCCTCAGCGGCTGGTATGGGATTATCCTCCTCTGCATTCTGGTTATTAAGGGGCAGCGGAGTTGGATTACCCTCATCGGTGTCCTTGTAATCCAGGGCTAATGAGGGGGGATTATCCTCCTCGGTCATCTGGATACCCTCAGAGGCTGGAATTGGGTTATCCTCCTCTATTTTCCGGTTATCTATTGTGAGTGGTGCTTCGGTTTTTTCGTCTATGGATGGCGGCTCCGGTTTTGGGTTTTTTAGAGCATCCGGTTTTTCAACATTTTTCCAGGTATCTGGTTTTTCCACATTGGTTGTAGTGTTTGGGATAGAAGCAGATTTCTTATTTGAATGGGGTTGGTTATCTGTTTTAATTAGGTTTTTTATAATATCTACAATTTTGTTGTCCTGGATTGGATCGATTAATGATTTAAACCGAACAAATGGTTTATTGCAAAATAAACAGGACGAATCATCAGTTTGATGACTATGAGATTTGCTCCACTGTCCACAAGAATGACAACGTAACCAATAAGCCAAGAGACTGTCTCCTTTCTTATATATTAAAAATTTTGCCTAAAGTTGATATACTATCTACCTTTCTAACATCTTATGGTACTTTATGATTTAATGTTACAAGCCAATAATAAAAAATATGCGGGAACAAGAAAGAAAAGGATATTCTGGTCCAGGCCAGTCACACGGGCAGGTGATACAATTTCCTTGAATCCGGAAAGCATTAAAAATAAATTAGTATCATAGGGGGATGGTGAAATGTTGCTATGAAATGAACCTTTTTAAGGACATAGCTTGTGCGCGCAGTGCCACTGTAGATTAAAATACTCATACTGCTCCGTGGAACTCAAGGGGTCGGACGTCAGCTGGTAAGCAGATCGGCAAACTCATCATCAGTACTCTGGGGTAAAAAGCTCTGCAGGTCTAATTCCACTAATTGTTGTTTAATCTTTTCTTTTTGGTACATAGTACCTACAAGGCCTTTTTCCAGTAAAGCAATATCTTTTTTGGCAAAATAATCACCGAATATTCTGATATTTTTTATTAGACCCTGCTTGATGTCCAGGCGCACGTCCAAATTACCCCAAGGAAAGGAACGGGTTATCTTTTTGCTGTAGGCTGGAGATTGGCCGTAAATCCAGTCCCAGGTAGCATATTTGTTGTTGCGCAGATGATTAATGGCGGCGATTTCCTCAGGGGAAAGAGAACGGCAGTGACTATCAGGATCTTGCTGCATTACCTCAGCGGTTAATAACTGTTTAAACTCCTCTATCCCTACCGGATTGGGCAGGTGTTCGCAAATATTGGTGACCCGGCTGCGTACGGACTTTATGCCTTTGGAGGTAATCTTGGCTCCGCTGGGAGTTAAAGCCTTGACCATGTTTTCAATATTGGAATTGAATAAAATAGTGCCATGATGTAAAAGCCTGTTTTTATACATATACTGGGCATTGCCGGAAAACTTGCGGCCATCTATAAGAATATCATTGCGGCCGTCGTTTTCCGCCATGACCCCGAGCCTCTCCAAAGTCCTGATAACCGGAAGGGTGAATATCTGAAAGTTGGCAAAATAATGCTGACCTGATACTACGAAAGTGAAGTTCAGATTGCCGTAATCGTGATAAACAGCCCCTCCTCCGGATAGGCGGCGTACTACCTTTATTCCCTTCTCTTTGATAAATGCTTCATTTATTTCCTCCACCGTATTCTGATTACGCCCGACAATTACCGCCGGCCGGTTCTGCCAGAGCATAAAGTAATTTTGGTTATTGGGCATTTGTGATAATATATATTCTTCCAGGGCCATATTAAAATACGGGTCAACAGATTCATTCATTATGGTTATCATGGCACTTTACCTCCGCTATGGCTGTAAGTCTGTCAGGCCTGAAGGTCAGGGGCGAACCTGGCGCCTAGACGGCAAAAGGTGAATGGATTGGCCTTGAATATCCAGCACTGCTTCAAGTATAGCTTCAGTCAAGGTCGGGTGGGGGTGAACCGTGGCAATGACATCAGCAATCTTCATGCGGTTTTTGACCATCATGGTGCCTTCCATGATCAAATCGCTGGCATGGGGCCCTATTATATGCATACCAATTATAACATCATTTTGGTCAGCCAAAACCTTTACCATGCCATCGGGTTCTCCCATGGTCTGGGCCTTCCCGTTGGCAGCGAATTGAAACTTGCCGGTTCTATATGCCAAACCTTTGGATTTGGCTTGTTCTTCGGTCATGCCTACAGAAGCTATTTCAGGAAAAGTAAAAACACAGGCGGGAATCGCGTTGTAATCCATGACCTGGCTATGACCGGCTATGTTTTCTACCGCAATTATGCCTTCTTCTGAAGCTACATGCGCCAGCATCATTCCTCCAATCACATCTCCTACGGCATAAATGCCTTCCACATTGGTGGCAAAGTTCTGGTCAACTTTTATAAAGCCAGCCTCATCAAGCGCGATTCCTAGTTTATCAAGATTAAGCCCCTGGGTGTTGGGTTTTCTGCCCCCGGCAAACAATATAATATCGGCTTCTGTCTCTACTGTTTGTTTCTTAGCGGTAGCAGTCAGCTTTAAGCCCCGGCCCCAGGACTCAATTTTCTCTACTGTTGCTGAAGTGTGGACAGCTATACTCTGTTTTTTCAAGAAAACCCGTAGGCGTTTCCCTAATTCATGATCCATGGAATTCAATAGTTCGGGCAGGTATTCAAAAACCGTTACCTGACTGCCGAAGGCATTGAATATGCAAGCGAATTCCAAACCTACAACTCCGCCGCCGATAATGGCTAAACGGTCTGGAATCATATTCAGTTCCAACAATTGATCACTGTTTAAGACTCCAGGCAGATCCGCACCCGGTAGGGCAGGGGAGGCTGGTCTTGATCCTGTAGCTATAAGAATATGGCGGGCCTTAAGAGTTTGGCCGTTTACCTGGACCTTATTCTTATCCACCAGGGTGGCTGTTCCCATTACCCGTTCTACGCCATTGGCCTGTAATACTTTTTCAATATTGGCTACGGAGCCGGCTACAATATGGTTTTTGCGTTGTAGGGCTGCAGCCATATCAAAGCTATGGTTATCGATCTTAAGGTTATATTCCTGGGATGACTTAATGGTGCGCAGAACCGAGGCATTTTGATAATAAGCCTTAGTGGGTATACAACCATGATTCAGGCAGGTCCCGCCATAAGCGGCTTTCTCAGCTAGAACCACTTTCATGCCCAACTGGCGGGCTCGGATGGCTGCCACATATCCACCCGGGCCTCCGCCGATGATAATCAGGTCTTCCACTGTTATTCGGCCTCCCACTTCAAAACTGGTTTACGGGCTGCGGTTACTTCATCCACCCTTTTAATAACCGCCTGGTGGGGGGCCTTGGTGACCAATTCCGGATTTTCCATCGCTTCTTGGGCAATGGTTTCCATAACCCTGATGAATTGGTCAAGGACTTCCTTGGCTTCGGTCTCGGTTGGTTCGATCATCATAGCTTCCGGAACGATCAAGGGAAAATAAACCGTTGGGGGGTGATAACCATAATCTATCAGCCGTTTGGCAATATCCAAAGTCTTCACTCCGTTTTCCATTTGGTTTTTGCAATTTATGATGAACTCATGTTTGCACAATCGATCCTGGGGGATGTGGTAAGTATCCCGCAGCCGATGACGCAGGTAGTTGGCGTTTAATACGGCATGCTGGCATGCTTCTTTGAGGCCTTCGCCGCCCAGGGCCAGAATATAGGCATAAGCTTTGACGATAACCCCAAAATTGCCGTAAAAGTTTTTGACCTTGCCAATGGATAGGGGACGAGCGTAATCAAAGGTGTAGCTATCTCCATTTCTAACCACTACCGGTTTAGGCAGGAAACCAGCCAGGGGAGCTTTGACTCCTACCGGGCCCGATCCCGGTCCTCCTCCGCCGTGTGGGGTGCCAAAGGTTTTGTGAAGATTGACGTGCACCACATCAAATCCCATATCACCAGGACGAGCCATCCCGATTATGCCATTCAGATTAGCTCCGTCATAATAAAGCAGACCTCCGCAATCATGGACAATGGCAGCGATTTCCTGAATATCTTCCTCAAACAAACCCAACGTATTGGGATTGGTCAGCATCAGACCAGCTATTTCATCGTTCATCTTGCTCCGGAGATCATCCAGGTCTACCAGGCCTCGGGAATTGGATTTGACTTCTATTACCTGATATCCTACCACATTGGCGGTAGCAGGATTGGTCCCGTGTGCGGAATCAGGAACCAGCATCTTGGTCCTTTTATAATCCTGCCGGTGCTGATGATAGGCTTTAATAATCATTACCCCGGCCATTTCTCCATGAGCACCTGCTGCCGGCTGTAAGGAAAAGCTGTCCATCCCGGTAATTTCCGACAGCATTTCCTGCATCTCATAATACAGTTGCAGGGCACCCTGTACGGAATCTTCTGGTTGGTAAGGGTGCAAAGCGGCAAATCCCGGAAGCCGGGCCGCCCATTCGTTGATTTTGGGGTTATATTTCATGGTACAGGAACCCAGCGGGTAGAAACCTGAATCAACCCCATAGGCCCTGGTGGAAAGTTCGGTAAAATGGCGTACTGCTTCAACTTCACTTACTTCCGGCAGGGATATGGCTTCCTGGCGCAAAAAGTGGGCAGGGATGCTATTCTTTATGTCTGCTTCGGGTATTTGGCTATCAGGCAGGGAAAAGGGATTACTGCCTGCCACATGTTTTTCAAAAATCAGCTTATTCATCCTTATTTCCCTCCTAATATGGCTACAAGTTGGTCAATTTCGTGTTTGGTTCTCTTTTCAGTAAAAGCTAAAAGGAGAGCGCCATCCAACTCATAACCACCGATGATGCGATTTTCCAGCAATCTGCGGTTGGCAGCTCCCGGATCATCGATCTTAAGGGCAAACTCGTTGAAAAAGGGCTTTTGATATTTCAATTCCAGTCCGGCTTTTTTAAAGGCCTGGCAGGCATAAACTGCCAAACTGTGGGAACGGGTGGCAATATCTTTAAGGCCCTTTTCTCCCACCAAAGTTAAATATATGGTAGCTGCCAGGGCACAGAGGGCCTCGTTGGAACAGATATTGGAACCAGCCAGTTCTCGCCTGATATGTTGTTCCCGGGCCTGCAAAGTAAGCACATAGGCCCTATGGCTATCCTCATCCGTGGTCTGGCCCACAATACGGCCTGGAATCTTGCGCATCAGGCTTTTTTGGGAAGCCATGAATCCCAGATAGGGACCGCCAAAACTGAGGCTGTTACCCAAAGGCTGGCCTTCCCCCACTGCAATATCAGCACCCCATTCGCCGGGGGACTTTAACAGGGCCAGGGAAATAGGCTCAACTGCCATAATAAAGAGGGCTTTATGGTCATGGGCGGCTTTTGCAACCAGACTGGGATCTTCTATTATACCGTAAAAATTGGGCTGTTGGATAATGGCACAGGCTGTGTTGCCGTCAATGGCTTTAACCATTGCCTCAACATCAACGGAGCCGTCATGGCTGGGGATAACTTCAACCTGAAGACGGCCGGAAAGGGAATAGGCCTGCAAAATATCGAGGTATTCAGGGTGCACTGTATCCGGAATCACAACTTTTTTCCGTCCCTTGCCATGGGCCCAGGCAACATTGCAAGCTTCTGCCAGAGCACTGCCTCCATCATATAATGAAGCATTGGATACATCCAGTCCGGTAAGCTTGCAGATCATTGTCTGATATTCAAAAATGGATTGCAGTATTCCCTGGCTGATCTCGGGTTGATAGGGAGTATAGGCGCTATAAAATTCCGAGCGCAGCAATAATTGCTCCAATGCTGCGGGTATATAGCGATCGTAAGCCCCCGCCCCCAAAAAACACGGATATTCTTCGGTGTTGATATTGCGGGCGGCTAAATCCTTCAAACGCCTGCGCAGCTCCATTTCCGAAATACCCGCAGGTATTTGCAATTCATGCAGTTTTAATCCATCTTTAATATCCTTAAACAGGTCATCCAGACTGGTTAACCCTATAGTTTTTAACATTTCCTCTACAACCGGGGAAGGGTTAGGTGTATATTTCATCGCTTATCCCTCGTTTTCTTCCAGGTTATGGCAATAGGTTGCATAGGCTTCAGCGGTCATCAAGTTGTCGAGTTCACTTAATTCGGTTAATTCAATGATTGCTATCCAATTTTCGTAAGGATCGGTATTTAACAGCTCGGGCGAATCTTCCAGTTCTTCATTTACCTCAATGATGGTGCCTGAAGCAGGGCTAAAAACGTTGGCAACCGCTTTTACCGATTCAATTACGCCAATACTCTCACCCTGTGCAACCTCCGAGTCTGTTGCGGGCAGTTCTATGTAGACAATATCGCCTAAATGGGTTTGGGCGTAATCCGTAATCCCGATTTTCCCATTATTTCCTTCTACACTGATCCACTCGTGATCCTGGGTATAAAGCAAGTTTTCCGGAATATCCATGTAAATTTCCTCCATTTCTTGTTAATTGGTTAATCTGTTTATTTATTTGGCTTTGGTCTTTTTCTTATAGAACAAGCCCTCACCTACCAGAGCAGGTACAGCCTTTTCGCGAATTATTATGTCTATTTCCGTACCCGGGGAACAGTGTTCGGTTTTTATTAAAGCCAGTCCCAGCGGTTTTTTAAATGTAGGGGAGTGCATACCAGAAGTAACATAACCGATAGCCTGTCCTCCATTATATACTGGATAATGAGAACGGGGAATGCCTTTCCCCACCATTGAGAATTCTACGAGTTTCCTTTTCAGGCCGGCTTCTTTTTGCTGCAGCAAAGCGGATTTGCCGATAAAGTCCGCCTTATTCAGCTTGACAAAGAAACCCAATCCTGCCTCCAGGGGGGTTATATCTTTATCAATTTCCTGACCGTACAAAGGCAGTCTGGCTTCAAACCTAAGGCTATCCCTGGCACCTAAGCCGATGGGGCTTACCGAATCTCCTCCGGTTCTAATAATTTCTTCCCAGATAAAGCAGGCTTGTTCTGGAGTAACATATATCTCAAAACCGTCCTCGCCTGTATAGCCAGTACGGGAGACTATGCATTCAACTCCGGATATTCTTACGGTTGGGTTGAACCAGAAAAACCTGATATCGTTTAAATCCGTATCACTAATTCTTTGCAGTATTTCCTGGGCTTTGGGGCCCTGGAGCGCAAGCTGAGCGTAATCAGCAGAAACATTGATGGCCTCTACCTCATTGATCAGGTTTTGGCTTATCCAGGCGTAGTCTTTTTCCGTGTTGGCAGCGTTAATGACCAAAAGATATTTTTTGCTGTTATAACGATATATCAGAAGATCGTCCACAACCCCGCCATCGGGATAACACATGGGGCTATACAGCACTTGTCCATCTCTTAATGATTTTACATCATTACAGACCAGGTATTGTATAAAATCTTCGGCTTTATCGCCTTGGATCAGGACTTCTCCCATATGTGATACATCGAAAAGTCCTGCGTTTTCGCGTACCATATTATGCTCTTTTATAATACCCATGCCTTCATACTGAACCGGTAATTCCCAGCCGCCGAAATCAATCATCCTACCCTTGTATTTAAGGTGCATCTGATATAATGGCGTTTGCTTTAACGACATCGTATACCTCCTTCTACTAATGTACCTTGATAAGGATTTTGCTTCATATGAACGTGATGATAGTCTGAAGTTGGGTGGTATTTTTCTAAGGTATTCCCTATTTTTCTCCAAAACTATTAAAATACAGTAATATTTTAGCAAAAATAAAATCCAATATGCAAAAACATAATTATACCAAATAAAAAACCATTTTTTCTTCGAAAATAGTATACTAGCAATTGATGCAGGGGGGAGTAATTAACCATCAAGGAGTCATCGCATGAAGAATATGAAAAGGCTAACCTTAACCATCTTACTTATGGTTTCCTTTGTATTCTGTGGCTGTTGGGCCCCAGAAAATAGCATTAATGTAGATCTTATTGCCGATGGTGGTGTAACCCTTCACTTCATTGATGTGGGGCAGGGCGATTGTACCCTGATCCAGCTGGCATCAGGAGAAAATATCCTGATAGATGCAGGCGATATGGGCAAAGAGGAGATTATACTGGATTACTTGAGGTCCTGCGGAGTCAAACATATAGATCACTTAGTAGCCACCCATCCTCATAATGACCACATTGGCAGTATGCAGGCTATTGTGGAAGAATTAGGAATTGGGAAAATATATATGCCCAAAGTGGCTCACACTACCCAAACTTATGAAAACCTATTATTGAGCATCAAGAAAAAAGGACTAAAAATAACCCAGGCCAAGGCCGGCGTCAAAATGGATGTCAATGCTATGTTTGATGCCTGTTTTGTGGCTCCCAACAGCGATAATTATGAGAGTCTCAATGATTACAGCGCTGTTTTGAAGCTGACTTACAAGGATCAGGCCTTTCTTTTTACCGGGGATGCTGAGCCTGTGTCAAGGCAGGAAATATTGGATGGAGGATATGATATCAAGGCTGATGTGCTGAAAGTACCGCACCATGGCAGCTCTCAGAGCGCACTAAATGCAGAGTTTTTGGATAAAGTGGCGCCAAAGCTGGCAATTATTTCAGTGGGAACTGATAATCGCTACGGGCACCCTCATCGGGAGATAATGCAACTCCTACAAAAGGCGAAAACTGAGGTTTTAAGAACCGATATAAATGGGACCATCGTAATTAGCTGCGATGGCGATAAACTGACCATAAAACCCAGCATCGAAGTTCGAAACCAAGATCCAGTAACCAATCAGCCTCAGGAGAAGTATATAGGCAATAAAAAATCACAAGTATTCCATTTATCCAACTGCCGGAATCTGCCTGAAGCACATAACCAAGTTTATTTTTCCCAGCGCGAAGAAGCTATAGAAAGCGGTTTTAGGCCATGTAGCAATTGTAATCCATAAAAGGGGGGAATGTTAGATGTTTATAATTGATCGTTTTGAGGGAGATATGGTTGTAATCGAATATGAAGGAAAATCTTACGCTTGGCCTCGCAAAATCTTGCCTGCCCAGGTTAGAGAGGGTGATGTTATAACAATAGCTATTAGTGTGGATCAACAGGCTACACGGGAACGGCAAGAAAAGATTAAGCGGCTTACTGACCAGTTGTTTGAATGAACCACCGCTAAACTGGTAGAGTAGCCGCTTATGCTGTTTAATGGTATCCTTCTTCTCACGGAAGATGTGGTCAACAACCTCAACCGCCGCCATATCTGCTGCGAATTAATATTATCAACAAAAGGATGCCTAAGGGAATTAAGACTTCTAACAAAATTGCCATAAACCTTCCCCCTGGGTTAAAGAATGATCTCTTCATAGTCATACTATAATATTCAACCATTTAAACTGATTCTACACTTGGATAATAGAACAAGTTTAATAAATGTGCAACCAATCTTTCTAACCTTTTGCCTGTATATTCCTGCCTAACAGATTACTGAGGCTCACGGCCCGATATCCCCGTTGACCTATTTGCTCTAAAATTACTGGCAGGGCCACGTTAGTAGGGGCGGTTACTTCATGCATAATTATAATGGCTCCCGGCTCGAGACCGGCCAGTACTCGGCTGACAATTTGAGGTGCGGATGCTTCGTAATCCCTGGGATCAACAGACCACATTACATTCCACTTAAAACCTACACTCTCAGCAGCCTGAAGGACAGAATCATTATATGCTCCGTCAGGAGGCCTGAAATACGGCCAAAACTGCCCTGTAGCCTCCTGGATTAATGCCTTGGTTCGTTGCAGGCGGGTGATTATCTGTGGTTGGGAAAGCCCGGTTAGTCTCACGTGGTCATAGCTGTGGACTCCAATGTCATTCCCCCCTTGTGATATGGCGGTAAGTATATCCATTCTTGTTTCTGCCTGTTGCCCCAGTATAAACCAGGTAGCCTGGCTATTATACCTTTGCAGTGTCTCTACTGCCCTGGGAGTGTATAAGCTGTGGGGGCCATCATCAAAAGTGAGACAGATTACTTGCTCATTAGTAGGTATGTTTCTTATGGTTGGAATAGTAATAATCATGCACCTCCTTATAGACACTATGCACGACTGGAGGTATGTATGCTATTTCAGATTACGTCAATCTTTCCGTTTTGCTTATAATAGCAGACAAACATGAGGATATACCTTGAGTTCTATTGGTAAATTGGAGTTCTGCAGTCAATATGTCAAGAATATTATGTAATAATCACGCAAACAGGCAGCTGCGGTGACAGAATTTGTATGAATTACCGGCAGATACTTAGAGTCTATGATAACCAAATTGCCAGCAAGGTTCCCGGCTGTCCGGTTTGAGCCTAATTTTGGAGAGTGAACCGGATAATAAATTTGTTCAAAAATTTTTCGTGTTGGAAGGATTATCTCCCATTATGTAGAACATACACTAATAAAAGTAAATACTCCTAATTGTAGCCATTAGTTAACATTATATGTAAAAATGACAATAATCGACAAAACTCCGCCCTATATCTTTGCTGGGGGGGTTTTTCTAATCATTGTTGGTTTATGGAACAATGGCATTGGGAGGTGGGATGGCTGGTAAATTGGGACAAATAGCTCAATCATCAGGGAGGTGGAATGTAGGCGGTTTTTGGGACTCTTACAAAGATCAATTACTTTAACAAAAAACGAGTACTGATAGCCATGGCCGTCAATTAAGAATGGGTGCCAGGAAATTCGTTGAGCTGCAGATGGCATGAAAAAATGTTGGCTGGGACTTTTTTATAGTCGGAGAATACGGCATGACCGGTTGGTACCAGATTTTCCCCGGGGGATAAAGACCCTTCGGTATATAAGATACTGTATAGCGGGTTCTGGGTGCCAGGTACTAGTTTAAAGTCTATTTCTAATCAAGGAGGACGCTGCTTGCTCGAGACGAAAGAATACAAGCTAGAATAAAGCATCTGCAACTGCTGCCAAATTGCAGGAAGGGCCTGGAATTAATTCGTCAAGAGCCGATAAGGGCGGCATCTGTAAAGTCCTTACATACATGTATCTCTATACAGCGGGGTCTTAATATTCTCTGCAACATTTAACATAGTGCTCAATCAATGTAATAGGGCTCAACCCGGTTAGTTGTGCATTTCCGATGGAGAAGGAACCTAAATTGATACTGTAAGGCTGCAATATGTGGCAAGTAAAGACTGGGAAAGCATCTTTTGTCCCAAAGCACCTCGAATAGATAGAAAACATGCCATTTTATTTGCTAGATAATTGCCAGCTAACAAGTTAGATCTACTTTTCAGACATCATTTACGTTAAAGGTTTTATATTTTTTAATGCCATGGTTTTAATATGTACCGTTGTGTTTATATACTGCGTAATTACACACTTTGAATCGCATGCTCAAGAGGACATTTCTGCCTGAGGCACTTTACGCTATTGTAATCTTGCTCCACAGGTTATTTCTTAGTGGTGCAGCCGGTATCCATTTAGAGATAATTGCCAGTCAAAGAATTAGCTGTGATAATCCACATAATCTAGAAAGATAATAAAAATCTCATACAAACATCAGATTATTACAACTGTCTACTTGTTTTAAATTGGTAAGGAGGGTTAAAATGAACGTTGCTGTCGAGAAGAAGGAAACGCCCCCACCTGAGCCGGAGAAAAAGTCCAATGATACATTGAAAAAATGGGCGATAGTCATAGGTATTGGGCTGGTTCTATGGTTTATTCCGGCCCCAGAAGGCTGTGAACCATTGGGATGGAAACTATTTGCCATATTTGTAGCAACAATTGCTGGTTTTATTATTGCACCTATTCCTATGGGCCCCATGGCCATCTTAAGTCTATCCCTTTGCGCTATTTTGAACATAGCGGGTATTAAAGATTTACTGGTTGGTTTTTCTAATACCACTGTTTGGCTGGTTGTCTGTGCGTTCTTCCTGGCCCGGGGTTTTATTAAAACGGGCCTGGCGCGCCGAATTTCCCTTGGTATTGTCAAGGCCATCGGTACCAACACTTTAAGGCTGGGTTACGCCATAACTCTTACTGACCTGGTCTTTGGTCCTGCTATGCCATCCGTCACAGCGCGCGGCGGCGCAATTGTCTATCCGCTTATTCAGGGGCTAAACCTGGTTTTCGATTCCAAACCGGGTCCAACTGCTCGCAGAATAGGGGCTTATCTGTTCCAGATAGAGCAACATGCAACCTGTATTGTGTCGGCTATGTTTATAACCGCCATGGCATCAAACCCGTTGGCGGTAGCCCTGGCTCAGGATACAGCAGGAGTAGAAATTACCTGGATGGGCTGGATGGTAGCGGCTCTTGTCCCTGGTTTACTCTGTATTCTTGTTTTTCCGTATGTCCTGTACAAGATTTATACTCCAGAACTGACAGCGACTCCCGAAGCTCCTGAAATGGCCAGAAATGAACTCCAGAAGATGGGACCTATGAGTCAAAAAGAGAAAATCATGCTGGGTGTTTTCTTTGGCTGTTTGGCCTTATGGATGACTGGAACCTGGACTGGTATTAATGCCACAACCGTTACTTTACTAGCCAGTGCTGTTCTGTTAATCACCGCAGTTATTACTTGGAAGGACTGCCTTGCTGAAGGTGGTGCCTGGGACTTGATGGTTTGGTTGGCAGTATTGATTACCCTGGCCGGCCTATTGTCCAAATTGGGAATGGTTTCCTGGATCGCTGAAACCGTTGGAGGAATGCTGGGTGGACTAAACTGGGTTGCCACTCTCATAGTTATGGTAGTCTTCTATCTATATGTCCACTATTTCTTCGCATCGTTGACTGCCCACATAACCGCATTTTATGCTCCATTATTGGCCATTGCTGTTTTTGCCGGAGCCCCGGCTATGCTGGCTGCACTGGTACTAGGGTTTTTCGGAAATATATGCGGCTCACTTACCCACTATGGGTCAGGACCTGCTCCCATTCTATTCGGTGCCGGCTTCGTAGACCAGGGAACCTGGTGGAAACTGGGCTTCATTATTGTTACGTTGAATTCCATCATCTTCCTGGGGTCCGGTGCTTTTTGGTGGAAGATTCTAGGCCTTTATTAAAGAATAGGAATTCAATCTTAAGCCGCCTATCAGGGCGGCTTTATTTTTGGTGCTGAGATGAGAGGTCTGAGAGAAGTGAATGAAAAGAAATTATCGAATTGTGAATAATAATGGTCAGACTTGCAATGGTAACCTTTTTTACATTTTATTTGCCCGATATTTTTGATACAATCAGATATTAACTAAAAAAGGTTTTACAGGGATAATAATGCAAGAGTTGATTATTGAGTTTATCAATCAGTATGGATATTGGGGAATAGGAATTCTAATGATTTTGGAAAATTTTTTGCTCTTCATTCCTTCGGAAGTTATTTTGACCTTTGGAGGGTTTATGACCACCTATTCTTCACTAAATGTGTGGTTGGTAGTCTTGTCGGCAACCGGTGGGTCACTTTCAGGAGCCATTCTATTATATGGAGCAGGAAGACTGATCAGCCCCGATTATTTAATAAGAATTTTGTATGAAAAACCTTGGCTCAGGCTGCATCTGCCTCTCGATGACATAAAAAAGGCAGGTTATTGGTTTACCGAAAAAGGTATAATCGCAGTTTTTGTAGGCAGATTTATTCCCATAATCCGCTGTTTAATTTCCATTCCAGCGGGAATGGCAAAGATGCATATAGGAGTTTTTATTTTACTGACAACCATGGGCGTGGCTGTCTGGAATACCGTACTGATATGGATGGGAGTAGTGGCTGGTGAATCCTGGGAAAGAATAGCCAAGTATATGCATACTTACTCTGTCATTGCTCTGTTAGTCTTAGCAATACTTGTTATTGTAACTGCTGCCGTAACTATATATAACAATATGTCACGGAGACGGAGATTTTAGCACTGAAGTGTCTACCCCCTGGCACATTAGATCAATGTTAAACAACTCCTCTAAAAGCATGGCATCGGACAGGGAGTCCACATCATCAGTATACTCGGCCTTAAGAGATATGGATAATTCTTGATTCCCACGCTTCCAGACGGTTTGGCTACATTCAGTAGAAGACTGGAAACTAAAACGTTGGGGGTTTGCCAAACGTGCTCTGGTTACTCCCTGAATACAGTCTCCCAAGCAAGGTGAGCCAATTACCTTTACCAAGAGGTCGTTGGAATTTAATTTGCCGAAATAATCCTCAGCAATTACTGCCATTTTTATAGCCAGATACAATTCCCTGCATTCTTCTTGGTGGTGGGTTAGGGCATGCCGCTTTAAATTTTGAAGCTGCATCTCAACATTTTTCCCCTTGATGTAGGAGCTCATAGGCGAAAAAACAATATCGTTTTCAAAATAGGGTTTTATGTCAATTATCGGGGTTCCTGCAATTGCATCAAGGCTTTCCACATAAATATAGCGATCCTTGACCTCCTTAACCTTGGCCAGGCTCAAGGCGATGGGGTTGGGGCGGTTAAAGGTTCTTAAGGCAAAAACACCGAATTCAGGTGACAGGGGATTAATTTTAAAGGGTTTGGCTCTTAAGACGTCTCTGGAAGCTTTATGGAACCATCCTAAAACCCAGATATGAGAATTCTCTTCAATACGCAAGAGGGCTTGCTCATATTCGGGAAAAACCTCAATAATCGCCGGCCTCCCCCCGAATGGCATATTAAAGGGGTCTAATACGTCGGAGATTACCTGTCCAACTGGTTTAAGCATAATGCTATCCATTATGATTCCTCCTCCCGGATATATGGGTTAGTGACCCATAATTACGAACTTATATTGTTTATGGCAGTACCCAGGTATTAGCTTTAGTATAATTCTTTAGCCCACAAAAAGGTGTTTATTAGTGTAACATTAAAAAATACTCTATGTTTAATACATTTATTCCTTCAAAATACTATCTGGAGTCAGGTGTAAGCCTGGCTATTGTGTTTTTCCAGGCCCAATAATAGGGACTCCGGGTGCTATTAGCCAGCCCCCAAGGTATTATGAAGAGGGGTATTAAGTAAGAAATTGCCACTAATGATTACTTATCCGGTGATAAAAAAGATATAATATAAAAAGGTTATCATTATGACCCTGCGAAGTTATGAATAATCTTCTTAAGAGAAAGGATCAGGTCTTATTTGAATATACTTACCGAAAAGTTTCGAGAAGTGATATTGGCCGTACTTCCCATCACTATAATTGTATTATTATTGAACTTTACTTTAACACCGGTGGAAACCCCGTTGTTGCTTAGATTCGTTATTGGTGCCGTGTTCATAATAATAGGCTTATCTATTTTCTTAATAGGCGTAGATATTGGCATTAGTCCTATTGGTCACCTAATGGGGACAGACCTCACGAAAAGTAATAGCATATGGATAATTACCATTGCTGGATTAATGCTGGGATTTTTTATTTCCATTGCTGAGCCGGATTTGCATGTTTTAGCCCGGCAAGTAGATTTGGTATCATCCGGTTTGGTATCCAAATCAGGGGTTATCATTGTCGTATCTATCGGTATTGCTGCCATGCTAACCCTGGGATTAATCAGAATCGTATTTAATTTTCCCCTGCACATAACTCTGACCTTATTATATTTAATTGTCTTTCTATTGTCTTTATTGACCTCACCTGAGTATTTAGCCATATCATTTGATGCCTCTGGGGCTACTACCGGAGCACTGACTGTGCCTTTTATTCTTGCTCTCTCCATCGGTGTTTCTGCCTTAAAGAAGAATAGTCAGGCTTCTGAACAGGACAGTTTTGGCTTGGTTGCTATAGCGTCAACTGGTGCAATAATATCGGTTATGATCATGAGTATTATTTCTAAAGCAGATAAAATATCCGGGAGTTCTACGTTTGAGCTTCCGCACTTTGATTCTATAATAACCCCGTTTATGCAAAGCCTTCCAAGCCTGGTGGGCGAAGTATTTTTGGCCCTGTTGCCTATATTGACTGTTTTTCTGATTTTTCAGGTGATTTCCTTTAAATTATCCAAAAGAGCCTTTTCCAGAATACTAAAAGGTTTATTGTACACCTTTATAGGATTAGTCCTATTCTTAACCGGTGTTAATGCGGGTTTTATGGATGTGGGTACCATCATCGGTTTTAGTATTGCGTCTTTAAATAATAAGGCAATAGTTATACTAATTGGTTTTATTTTGGGATTAGTCACTATTTTGGCAGAACCAGCGGTATATGTACTAACCCATGAAATTGAAAATGTAACCAGTGGTTATGTCAAAAGGAATATTGTATTAATAGCACTCTCTATTGGGGTGGGATTTGCAGTATCCTTGTCAATGGTGAGGATATTGGTGCCTGACATACAATTGTGGCATTATTTATTACCAGGATATATAATTTCTATTGTCTTAGCATATTTTGTACCTAGATTGTTTGTGGGAATTGCTTTTGATTCCGGTGGGGTCGCTTCCGGACCCATGACCGCTACATTTATTCTGGCTTTTGCCCAGGGGGTGGCTATGGCAACAGAAGGTGCCGATGTATTAGTAGATGGTTTTGGAATGATAGCAATGGTTGCATTAACGCCTTTAATTGCTTTGCAGATATTAGGTTTGATTTTCCAAGTTAGATCCCAAAAAGAAGGAGTGTAGTGATGGATAAAAACTCTGATAAAAAAGAGTATGTGTTAATATGTGTAATTGTCAAATACGGAATGGGAAGCAAAGTAATTAAAATGGCTAAGCGAACGGGAGTATCAGGAGGAACAATTTTTTTGGGAAGAGGTACTGCCCAAAGCCGTTTGCTCAGGTTGTTAGACCTGAGTGACATTAGAAAAGAAATTGCTGTGATGGTTACAGACAAGGAAAAAGGGTATGAAGCTTTAGAAATAATTAATAAAGAATTGCAGCTAAGTAAACCAAACCACGGTATTGCTTACTCCATACCGGTGAAAGCGTATTTGGGAACTGGAGATTATAGTTTTAAGAAAACAGAAAATGGCGGAGGTGAAAACAAGGCAGTGTACCACTCAATTTTTATTATTGTCGATAAGGGCAAGGGCGATTTGGTGATGGATATTGCTACAGAATCAGGGGCTACCGGCGGAACCATTATTAATGCCAGGGGATCAGGCATCCACGAAACTCACAAGCTATTCAATTTTGATATAGAACCTGAAAAGGAAGTAGTCTTAATTTTGTCAAAAACAGATCTTACCGAGCAGATAGCTACCTCTATAAGAGATAAACTGGAAATCAACAAGCCTGGCAATGGTATTATCTTTATCCAGGAAGTTGCTAAAACATATGGAATTCAGTGAAATGATTATACAAAACACTACAATTTTTTCGATTGTTTCCTGTGGGTATATGGTACAATTTTCCATATAGGGTGAAATATAGGCTGGGGAGTAGGGTCGTATGCCATATATTTATCGGGTTTTTTCATTATTCGGTTTGATTACTATTTATAAAGACACAGACGGAAAAAGATACCTCAAAATTAGAAATAGAAAAATTCGTCCTTTGTTTTGAAAAGAACCGCTGTTGTTATTTATTTTCTATTACCTTTGATAATATTTGAAATTTGCCTTCGGGTTTTGGGCTGTTGCCTAAATCCTTTCCCCCTTTCTTGTTATTTCCTGCCTTTTGTTATTAGATGGTGAACCTGGGCGAGGACTTTTTTCTTGACATAATAATTGTTATAGGGGTACTTTGAAAAAGTAACTGGTCAGCGTAATATTTAGAGCATAAAAGCATGCTGCCTTATACGTGAATACAGGAGGTTTTAATGGGTTTTGGAATTACCGTTCAACAGGAATTTGCTGCTGCTCATAGACTCTACCAATATCAAGGTAATTGCAGCAATATGCACGGGCATACATGGAAAGTGGAATTAACTGTTACTGGAGATAAACTTGATCAAGTTGGAATGCTGATAGATTTTCGAGATATAAAACTGGCGCTAGCACAAATTTTAGAACCATTTGATCATTGCTGCTTAAACGATATAGCCCCTTTTAACCAGATAAATCCTACTGCTGAGAACCTGGCCAAATATATTTTTGATCAGGCCAAGAAGCGACTGGCAGGATATAGAGTAGCTGTGGTAAGAGTATGGGAATCAGGTACAGCATTTGCCAGTTATACGGAGGATCAAGAATGAGGACAGTAGTGCTTCTTTCGGGTGGATTGGATTCTATGGTTAGCCTTCTGTTATGCCTGCATCAAAACCACGAAATAGTGCTGGCTCTGACTGTTGATTATGGCCAAAAAGCCGCTGCCAGTGAAATTAGGGTTTCAGAGAAGCTATGTAAGAGGTATGATATCAAACATAGGGTTGTAGAACTGCCATTTATGCTGGAAATAAGTTCAGGCTTAAACCGGGCAGGGACAAACCTTACCGAGTCGGTTTGGGTTCCTAACCGTAATGGTCTCTTGGTGGCTATTGCTGCCTGCTTTGCCGAAAGTTTGGGTGCGGAGCAAGTATTATGCGGGTTTAACCGTGAGGAGGCCAGGAATTTTCCTGATAATACCCGGGAATTTGTTGATGCCCAAAACCGGGCTCTATATTTTTCTACTTTAAACCATGTAAAGGTGACGTCTATGGTGCAACATATGGACAAAGAAGAAATTGTAAGGCAAGGATTAAAATTAGGCCTGGATTTTAGAGAACTATGGTGCTGTTATGAATCAGGGAATAAGCAGTGTGGCTTATGTCCTTCCTGCCAGAAAGACAAGGAAGCTTTTGTGAAAGCGGGGATAAATGCTGATGAATACTTTGTTTATTGATAAGAAAATCGATTATCTAGGGAGTCAATTAGTCCCTCATTGGATATATCGTAATTTTGGGATCCTGGGGGATGCAGCGGTGGCATTTATAGGAAAGGCTGACGTGGGCCTGGAAGCCATGGTGGATCTTCAAGACGTGATGGAGAAAAAACCAATATACTCTCCACAAATGCTTCATTTTCTGGTAGAGCATTTCCATAACAATCTCCACCTGGGGATTTATCAGCAAAGAATGCTGATAATATGCATAAAAGAAGAGTTGGAAAAACGAGGTATTCAAGTTATTCGCCAGGGGGATGATTTGTATGTGGGAGGCCGCAAACTGTCGGTTTCTATTGCAACTGTTTCTCCAGTATCAATTCTCATACATACCGGAGTAAATGTATTGACTGCGGGAACCCCCCTTCCTACTTCAGGCTTGGCGGAACTGGGTGTGGAAGATGTTAAAGGCTTTGCACAAAATGTCATGAAAAAATACTCGGATGAGCTCAGCTCAATCGACGAGGCCCGCTGTAAGGTGAGGGGAACCGGTATTGGATGCTAATCTTATAGAAATAATGGAAAGTATACAAGGAGAAGGACTCCTAATAGGTACCAGACAAGTATTTGTCCGGTTTCAGGGGTGCAATTTGCGTTGCCGGTATTGCGATACCATGAAGGCCTTATCCCCTGCACCATGCTGTAAAGTTGCTCCTAGGCCATCTACTGACGAAGGAACCACCTGGATTGATAATCCGGTTTCTGACCACAGGCTCTGTTCTATTATTGAAAGATTTTCTCCATCCTGGATTAGTTTTACGGGAGGTGAGCCTTTATTATGGTCTCCCTTCCTAAAACAGACTATGGGAATTCTGAAACCCCGGGGATATTCTTTTTTTCTTGAGACCAACGGCGTTCTCTTTGATGAACTTGATTGCTGTTTGGAATTGTTGGATATGATAAGTATGGATATAAAAATGCCTTCCGTTACAGGTAAAGAACTATGGGAAGAGCATTATAAGTTTCTGAAAAAGGCAGCAAAAAAACCCTGTTATGTCAAAGTGGTAATTACCCAAGAATGCTTGGTCGACCATATTTTTAGGGCTGTTCGACTAATGGAAGCGGTTGATCCCAATATCCCGCTGGTTCTTCAACCGGTAACCCCCCAAGGTGAGTGTATTCCGCCTCCCATAGATGATCTGTTAAGAATACAGGAGATGGTCGGGAGACGCCTGAAAGAGGTGAGAATTATCCCTCAAGTTCATCCTATTCTGGGCGTCAGATAATGAATTGCAGAAATAAGCATGGCTTGTAAATAAAATACAGTTAAACTACAATATAACGGGAAAGGGGAATGGCTTTTGGACGAAGAAAAGGCAAAGCTTGAATTAATCGCCAGTAAGAGTTTTCCGGCCAATGACCAATTGGTCTATATTATTGACTTTTTGAACAAAAACTTAAAGAATAAAAAAATCATGTTCGGTCTTACCAAATCAAAAAAAACTGATGAGATGACTATTAATATTTATGAATTTTAAAGCTGGGAGAGAAATATGAGCGACCAAATCCGAAGTTTTATAAAAGAAATGGCAGGAGTTATAATCGTCGCCTTTATTCTGGCTATGATACTCAGGGCTTTTGTTATTGAAGGCCGGGTTATTCCTACAGGATCCATGCTTCCAACTATTCGGGAGCAGGACCGGGTCATGGTAAATAAATTTATTTATTACTTTAAAGAAATACAACGTGGTGATGTAGTGGTTTTTGATCCGCCTGAAGCCTTAAAGAGTGAAATAGATTATATCAAGAGGGTAATCGGATTACCTGGTGAGACGGTGGAAATAAAAGAGGGAAAAGTGTTCATTGATGGAAGAGCTCTTGAAGAACCCTATCTAAATGAAGGGTTAAGCTACGAATACGGTCCGGTAGTGGTGCCTGAAGACAGCCTTTTCGTTCTAGGGGATAACCGAAACTCCAGTTATGACAGCCACCGGTGGAATGCCTGGTTGACCCAGGATAGGGTAAAAGGCAAGGCATTCTTAATCTATTGGCCCATAAACCATATTACACTTCTGGAGCGGGGTGTTTCTTTTATTGAAGATACTTCTAAGCAATGATGATGGTATTTACGCCAGGGGCTTACACTCCCTAATCAAGGAACTAAGCACCATAGCAACCCTTTATGTAGCGGCCCCGGATCGTGAAAGGAGCGGGACCGGTCATTCTATAACTGTTTTTGAACCAATAAAGGTGATTAAGACAAGTTTGCCTGGAGTTAAGGAAGGATGGACTGTTGGCGGGACACCGGTGGATTGCGTGAAACTGGCCTTAAAAAGGCTGGTGCCGGAAAAAATCGATCTGGTGGTATCAGGGATTAACCATGGCCCTAATCTGGGGACGGATGTGCTTTACTCAGGAACTGTATCAGCGGCTGCTGAAGGAGTAATATTGGGAGTCCCTGCCATAGCTGTTTCTCTGGACTCTTATGATAAAGAGATGAGTTTTGACTTTGCTGCCCGGGTTACCAAAAAAATTGTTAAACTAGCGATGAAACATGAAATTGAGCAGCAAACCCTATTAAATGTAAATATTCCGGGAATAGACTCCCAGGATATAAAGGGGGTTCGGATTACTAAACTGGGTGCGAGAAATTATGACAACCTTTTTGATGAGAGACAAGACCCCCGGGGCAATACTTATTACTGGTTAGGCGGCGGAGTTATAGAAGAAGATCAGGATAAAGATAGTGATGTATGGGCCGTGCAGCAATCATATATAAGTATTACACCCATACACCTGGACCTTACTGACTATCATCTTATTGACAAATACAAAACCACTTTTAGTCATTACCTGAGTCTTTTTGACCGGGGAAATGCTGGAGAAAACCATGATTTTGGTTAGCCTAATAATTAATTCGGCAATATTTTTTTTACTGTTGAACTTCTCTTATTTGCAAAAAAAGAGACAGAATCCTCAGTACCCCAATAAGCCTTTAAGTAAGTTTATCCTGTTTCCCCTATCATTAGGTATCGTGTTTACAATAATTCTAGATGTTTTTCGGGGTATAATAATGTACCAGATGATTCTGTTTTTTGTTGCAGCTTTTCTGCTGTACTGTTTTTTTTACCATGTGGTAAAGAATTAGCAAAATATTTTGATACTTTTAGGAAATTGTAGTACCATTTTTACAGTTATAGTTTAATTTTGAGGAGGTTGTTTGATGAAGGTTTACCCCACAAACAGTATTCGTAATATTGCTCTGGTTGGCCACGGAGGAACAGGAAAAACCTCTCTGGTTGAAGCCATGCTTTTTAATACCGGGGCTACTAAAAGAATGGGGAAAGTTGACGATGGTAATACGGTGGCGGACTTCCTCCCCGAGGAGATAAAAAAGAAAATTACAATCAGTACGGCCTTGGTTCCCTGTGAATACAAGGAACATAAAATAAATGTCCTGGATACACCCGGATATGCAGATTTTTATTTCGAAGTAGTTGGAGCCATGAGGGTAGTGGATACCATGGTCGTGTTAATATCTGCAGCTGCTGGTGTTGAAGTTCAAACAGAAATAGCCTGGAACGATTTTCCCAATATCCCCAAGATCGCTTTTATAAACAAAATGGATCGGGAAAATGCAGATTTTTATAAAACCCTGGATGAATTGAAACAGACTTTCTCGGAAAATATTGTTCCAGTTCAGTTGCCCATTGGTCAGGAGGACAGCTTCAAAGGAATAGTTGACCTGATAACCATGAAAGCGCTGGTTTTTGAGCCTGGCAGCGGTAAGGCAGAGGTTGTAGATATCCCCGCCGAAATGATGGACGATGTGGAAATGTATAAGGAACAATTAATTGAAGCAGCTGCTGAAGCCGATGATGAATTACTTTCCAAATACTTGGAAGGTGAAGAACTGACCGATGAGGAAATAATGGCAGGTATTAAATCTGCGGCCTCTACCGGATCGGCAGTTTTTGTATTCTGTGGTTCTGCATTAAAAAATATTGGTGTAGCTCCGTTAATGGACTTTATTGTAAATTGCGCTGCCGCTCCTGATACCAATCCGATTACAACCGGTCTGGATATTGAAAATGAGCCTTTAACAGCACAAGTATTTAAGACTATAGCCGACCCCTATATAGGCCGGCTAAATATGTTTAGAGTTTTTACCGGTACCATGAAGTCTGAAAGCGTTATTTACAATGCTACTAAGGAAAAAGAAGAAAAGATTGCACAAATTTTAGTCTTAACCGGAAAAGAACAAACGGGTGTTCCTGAGCTAAGGGCTGGTGACATTGCAGCTATAGCTAAATTAACCGTAACCAGCACAGGAGATACCATAACACTAAAATCTAAACCAAAAGTATTAGAACCCATTAAGTTTCCTGAACCTACTCTGGGAATAGCTATTGAACCAAAGAGTAAAGGTGACGAAGATAAACTCAGCGGGGCCCTGCAAAGGCTTATGGAAGAAGACCCGACTATTCGGGTGGAAAAGAATACTGAAACCAGACAGACCATATTAAAGACCACCGGTGATACTCACGGGGATATAATAATAGAGAAACTATCCCGCAAGTTTGGCGTTGACGTGGTGACTAAAGAACTACGGATACCATACCGGGAGACTATTAGAACGACTGTAGAGGCTGAAGGCAAGCATAAAAAACAAAGCGGCGGACACGGCCAGTACGGGCATGTATGGATAAAATTCGAACCCAATCCTGATGCTGATTTTACCTTTGAGGAGAACGTATTTGGCGGTGCGGTTCCCCGCCAGTATTTCCCGGCAGTTGAGAAGGGCCTGGTTGAAGCTATGGAAGAAGGAGTGTTAGCAGGCTATCCGGTTTGCAATATAAAGGCTACCCTTTATGATGGTTCTTATCACTCTGTTGATTCTTCCGAAATGGCATTTAAAATGGCAGCCCGTATCGCTTTTAGAAAGGGGATTGAAGCAGCCAAGCCAGTATTGCTTGAACCAGTGATGAATGTGGAAATTGAGGTGCCGGAAGTATATATGGGTGATATTATCGGTGACCTGAACAGCAAACGAGGCCGAGTCATGGGAATGGAGCCTTCCGGGAAAAAACAATTGATTAAAGCACAGGTGCCATTGGCAGAAATGGCTAGATATACAATTGATTTAAAATCCATGACCCAGGGACGCGGTAAGTATAAAATGGAGTTTTCTCACTACGAAGAAGTACCGGCACAGAACGCCGAAAAAGTTATCGAAAAAGCAAGGCAGGAAAAAGAAGAAAAATAGGGTAGGAATTTTACATGCCGGGGGCTTTAAACACCCCCGGCTCTTTCTTTTAATATTTTTGCAGGACTAAATAATTGATGATAATATTGCATTAAATACCAGAAGTAGTTCTTTAATTTATAAAAAGGGGACAGGTTGCTCTATGCATATTATTAAAGATTATTTTAATAGTTTCTCCTTATCGAGGTTACTAGACGGTGAGTTGCTGGTGGATATAACCGTGGCAAGCTTAATATTTGTTTTTTTTCTTGCCCTGAGGAGAATATTTACCAGGTACGTGATAAATTGGCTGTACAAAATCTTTAACAAAACCGGTGACCGAATACTTTTGGCCTTAGAACGGCCTCTGCGAACCTTGTTTGTTATTTTCGGCCTATACCTGGCTCTGGTCTATTTGCCGCTAAATGCCAATTTAGATTTATTGGTAAAGAACCTCTTTCGTACAGCGATAATAGTAATCATTTCCTGGGGTCTATATAATCTCGCGGAAGACCATGTTCTTTTTTCGGAGGACTTTAGAGAAAAACTCAAGATTGACAACATTTTGGTGTCGTTTTTTTCCAAAGTCATTAAAGCCTTAATAATAATATTTGCTTTGTTGGTAATAGCCCAGGAGTGGGGTTATCCGGTTTCCGGATTTATTGCAGGACTAGGTTTAGGGGGATTGGCATTTGCCCTGGCTGCTCAGCAAATGCTCTCCAATCTATTTGGGGGAATCGTGATAATTCTGGAAAAACCATTTTTAATAGGCGATTGGATTGCTACGCCAAGTGTTGAGGGAGTTGTAGAAGACATTTCCTTCCGCAGCACCAAAGTGCGCGCTTTTGATCATTCACTGGTTACTATTCCCAATTCCACCTTGGCCGGTGAGGCCATAACCAATTATGCTCGAATGGGTAAAAGACGCATTACTTTTCATTTACGTGTTGCCAATGCAACCAGTCGTGCCAAGTTGGAAACATGTGTTAATTGTATTAAGCAAATGCTTAAGAACCACCAGGAAATACATCCGGATGTTATATTTGTATATTTTGATCAGTTTAATGATAGCAGCTTGGATATTTTTATTTATTGCTTCACCAATACTACTGTTTGGCAAAAGTATTTAGAAGTAAAACAGGATGTAAATCTTAAGATTATGGAGATCCTTGAAGAAAATGGGGTTGCTATTGCATATCCCAGCCAGAGCGTATACTTTGAAACTCCTCTTATAACAGAAAATAGGTAACAAAGGAACTTATAACTATTATTTCTTCAGAATATTATTAACCTGCACCTATAGGCAGGTTATTTTTTTGCCAAAACAAAAAGAAATATTAAGAAAATTATACAAAAAGAAGGTAATAATAACTTTATTGTCAAATAGAGTTTTTATAGTCAAAAATTCACAAATTGACTTAAGATAGGAGAATTACTAATTTGCTGCAGCGATTTTCATCCAGGTTTATTATATATATTACTATTATGCTGCTGGTGGTCTGCGGAGGCCTGGGAATAGTATCTTATTGCAGCGCCTCCCGGACTGTGCTCAATAAAATACAACAAAACTTAACTGGACAAGCCCAGCTAGGAACCGCATTAGTGGCAGCGGGAATTGAGTCTCGACTAAATACTTTAGATGCTATAGCCCAGAGACCGGAAATACGCAGTATGGTTTGGGAGGAGCAATTGCCTGTGTTACAACAGGAATCTCAGCGTCTCGGATACCTAAGGATGGGAGTAGCTAAATCCGATGGGATACTTAGGCTCAGCAATGGTAGCGACTGTAGCATAACGACGCGGGATTATTTCTATAAAGCTCTGGCCGGTGAATGCAGCATATCCAATCCAGTTGTAAGCAATGCTGATGGCAGTATTGTTTTGATGATGGCCGCCCCCATATTTAATTATCATGGCGAAATTGCCGGAGTTCTTACAGCTACTCTTGATGGTGCTGAGTTGAATCGTTTAGTTGAAGAAATCAAAGTAGCAGACACAGGTTATGCTTTTATGCTGGATGAATTTGGTACCACCATCTCTCATCCTGATAAAACCAAGGTATTTGAACAGGAGAATATTATTGCATTATCAGCTTTAGACCCCAGGCTGGAAAGTCTTGCAGATATGGAGAGACAAATGCTTACCCGGTCCGTTGGATATGGTACATATTGGTTTCAAGGGCAAGACAAAGTTATGGGTTTTGCCCCGGTTCCAGGTACCAAGTGGTCCCTAGCTGTGGTGGTACCAAAAGAAGAGATGATGACTGATATAAAAAGCATTAGGATAGAGATAATCTTTGCCACTTTGTTATTTATGGGTCTAGGATTTGGTTTGCTTTTAAGGAAGAGTGAAGAAAAGTACCGTGTGCTTTTTAATACCATGAATGAAGGCTTTGCCGTTGCTGAAGAAATCAGCGGCACGGATGGGCAGACAGATTACAGGTTGCTGGAAGTGAATCCAGCCTTTGAAAAGATTACTGGTATAAAAACGAACCAAGTTGTTGGCCGGACTATCGGTCATATAACCCTCGAGGGGAGTGAATGCCTGCGTAGTGTTTTACGGAATGTTACCGCCACTGGTGAACCAGCTATGTTGACCCATGGTTTTCCTGACATGGGAGGAAAGTATTTTGAGATTAGTGTCTATTCAACAGAAAAAAAGAAATGTGCCGTTATTTTCAAAGATGTAACTGACCGAAAGTTGGCAGAAAAGGCCTTGCATGAGTCTGAAGCCAATTATCGCACCATTTTTGAAACAGCTGGAGCCGCTATGATTATTTGTGACCAGGATACCTTAATAAATTTAGCTAACGCTGAATTTGAAAACCTATCTGGTTATAGTAAAGAAGAAATTCAAAATAAAATGAGGTGGATCAGCTTTGTGACAAAAGGAGATAAGGAAAGAATATTGGATATCCACAATTTGTGGCGAGTTGACTCCAACTCCGCGCCTCGAAGCTATGAGTTTAATTTTCAGAATAGAAAGGGTATGGTAAGGAATGTACTAATTAATGTGGCCTTAATTCCCGGAACCACAAGGAATGTAGCTTCCTTTATTGATATTACTGATAGAAAAAAGATGGAGAAGGAGATATCCCGGCTTGACCAACTCAATGTGGTAGGGCAGCTTTCTGCCAGTATAGGCCATGAGATTCGCAATCCCATGACCAGTGTCCGAGGCTTCTTACAGATTTTACGTAATGATGAAAACCGAGATCCCAAGGAAAAGGCTTATTTTGACTTAATGATCGAGGAAATTGACCGGGCCAATTCGATAATCACAGAATTTCTTTCTTTGGCAAAAAATAAAACAGTAAATCTCAAACTGCATAACCTTAACACCATCGTCGAGTCTATTTCTCCGTTGATTATTGCTGATGCCAGAGAGCAGGATAAATATGTAGAATTCCAATTAGGGAATGTCCCTTACCTATTCCTCGATGAAAAAGAAATCCGCCAGTTGGTTCTTAACCTGGCGCGTAATGGACTGGAAGCGATGCAACCGGGGAAAAACTTAATCATTAAGACTTATGAAGAAGAAGGGGAAACAGTGTTATCGGTTATTGATGAAGGTACGGGCATTGATTCGGAGGTAATAGATAAGATAGGTGTTCCGTTTTTTACTACCAAGGAAAAAGGGACGGGCCTGGGGCTTTCGGTTTGTTACAGTATTGCTGCACGTCATAAGGCTGTAATTGAAATAATGACTAGCAGAAAGGGAACATGTTTTAAAGTCCGATTTAAAAGGAGGTTGATGTAGTTGCGACCTCATTAAGTTTAGATTTTCCACAACCCCAAGATTAATTTCGATTGATTTGATAAACTGAATTGTATGGCATACTATGACCCCAACATCAACCTTTAAATCGTCCTATAGATTTCCTTTCTTTTAAATGAAGATCCAGCCGGCTTTAATAGTATAGATGGAGGTGCTCGTTCATATCCATAATCAAAAGCCATAGGTAATATATAATTCCCTACAGAAAAGGAAAATAATGCCTTTATTTAAAGCTAGAAAGCAAACAATATAGTAAAATGGTTACAAGGTTTGTTTCAAGTTATTATATGGTATATATGGGAGGGGTTACTATGACTAAGTTAACTAAAAATGTTATGTTAATGGGAAACGGGCATTTTAATTATTATATTATAGGCAGCGAGAATGCGGCTCTGGTAGAATGCGGGACTACTGCCGGAGCCTATTTTTTTACCCGGGAATGGTTTTTACTCCAGGAAAAGCCCAAAATAAAGTATATTGTTCTGCTCCACTCACATTTTGATCATGTTTGCGGCATTGTTGCCTTAAAAGAATTATTTCCCGACGCCGTCGTTGTTGCCAGCAAAGAAACTCAGCAATTATTGACCAAGGAGAAAATTGTCAGGACTCTTTTTAAGAGTGATCAACATGTGATGCAGGCCTACCTTAGCAGTGGGTTGATTAGGGAAGAATACTCGTTCCCGGTTCCAGATAAGATAATTGTTGATATGACGGTTGGGGAAGGGGATAGGTTAGAAATAGACAATGGCTTAAATGTGAGATTCCTGGAGGCTGTTGGTCACAGCCCTTGTTCCATTGCCGCCTATTTAGAAGAAGACCAGGTTATGTTAACTTCTGATGCAGCAGGGGGCTTTCTCGGAGATCAGGAAGTAGCTCCGGTATTTTATCAGGATTACAAGTTGTATATTAATACTATAAAAAAATTCATGGCCTTCCCTACCAATATAGTTGGGCCGGGTCATGGGAAGGTTCCCCAAGGCAGAGAAGCAATAGGCTTTTACTGGCAGGCTCTTGAATCTGCAGAAAAATGCTATAACTGGATTAAAGCGGATTTGACCAATGGGAAAGATGAAGACCAACTAACGAGTGAGTTATTCGCTAAATATATTACCGATTTTCTCACTTATTACCCGGAGGATCTAATGAATAACGTAATGAGATTGTTAATAAAACGTGTTAAAGTTCAGGAGAACATTTCCTAAATGAGCACCGGAAACCTTCATAATAATAGACTATCTTAAAATAGCTATATCATAATAACACATCAAAAAAACCGGGGCTTAAAACTCCGGTTTTCCTTGATTTCATATGGCAGGGGAGAGAGGTCTCGAACCCCCAGCCCTCGGTTTTGGAGACCGATGCTCTGCCAATTGAGCTACTCCCCTACATTTTTCCTGCCTTTCAGCAAGGATTATTCTATCATAATTGAGCCTTCTATTCAAGACTTAAGAGCTGCGCACGATAATGCCATGGTATAACTCATCAGGGGAAAAATGTGAGGTTTTGCTAATTAGAAAAATGTGAGTCCTTCTTGTATGGGAAAATAATAACTTAGTTTTTTTGTGACAGTGTGTTTACTATTTGCTATTGGGATGGTAGAATCAGAACGATTCATGTTTTTACACCTTTGTTTTTGTTATGCCGTTTCTTGAACCACCAACAACAGGTGGTTTTTTTTTGCCCTCACCACCAACTTAAATATAATAGGGATAGGGTAGACATAATATATCTTATGTAAACCAAATAGTCTAGATATTTCTCCACCCTGTTTCTTTGTAACTAGAGAAATAACTGGAAAAGCGCATTTACAGCCAAACGCGATAAAGTACAATAACTGGGTAAAGTTTTAAAACTATAGTACATGAAAAACGCAGTAATATTATGAGCTTAGAAACAGGAATAGTATATGATTTATATGCAAACTAATTCTTGATGATAGAAACCAGCCAAATGAAATGACTCAAATTAAAGGCTGTCTGAAAGCGTAGTATAAAAAACATGAACCAAACATCACGAAAGAATTTTTAGGGGCCTTAAATCGTAAATAATTAGGAGCAAAAAATCAATTTTTGATCTTAGTCCGGAATGAGTGATAGGATGCGTTTATTTTTTTGATAGAAGAATATGGTTCCAAATGTGCAAATGTATAAAGAATGAATTAGTCATTATCACTCATATAATTAACGGTAGCATCTATCCAATACAGCATTGCCTTTAGTTGTGGTTCTCTAGCTATTCCCCAACTTCCGATAATAAACATTATGTAAACTAAAAAAATGAATACCTCTCTTTAATTGAAAGACTAACCTGAATACTTTGCTCCAGCGTATAAGGTCTATGCAAATGGTATTCCCCTTTCCGATTGATGGAAAGCAGGTAAGAGTCCATTAAAGCAGTTGAGAAATCTTAAATACTGAAATTACTCTCTCGGGAGATAGCTGGGACTCAAATCAGGTAATACCTTCAGCCTTGTGCCGCATAATATGGTTAAAACACATTCTAGAGGTATTATAATGTCCAAATACCTGCGTGTTGTCAGCTACAATATTCATCACGGTACCGATGTCTATGGTAATCCCAGTTTGGAGCGAATTGCCGAAGTACTGGCCAGCTTGGATGCCGATATTATAGCCTTGCAGGAAGTGGATATGAACCACCCGCGCAGCGGCAGGAAAAATCAGGCCGCCGAGTTAGCCCGCCGCCTGGACATGGGGTATGTATTCGGTGCAGCCAAGCGCTACCGCCGGGGAGCCTATGGCAATGCGGTCCTAAGCCGCTTTTCTATAGCCGGCTATGAAACCATTTCCTTGCCCGACCCCAGAGAAGACCGCTGCTGCCTTCAAGTTCAGATAAAACTGGCTGATCATACCCTGGGATTTTTTGCTCTCCATCTGGGATTGAACCAGGAGCTGAGACTGATGCATCTTCAGCAGCAAGTCCTTCCCCAGGTACTCAGCTTTTCTGGCCCGGCCATCCTGGCCGGTGATTTTAATGCAACAAATAACCAGCCGGAAATCCAGCTGGTTACTCAAAATCTCACCGATTGTTTTGATTACCACACCGGGGGAGTTGTCAACACCTTTTCATCCCACCACCCAGTAGCACGCATAGACTACATCTTTGTCAATTCCCTGGTCCAGGTCCGGGGGCATCATATATCCCCTACCGATGCCTCCGACCATTTTCCAGTGATTGCTGAGCTTGTCGTTCAGATTTAATCCTCAATAAATTAAGATTTTAGCGGCTCCAACAACTTTTCTATTGTGACGCTAAAGACTGTTGCACGAAATAGAAGAGTCTAAGAATCTAAGAATATCTGACACTACCAATAGAACAAAGTTGGTACCCTATCCCCTTCCCTGACTAGAATTCACAAAGCTCAGCATGCTGCCAAAAGCCACATCATTTTTCCGGTTTATTTGCCATCTCTTGATATTTAATATAAAATCATTTAAACACTATTGAGGGTAAAATGATGAAACTCGATAACTTGACGGGCTCACTTCTTTTCGCCGGCACTTTGATTGGAGCAGGTATACTTGGATTGCCTTATGCATTATCAAAAAGTGGTTTCCTAGGCGGTTCAGCAATTCTTTTCCTGGGTGCCTTCTTTTCCTATTTAACAGCTATGTATTTCGTCCAACTTGTATACCTGCAAAGCAGTGAAGTATCTCTTTATACTATTTTTCGCAGATACTTAGGCCGAAGTACTAGTTATCTAGCTTTAGCAGGAATGTTGATGTCATCTTATGGAGCGATGATCGCTTATCCGATTGCTATTGGGGAGATGATGAATTCTCTTTTGAATTTACCATATTGGCTCGGGGCAGGTCTGTTTATAGCCTTGATCACTTTTCTTCTCACCCTGAAAGTTGGCCAGAGCAATAGAATTAATGCAGTGGTGACTGTTCTTTTAGTTGGCCTTCTGGTCTGGGTGATGCTCAGAGCCACGCCTTCTATCACGCTAGAGAATTACCTGTTTTTTGAACCTTCCAGGATACTTGATGCTTGGGGCATTGTTATTTTTGCATTTGCAGGCCACCTGGTGATTCCCAGTGTTATCTATGCTGTAAAAGCTAAACCAAGACAAGGTGTGCTGGCAATTAAATCAGGCTTCTGGGCAGTTGCAATCTTATATTTTTTCTTTTTTGTCGTATCCCTTGGTATTATGGGAAAAGAAGTGACCGCCGTCGCTACTCTTGGCCTAGGCAAAAATCTTAGCCCTGCGTTGAGTACCGTAGGCCAGTTATTTGCAATGTTAGCCATACTTACTTCTTCATATGGGGTTGGTATTTCTCTAAAGTTGACTTTTGAGGACAAACTCAAGGTGAATACTTCCTATTCCATACCAATCATTATCGTTCCGGTAATCCTATTCAGTATATATTTGAGTACCGAAGGCGGTGAAGCTTTTAGTAAAGTGCTGAATCTGGCCGGAGGTATTGGTTCCGCTTTATATGTAGGCTTGATTCCAGCCATTATTGTTCTCAAATTATCAAAATTTCATCGTTTTCCCCTGGGACGAAAAGGCGCTATCGCAACTATCCTGTTCTTCGGTCTTGCTATTGCCTACACGATTTTTTTCTAGGCGAGTCCCCAACTTAAAACTTAAGGTGCCTATTTAAATAGCCCAATGCAGCTTTGCAGTACGGGGCCATTGGTCATAATCTTTGCGCTTACGTACCCTTTTTGGAAATTGTGCCAACAGCAGGCCGCAATACATTGGTTTACAATGTTTAGCGAATAATAAAACAGAGGTGTTTTTGGCAAGTAAAAAATACAGCAAACGGCAAAAAATAAATCCAGCACCCCTATTGGTATTATTTCCTGATAGTGGAATATCTCACTCTGTAACTTTGCCCACCAAAAACCAGCAGATGGCTATGGTGGATTAAACGGTCGATAATTGCACTGGTTAATTTTTCGTCATAGAATATTCCGTTCCATTTACTGAATTCCAGGTTGGTAGTTATAATGATACTGCGTTTTTCATAACAGTCTGCCACCACCTGAAAGAGTAATTGAGCACCCTGGCGGTCCAGGGGAATGTAGCCCCATTCATCACAAATAAGTAGATCCAGCTTGGACAATTGCTTGAGCATCTTGCCTAAATTACCTGCCTTTTGAGCATCATTTAACTCATTGGTATTTATCGGCCACAAGTTTTTCTGTTCGGCCAATATCAAAGGTTTTAGTTGGCAAAGGTAACATGGCTGCAATATCTTCACCTAGTAGCTCCGATATTTGGCGCCCTTTGGAGTAATGATTCCGCTGGTGGTCTTTTTCTGCCACGGCAAAAAGTTCAAGGTTAAATTGTTCAATGTCATCAAACTCTGGCTCAGGTACAAAGAAGTTCCTGCGGCTGTAACCAACTTTGTTTTCAACATGACCCTTTTCGTTCCCTTTGCCAGGGTTGCAAAATTGTGCTTTAAAACCATAGTGGAGCATAAATCGATAAAACTGATCTACCAGCTTTCTATTTCCTTGATCCCCAATCCCAGCAACAGCTGCTGATAGGTTATCAAACCAGATGATCCGGGGAACATGCCCCATATGTTCGAATATATCTTTTAGTCCGGTTAACAGACATTCCTGATTTTGACCTCTAAATAACTGAGCAAAGCCAGCATTACTGTAGGGCAAAGACAGTATTAATTCATAACCTTTCACTCGCTTGCCTTTTTCAATCATCACTATTTCGCCAAAGTCTAACTGTGCCTCGCCTGGCGGGTGTTCCAGGGGAAGATATCCTTCTTTTTCCCCATACAGTTCTTTTTTCTTAGCAGCTACATAAGTTCGAACCGTCCGCTCACACGCATTGAATATGTCTCCGAACTCATCACGTAAGCGGTCATATACACGTTTCGCAGTATGCCGCTGCTTAACAGGTCGATTCATGTCTTCGGTAAGCCACTTATTAATAATTGGCTTTACGGGGTCGAGTTTGGATGGACGTCCTTTTTTCGGTTTTGTTTTCAAATTAAAATCAGTTTGTTCTGCGTATTTCTTTACAGTTCTAAAGTCATGCCCAGTATCTTTGGCAATACTTCTAAGGGATTGTCCTTTATGAAAGCTTTGGTATTTGATATGATATCTTTGAATCATCGTTAGCATCCTTTCTTTCTTACCCCCTTTGTCCTTGCAAACAAAAGGGTAGTATATTTTCAGGGTGCTGGCGATGTTTTTTTCCATTTTACTGCTGTATTTTTAACTTGCCATTCGCTGTATTATTATTTTGCCGTATATAAGAGGTGATCATAATAAAGAAAACAGATTGGCTGGAGCTTCTTATATCAGTTGGATTAATCGAGGCTATAGGATATCTCGGTAGTTTTCTATCAGGTGATATGAAACCTGTATATATATACACCACTTGCCAAGCCGCCTCTTGCGCCCCCCACTTGGGTGTTTAGCATAGTATGACCCATCTTGTACGCTTTGATAGGAATCGCTGCTTACCGGATATACCAGCACCACATCCAGGCAAGCAGGCATGCTTTGATTTGGTTTGGCGTTAAGCTGTTCTTCAACTTTTGGTGGAGTATAGTGTTTTTCCGATTTGAATTATTCTGGGCAGCAGCGGCAGTCATCGTAATAATTGGCATCCCAGCCGCATACACCACCTATTTGTTCAGCAGGATAGATAAAATAGCCCAGTGGCTCATGATACCTTACCTGCTCTGGGTCCTCTTTGCCACTTATCTAAACATTGGCTTAGCTATTTTGAATTAGCAATTCTGATGTTAGAACACTGCTTCGTTAGCTGATTATGGCCGAGCTTTTTCTTCTATTTCAAGCTGTCCAATTCCATTTTTAACGTCTTTAATAACTCATTATATCTAGTCTTAAGAACCTTCTGATAATAATCAGCTTCATCCTCATTCTCCTTACGAATATAATAATCCTTAAAAGGAACTGGGATACAGTGTCCATATAGCGACAGAGTGTTCATGTGGGACATGTAATCATTGGGTGTCCGAACTGAGATTAAGCTATTGGCTTTTGCTGAGATATAAGTTCGATTTAACACACTGTTTAAAACATTATCTTTATCTCTTCGAAGCTCATCAGAAGATTTTCCTATTGTAGTTGCACTAAACAGAGGAATAATATGGTGATCCTGAATGTTAAGGTTATACTTCTGCTCATTGAAAACAATCTCTCTTTTAGCAGCTATATCCCAAGGATTTAATCTTACATCGACACCTGGCAAGAAATCATAGGGCTGCTGACTTAAAATATATTGTAAAATAGCATCGTACAATGCTCGTGGAATGCTATTGTCGGGATCTTGCATCATTAGAACAGTTTTCGCGGAATAGCCTTGATAGTCAAGGAGAGATGAATAAACGGATTCCAGATATTCTTTGCCATCGATTACCCATGCTGCTAAATATTTGACATCATGTATGGTTCTATCATTTTGGGCTTGGCGGTAGGCTCCTCCAAAGATACTAGTCCAGTACCAATACTCCAATCTATCGACAGCCTTTTTATCAGTCCATATTTCGTCCTTAAGCAAATAATAAGCTATAGGAAGAATCATCAATTCATAAGGGGTATCCTGTAAATATACGATTCCACATCTGAATTGAA